>NZ_JAJIRR010000050.1:0-875 GCF_025717595.1 Kinneretia sp. DJ1R-11
AGCGATGACCTGCGTGCCATCAGCAGCAGCGCCCTGCGCGCCTTCAGCAGCGACCAGCTGTCGGCACTCGGCTCCGACCAGATCGCCGCCCTGACGACCGCACAAGTCAGCGCGCTGACCAGCACCCAGATCCGCAACTGGGGCACGGAGGACCTCGGGGCCCTGGGCAGCGCCCAGTTCCGAGCCCTGAACTCGGCCCAGACCGCAGCGCTGAGCACCGATCAGATCCGCGCGCTGAGCACCGAGGACTTCGCCGCGCTCAGCACCGCCGGCCTGCGAGGCTTCAGCTCCAGCCAAATCGCCGCGCTGAGCAGTGACCAGATCATCGCCCTGAGCACGGCCCAAACGGCCTCCCTCAGCAGCACCCAAGTGGCCGGCCTGAACACAGAACAAGTCAACCAGCTGCAGACCGATGACTTGCGTGCCCTGGGCACGGGCGCACTGAAAGCCTTCAGCAGCGAGCAGATCGCCGCCCTGGACTCGGAGCAGATCGCTGTGCTGACCACCGCGCAAATCGCGGCCATGACCAGCACCCCGGTCAACCAGCTCGCGGCCCTGAGCACGGATGAGATCCGCGCCCTGACCACCGCCCAGGCCGCCGTGCTCAACAGCGCGCAAGTGCGCGGCCTGAGCACCGAACAATGGGCGGCTTTCGCGACCGAAGATCTGCGCGCCCTCAACACCAATGCCTTGCGCGCCCTGGGCACCGACCAGCTGGCCGTGCTCGGTTCGGACCAGTTCGCTGCGCTCAGCACCGCGCAAGTCAATGCCCTGACCAGCACGCAGGTGCAGTCGCTGAGCAGCGAAGACCTGAACGCCTTGACGTCCAACCAGTTCAAGGCCATCAATTCCGCCCAGGTCGCTGCCCTGCTGAC
>NZ_JAJIRR010000051.1:0-850 GCF_025717595.1 Kinneretia sp. DJ1R-11
GGCGGCGTCCTGCCGTCGCGGGCCGGTTAGCTCAAACGTTAAAGATCACCGCCGTGAACAAGCCTTGGTCAGCCATCGTCGCCCACTATGCTGAGTACGACGGTCCTTCAATGCAGGCGATGCATGCCCTTGCCGAGCGCATCGCCAGTGGGCCGCTCGCAACGGGGCTGTACGCATGGACCTCGATGTTCGATCTTTGCATTACTCAAACTGAGGCCGTTTACCCGTATACCGGGCCATATCTAAAAGTTTCGCCCCTTGCCGACGGGCAAATCGAATTTAGGTACTTGGACACGATGGAGCAAGGCAAGCAATGGCACCGCGTCGTAGAGCCCGAGGCCGCGATCGCCCGGTTGCTCGAATTTCTAAAGAATCTGCATTGGTTCCCAGGGGAGCTACTGCAACCATGATCCTTAACCTGCCATTCGAGCGGACCGCCTACGGCGTCCGCTCACTTTCACGTTAAAGCGCATGCCAGAAACCTTTGTCGCCGAGATCCATCTGCTGCCCGCGGAGCGTGGTGGGCGCGCCGGCCCCTTAGTGTCCGGCGAATGGCGAACCGTCCTCGGTATCAACAACGAGCATTGGTCAGCCCGACTGCTGTTTGAAGCAAGCCCCGCACCGGGTGATTCCTTTCGGGCCACAGTACAGTTGCTTGTCCCGGGAGCTAAGCAGCACTTCCATGCAGGTGCGGAATTCACGGTATGGGAAGGCGGCACTAAGGGAGTGGGTCATGTTTTGCCCACTGCGCTTTAACCTTTTGGTCAAGCGGACCTGCGCCAGCTACGCTGGCTGGTCCGCTTACCGCGAACGTTGAGGCTGTAAAAAAACTCCCCACCGGGTCCACCCC
>NZ_JAJIRR010000052.1:0-745 GCF_025717595.1 Kinneretia sp. DJ1R-11
CGGGGTGGACCCGGTGGGGAGTTTTTTTACAGCCTCAACGTAGAAATGACCGGCGGACGGTAGGCGGGCGAAGGCCCGCCGATAGGACGTCCGTGTCGATTGCCAAGTTAGATTGCAACATCACTCGGCACGTCCGATGCCAAGAGTTTCGTCTCGTAGGTCGGCCAATTGCTTAATGTCGGTTGCGTCATAGTCGTCTCCGAGGAGGTCTTCCCCAAGCGCATCCCGGTGAAGGGCCTGCATCGTTCCCCACAGTCCGAGAATCGCTCTCTCCAAATCGGCGTGAGTTAGTCCAGCAGCCTTATACAAGGCGTCCGGGTCAAACACGCTGCCCTTGTCGATGTGCACAAACGTCTTGTCTCGAATCGACTTCAGCCGTGCGGCGACGTCGGCCAACCAGACGATATCCAGGCCGCCAGACTTTGCCGCTTTCCGCACTTGGCTCCCATTTGCCTTCAGCAGGTACCAGAAGGATGCGGTCTGCGAGTCATCCTCAAGAACCCGAATGAGTCGAATGAGCCGGGCATCCTTTAGAGAATTCAGGGCGACCCGGAAGAAGTCGAGACCCATAGCATGGACCTTCATTCCACAGATTGCCGTGTGGTACGTCTTGAGCCAAAAGGCTTCCCCAGAGATTCGCTGAACCGTGCGCTCGTAGCGCCGTGGCGAATGGCTTGCCTGGGACGATGCGGTGGACATTGCAATCTAACGAGGTTGTCCAATAACCCGAAATCCCCAACCACAC
>NZ_JAJIRR010000053.1:0-725 GCF_025717595.1 Kinneretia sp. DJ1R-11
CGCTCGTTCTTCTTCACATTGACACGCTTGATCGTCATGGTGTTCTCCTTGTTGCAGCGTGTGTTTCAAATAGGATGCCGTTACAACGCGGACACGGACCTCGGATGCCAGGGGCTGGGTACCACGGTGCGTCGTCGACATGCCCTCCCTGGACATACCTCGGACTGGCCGTGGACGCAGACCCCGCGTGCCCGAAGCACAGGTGGCCGCGCTGGTGCCGTTCAAACCCGAAGGCAGACCGGCACGTTCGGCTGGGTGGTCTTTCGACCGTTTTTCACTGGCGTGACAGGCCATTTGTGGAGTGGGAGTCGAACCCACGACACACGGATTCCAAATCCGTTGCTCTACCCGACTGAGCTATCCAGTGGTGGCGAAACCGGGAGTCGAACCCGGACCCTTGCGGGACAACCGTGCTTCACCGTATCGGCCTCTTTCAGCAGAGCGGCATGCGCCGCAGCGACGGGACGAACCCGGCCACAGCGCACCGGTGGGGTGGTACCCCCGACCTGTAAGCCCTGCCTTCCAAGGCAGATCTGTTGGCGCCTGGGCCGACCCCGTGGATCAACTCAGGCGCGATTCTTTTGGCAGCCGTGCGGCCAGCCACTCATGCACGTCCGCACGAATCCGCCTGCCCTTGAGCAGGAAGTCCTCGAAGCGGCTGGGCACATAGGGCGTGAACAGCAGCGGCATCCTGGCCTCCTCCGGCGTGCGGTCGGCCTTGCGCG
>NZ_JAJIRR010000054.1:0-669 GCF_025717595.1 Kinneretia sp. DJ1R-11
AGCTTGTGCTCTCGAATGTCCATGGATTCAATGTCTAACGTTGAAGCTGAGCCGCCCGCGCCGGCAGGACGCGTAAGGCCCAGAATGAAATGGGGGCCTGGAGCGGCATGCTGGTGCGGGTCGGCTCGAGCGACCGGTTAAACAGCAACGTCACTCGCAGCCTTCCGCCCAAAACCAGTAACTTCGGTTACGAAGAAAGACCAGGGCACGCAAACCATCGGGATCATGATTAAGTGAACCGGTGAAACTGGCAACCCTACCGTCAGCGAAAGGGGGATGGCCAGAGCACTCAGCAACAAAGAGCAGAAAGCAACATACCCAAGGCCTTTTTGGAAACCCACAAAGGAAGCCGGAGTTCTTTCCTTCTTTGCGACGAAGAGCCAACACCTTCGGAAAACTAGAAACAACATTGCGTATCCAAGCACTATTGCCAGCGGGCGCGGTATTTGGTCTGCAAACGCTGCTGGCACTAATGATCCAAATGAGAGTAGTTGAGAAAGAAAGATGACATGCGGGACTTGAACTCTCAGAAGCAAAAGTCCATTGATCACAAGTCCGGTTAGTGTTGCAAGAGCGACCAATATGGCACACGAAAAATAAGCAATGGTTCTCATCGGTATTTGCTGTTTAACGTTGAAGCTAACTGGCACGCGACGACAGGACGCCGCA
>NZ_JAJIRR010000055.1:0-497 GCF_025717595.1 Kinneretia sp. DJ1R-11
CACGAAGGCCGCCTGGCCGAGCTGAGCTCCGGCAGCCTGGTCATGAAGCTGGCCTACGACGCCCAGGGCCAGCGCTTCAGAAAGCAGATCGGCACGTCGCCGGCTGTCTACTTCGCCTACGACCTGCAAGGTCAGCTGCTGGGCGAGTACACACTCAGCGGAACGGGCAACAGCAGCACCTTCAAACCGCTGATGGAATACATCTGGCTCGAAGGCCAGCCCGTGGCCGCCGTTCGCCCCACGCCGGGTGCGCCCGCCAACGCACCCAACAGCGCCCAGGAGGTCTTTTACCTCCACACCGACCACCTCGGTACCCCGCGCGTGGCGCTGGACACCACCGGGCGTGTACGTTGGCGCTGGATGGGTGGAGAGCCCTTTGGCCTCAGCCCCGCCGAGACCAACCCTAACGGCCTGGGCGAGCTGAACATCAGCCTGCGCTTGCCCGGCCAGCAGTACGACGGGTTTGTGGGGCTGCATTACAACTACTTCAGGGACTA
>NZ_JAJIRR010000056.1:0-492 GCF_025717595.1 Kinneretia sp. DJ1R-11
TAACGTTGAAGCTAACTGGCACGCGACGACAGGACGCCGCAGGGCCAGAATGAAATGAGGCCCGTAGGCGGAGTGCCGTTGCGGGTCCAGTTGAGCGACCGGTTAGACATCGTCTTTGCGCCTACCAAAATGGAATTGTTCTTCATGGTGGTACAGGAGAACCCAATCACCAATGGAGGGAAAAACGACCAGATCGTCTGACGACGGATAGCAGAATTCTTGCCAGTATTTCGCAAAAATAGCCCAAGAGGTCTTCAATGCAACCTCAGGATCCCAGGAGAGGATAACTTCCGCGTCCGACGTCGGTTGATGTCCCGCCAACCAAGCCGTGCCTTCAACATTTGAAATTGCCTCGGTGTTCTTCATAGAAGAACTGAATTCAGGGGCCAAAGAATCCTTGCCTAGATAAGCCATCGAAAGATCGTAAAACGTCCGAGCCTCGGTCGCCTCGATCGGACGCAGGAGCGCAAGTACATCATCTGGAATCAACGC
>NZ_JAJIRR010000057.1:0-423 GCF_025717595.1 Kinneretia sp. DJ1R-11
AGTGGCCGGCTTCTCGACCGAGCAGATCAGCAAGCTGGCCACCGACGACCTCAAAGCTCTGAACACCGGCGCCTTGCGTGCGCTGAGCAGCGAACAGCTCGCAGCCCTGGGCTCGGACCAGTTCGGCGCGCTCACCACCGCGCAGGTCAATGCCCTGAGCACGACCCAGCTGCGCAGCCTCGGCACGGAAGACTTCAATGCCCTGACGACCACCCAGTTCCGCGCCATCAGCTCGGCGCAAGTGGCTGCCCTGGGCACCGACCAGCTGCGCAGCCTCAACACCGAAGACTTCGCCGCCATCGGCACGGTCGGCTTCAAGGGTCTGAGCTCAACCCAGCTGGCCGTGCTGAGCAGCGACCAGATCGTCGCGCTGACCACGGCTCAGGCCGCCTCGCTGAACAGCGCTCAGGTGGCCGGCCTCAC
>NZ_JAJIRR010000058.1:0-417 GCF_025717595.1 Kinneretia sp. DJ1R-11
TTGGAGCGGACCGCCTTCGGCGTCCGCTCACTTTCACGTTATGGCGCTATGCAATTTGCGAAGAAAGTCGTACTCCACTGCCCCAATGGCGTTCCGCCGCGCTTGCACGAGGTCGCGGGAAAGTTCGTCGCAGGCGGAGTCAAATTCGTGGGCGCTGTAGGCCCGAAGTGTGATGAGGTCGAGGAGATCATCGATGAAGCCGCCGTTCTGGCGGGATCTCCAGGTAGGAACTTCATTCTGACTTCATCTCACCCCGGCGAATCGCTTCAAGATGCAATCGATTTTGCCGAGTGCCTTACCGGCGACTATGAAGGCCCAGTACAGGTTGTGGAGCTTCTATGAAGGCAAGCCTTGCACTTAGCAACACCGAGCGCCATAACCGGTCGCTCGAGTGGACCTGGAGCTTGAATCGGTTTC
>NZ_JAJIRR010000059.1:0-405 GCF_025717595.1 Kinneretia sp. DJ1R-11
CGTTAGCCATCGCAAATGCCGCTCTACACGTTTGTCTTGGACTACGACGGTGGAACATACGTCGCGCAAGTCAATGCCGAATCGTTCGATCGCGCGCCAGCTGTTTGGGCACGATCGCTTAGGCCCGGTGAGATTCGAGGGATGGGTAGTTCAGCGCTTAGCCAACTGGTCACTGCTCTTGAAGGCGATGCACCCACTCCATTGGATGGGCTCGTCAACGTTTGGTGCTCTAGTGCATGCGTGCGAGGGAAGTTGGGGTTGATTAACTTCGTAGAAACCGGTCCGTAGGCAGGCGATGGCTAACCAATCGCTCAACCGGACCCGCAACGGCACGCCGCCTTCGGGCCTCATTACACTCTGGCCCGGCGGCGTCCTGCCGTCGCGGGCCGGTTAGCTCAAACGTTA
>NZ_JAJIRR010000006.1:0-278983 GCF_025717595.1 Kinneretia sp. DJ1R-11
GTCTTGCTATTGGAGCTTGAAACGGTGGGAAGTCCTTGTAGACCGGTTAGACCGCACGCTGAATGGCCTCAGCTTGCACCTTCTTCCGACGCCACTGCAGCAGCAGTACCACCACCATAGCAAATCCGAATGCGGAGGCGCATCCGGCGGCGGCGCGCCCCGCGGGATTCTCAGCCGTGGTGAACGAGATTAGAAACATGATTCCGATGAAAGCAGCTTGCCAAATACCGGCAATGGATCGGCCAACCAACGGTAATACGACCTCGCCATTCGCGTGGTTCTTCCATCCGGCGAGTGTTTGCCAATTTCCCACGTTCCCAAGGACTGCAGTAATGGTGTCTCCTGCCTCAATGCGGGGCCATCCAGGAACCTGAACTGCGTAGCACTTCTTCCCTCCGGATTCGAACGAAAAATCCGTGTGCTGAGGTGCGTAGCGCGTGGCGGCTCTGCGCTGAACATCGAACACGCGGTCGAACGTGATTCTCTCGATGTGCATTTGCGGTCTAACGTGTTGTATATCGATGGCAAACGCCGCTTATCACGGCTGACGTCGCAATAACCGGCTCCACGCGAGTCCAGGCAAGTGCCTGTCGGCTTTGACTTTTTTCCCTGATTGACTGTTGTTTCATACAGTATTAAATTTCTGGTCAAAAGCCGCGCCTGTTACAAACACTCTGACGGGTTCGCGCGGCACCCTCAGGCGGGAAGGCGGAGCGTATGTTGCCATCAAATCGTGGCGTTATTTCAGCTCGCGAAAAACCCGGGTTGCCAGTTTCTGGCGATGCGATGGGCTCGCTGTCTGCATCGCAGCAACAGCAACAGCATTCACCCCCATCACCGCTGCGCCCGGTGAAGCTGCTGGATCAGCTGCGCGAGCGAATTCGATTGCTGCACTACAGCCGCAGCACCGAGCAGGCTTATGTCCATTGGTGCCGGGCTTTCATCCGTTTCCATGGCCTGCGCCACCCGCGCGACATGGGCGGCGCTGAGGTGGAGGCTTACCTGACTCACCTGGCGGCGGATCGTGGCTTGGCGCCGTCCAGCCATAGGCAGGCGCTGTCTGCCCTGCTCTTTCTGTATGGGCAAGTTTTGGGCTTGCAACTGCCCTGGATGAAGGACATTGGGCGGCCGATCCCCAAGCGGCGATTGCCGGTCGTGCTGAGCCCGGACGAGGTGTCGACAGTGCTGCAAAGAATGGAGGGCGAGCATCAGCTCTTGGCCCAGCTTTTGTACGGCACCGGCATGCGCATTTCCGAAGCCCTCGGGCTGCGGGTCAAAGATCTTGATTTTTCCCAGGGCGCGATCTACGTGCGGCAAGGAAAAGGAAGCAAGGACCGGGTCGTCATGTTGCCCAACTCATTGGGCGCCGCGCTGCAAGACCAACTGCGCCGAGTGCGCGCCATGTGGTGGGCCGATGTGGAAGCAGGCCAGGCCGGGGTGGAGTTGCCCTACGCGCTGGAGCGCAAATACCCACGCGCGGGCAGCAGCTGGGCCTGGTTCTGGCTGTTTCCGCAAGACCGGCTGTCCACCGATCCACGCAGCGGCGTCATCCGCCGACACCACCTCTACGCCGAGACCTTCCAGCGGGCGTTCAAGCGGGCGCTGGCGGCCGCACGCATCAGCAAGCCTGCCACGCCGCACACCTTGCGCCACTGCTTCGCCACCCACTTGCTGCAAACAGGCTACGACATCCGCACGGTGCAGGAGTTGCTGGGCCACTCGGATGTGGCCACCACCATGATCTACACCCATGTGCTCAAGCTGGGGGGTGGCGCGGTGCGCAGCCCGGTCGACAGCTTGCCTCGGCAACTGAGGGAACCGCAGCCGCTCTACCGGCTGCAAGCTCCCGCCGCCCTGCTGCACTGACACCCAGAGGAAGAATGGTAGACAGGGGAGAACGGAAGTAAGAGACAACCATGCGATCCCACCTCGATGGATCGCATGTCATGTCTGGTCTCGCTTCAGAACGCCGCAATCCCCGTCTGCGCCCGGCCCAGGATCAGGGCGTGGATGTCGTGGGTGCCTTCATAGGTGTTGACCACCTCGAGGTTCACCAGATGGCGGGCGATGCCGAATTCATCGCTGATGCCGTTGCCGCCCAGCATGTCGCGGGCCATGCGGGCGATGTCCAGGCTCTTGCCGCAGCTGTTGCGCTTCATGATGGAGGTGATCTCCACCGCGGCCGTGCCTTCGTCCTTCATGCGGCCCAGGCGCAGGCAGCCTTGCAGGCCCAGGGTGATCTCGGTCTGCATATCGGCCAGCTTCTTCTGGATCAGTTGGTTGGCGGCCAGGGGCTTGCCGAACTGCTGACGGTCCAGCACGTACTGGCGGGCGGTGTGCCAGCAGTCTTCGGCCGCGCCCAGCGCGCCCCAGGCAATGCCGTAGCGGGCGCTGTTCAGGCAGGTAAACGGGCCCTTCAGGCCACGCACCTCGGGGAAGGCGTTTTCTTCCGGGCAGAACACACCGTCCATGACGATTTCGCCCGTGATGGAGGCACGCAGGCCCACCTTGCCGTGGATGGCCGGGGCGCTCAGACCCTTCCAGCCCTTCTCGAGCACAAAGCCGCGGATGGCGCCTTCGTCGTCCTTGGCCCAGACCACGAAGACATCGGCCACGGGGCTGTTGGTGATCCACATCTTGGAGCCGGTGAGGCTGTAGCCGCCGTCCACCTTCTTGGCGCGGGTGACCATGGAGCCGGGGTCCGAGCCGTGGTTGGGTTCGGTCAGGCCGAAGCAGCCGATCCATTCGCCGGTGGCCAGCTTGGGCAGGTATTTCTGCTTGGTGGCTTCGTTGCCGAAGTCGTTGATCGGCACCATGACCAGCGAGCTCTGCACGCTCATCATCGAGCGGTAGCCCGAATCCACGCGCTCCACCTCGCGGGCGATCAGGCCGTAGGCCACGTAGTTGAGGCCCGGGCCGCCGTACTCAGGCGCGATGGTGGGGCCGAGCAGGCCGATCTCGCCCATCTCGCGGAAAATGGCCAGGTCGGTGCGCTCGTTGCGGAAAGCTTCCAACACGCGCGGCGCCAGCCGCTCCTGGCAGTAGGCCGCCGCGGCGTCGCGCACCATGCGCTCGTCGTCGCTGAGCTGCTCGTTCAGCAGCAGGGGGTCGTCCCAGTGGAATGAAGGAGAAGGTGCCTTGTTGCTCTTGCTCATGGTGTGTCTCTCGATCTGTTTTCTTCGTTCGTGGTCTCTGAAAGTGCGGCCGGTTGGCACCGGCCGCGCCTGTGGATCTCATCGCGGCCTGTGGTCCAGGCCCTCGGACCAAGCGCCACTGCGTAACGCCACTGTAACCAGCCGGAACCTCAGCCCGGCTGAGGCAGCGCAAAGTCCGGGTTGGCGTTCAAGGTATGACGGCGGTGACCTCGATCTCGACCTTGGCCCGGTCTTCCATCAGGCCCGCCACCTGCACCGCCGACATGGCGATCTGGTACTCATGCCCCAGCACCTCGCGGTAGGCCTGGCCCACCTCTCGGCCACGGGCCAGGTACTCGCGCTTGTCCAGCAGGTACCAGGTCATGCGGGTGATGTGGGCGGGCGTGGCGCCGGCTTCCGCCAGCACAGCCTTGATATTGAGCAGCGTCTGGCGCACCTGGGCGATGAAGTCATCGCTCTCGAACTGGCACTGCGCGTTCCAGCCGATCTGGCCGGCCACAAAGACCTGGCGGCCCGTGGCCGCCACGCCATTGGCATAGCCGCGTGGCGCGGCCCAGCCGGCCGGTTGCAGGATTTGTTTGTCGAGCGAAGTCGGGTTCTGATCGGTACTGCTCATGGTGAATTCACTCCTTGGGCCCGTCATGCGGGCCTGGCGCGCGCAACGTCGAGGCCAGAGTCAAGGCTGCGCGCAAATCATCGGGAAAGGCTTGGGGGCGGTGGGTGTCCAGCGAGGTGCAGACCAGCACCTGTTGAAACACCACGCGAGGGCCGGGACGGAGCACGCTCGACTCAGGCGCCCTGCCTTCATCATCGCCCTCCCCCTCAAAATGCACCGTCAGCCCCAGCGAGCTGCGGCCCAGCCGGGTGATGGCGATGCGCTGGATCAGAGTGTCGCCCATGCGGCTGATGCGCCGGAAATCGGTCTCCAGGTGCACGGTCGGCAGGCCGACACGGCGCGGGCCCAGCAGCTGCGAAAAATCCACGCCCAGTCCCTCGCTGACCCAGTCTTCGATCAAGGCATTGAGCATCTCGAAATAGCGCGGGTAGAAGACGATGCCGGCCGGGTCGCAATGGCCGAAACGCACCCGCTCGAGGCGCTCGAATACCCAGCGGGGGGCGGGCTCGCTGAGCTTCGTTTCCGTGTTCGTGTTCATATGCGTGCTCACCATTCACACCCCCAGATAGCGCTGCCAGAGCTCGGGCTGCGCGGCCAGCGCGGCCGAGTCGCCCGACCAGACCATGCGGCCGCGCTCCAGGACGTGGTGCCGGTCGGCCAGGCGGATCAGGCGCCGCACGTATTTGTCCACCACCAGAATCGTTTGCCCCGCTGCGCGCAGGTGATCGAGGCAACGCCAGATCTCCTCGCGCACCAGGGGCGCCAAGCCCTCGCTGGCCTCGTCCAGCACCAAGAGGCGCGGGTTGCCCATCAGGGCGCGGGCAATCGCCAGCATCTGCTGCTCGCCGCCCGAGAGCTGGTTGCCCATATTGGCGGCGCGCTCCTGCAGGCGTGGGAACAGGTGGAACACCCGCTCCTCGGTCCAGGGCTCGCGCGCAGCGCAGCGGTTGGCGGCAAAAGCCGTGAGGTTCTCGCGCACGCTGAGGTTGGGGAAGATCTGACGCCCTTCCGGCACCAGGCCCAGACCCAGGCGCGCGATGCGGTCGGCCGACCAGCCGGTCACATCCTCACCGCAGAAGCGAATGCGCCCGGCCGTGGGCGCCATCCAGCCGCACAGGCAGCGCAGCGTCGTGCTCTTGCCCATGCCATTGCGGCCCAGCAGGGTCAGCACCTCGCCGGCCTGCAAACGCAAATCGAGCCCGAACAGCACCTGGCTGCTGCCGTAAGCGGCCTGCAGGCCGCTCACTTCCAAGAGCGCTTCGCCGCCCGAGCTTTGGACGCCAGTTCCTGTGCTCACAGCGCGGCCTCCATTTCGTCACTGGCCTCGTCGCCCAGATAGGCGCGGCGCACCTCGGGGTGCTCGCGAATCTCCTGCGGCGTGCCGCTGGCGATGATGCGGCCGAACACCAGGGTGGAGATGCGGTCGGCCAGGCGGAACACCGCGTCCATGTCATGCTCCACCAGCAGCAGGGTCAGGCCTTGCTCGGCACGCAGGCGCTGCAGCAGCACCACCATGCGCTCGGATTCATCAGGGCCCATGCCGGCCATGGGCTCGTCCAGCAGCAGCAGGCGCGGCTGCGCCGCCAGGGCCAGGCCCACCTCCAGCTGCCGTTGCTCGCCATGGGCCAGGCTGCCCGCCAGCTCGTCGGCCCGCGCCGCCAGGCCGCACAGCTCCAGCAAGGCGGCCGCCTGCTCCTGCAAGGCCCGCTCGGCCGAAGCGCGGCGCCAGAGATTGGGCAAGCCGGGCCGGCGCGCCTGCAAGCCCAGGGCGATGTTGTCGCGCACGCTCAGGCGTTTGAAGATGCTGGTGATCTGGAAGGAGCGCACCAGGCCGGCGGCGACGCGGCCGGCCATGCCCAGGGGGGTCAGGTCTTGCCCGTCGAGCAGCACCCGGCCGCTGTCCGGCCGCAGCGCGCCCGAGAGCTGGTGGATCAGCGTGGTCTTGCCGGCGCCATTGGGGCCGATCAAGGCATGGATCTCGCCGCGGTGCAGGGCGAAGCTGGCTTCATCCGTCGCAGCCAGGGCGCCGAAGCGCTTGCACAGGCGCTCAACCTGCAGCATCGGCCCGGTGTTCTGCAGTGCCGCGCTCATGCCCGTGCCCTCCAGCGTGCGGCCAGGCCGGCCAGGCCTTGCGGCGCCAGCATCACCACGGCCAGCAGCAGCAGGCCCAGTGCCATCTGCCAATGCAAGGTGTAGCCGCTGAGCAGTTCCTCCAGCAGCAAGAGCACCACAGCACCCAGGGCCCCGCCCCAGAGCGAGCCGGCGCCGCCGATGATGACCATGATCATCAGCTGGCCCGACTGCGACCAGTGCAAGGTGTGCGGCGTGACCAGGCCGCTCAGGTTCGCCAGCAGCGCACCAGCCAGGCCGGCGATCGCCCCCGCCAGCACAAAGGCCTGCCACTGCAGGGCGAACACCCGCGCGCCCAGGGCATGCATGCGCGCCTCGTTCTCCTTGATGCCCTGCAGCAGGTGGCCAAAGGGCGAGTTGATCAGGCGCTGCAAGCCCCACATCACCGCCGCCGCCAAGGCCAGCAGCAGCCAGTACATCTGCGCATCGTTCTGCAAATTAACCAGGCCGCTGAGCTGCGAGCGCTGGACCAGTGGCAAGCCGTCCTCGCCGCCGTAGGCCTTGAGCGACACGGCCAGGTAATAGAACATCTGCGCGAAGGCCAGCGTGATCATGATGAAGTAAACCCCGCGTGTGCGCAGGCTGATGGCGCCGATCAAACCCGCCGCCAGGCCGCTGACCAACATGGCCACCGGCCAGGCGATCCAGGCCGAGCTGATGCCCGCGTCCATCAAGATGCCCACGGTGTACGCACCAAGGCCCACAAAGGCCGCGTGGCCAAAGCTGACCATGCCGCCGAAACCGAGGATCAGGTTCAGGCTGGACGCTGCGATCACAAAGATCAGCACGCGGCTGGCCACGCCGGTGTAGAACTCCAGGCCCAGGGCTGTGAGCAGGGGCGGCAAGGCGGCCAGGGCCGCCAGCAGCGGCCAGGCCCAGAGCCCGAGGCCACGATGGTCAAGCCGGCTGAGCGCGGGCGCTGCGGTGTCGGTGCTGTTGTGCTTCATGGGTGTGTGTTCGTGGGTCCGCATCGCATCTCAACCGCGCGCCGGGAACAGGCCCTGAGGTTTCCAGAACAGCACGGCCGCCATCAAGACGTAAATCAGGATGGAGGCCAGCGCCGGGCCCAAATTGGCGGCCAGTTCGGGCGAGGCCAGCTGGCGCAAAGCGGCGGGCAGCAGGCTGCGGCTGCAGGTGTCCACCACGCCCACCAGGAGCGCGCCGACCAGGGCGCCGCGGATGGAGCCGATGCCGCCGATCACCACCACCACAAAGGCCAGGATCAGGATGCTCTCGCCCATGCCCACCTGCACCGCCAGCAGCGGCCCCAGCAGCGAACCGGCCAGCGCGCACAGCGCCGCGCCGAAGCCGAACACCGCCGTGAACAGCCAGCGGATGTTCACGCCCAAGGCCGTGGCCATGGGCCGGTTCGAGGCGCCGGCCCGCACCCACATGCCGATGCGGCTGCGCGTCACCAGCACATACAGCAAAAGCGCGACCGCCAAGCCGACACCGATGATGAGCAGGCGATAAGCCGGGTAGTAGAGCCCCGGCAGCAGCTCCACCGGCCCGGACAGCGCCGCCGGCGTGTTCAGCATCACCGGCTGTTCGCCCCAGATCATGCGCACGCCTTCGTTGCAGATCAGGATCAGGGCAAAGGTCGCCAGCACCTGGGACAGGTGGTCACGGGCATAGAGCCGGCGCAGCACGCTCATCTCCAGCAGCATGCCGAACACCGCCGTGCCCAAGAGCGAAGCCAGCACCGCCAGGCCGAAGGAACCCGTGGCCTGCGCCACGGCGGCCGCCAGGTAGGCGCCCACCATGTACAGCGAGCCATGGGCCAGATTGATCATGTCCATGATGCCGAACACCAGGGTCAGCCCCGCAGCCAGCAAAAACAGCATGAGTCCGAACTGCAGGCCGTTCAATGCCTGCTCGGCGACGAGCACCCAATCCATCGCTGCGCCTCAGCTCACTTGGCAGCCATCTTGCAGGACGCCGCGTAGGCATCTGCATGGTTGCTGAAGATCTTGCCCAGGGTCTTGTTGGTGACGCGGCCCTGGGCGTCCTTGCCGATCACGCGCAGGTAGTAGTCCTGGATCGGGTACTGGTTGTTGTTGAACTTGAAGGCACCACGCACGGACTCGAACTTGGCGGCCTTGATGGCCTTGAGCAGCGCGTCCTTGTCCTCGATCTTGCCCTTCACATCGCGTACCGCGGCATTCATCAGCAAGGCCGCGTCATAGCCCTGGCTGGCGTAAAGCGAAGGCAGGCGGCCATAGTCTTTCTGGAAGTCGGCCACGAACTTCTTGTTGGCGGCGTTGTCCATGTCGTGCGCCCAGTGCGAGCTGTTGAACATGCCCAGCATGGGCTCACCCACGGCCTTGATCACATCCTCGTCGGCCGAGAAGCCGGGGCCGAACAGCGTCACGTCCTTGGACAGGCCGGCGCCGACAAACTGCTTGATGAAATTGATGCCCATGCCGCCGGGCAGGAAGATGTACATGGCATCGGGCTTGGCGGCGCGCGCCTGCGCCAGCTCGGCGGCGTAGTCCAGCTGGCCAAGCTTGGTGTAGATCTCCTCGACCACCGCGCCCTTGTAGAAGCGCTTGAAGCCGGTCAGCGCATCCTTGCCGGCCGGGTAGTTGGGCGCCAGCAGCACCAGCTTCTTGAAGCCCTTGTCCATCACCGTCTTGCCCACGGCCTCGTGCAGGTTGTCGTTCTGCCAGGCCACGTTGAAGAAATAGGGGTTGCACTGCTCACCGGCGTATTGCGAGGGGCCGGCATTGGCGCTGATGTAGGGCGTCTTGCTCTCGAACACGCTGGGGCCCACGGCCAGCATCAGGTTGGAAAACACGATGCCGGTCATGAAGTCGACCTTGTCGCGCTTGATCAGGCGGTCCGAGGTCTGCTTGGCGACCTCGGGGTTCTGCTGGTCGTCCGCGGTGATCAGCTCGACCGGCAGGCCGCCGAACTTGCCCCCCGCATGCTTGAGCCCCAGCTGAAAGCCATCGCGGATGTCCACGCCCAGGCCGGCGCCAGGGCCGGACAAGGTGCTGAGCAGGCCGACCTTGACCTTGTCGGCCGCCAAAGCGGAGCCGCTGGCGCCGAGCAACACGCAAGCCATCGCAGCTGAGTTCAAGGCGGCGGGCACGAGCTTCATCATCATTGAGCGCTTGGTCTTCATGGCAAGGGTCTCCAGGGCGGGGGTGAATGGGGCAATCAGCAAATCACAACACGAGGAATGGAACTGTTAGCTTGGGAATTTTCGTAGCGAGCGGCTGTCAGGCTAGGCGGACGGAGCGCAGGAACCGGAACGTACTTCCTGTACGTGAGGATTCCGAGCACCGGACCAACGACGCATGGCAGTCGCGCAGTAGAAAATTCACAAGCTCTAGGCGGGTTGACGCAGGCGGAAGCGTTGCAGCTTGCCGGTCTCGGTGCGCGGCAGGCGATCGCGGAACTCGATGGCGCGCGGGTATTTGTACGGAGCGATGGTGGCCTTGACGAAATCCTGCAAGGTCTTGCTCAGCTCGGGCCCGGCCTCGAAGCCGGGCCGCAGCACCACCACGGCCTTGACGATCTGGCCACGTTCTTCATCGGCCTGCCCGACCACTCCGCACTCGGCCACGGCCGGATGCAGCAGCAGAGCCGCTTCCACCTCGGGGCCGGCGATGTTGTAGCCGCCGGAGATGATCATGTCGTCGGTGCGCGCCTGGTAGACGAAGAAACCCTGCTCGTCGACGAGGTAGGCATCGCCGGTCAGGTTCCAGCCGTTCAGCACATAGTTCTTCTGGCGCTCGTCGGCCAGGTAGCGGCAGCCGGTCGGGCCCTTGACGGCCAGTCGACCCACCTGACCGGGAGGCAAGATCTGACCCTCCTCGCCCAGCACGCAGGCGCGGTAGCCCGGCACCGGCCGACCGGTGGCACCGGGCCGGGCCGTGGCCTCGTCGTGCGAGATAAAAATATGCAGCAGCTCGGTGGCGCCGATGCCGTCGATCAGCTCGATGCCGCCCTCGCCCGCCGCCGTGCGGCCGCGGGTCGCTTCTTTCCAGAGCTGGCGCGTGGCGGCGGGCAAGGCCTCGCCGGCGCTGACGCATTTGCGCAGGCTGCTCAGATCATGCTGATCAAGCAGCGGGGCCATCACCCGGTAAGACGTGGGCGCCGTGAACAGGACGGTGGCGCCGTAGCGGGCCACCGCCGGCAGCAAGGCCTCGGGCGAGGCCTTCTCCAACAGCACGGTCGAGGCGCCCACCGTCATCGGGAACAGCAGCAGGCCGCCCAGGCCAAAGGTGAAGGCCAGCGGCGGGCTGCCGATGAAGACATCGTCGGCCTGCGGGCGCAGCAGATGCGGCGGCCAGCAGCGACAGATGGCCATCACATCGCGGTGGAAATGCATGGTGCCTTTGGGCTGGCCCGTGGTGCCCGAGGTGAAGGCGATGATGCAGCAGTCCTCGGCGGCAGTGTCCACGGTGGCGAACTGCGCCGGCTTGGCCGCGGCGCGCGCCTCCAGGCCATCAGGCGCGGCGCTGTGGAACAGCAGGGCCTGTGTCAGACCCGGGCAGCGTTCGCGCGCCAGGTGCAGCTCCTCGGCCAGGCGCTCGTCGCACAGGGCGTGACGGATCTCGGCTTTCTGGATGATCTGTTCCAGCTCCACCGCGCGCAGCAGCGGCATGGTCGCCACGGCGATGGCGCCCACCTTCATCACCGCGAACCAGCAGGCCGCCATGGCTGGCGTGTTGGCACCACGCAGCAGCACCCGGTTGCCCGGCACCACACCCAGCTCATCGACCAGCACATGGGCGATGCGGTTGGCCTCGGCCTGCAGCTGGGCATAGCTCCAGCGCAGCGGCTGGCCGTCAACGCCAAAGCCTTGCACACAGAGGCGCTCGCCCTGGCCGCGCTCGACCCAGGCGTCCAGCAGCTCATGCGCGCAGTTCAGGCGTTCTGGGAACTGCAGCTCGGGCAGCTCGAAGATCAGCTCGGGCCACTGCTCGCGCGGCGGCAGGTGCTCAAACGCGAAGCAATCCTGGTGCGATGTGTAGGCCATGGCAGTGTTGGAGGCAGAGTTGCTCATTTCAACAAGTCCCGTCCGATGATCAGCTGCTGCACCTCGCTCGCGCCCTCGTAAATGCGCAGGGCACGGATTTCCCGGTACAGCGATTCCACGATTTCGCCGCTGCGCACGCCGCGGCCGCCATGCAGTTGCAGCGCGGCGTCAATCACCTGCTGCGCGCCCTCGGTGGCCATGAGCTTGGCCATGGCGGCCTCGCGCGTGACCGTCTGGCCCTGGTCGCGCTGCCAGGCGGCGCGGTAGACCAGCAGGGCCGAGCTGTCCACCGTGCAGGCCATGTCGGCCAGCTTGGCCTGGGCCAGGGGCAGATCGGCCAGATGGGCGCCGAACATGGCCCGGCTCTTGGCCTGGGCCAGGCCCTCTTGCAGGCCGCGCCGCGCAAAGCCCAGGGCGGCGGCGGCCACCGAGGTGCGGAAGACGTCGAGGGTGCGCATGGCGATCTTGAAGCCTTCAGCCGGCGCGCCGATGCGCTGGCTGGCCGGGATGCGGCAGTCGCTGAACTTCAGTCGCGCCAGCGGGTGCGGCGCAATCACCTCGATGCGCTCGGCAATCTCGAAGCCCGGCGTGCCGGCATCGACGATGAAGGCGCTGATGCCGCGCGAACCGGCCGCTTCGCCGGTGCGAGCAAACACCACATAGAAGTCGGCGATGCCCCCGTTGGAAATCCAGGTCTTTTCGCCGTTCAAGACATAGCTGTCACCCTCCAGCCGCGCACTGCACTGCAGGGCCGCCACATCGGAGCCGGCCTGCGGCTCGGACAGGGCAAAAGCCGCCAGTTTCTCGCCGCGCGCCACGGCCGGCAGATAACGCGCGCGTTGCTCGGGCGTGCCCGCCAGCGAGATCGCACCCGAGCCCAGGCCCTGCATGGCGAAGGCAAAGTCAGCCAGGCCGTTGTAGCGAGCCAGGGTTTCGCGCAGCAGGCAGATGGCGCGGGTGTCGATCACCTCGGCCGCGCCACCAAGCGCCGTGCCAGCCACCGCATGGCGCAGCCAGCCGCCCTGCCCCAAGGCTCGCACCAGGCTGATGCACTCGGCATCCACATCGGCACCATGGCCGCTGTGCAAGAACTCAGCGCACCAGGCGTCCAGCTGTGCCGCCAGCTCGCGGTGGCGCGGATCGAAAAACGGCCACTCCAGGTGTTTCAAAGCAGGATTGTTGAGCATCAATATCTCCTGGCCTGGGAAGGCAAGCACGACGAAGCACCGATGCAAATGCAACCACAGAGGCACAGAGGCACAGAGAGATGCGCAGCAAGAAACACCGAGTTTTCTTCCTCTGTGTCTCTGTGTCTCTGTGGTCTATCCCCTGCATTCATCTCGAAAGCAGCCATCGCTCAGTCTCCCTGAAACTCGGGCCGCTGCTTGGCCACGAAGGCGTGATACGCGCGGTGGAAATCCTGCGTCATCATGCAAATGGCCTGGGCCTGGGTTTCGGACTCGATGGCCTCGTCCACGCCCATGGCCCATTCCTGGTGCAGCATCTTCTTGGTCATGGCGTGGGCAAAGGCCGGGCCACCAGCGATCTGCTGCGCCCATTCCAGGGCCTCGGGCAGCAGACGCTCGGGCTCAACCAGGCGGTTCATGAAGCCCCAGCTCAAGCCCTCCTCGCCGCCCAGGCTGCGGCCGCTGTAGAGCAGGTCAGACGCGCGGCCCTGGCCGACGATGCGCGGCAGGATGGAGCAGGCGCCCATATCGCAGCCGGCCAGGCCGACGCGGGTGAACAGGAACGCGGTCTTGCTGCGCGCCGTGCCGACGCGCAGGTCCGAGGCCATGGCCATGATGGCGCCGGCACCGGCACAGACGCCGTCAATGGCGGCGATCACCGGCTGCGGGCAGGCGCGCATGGCCTTGACCAGATCGCCCGTCATGCGGGTGAAGGCCAGCAGGTCGGGCATGCTCATGGTGGTCAGCGGGCCGATGATCTCGTGCACATCGCCGCCGCTGCAGAAGTTGCCGCCCGCGCCCTGCACCACGATGGCGCGCACCTCATCGACATAGCTCAGGCGGCGGAACAGATCGCGCAGCTCGGCATAGCTCTCGAAGGTCAGCGGGTTCTTGCGCTCGGGCCGGTTCAGGGTGATCAGACCCACATCGCCGTGCTGGGCCCAGCCAAAGTGCTGGGGCGTGTAACCCTGCAGGCTCTGGCGATTGCCGTCGCGCAGGTGTTCGCTCATGGCGCGTTCCGTCATTTCTTTTTCTCCTTGCTCACGGGGCTGGTGGTCGCGGTGGTCGCCGCTGAGGCAGCATCCAGCGCACCCAGATGATTTTTCAAGACGGCCATCAGGCCGTAGAGCTCTGTCTTCTGCTCGGCCGACCAGCCGCCCAGCAGCTCCACCACCCATTGCTCATGCGTGGCCGCCATGCGCTTGAACTGGCGCCGGCCTTGCGGCGTGAGCTTGACGGTGAAGGAGCGACGGTCGCTGGGATGGGCCTCGCGCACGACCAGGCCTTCGGATTCGAGTTGGTCGGTGATGCCGGTGATGTTGCCGCCGGTCACCATCAGGCGCTGCGAGAGCTCGCGCATGGCCAGGCCCTCGGGGTGGCGCTCCAGCTGGGCCAGCAGGTCGAAGCGCGGCAAGGTGGTGGCGAAGTCCTGGCTCAGGCGCTTGCGGATCACGCCCTCCACCCGGTTGGTGCAGGCCAGCAGGCGCAGCCAGAGCTTGAGCGCCTGGTGGTGGTCGTCGATCACCCGCGATTCCAGGTCCGGCCCCAGGTCCAGGCCCGGGTCCAGCTCGGCGGAACCGAGGGCGCTTGTCATGCTTGTCATGGCAGCTCGCCCCCGCAGACCGAGATCGCCTGGCCGTTGATGGCCGCACTGTCGCGCCGCGCCAGCCAAAGCACGGTGGCTGCCACTTCCTGCGGCTGGATCAGGCGGCCCAGCGGGTTGCCTGCCGCCAGCTCGGCGCGGGCTTCTTCGGCACTCCGGCCGGTCTTTTGCATGATGGTCTGCACCGCCCGGTCGACGATGTCGGTCTCGGTGTAGCCGGGGCAGACGGCGTTGACGGTGACGCCCTTCTTGGCCGTCTCCTGCGCCATGGCGCGGGTCAGGCCCAGCACGCCATGCTTGGCGGCGCAGTAGGCAGCCACATAGGCATAACCCGTCAACGCAGCGGTGCTTGCCACATTGATGATGCGGCCGAAGCCGCGCGCCGTCATCACCGGCAAGACCTCGCGGCTGCACAAAAAGGTGCCGGTCAGATTGACCTGCAGCATGCGCTGCCAGAGCTCCAGCGAGGTGCGCGAGATCGGCGCGGTTTCCACCTGGCCGGCGTTGTTGACCAGGATGTCCACCGGCGCCAGCGCCGTGGCGGCGGCAAAGCCGCGCTGCACACTGGCTTCGTCCCCGACATCGACGATCTGAAACCCCACCTCACCCAGGGCCGCCAGGGCCAGCTGCTGCACCTGCAGGCGCTCGTGGTTGCGGCCCATCAAGGTAACGCGAGCGCCGGCCTGAAGCAGGCTTTGCGCAATGGCCGCGCCGATGCCGCTGCCACCGCCGGTGACCACGGCGTGCAGGCCTTGCAAAGGCTGCTGGACCAGAGGCGGAAAGTTGCCGGCCATGGCTCAGACCCCCAAGGCCTTGTTGGCCTGCTCTTGCGCGCTCAGGCCCGCGCTGGCCGAGGCTTGCTGCGCGCGCTGGCGCTCGAACTCTTTTTCCAGCTGCGGCTTGGCCGAGAGGTAGGCGCGCGGCCAGTCCAGGCCCGGCCCGGCTTGGTAGCCGATGCGGGCCGCTTCGCTGAGCGTCCAGGCCGGGTTGGCAAGATGCGGGCGGGCGATGGCGCAGAGGTCGGCCCGGCCGGCCGCGATGATGCTGTTGACATGGTCGGCCTCCGAGATGGCACCCACGGCCATGGTGGCGATGCCGACGCGGTTGCGGATGCTCTCGGAGAACGGGGTCTGCCACATGCGGCCGTAGGTGGGCTTCTCCTGCTTGCTGACCTGGCCCGAGGACACATCGATCAGGTCGGCGCCGGCCGCCTTGAAGGCCGCCGCGATCAGCACCGCGTCTTCCGGCGTGTTGCCGCCGGGCACCCAGTCATGGGCGGAGATGCGCACCGACATCGGCCGCTCCTCCGGCCAGACCGCACGCAAGGCGCGGAAGACCTCGAGCGGGTAGCGCAGGCGGTTCTCCAACGAGCCGCCGTATTCGTCGTCACGGTGGTTGGTCAGCGGCGAGAGGAAGCTGGACAGCAGATAGCCGTGGGCGCAGTGCAGCTCCAGCCAGTCGAATCCGGCCGCGGCCGCGCGGCGGGCGGCGGCGACAAACTCATCGCGCACCCGGTCCATATCGGCGCGGTCCATGGCGCGCGAGGTCTGGCTCACACCGGCCAGGTACTGTTGGGGCGAGGCCGAGATTAGCGGCCAGTTGCCAGTTTCCAGCGGCTGGTCGATGCCCTCCCAGCCGCGCCGGGTCGAGCCCTTGGCGCCGGCATGGCCCAGCTGCATGGCGATCTTGGCGCTGCTGTGGGTGTGTACAAAATCCACGATGCGCTGCCAGGCCAGGCCCTGCTCGTCGGTGTAGAGGCCGGGGCAGCCCGGCGTGATGCGGCCATCGGCCGAGGGGCAGGTCATCTCGGCAAAGACCAGGCCGGCGCCGCCGGTGGCGCGCGCGCCCAGATGCATCAGGTGGTAGTCGCCCACGACACCATCGACGCAGGAGTACTGCGCCATGGGCGAAACCACAACGCGGTTCTTCAGCGTCAGCCCGCGCAAGCGAAAAGGCGTGAACATGGGCGGCACGGCCTGCTCGGGCAAGCCGCTCTGCGCCGCCAGCCAGGCTTCGAAGCGCCCCACATAGCCAGCATCGCGCTGACGCAAGTTCTCGTGCGAGATGCGCTGCGAGCGGGTCAGCAGGGAATAGGCAAACTGCTCGGGCGCCAGATGGGCATGGCGCTCGACGTTCTCAAACCATTCGGTGGAGTTGCGTGCGGCGTTCTGGATGCGCAGCACCTCGATGCTGCGACTGGCCTGGTAGACCTCCAGGGCGCGCGTCAGATCACCGCCGGCGTCGCCGATATCGCGTGCCAGGGCGATGGCGTCTTCCAGCGCCAGCTTGGTGCCCGAGCCGATGGAAAAGTGCGCGGTGTGGGCGGCATCGCCCATCAGCACCACGGGCGCACGGCCGTTGTGATGCACCCAGTTCTTGCAGACCACGCGCGGGAAACGGATCCACTGCGCCGAGCCACGCAGGTGTGAGGCATTGCTGATCAGCGTGTGGCCGTCCAGCACCTTGGCGAACAGGCGCTCGCAGAAGGCAATGCCCTCTTCCTTGCTCATGGCCTCCAGGCCGGCGGCCTGCCAGACCGACTCGGGCGTCTCGACGATGAAGGTCGAGTGCGTTTCGTCGAACTTGTAGGCATGGGCCTGGAACCAGCCATGCTCGGTCTTCTGGAAATCGAAGGTGAAGGCGTCGAAGAGCTTGGTCGTGCCCAGCCAGACAAAGCGGCAGTGACGCAAATCGATATCGGGCTGGTAGCTGGCGCTGTACTTCTGGCGGATGCGGCTGTTCAGGCCGTCGCAGGCGATGATGAGGTCGGCATCCACGCCTTCATCGTCTTGCACATCATGTTCGTAGACCAGCTTCACACCCAGCTCGGCGCAGCGCGCCTGCAGGATGTTCAGCAGCTTCATGCGGCCGATGCCGCAGAAACCATGGCCGCCCGAACGCATGCTGCGGCCGGCGATGTGCACATCGATATCGTCCCAGTGGTTGAAGGCGGTCAGGATGGCCTCAGCCGTGGGCGCGTCGGCTTCGCGCATGGCACCCAGGGTCTGGTCGGAGAAGACCACGCCCCAGCCGAAGGTGTCGCCAGGGCGGTTGCGCTCCAGCACGGTGATCTCATGGCTGGGGTCTTGCTGCTTCATCAGCAGGGCGAAATACAGGCCGGCCGGGCCGCCGCCGATACAGGTGATGCGCATGCTGGGCTCTCGCTGAAACCGTGGTGTTGCGGCGCACTTTAGGCCTTGATAGTTTAAGCGTCAACAATTATTCTGAGCTTGCCGGATCGGGACATACCCTGTTCAATTTGGCTTCCGATTTCGTTTCAAACCCTGGGGCCGAACGTGCGTGCGCAGATGTTGGAATTAACCGACACCACGCGCTTTCAGGCCTTGTTAAGGTCTCGCCCGCTGTGAGCTCAGCCCCTGGCTTGGCCGCAGCTTCTGAGCTGTTGTTGATTCACTGAGAGCCATTGCCCATGCCGCCCAAGACACTCTGGGACATCTCGCCCACGGTCTCGCCCGAGGCCCCGATCTTTCCCGGCGACGAGCCCTACCGCCTGAACTGGACGGCACGGCTCTCGCCCGACTGCCCGGTTAATCTGAGCGCACTGACGATGTCGCCCCATGTCGGCGCTCATGCCGATGCGCCCTTGCACTACGCCAACGATGCCGCCGACGCGGCCAGCGTGGCGCTCGACGCCTATCTGGGCCCCTGCCGGGTGATCCACGCGATCGGCTGCGGGCCGCTGATCCGCATCGAACATGTGCAGCACGCGGCCGAGGGCCTGCCGCCGCGCGTGCTGGTGCGCTGCTGCGAGCGCGCCGATACGGTCTGGAACCCTGATTTCAGCGCCTTCGCGCCCGAGACCGTGGCCTGGCTGGCCGCGCGCGGCGTGCGCCTGATCGGCCTGGACACACCCTCGGTGGACCCCGCCAGCAGCAAGAGCCTGGACAGCCACCAGCAGCTGTTGCGCCTGGACCTGCGCGTGCTGGAGAACCTGGTGCTGGACGAGGTGCCCGAGGGCGACTACGAGCTGATCGCCCTGCCCCTGAAGCTGGCAGGCGCCTGCGCCTCGCCGGTGCGCGCCGTGCTGCGCGCGCTCTGAACGAATCCACTGATTTCGACTTTCCCCTGGAGACACGACCATGACCACCTTGCAAGACTGCGACGTCCTCGACCAAGAGGACCTCTTGCGCGAGCTGCGCCAGCAGTTCGACCTGCCGCCCGGCGTCATCTACCTGGACGGCAATTCCCTGGGCGTGCTGCCGCGCGCCACCCTGGGCCGCGTGCAGGAGGTGATCCAGCGCGAATGGGGCCAGGACCTGATCAAGAGCTGGAACACCGCCGGCTGGATGGACCTGCCCGGCAAGATCGGCGACAAGATCGCGCGCCTGGTGGGCGCCGGCCCGGGCGAGCTGGTGGTGGCCGACTCGACCTCGCTGAACCTCTACAAAGTGCTGTCTGCCGCCCTGCGCATCGCACAAGCGGATGCCCGGGCGCGCAAGGTGATCGTGTCCGAGCGAAGCAACTTCCCGACCGACCTCTACATCGCCGAAAGCCTGGCACGCCAGCATGGCGCGCGCCTGCATCTGTTGGACAGCGTGGACGAGATCGCCGGCACGCTGAACGCCGAGCTGGCCGTGCTGATGATCACCGAGGTCAACTACCGCACCGGCTACAGGCACGATATGAAGGCCTTGAGCGCCGCCGCCCACGCGGCCGGCGCCCTGGTGATCTGGGACCTGGCCCACTCGGCCGGCGCCGTGCCGGTGGACCTGAAAGGCGCGGATGCCGACTTCGCCGTCGGCTGCGGCTACAAATACCTGAACGGCGGCCCCGGCGCCCCGGCTTTTGTGTGGGCCCACCCGCGCCATGCCGACCGTTTCTGGCAGCCGCTCTCGGGCTGGCTGGGCCATGCCGCACCCTTCCAGTTCACGCCCGACTACCAACCCGCCCCCGGCATCAAGCGCTACATCTGCGGCACGCCGGCCATGCTGTCCACCGCGGCACTGGAATGCGGGGTCGACACCGTGCTGGCGGCCGAGGGCCTGGGCGGCATGGCCGCGCTGCGCAAAAAGAGCATTGCCCTGACGGAGCTCTTTATCGAGCTGGCCGAGGAACGCTGCGGCGCCCTGGGTGTGCGCCTGGCCTCGCCCCGCAATCCTGAGCAGCGCGGCAGCCAGGTCTGCCTAAGCCTGGCCGCGCCGCTGCAGCATGCCGGCTATGCGGTGATCCAGGCCCTGATCGCACGCGGCGTGATCGGCGACTTCCGCGCCGGTGACCCGGCCCGACTCGACGAGGTTCCCCACATCCTGCGCTTCGGCTTCACACCGCTCTACATCGGCTTTGCCGATGTCTATGCCGCTGTGGAACACCTCTACCAGGTGCTCAAGACCGAAGAGTGGCAGCGCCCCGAGTTCGCACGCCAGGGAGCGGTGACATGAGCTGCCCCTTCCATCAAGAAGGCTCGGAGGGCCGGACAGAGCAGATTGTCAAAGAGGAAGGAGCCCAGCTCGATTTCTCGAAAGACATGAGCTATGGCGACTACCTCAAGCTCGACCAGATTCTCAGCGCCCAGCATCCGCTTTCGCCCGAGCACAACGAGATGCTCTTCATCGTCCAGCACCAGACCTCGGAGCTGTGGATGAAGCTGATGCTGCACGAGATGCAAGCCGCCGTGGCCTGTGTGGCGGCCGACCGTCTGCCCGAGGCTTTCAAGATGCTGGCCCGGGTGTCCAAGATCATGGAGCAGCTGGTCCATGCCTGGGACGTGCTGGCCACCATGACGCCGCCCGAGTACACGGCCATCCGGCCCTACCTGTCCAACAGCAGCGGCTTCCAGAGCGCGCAGTACCGCCGCATCGAGTTCATGCTGGGCAACAAGAACGCGGCCATGCTCAAGCCGCACGCCCACCGGCCCGATCTGCTGGCCGAGGTGGAGGCCGCCTGGCGCGCGCCCTCGCTCTACGACGAGGCGATCCGCCTGATGCAGCGACGCGGCATCGCCGTGCCGGCCGAGGCCCTGGAGCGCGACTGGACCCAACCCTATGCCGCCAGCGAAGGCGTCAAGGCCGCCTGGCTGGAGGTCTACCGCCAGCCCGAGCAGCACTGGGATCTATATCAGATGGGCGAGGAACTGGTCGACCTGGAAGACGCCTTCCGGCTTTGGCGCTTCCGCCATGTCACCACGGTCGAGCGGGTGATCGGCTTCAAGCGCGGCACCGGCGGCACCTCGGGCGTGGGCTATTTGCGCAAGATGCTGGACACGGTGCTGTTTCCTGAGCTTTGGGCGCTGCGCACAGAACTGTGAGATCGATCGGGCGACAAAGCCTGTTCAGGTCGGCTTCTCCGCCCTTTCCATGACCTAAACGCCCTGGGCTTTGCTATACAGTCGCCGAAGACGGCAGCCCGTGGGAGCACCGGGCCCTGGACGGCCCCAACAACGGTGCCTGGATGCATGCCGCACACAGGGGTTTTTGTCATGCGCAGTTCGATCCGTATTCCAGGCCTTGCCCCTGTCTTGGCTGGCCT
Source organism: Kinneretia sp. DJ1R-11 (assembly GCF_025717595.1). Taxonomy (NCBI): domain Bacteria; kingdom Pseudomonadati; phylum Pseudomonadota; class Betaproteobacteria; order Burkholderiales; family Sphaerotilaceae; genus Roseateles; species Kinneretia sp. DJ1R-11. Next base: position 20,168 of record NZ_JAJIRR010000006.1, read on the forward strand.
GGGCTGTTTGGCATTCCTGAGCGCCGCGCCAGTCCCGGCCCAGGCCGGAGAGGTCCTGACACGGGTGCAGCGCAGCCAGCTGCTGCGCGTATGCATTTGGCCGGCCTATTACGGCGTCACCTTCCGCAGCCCGCGCACCCAGGAGCTGATCGGCATCGACATCGACCTCTCCGCCGCCCTGGCCCAGGATCTGGGCGTCAAGCTCGAGCATGTCGAATCGTCTTTCGCCAGCTTGATCGAGGATCTGCGCAGCGATCGTTGCGATGTCGCCATGTTCGCCATTGGCATGACGGCCGAGCGGCGCCAGCAGCTGAGCTTCAGCAAACCCTATTTGCAGAGCGATGTCTACGGCATCACCACCCGATCCAGCCGCAGCATCCGCAGCTGGGCCGACATCGACAAGCCCGGCGTCAAGGTGGCGGTGCAGGCCGGCACTTTCATGGAACCCATCGTCAGCGCCTGGCTGAAGCAGGCGCAGACGGTGGTGATTCGCCCCCCGCAAACACGCGAGCAGGAGCTCGAAGCGGGCCGGGTCGACATCTTCATGACCGACTACCCTTACAGCCGCCGCCTGCTGGACAAGGCCGACTGGGCCCGACTGGTGTCGCCGCCCACACCCTTCTCAGTCATGCCATACGCCTATGCCGCCAAGCCCGGTGACGAGGAATGGCTGCAGCGCCTGAACGGTTTTGTCAGCGCCATCCAGGGCGACGGGCGCCTGGCCGCGGCGGCCCGCAAGCATGGGCTCAGCGACATCGTGCTGAAACGCTGAAGCCTGTAGCGCGTCCAACTTGGCCTTCATGAGCAGCCACCGAGCACCGCAGCTTCCCGCCTGGGTGAATGGCCGCGTGGCCATCTGGGGCTGCAGCTTGCTGAGCCTGGCCCTGGTGCTGCTTGGTGCGGGCTTTCTCTGGCTGGTCAACAGTCAGGAGCGCCAAGCCGAAAGTGAACACTGCACTTTCTACGCGCACACCCTGGAGGTCCAAAGCAACCAGGCCCTGGGCAGTTCCGAGCTGGCCTTGCTGGGCGTGGCGCGCAGCCTGGAAAGCCTGGAAGCGAGCCCGGGGAACAGCCGGGCCATCGACCGCCTGCTCAGCCAGAGCCTGAGCAACCTGCCCTTTGTACGCAGCTTTTCCCTGCTTGATGAGCATGGTCTGGTGCTGGCCAGTAGCAACCCGGACAACCAAGGCCGCAGGGTGGAACTGGCCCGGCTGCTGCCCAGCGATGGTGGCCCTGGCCTGGGCAGCTTGATCGCCGGGCGCGACCTGTATGAGTTGCAGGCCCCGGCCCCGGCCTCGGGCGCATCGCTGCTGGCCTTCAGCATGACCGTGAAGCAAAGCCAAGGGGCTCGCCATTTGATTGCAGTGCTCAATCCCGATTACTTTGCCAATCTGTTCGAGCGTCAGCTTGGGCAAAGCAGCCACCGGGTGGGTTTGTTCAATCTCCAAGGCCAGCTGATCGCTGCGAACCAGGCCCTCAATCTGGCGCCAGGCAGCTTGCTGCCCTCCCACGAGGTTTTCAAGAATCTGGTGCAAAACCGGGAGTTCGGCAGCTACAGCACGGCCGAAGGCCTGGACGGCGAGCCAGCGCTGGGCAGCTACCGCCTGACGCGCAACTACCCTTGGGTGCTGATCGTCGAGCGCTCGCAAAGCCTTCTGGCCGAGCATTTCGCACAGCGCGCCCAGGTCGTCGGCCTGAGCGTGCTGTCCGGTCTGGCACTGATGGCCCTGCTGGGCGCCCTGGCTTGGCGTGCTCTGGCCGCCTATGACCTGGCCCGCCATGATCTGCAGGCTGCCCATGCCGATCTGGCACGCAAAGAGGGCGAACAAAGACTGCTGATCAGCAGCGTGCAGGAGTTGATGTTCCGCACCGATGCTGAAGGTCGCTTGCAGTTCATCAACCATGCCGATTTCCTTGGCAAGCAGGGTGCGAAGCTGGGTACCCAATTCGAAGCCCTGATCGACCCACGCGACCAGGCGCGCGCGCGCAGCCTCTTCCACGCGGGCAATGCCCTGCTGAATCTGCCGATCGCATTGCGACTGCAAAGTCAGCAAGGACGCCAAAGGGTGCTGGAGGTCAGTGTCACGGCCGTGCGTCTGGACAACGGCCAGATTGGCGGCTTCGTCGGTTTTGCCATCGATGTGACCGAGCGCGAGGATGCCCGCCAGCGTCTGCAGGCCCAGCTCGATTTCACGGCGCGGCTGATCGACGTCTGTCCAATTCCCATCTTCGCCAAGGACCTGGGCCTGCGCTTTGTCATGGTCAACCAAGCCTGGAGCGAAATGGCCGGGGTCGACAAAGACTTGGCCCTGGGCCGCCGCCTGAGCGAACTGCGCCCGGCTACGCTGGCCCGCCAGGCCGAGGAGCAGGACGCATGCCTGCTGCGCCGCGGCGGCAGCGAGCAGCTGGAGGTCCAAGAGGACGGGCGAGATCTGCTGACCCACCGCACCGTCTTCACCGACGCCCAGGGCCGCACCGCCGGTGTGCTGGGCAGCGCCATCGACATCAGCCGTTTTGTCGAGGCCGAACGCCAGACCCGCGAAGCGCGTGATGCCGCTGAGCGCGCCAACAACGTCAAGAGTGAGTTCGTCACCCATATGAGCCACGAACTGCGGACGCCGCTGCAAAGCATCATCGGCTTCTCGGAGCTGGGTGTGGGCCGCAGCGGAGAAACGCCGCGCCTGCAGGACATGTTCGCGCGCATCCATGCCGCCAGCCAGCGCATGCTCGAGCTGGTGGACAAGCTGCTCGACCTGTCGCGGCTGGAAAGCACTGCGGGCCAGCTCAGCTTGACGGTGCAAGACCTGAGCCCCTTGCTGATCGCCCTGTCACGCGAGCTTCAAGCCCAGGCCGAGCAGGCCGGCGTGCAGCTGAACCTGCAGCTGCCTCCCCAAGAGCTGCGCGCCGCGGTCGAACCCGCTCGCCTGCAGCAGGCCTTGCACAATGTGCTGGACAACGCCTTGCGCTTCAGCCCCAAGGGATCGAGCGTCGAGATGAGCGCCAGCCAGGACGCCGCCGGCCTGTGCCTGAGCGTGCGCGACCACGGCCCCGGGATTTCACCGGCCGAGCTCGACCTGGTGTTCGCACCCTTCGTGCAGGGCCGCGACCACAAGCCCGGTATTGGCAATATCGGCCTCGGTCTGGCGATCTCGCGCCGCATCATGGCCGCGCATGGCGGCTCCATCAGCGCCCACAACCATGCCCAAGGGGGCTGCTTGTTCGAACTGCGGTTGCCGCCCGCTTGAATCCGGCCTGTCTTGGCACCAGCCCTGCCCCTCAGCCATGCCGTGCCACCTACAATTCCGCCCACTTCCGGCGCACACCCGCGCCGCTCGACCGCTTCGGAGACCAGACCATGGACGCCCGCACTTCCACCTTGACCCTGCGCATTGAGAAGATGCGTGACGCCCTGCAGCGCAACAATGCACACGCTGTGTTGGTGCCTTCGGCCGACCCGCATCTGTCCGAATACCTGCCCGAGCGCTGGCAGGCACGCCAGTGGCTGTCGGGCTTCACCGGCTCGGTCGGCACCCTGGTAGTGACGCGCGAACGCGCCGCCATCTTTGCCGACAGCCGCTACTGGACCCAGGCCGAGACCGAACTGGCCGGCACCGGCATCGAGCTGGTCAAGGTCATGAGCGGTGCGGCCACCGACTACATCGCCTGGATCGCCTCCCAGCTGCAAGCCGGCCAGACCTTGGCTGTAGACGGCCAAGTGCTGGGCCTGGCCCTGGCACGCCTGCTGAGCACGGCCATGACCGAGGCGCGCATCACCCTGCGCACCGACATCGACCTGGTCGACGAAGTCTGGGCCGAGCGCCCGGGCCTGCCTGACAGCACCGTCTGGGAACACGCCGCCCCGCAGGCCACCGTCAGCCGCGCCGACAAGCTGGCCGCCATACGCGCCGCCGTGGCCACCCAAGGCTGCAGCCACCACTTCATCAGCAGCGTCGACGACGTGGCCTGGTTGCTGAACCTGCGCGGTGCCGACGTCGACTACAACCCGGTCTTCATGGCCCATGTGCTGCTGGACGCACAGGCCGCCACCCTGTTCGTGGCCGAAGGCAAGATCGACGCCGCCCTGCAGGCCCGCCTGGCCGCCGACGGCGTGAGCATGCGCCCCTACGCTGCAGCCGCCACAGCCCTGACCGCCCTGCCGGCCGATGCGCGCGTGCTGATGGACCCCAAGCGCGTCACCTTCGGCCTGCGCCAAGCCGTGCCGGCCAGCGCCAGCGTGCGTGAAGCCATCAACCCCAGCACCCTGGCCAAGAGCCGCAAGACCGCCGCCGAAGCGGCCTTTGTGCGCGAAGCCATGGAGCAAGACGGCGCCGCCATGTGCGAGTTTTACGCCTGGCTGGAAGGCGCACTGGGCCAGCAGCGCATCACCGAGCTGACCATCGACGAAGAGCTGACGGCCGCACGCGCGCGGCGCCCCGGCTTCAAGGGCCTGAGCTTCCCCACCATCGCCGGTTTCAATGCCAATGGCGCCATGCCGCACTACCGCGCCACGCCGGCCTCGCACAGCGTGATCGAAGGCAAGGGCCTGCTGCTGATCGATTCGGGCGGCCAGTACCTGGGCGGCACCACCGACATCACCCGCGTCTGGGGCATCGGCGAGGTCAGCGCCGCGCAAAAGCGCGACTACACCCTGGTGCTCAAGGGCACGATCAACCTCTCGCGCGCCTGCTTCCCGCGCGGCACGCTCAGCCCCATGCTGGACGCGCTAGCGCGCAGCCCGCTGTGGGAGCATGGCTTGGACTACAGCCACGGCACCGGCCACGGCGTCGGCTACTTCATGAACGTCCATGAAGGCCCGCAAAGCATCTCGAAGGCCGTGCCGGACGCGACCATGGCCATGGAGCACGGCATGATCACCTCGATCGAACCAGGCCTCTATCGCCCGGGCCAATGGGGCGTGCGCATCGAGAACCTGGTACTCAACACCGGCCTGGAAACCCCCGAGCGCGGCCAGTTTGGCGAGATGCTGCGCTTCGAGACCCTGACCCTGTGCCCGATCGAGACCCGCTGTATCGACCTGAGTCTGATGCGCGCGGACGAGATCGCCTGGCTGAACCAGTACCACGCCGAAGTTCGCCGCCGCCTGAGCCCGCTGCTCAGTGGCGCCGGCCTGACCTGGCTGATGGCTCGCACGGAAGCGATCTGATCGCACCCGCAGTGCAACCCTCAGCAAAGCGGCTTCGGCCGCTTTTTTCATGCCGCAAGGCTCGCAGTGAGCACGGCGGCGACATCGCAAACAGCTACATCTGCCGGAACAGATGCAAGTAGCTGCGGCTGACCGGCAGCACCTCGGGCCGCTCCTTCAGATGCACATCGGCGGTCTCGTTCGGGCCGCGGGTGACATGGCTGATGGCATGCAGATTGACCACCACCGAGCGGTGGACCTGGGCAAAACGCTGCGGGTCGATCTGCTCCATCAGCTCGCGGATGGGCGTGCGGATCAAGGCCTCGCCCTCGGGCCAGACCACCAGGGTGTACTTCTCGTCCGAGCGCAAATAGATGATTTCGTCGACCGGGATCAGCTTCAAACTGGCGCCGACCGAGGCGCGTATCCATTGCAAAAACGGCCCGGCCGGCGAGGTGGTCGACGAGGTGCTTGCCAACGCGTCTGAGGGCATGGCCGCGCTCGCCGTCGGCGAGCGGTGGAGCCGCTCCAGCAACTGGGCGAGCACAGCATCCAGCGCCGCCGCAGATTGTTCCGCGGCCTGCGGCTGTTGCTGCTGCTGCTGCGGCTTCTCGGCGAAACGCTGCTTGAGCCGGGCCACGGTGTCGGCCAGGCGAGCCTCTTCGACCGGCTTGACCAGATAGTCCAAAGCCCCTTGCTCGAAAGCCTGGACGGCGTACTGCTCATAGGCGGTGACGAACACGATGTGGGCGCGCCGAGCCAGCTGACGGGCTGCTTCCACGCCATTGATGCCCGGCATATGGACATCGAGAAAGACGATATCGGGCCGCAGCTGCTCGAACTTCTCCACCGCCTCGCGGCCATTTCGCGCCTGACCCAGCACCTGCAGCTCAGGCCAGGCCTGCGCCAGTGCGCGCACCAGGCTGTCGCGCAGCAGCGGCTCGTCATCGGCGACCAAGGCCGTGGGCCCTGTGGCCGCTGCGGAGTGCTCGGGCCTGTTCGGCAAGGGGTTTGGATTCATGGCTGGAACTCGATCTCGGCGCGCAAGCCGTGCGGCGAATTTTCACTCAGGGTCAGCTGGGCGCCGGCCGGGTAAAAGACCTTGAGGCGCTCGCGCAGATTGCGCAAACCGGTACCGCTGCCGCCACTCTGCTGCAGACCGATGCCGCTGTCGCTGACCCAGAGCCGCACCGAGCCCGAATCTCCCTCGCGCGCGGCGCCGAGTTCGATATGGCCGCCCTCTTCGCTGGGATCGATGCCATGGCGCACCGCGTTCTCCACCAAGGTCAGCAAGGCCATGGGCGGGAAGCGCAAGGCCTCCAGGGTCTGAGGCAGCTGGATCTCGAAACTGAGGCGGTCGGGCATGCGCAGGTGCATCAGCTCGAGGTAGGCACGCACGAGGGTCAGCTCGTCGCCCAGCGTGGCCGCTTCGTTCTGCAGGCGCGGCATGGCGGCGCGCAGGTAAGCGATCAGGCTGCGCAGCACCGGCGCCGCCTGCGGGCTGCCGGTCTCGACCAAGGCACGCACATTGGCCAGGGTGTTGAACAGGAAATGCGGTTCCACCTGGGCCTGCAACAGACGCAGGCGTACATCCAGGGCCTGACGCTCGAGTTCGCTGCGCTCCAGCTCAAAACGCAAGGCTTGGCTGCGTGCCTCGGCGTCGCGCTGCCGGTAGAGCGCGCCCATGGCCAGCAAAGGTGCCACCAGCAGGCCGGAACCGGCGATCCAGAGGAAGCCAAAGATGCGGTTCTCACTGTTCAGCAAACGCTGCAGATCGCCGCCTACGGCCACCAGATACACCACCAAGGTGGCGGTGGGCACCATCAGCACCACGGCCAGGACCTGCATCAGCCAGCGCCCCAACCATTTGGGCAAGCGGCGGGGCCAATGGCCCGCTGCAGCAAATGCCAGCAGACCGAGCAGGCCCACGAAGAGCGTGCGCCCCAGCAGCACCGGGAAGCTGGTGGCGAAGATCGGCGACAAGAGCAAGGCCGCAAAGCCGGCCAGACCCAAGGTCGACAAGACCCGGCTGGGGTTCAGATAGGCCAGAAAGGCCTGCCAGGCTTCGCCTTGACTGAGCACGGCCGACTCGGCCAGCTCGGCCGGAGGGAGCAGCCCACCGATCGGGCTGGTGGCGCTGCTAGAGCTTGCAACCGAACGGCTCAGCGGAGAGGGAACTTTCAACATGCGGCCAGCGTAGCCGCTGTGCGCCCGGCGACCAAGGCTTTGCCGGCGCCGAGGCGACGAACAGCGGTTTATCGACCTTGGGCGACTGCCGCCCGCCCCAGGGAACGGCGCTTTTCAGCCACAGGCCACAGCGCGGGCCAGCGTTTCAGGCCAGGGCGCCGACCCTGCACATCACGAAGTCGCGGCCGGCATTGATGGCAAAGCGCAGGGCCTCAGCCGGCGAAGACCAGCCAAAACCTCCCGCCAGGCTCTCATCCCGAAAGGCCTCTTGCCGCGCCTGCTGGCCGCGCACACGAACCACCACCACGGCGGCCACATAGCCATAGCTGTTCAGGCGGTTCATGGCTCCTGCGTAGATGCGGTAGTCACCGGTGTCGACTTCTTCGAAATGCATGATGAGCTCCTGTGCGCCGCGGAACATCCCGCTTGCGGTGCACTGTGCGCGCCGGCGCTGCATTTCGCTCTAACTCCAAAGAGGGCCCCCATTGGAGGGGCTGGCGCTCAAGGCGTGCCTGGCTGCAGCAAACCGCGCTGCACGGCCGGGCGGGCCAGAAAGCTGCGCAGCACCCGGTCGACCTCGGGAAAATCTGCAAAGCCAACCAGGTCGCCGGCGCCGTAGAAGTTCAGCAGATTGCTGACCCAGGGCAGCACCGCAATATCGGCCACGGTGTAGTCATCGCCCATCAGCCAGCTGCGCCCAGCGAGGCGCTGATTCAGGACAGCCAGCAAGCGGCGCGACTCTGCCACATAGCGATCGCGCGGGCGCTTGTCTTCGTAGTCCTTGCCGGCGAATTTGTGAAAGAAACCGAGCTGGCCAAACATGGGGCCGACGCCGCCCATCTGAAACATCAGCCACTGCAAAGTCTCATAACGGCGTGCCGCATCGGTGGGCAAAAGCTGCCCGGTCTTCTCGGCCAGATAGACCAGGATGGCGCCGGATTCCCAGAGCGCCAGCGGCGCGGCACCTGGCCCCTGCGGGTCCAGGATGGCGGGAATCTTGTTGTTCGGATTCAGGGACAGAAACTCGGGCGACAACTGGTCCTGGCTGTCGAAGCTGACGCGGTGCGCCTCGTAGGGCAGACCGAGCTCCTCCAGCGCGATCGAAACCTTGACGCCATTGGGCGTGGGCAGCGAGTAGAGCTGCAGGCGCTCGGGATGGCGGGCCGGCCATTTGCGGCTGATGGCGAAGGAGCTCAGATCAGACATGGGCAAGCAGGGAATGGAGTTGAAATAAAACGCAGCGGCAGATCATCGCCGCCTGCCCATGACCTTGCCCTGACAAGCTCATCGATGCATCAACATCAAGCCAGCTTGGCCTTGAAAAAGTCCACCGTGCGCTGCCAGGCCAGCTTGGCCGCCTCGGCATCGAAGCGCGGCGTGGTGTCGTTGTTGAAGCCGTGCTGGGTGCCGGCGTAGATGTGCGCCTCAAACGACACACCGGCCGCCTTGAGCGCGGCTTCGTACTTGGGCCAGCCAGCGTTGATGCGTTCGTCCTGGGCGGCGTAATGGATCAGCAAGGGCGCCTTGATCTTGGGCACTTCCTCGGCCGGCGGCTGGCCGCCATAGAAAGGCACGGCAGCGGCCAGGTCGGGCAGCTGAGTGGCCAGGTAGTTGGCGATGCCGCCGCCGAAGCAGAAACCGACGACGCCCACACGGCCATTGCCCTCAGACAAGGCCTGCAGCGCGCGGGCCGCGGCCACGAAATCGGCCCGGGTCTTGCCGGCATCGAGCTTGCCGAAGAGCTCGCGCGCCTTGTCTTCGTCGCCGGGATAGCCACCGAGATTGAACAGGGCATCGGGCGCAAACGCCAGGAAGCCGTCCAAGGCCAGGCGGCGCGTGATGTCCTCGATATGCGGGTTCAAGCCGCGGTTCTCATGGACCACCAGCACCGAAGGCAGGCGGCCCTTGGCGCCGGCGGGCCGGGCCAGATAACCACGCACTCGGCCATTGCCCTGCGGCGAATCGATCTCCAGCCAGCGCGTGCTGATGCGCGCATCGTCGGGCTTGACCTGCTGGGCGACCGCAAAGCGCGGCGACAGAGCGGCCAGGGTGGCCGTGGCCGCGGCCGCGCTGCCCAGGGCGCGCTGGGCCTGGTCCAGAAAGCCACGGCGGCTGAGCCCCCCGTGCACATAGTGGTCGAAGAGCTGGAGGATCTCGGGCGAGAAATCCTGGGCGGTCAAACGTGTCATGGGTCGCGGCTCCGTGGATGCATTGAGGGGCGCTGGGCCGGTCTTGAGACCGGAGGGGTCTGCTCCGGCCATCAGCCCGGCATTCAAACCGCATAGCAGTCTCCTTGTCTACGAAGCTTTTCGCAAGACGATCTTCGCAATGGCAATGGCAAAGCTGCGACCATTGGCCACTCGGGGCACGCCGAGGGAGCGGTTTGCGTACACTGCCGCCCCTCCCCCATGCCCACCTGCTTTTGTTCCCCGGAGTCCCCTTCATGAAATCGCCCTTGCTGGCCTGTCTCTTGAGTGCCGCCCTGGGCTTGCTGGCCCCGGCCCCGGCCCAAGCCCAAACCCTGCGCTGGGCCAGCGCTGGCGACCCGCTGACACTGGACCCCTATGCCCAGAACGAAACCCTGACCAACACCGTCAACGGCCAGATCTATGAGTTCCTGGTCACGCGCGACCGGCAGCTGAACCTGGTGCCGCAGCTGGCCACCGAGTGGAAGCAGTTGGGCCCGCAGAGCTGGCGACTGAAGCTGCGCCCGGGCGTGAAGTTCCACGACGGCCGGCCCTTCACGGCCGACGATGTGGTCTTCTCCATTCAGCGCGCCCAGCAGCCGAGCTCGCAGATCGCCATGTATGCCAATGCGGTGGGCGAGCCGCGCAAGGTGGACGAGATGACCGTGGAGTTCAAGCTGCCCCAGGTGAACCCGGTCTTTCTGCAGCACCTGGCCACCCTCTACATCATGAGCCGCGGCTGGGCCGAGGCCCACAAGGCCACGCGCACCCAGGATTTCTCATCCAAGGAAGAGTCCTACGCCGCCTTCAACGCCAACGGCACCGGCCCCTTCATGCTGGTCAGCCGCGCGCCAGACAGCAAGACGGTGTTCAAGCGCAACCCCAAGTACTGGGGCCAAATCGAGGGCAATGTGCAGGAGGTGATTTACACGCCGATCAAGAGCGACGCCACCCGCACCGCCGCCCTGGTCTCGGGCGAGGTGGACTTCGTGCTCGACCCCTCGCCGCGTGATCTGGAAAACCTGTCGCGCACGCCCGGCGTCAAGATCATCAACGGCCCCGAGAACCGCATCATCTTCATCGGCCTGGATCAGGGCCGCGACGAGCTGCTCTACAGCAATGTCAAAGGCAAGAACCCCTTCAAGGATGTGCGCGTGCGGCGCGCGCTCTACCAGGCCATTGACATCGAGCTGATCAAGAGCAAGCTGATGAACGGCCAGTCGGCCCCGACCGGCGCCCTGGTGCCCTCGCCCCTGGGCAGCTTCAAGGACCCGGCCCTGGAAGCCCGCCTGCCCTACGACCTGACGGCCGCCAAAAAGCTGCTGGCCGAGGCCGGCTACGCCAATGGCTTCGAGTTCACGCTCGACTGCCCCAACAACCGCTATGTCAACGACGAGCGCATCTGCATGACCCTGGCCTCGCAATGGGCCAAGCTCGGCATCAAGACCCGTGTGAACGCCCAGCCCAAGGGCCTGATCTTCAGCAAGCTGGAGCAGCTCGACACCTCGGCCTATCTCTTCGGCTGGGGCGGCTCCATCACCGACCCCGAGAGCATCTTCACCTCGCATTTCCGCAATCGGGGCGAGAAAGGCGTGGGCGAATACAACCGAGGCAATTTCAAGGACGATGAGCTCGACGCCCTGGTCGCCGCCTCCAGCAAGGAGCCCGATGAGGCCAAGCGTCAGCTGCTGATCAAGCAGGCCTTCCGGCGTCAGGCCGAACAGGTGCATTACATCCCGCTGCACCGCCAGTTCATCCCCTGGGCAGCGCGCAGCAATGTTGAGGTGGTGCACCGGCCGGACAACTGGTTGGAATGGCGCTGGGTCACCGTGGGCTCCAAGTGAATCAGAGGAGCTTCACGCCCTCTGGCGGCCGACAGCAGCGCCCGAACTCCTGCAGCCGGTGGCCGGCTTTCAATTCAGCTCGTTATTCGATTCGCAGATAAACAAATTAAAAAACTATTGTTCCATGAATAAAGAGCGGCAGGCACAGTGCGGGTCCGACCTCACATACGGGCATGCCCTGCCCCGCCGCACATCATGGACAAGACCTCCCGCCGCACCGTTGCCCTGGCCGCCACCGCCCTGCTGGCCTGGAGCCTGATGCCCGCCGCTGCGCAAGCCCAAGGCGCAGCCGATGCCTTGCTGAACGTGTCCTACGACGTGAGCCGCGAGCTCTACAAAGAGATCAACCCGGCCTTCATCAAGCAGTACCAGGCCAAGAGCGGCAAGACCCTGACCATCAACCAATCGCACGGCGGCTCCAGCAAGCAGATCGGTGCCGTCATCGGCGGCCTGGAAGCCGATGTGGTGACCATGAATCAGGCCACCGACGTCGATGTGCTGGCCGAAAAAGGATTCACCCCGGCCGACTGGCGCAACCGCTTCCCCAACGGCGCGGCCCCCTACAGCTCCACCATCCTGTTCCTGGTTCGCAAAGGCAACCCCAAGGGCATCAAGGACTGGAACGACCTGACCCGTGCCGGTGTGCAGGTCATCATCCCCAACCCCAAGGTCACCGGCAACGGCCGCTACAGCTACCTGGCGGCCTGGGGCAGCGTGCTGGCCAAGGGCGGCTCTGAAGCGCAGGCCAAGGAGCTGGTGAGCAAGATCTTCGCCAATGTGCCGGTGCTGGACGGCGGTGGCCGCGGTGCCACCACCACCTTCACCCAGCGCGGCATCGGTGACGTGCTGCTGACCTTTGAATCGGAAGCCGAGCTGATCGAAAACGAATTCGGCAAGGGCTTGTTCGAGGTGGTCAACCCCAGCGTTTCGATTGAAGCCGACGCGCCCGTGGCCATCAACGACAAGGTCGCCGCCAAGAAAGGCACAGCCGCCACCGCCAAGGCCTACCTGGACTTCCTCTACACGCCCGAGGCCCAGTCCATCATCGCCCGCCACAACTTCCGCCCGCGTGATGCGGCCGTGTTCAAGCGCGAAGAAAAGCGCTTCGCGCCGATCAAGTTGTTCAGTGTCGACCAATTGCTGGGCGGCTGGGCCAAGGTCAGCAAGACCCACTTTGCCGACGGTGGCCAGTACGACCAGATCGTCGCCGGCATCAAGCGCTGAACCTCAGGGCTGGAATCGCTTCTCATGAGTTCTCACGCAATCGCCAGCAGCGCCGGTCCGGCCGGGCTGCCTTCGCTGGAGCCGGGCCAGCGCCGGGCCAAGCGCCGCGTGCTGCCCGGCTTCGGCTTGACCCTGGGTTTCACGCTCTTCTACCTCGGCCTGATCATCCTGATCCCGCTCTCGGCGGTGTTCATCAAGTCGGCAGGCCATGGCGCCGATGCCTTCTGGGCCGCAGCCAGTGCGCCGCGGGTTGTGGCTTCTTACAAGCTGAGCTTTGGCCTGTCACTGCTCGCAGCCGCGATCAATCTGGTCTTCGGCCTGATCCTGGCCTGGAGCCTGGTGCGCTATGAGTTCCCGGGCAAGAAGCTGGTGGATGCGCTGATCGACCTACCCTTCGCCTTGCCCACGGCCGTGGCCGGCATTGCGCTGACGGCGCTGTACGCCGGCAATGGCTGGCTCGGCTCGCTGCTGGCGCCTTACGGCATCAAGGTGGCCTTCACGCCGCTGGGCATTCTGGTGGCCCTGATTTTCATCGGCCTGCCCTTCATCGTGCGGACGGTGCAACCGGTGCTGGAGGACATGGAGACCGAGCTCGAAGAAGCCGCCGCCTCGCTGGGCGCGCACCGCTGGCAGACCTTCCGCCTGGTCGTGCTGCCGACGCTGACGCCGGCCCTGCTGACCGGCTTCGCCCTGGCCTTTGCGCGCGCCGTGGGCGAATACGGTTCAGTGATCTTCATTGCCGGCAATCTGCCCATGGTCAGCGAAATCACGCCGCTGATGATCATCTCCAAGCTGGAGCAATACGACTATGTCGGCGCCACTGCGATTGCCGCGGTGATGCTGATGTTCAGCTTCGTGCTGCTGCTGGCCATCAATGGCCTGCAAGCCTGGAGCTCGCGCCGCAACGGACAGGAAGGACGCAAATAATGGCCGGCATCGTTTCCGCCTTGGGCGTGCCGCAAAAGAGCAGCGGCGGCCGCTACCAGAGCAACCCCGCCACCCGCGAGGCTCCCTGGGTTCGCTGGACTCTGCTGACACTGGGACTGAGCTTCTTCTTCCTGTTCCTGTTGCTGCCCCTGGTGGCTGTTTTCCACGAGGCCTTGCGCAGAGGCTGGGATGTCTACATCGCTGCCCTGGTCGAGGCCGATGCGGTCTCCGCCATCAAACTGACCCTGATCGCGGCCTTCATCTCGGTGCCCTTGAACTTGGTCTTTGGCGTCAGCGCCGCCTGGGCCGTGGCCAAGCATGACTTCCGCGGCAAGCAGCTCCTGATCACCTTCATCGACCTGCCCTTCTCGGTTTCGCCGGTGGTGGCGGGCCTGGTCTATGTGCTGCTGTTCGGCGCGCAAGGCTGGTTCGGGCCCTGGCTGCAGGCGAACGATGTGAAGATCATCTTCGCCGTGCCAGGCATCGTGCTGGCCACCATCTTCGTGACCTTCCCCTTTGTGGCGCGCGAGCTGATCCCGCTGATGCAAGCGCAGGGCCGCGACGAAGAAGAAGCGGCCACCGTGCTGGGCGCCTCGGGCTGGCAGACCTTCTGGCGCGTCACCTTGCCCAATGTGAAGTGGGGCCTGCTCTACGGCGTGATCCTGTGCAATGCGCGCGCCATGGGCGAGTTCGGCGCCGTCTCGGTGGTGTCCGGCCACATCCGCGGCTACACCAACACCCTGCCTCTGCACGTGGAAATTCTCTACAACGAGTACCAGTTCGCGGCCGCCTTTGCCGTCGCGTCCCTGCTGGCCCTGCTGGCCCTGGTGACCCTGGTTCTCAAGCAATTCGTCGAGTGGCGCGCCCACCGAACCCTGAAGGAAGCATCGACATGAGCATCCAAGTCCGCAACATCCACAAGTCCTTCGGTGCCTTCACCGCCCTGGGCGATGTCAGCCTCGACTTCCCCACCGGCGAGCTGGTGGCCCTGCTGGGCCCCTCGGGCTGCGGCAAGACCACGCTTTTGCGCATCATTGCCGGCCTGGAGACGGCCGACCGGGGTCAGGTCTTGCTGGACGGCGAAGACGCGTCCGACACCCATGTGCGCGAGCGCCAGGTCGGCTTTGTGTTCCAGCATTACGCCCTGTTCCGCCACATGACGGTGTTTGAGAACGTGGCCTTCGGTCTGCGCGTCAAGCCGCGCAAGGAACGGCCCAGCGAGGCGGTGATCCGCAAAAAGGTCCATGAGCTGCTGAACCTGGTGCAACTGGACTGGTTGGCCGACCGATTCCCGCCCCAGCTCAGCGGCGGCCAGCGCCAGCGCATCGCACTGGCCCGCGCCCTGGCGGTGGAGCCACGCGTGCTGCTGCTGGACGAGCCCTTTGGCGCGCTCGACGCCAAGGTGCGCAAGGAGCTGCGCCGCTGGCTGCGCCGCCTGCACGATGAGCTGCACATCACCAGCGTCTTCGTCACCCATGACCAGGAAGAAGCCCTGGAAGTGGCCGACCGCGTGGTGTTGATGGACCACGGCCGCGTCGAGCAAATCGGCACGCCGCAAGAGGTGTATGAAAAGCCGGCGACGCCCTTCGTCTATGGCTTCCTCGGCGCGGTCAACCGCTTCGAGGGCCATGCCGAGAACGGCGTGGTCCACATCGGCGAACACCAGCTGCAGCACGGCGCCACCTTCAACACCACCGGCCCGGTGCAGGCCTATGCCCGCCCGCATGAGCTGCAAATCCTGACTGCGCCGGATGCCCAAGGCCTGTCGGCCACGGTGGAGCGCGTGCTGAGCTTTGGCGCCAGCGCTCGCGTTGAGCTGCTCGGCCCCAAGGGCCAGCACCTGGAGGCCGAGCTGAGCCGTGAACGCGCCGAGGCCCTGAGCCTCTACAGCGGCCAGCGCGTGCACTTGGCGGCCAGCCGCCTGAGCCTGTTTGAAGCGGGCCAGAACTCCGAAACCCCGCGTGCAGCCAGCACCGTCAAGGCAGCCTGAGGCATGAACTTCCAGCAACTGCGCTCCATCCGCGAGGCTCAGCGTCGCGGCTTCAATCTGACCGAAGTGGCCCATGCCCTGCACACTTCGCAGCCGGGCGTGAGCCGGCAGATCCGCGAGCTGGAGGACGAGCTGGGCATCGAGATCTTCATGCGCGCTGGCAAGCGCCTGACCGGGCTGACCGAACCGGGCCGCCATGTGCTGCCCATCATCGAACGCATGCTGCACGAGGCCGACAACCTGCGCCGCGCTGGTGATGACTTCGCCCGCACCGGCGTGGGCACCTTGCGCATTGCCGCCACCCACAGCCAGGCCCGCTATGCCCTGCCGCCGGCGGTGCGCGATTTCCGCGCCGCCCACCCCGATGTCGCCCTCCATCTGCACCAAGGCTCACCTCAGCAGGTGGCCCGACTGCTGCTCGACGGTGAAGCCGACATCGGCATCGCCACCGAGGCCCTGGCCCAGTATGACGAGCTGATCGCCCTGCCCTGCTACCGCTGGACCCACTCGGTGGTCGTACCACCCGACCATGCGCTGGCGAAAGAAGCGGCCGAGGGTCAGGTCTTGACCCTGGAGCGACTGTCCAAGTTCCCCATCATCACCTACGAGCTCGGCTACACCGGCCGCTCCCACATCGACGACGCGTTCCGCGCTGCTGGCTTGGAACTCAATGTCGTGCTGGCCGCCATGGACGCCGACGTGATCAAGACCTATGTGGAGCTGGGCCTCGGCGTTGGCATCGTCGCTTCGATCGCTTACGACGACGAGCGCGACCTGCATCTCTCGGCCATCGACGCCCGCCATCTCTTCGCCGACAACATGACCCGTCTGGCCGTCCGCCGCGGCGCCTATCTGCGGGACTATGTCTACGCTTTCATGTCCACCTTTGCCGCACCGCTGACCCGCGAGGCCGTGGAAGCGGCCGCACAGGAATCAGCATCCCCGGCCAGCCTCTAAACAGCACAGAACGAAGCCTGTAACTTTCGTTCAATCGTGCAAGAAACGGCAATAGAAAGCTGGAATCCTTCGAAGCCAGGACCCTTGATTGGTCTTATAGTGGCATTCATTGTGACCGATGGGCGCTCGCTGCTGAAAAGCAAGCTGCGCCGCACTTCAGTTCCACTTTGTCTCCTCGATCGGATGCCCGATCGATTGGTTTGCCGCCTCCGGGCGACTGAACCGGCCCCTGCAGGCTTGTGAGTCTGCCGGGGCATTTTTTTGTCCCCCGCACACGATTGAGATCAGGGCAGAACTTGCAACAGTCGCAGCGGCAGGCGGCCAGCTTCGCCGCCGCCCAGATCAACGGAGCAGCCCTGCCGGCACACAAGGCAGCGAGCATTGACCGGCCGTCGGCCCTGGGGGAAGTCGCGGTGGCTGCAGAGCTTGACCACTGCGGCATCAACCTGGGAATTGACCCATCCGCTCGCATCAGCCGCGGCGAACTCCGTGCGCGCAAGGACGGTGCCTTTGCATTCGCCACAGGGGTGGCATCGTTGGGGCTCACCCTTGAAACCACCGCCGGGGTCTTCAGGGGAGATTTTGGTCATCTTCACGCCAAGCGTCACAGAAACTCGGGCACGCCGGACAATCAGAGCTGGGAGCATCGGTCAAGCCAGCTCACCTCCCCCATCGGAGGGCACCCTTTGCGGGGGTGTGAAGCCGGCCACCTTCGGAGGACAGTTGCATCCATCGACAGGAGAGCCCACATGCAGTTCCAGAACCGTTCCAGCAGCCACGCATCGTTTCTCAGTTCGGTCCTGCCACGGGTCCACGCTGCGAGCACGCCACAGCATGCCATGCGCCGCCGCATCAAGGCTCGCAATAGGCGCGAATCTCAGCACGGCACCATCGCCCCGACAGCACCGCCCCTGCCCTCGGTGATGCCGCAAACACTTGAAGTCGAGGACTGCGATTGGGAGACCTGGCTCGATGCTGGCGGCGACCTGCTGATGGGCATGCCGGACTGAGTCAACGGTAGCCTTTTGCCCCATCCAACGCCGATCAAAAAATCGGCGCGCACAAAACAAAAAACGGGCCACTTGGGCCCGTTTTGCTGCGCCTGCTGAAACAGGCTTTTTGGAGGAGAGGGGGGGATTCGAACCCCCGAGACGTTTCCGTCCGCCTGATTTCGAGTCAGGTACATTCAACCACTCTGCCACCTCTCCGGTATTCTGGTGCTCGCGTTGGTTGCTGCGAGTAAGCCCGCTAGTATAGCGAGCTTTTTCAGATTTGCCAGTACTTTCTTGCTCAGGCGCGCAGAATTTCCGCGCCGCCCATATAGGGCCGCAGAACTTCAGGCACGGTGATGCTGCCATCGGCGTTCTGATAATTCTCCAGAACGGCCACCAAGGTGCGGCCCACGGCCAAGCCGGAGCCGTTCAGGGTGTGGACCAATTCGTTCTTGCCCTGCTCGTTCTTGAAGCGGGCCTGCATGCGGCGCGCTTGGAAGGCTTCCATATTCGAGCAGGAACTGATCTCCCGGTAGGTGTTCTGGGCTGGCACCCAGACCTCGAGGTCATAGGTCTTGGTGGCGCCAAAGCCCATATCGCCGGTGCACAGCAACACCGTGCGATAGGGCAAGCCCAGCTTCTGCAGGATGGCCTCGGCATGCAGGGTCATCTCTTCCAGCGCGGCCATGCTGTGCTCGGGGTGCTCGATGCGCACCATCTCGACCTTGTCGAACTGGTGCTGACGAATCAGACCCCGGGTGTCTCGGCCGGCACTGCCCGCTTCTGAGCGGAAGCAGGGGCTGTGCGCGGTCAGCTTGATCGGCAAGTCAGCAGCATCAAGCACTTGCTCGCGAACGGTGTTGGTCAGCGGAATCTCGGAGGTAGAGATCAGGTACTGCTCCTGCGCCTGGTCATCGCCACCACGCAGCACCCAGAACATGTCTTCCTTGAACTTGGGCAGCTGGCCCGTGCCTTCCAACACCTCGCGATTGACGATGTAGGGCGTGTAGCACTCGGTGTAGCCATGTTCCTCGGTCTGGGTGTCCAGCATGAACTGGGCCAGGGCGCGGTGCAGGCGGGCGACTTTGCCCTTGAGAAAGGAGAAACGCGAACCGCTGAGCTTGGCGCCGGTCTCGAAATCCAGGCCCAGGGCGGCGCCCAGATCGACATGGTCGCGCACCTCGAAATCGAAGCTGCGCGGCGTGCCCCAGCGACGCACTTCCAAATTGCCGCTCTCGTCGCTGCCCACCGGCACGCTCTCGTGCGGCAGATTGGGCACGCTCATCAGCATGGAGCTGAGTTCGGCCTGAATCGCTTCCAAGCGCTCGGCTGCAGCCTTGAGCTCATCACCAATGCCGCCGACCTCGGCCATCACGGCCGATGCATCCTGACCCTTGCCCTTCAACATGCCAATCTGCTTGGACAGGCTGTTGCGGCGGCTTTGCAGTTCCTCGGTGCGCATCTGCACGCCTTTGCGCTCGCTCTCAAGCGCGGCGTAACGGGCTTCATCCAGGAAGGATTGCGGGTTCTTGCGGGTGTTGAGACGGGCCACCACGGCGGCCAGGTCCTTGCGCAATAGGTTGATGTCTAGCATTTGAAAAGGTGTCCTTGGAATTCAGTCGATTCTATGAAAGCAAAACGGCGCCGAGTGGGGCGCCGCCGGCATGACGCTGCACCGGCATCAAGATCGAGAGCTGCTCAGCTCGGCCATGGATTTGTCGCCCAGCCCCATGGGCAATGGGAAGCGCACATGCTCTTCCACGCCTGGCAGGCTGCGCACCGTGGTCGCGCCCAGTTCGCGCAAGCGCTGAATCACGGCTTGCACCAAGACGTCCGGCGCCGAGGCCCCGGCGGTCAGGCCGACACGGGCACGGCCGTCCAGCCACTCGGGCTGCAAATCTTCAGCGGCGTCGACCATATAGCCGGGCGTACCGAGGCGCTGAGCCAGCTCACGCAAGCGATTGCTGTTTGAGCTGGTCGGGCTGCCAACGACGATGACCACATCGACCTGCGGCGCCAACACCTTGACCGCGTCCTGGCGGTTCTGGGTGGCGTAGCAGATGTCTTGCTTCTTGGGCTCACGCACCAAGGGGAAATGCGCTTTCACCGCCGCCAGAATCTCGGCCGCATCGTCAACGCTGAGCGTGGTCTGCGTCACCACCGCCAGCTTGGCCGGATTGTTGACGCGCACATGGGGCACATCGCCGACCTCCTCGACCAGATAGATGCCTTCACTGAGCTGGCCCATGGTGCCCTCGACCTCGGGATGCCCCTTGTGGCCGATCATGATGAACTCATAGCCCTCGCGGTGCAGCTTGGCCACTTCCACATGGACCTTGGTCACCAAGGGGCAGGTCGCGTCAAACACCTGGAAGCCGCGTTGGGCCGCTTCCTGGCGCACCGCTTGGCTGACGCCGTGGGCGCTGAACACCAAGGTGGCGCCCGGCGGCACTTCGGCCAAGTCCTCGATGAAGATGGCGCCTCGCGCCTTCAAATCATTGACCACATAGGTGTTGTGCACGATCTCGTGGCGCACATAGATCGGCGCCCCGAACTTCACGAGCGCTCGCTCGACGATTTCGATGGCACGATCCACGCCGGCGCAAAAACCGCGCGGTTCGGCCAGCAGAACTTCCTGAGGCTTGATATTCGGCATGTCAGAGCACCCCGATCACTTGCACTTCAAAACTCACCGGCTGGCCGGCCAGCGGATGGTTGAAGTCGAACAAAAGCGCTTCGCCATCCACTTCCCGGATCACACCGGCATAGCTGGCCTGGCCGTCGGGCGTGGGGAACTGCACCACATCGCCGACGTGGTACTCCTCGTGCGGGTCGCCGAGCTGGCGCAACAAGCTCAGCTTGACCCGCTGCAACATATCGGCATTGCGCTCACCAAAGGCTTCGCCGGCGGCCAGCTCGAACTGGGTGCGCGTGCCTTCGGCCAGGCCGATCAGGCGCGCTTCGATGGCCGGCGACAACTCGCCCGTGCCCAGGGACAGCGTGGCAGGCTTGTCATCGAAGGTGTTGATGACGTCGGCACCGTCCGGCCCCGAAAGGCGGTAGTGCAGAGTCAGGAAAGAACCGGCTTGGATAAGATTCATGAGGGCACAGGGTCGGAATTGCCGCGATTTTAGGGCCTACGCGCATTGCGCTTGGGCGAGGCGCTGCCAAAGCCTTGCGGACTTCCCTGCCCTCTTGCCCCAGCCCCTCCTGCCTCCAGCCCGTCCGGAGTCTCCGCCATGCCGTTCCATGACCTGCCGCCCGACGCCCGGCCGCGCGAGAAGCTGCTGTCCCGCGGCCCTGAAGCTCTGGCCGATGCGGAGCTGCTGGCCTTGCTGCTGCGAACCGGGCTGAAGGGTTTGCCCGTGCTGCAGATGGCGCAGCAACTGCTAGACCGCTTTGGCGGCTGGCACGGACTCTTGCATGCCAGCGTGGCGGACCTGAAGCAGATCAAAGGCCTGGGCCCGGCCAAGCGGGCCGAAATCGCGGCTGTGCTCGAGATTGCCCGCCGGTCCCTGCACGGTGAGTTGGCACAGCGTGCGGTGTTCGATGCCCCCGAGGCGGTGCGCCGCTACCTCAGCCTCCAGCTCGGGGGCCGGGATCACGAGGTCTTTGCCGTGCTCTTCCTTGACGCCCAGCACCGCCTGATCGCGCTGGAGGAGATGTTTCGCGGCACCTTGACACAAACCAGCGTCTACCCTCGCGAGGTCGTCAAACGCGGACTGGCTCTGGGCGCGGCCGCCGTGATCCTGGCCCACAACCATCCATCCGGCGTGGCCGAACCTTCGCGCGCCGACGAGATCCTGACCCAGGCCTTGCAGTCGGCACTGAGCCTGGTGGACATCCGGGTACTTGACCATTTCGTGGTGGGCATGGGCGAGGTCATCTCGATGGCGGAGCGTGGGCAAATATGATGGCGCTCGCCATGAAGCCCTCGCCCTCCAAACGCTCGACGCCCGCCCTGAACAGCCTTCAAGACCTGAAGCTGCTGCAGCGCGAACTGGCGCTGCAGCGGCGCGCCGAGGAAGAACGCCAGGAGCGCTTGGCCGCAGCCGCCCGCCTGGCCGAGCAGGAACGGCGCATCTTCGAGCTGAGCATCGGCCCGGTCACGCGCCTGGCCGCCAGCCAGCAGCGAGTGATGCATCGCCTGCCCCCGCCGGCGCCCGAGCCCCTGCAGCGTGAAGCCGATGAGCGCCAGGTACTCTTGCAGGCCTTGTCCGACGACTTTGATGTCGACACCTTGCTGGAAACCGACGACACCCTGTCCTTTCGCCGGCCCGAGATCACGCAGGAAGTGGTGCGCAAGCTGCGGCGCGGCCACTGGAGCTTGCAAGCCCAGTTGGACCTGCACGGCCTGCGCCGTGACCAGGCCCGAGAGGCCTTGGGCCAGTTCGTCCAGGACAGCGCTCGCCGCGGCCTGCGCTGCGTGCGCGTGGTTCACGGCAAGGGCAATGGTTCGCCCGGCCGCGAGCCGGTTCTGAAAGCACGCGTGCGTCGCTGGTTGGTGCAGAAAGACCAAGTCCTGGCCTTTGTTCAGGCCCGCGCCAGCGACGGCGGCAGCGGCGCCTTGATGGTCTTGCTGGCCGGCACTTAACTTCCAAACGCCGCCACCCCACTCAAGCCGACCGCCGGGCCGCCCCAAGACCGGCTTGAGGACTCAGCCGCCGGCCGCGCCGGCCGCTGAGTCCGGTCCCCTCGGGGGACCGACCGCGTACCCGCGGGCGAGGGGTTAACAATTGCGCATCCAGTCCGCCGTCCCCATAAAGCTCTCAAGCAGCCGCTGTTGCAGCGCTGGGTCCAGCGCCACATCTTGCATGGCCATGCCCATGCATGCAACCCACTGGTCACGCTCAGCGATGCCAATTCTGAAAGGCAGATGCCGAGCGCGCAGGCGCGGATGGCCGAAGCGTTCGATGTAGTGGTCGGGGCCGCCCAGCCAACCGCAGAGGAACCAGAACAGCTTGTCGCGAGCGATGTCGAGGCTGGGGCCGTGGGCGGCGCGCAGCTCAGTGAACGCGGGCTCCAGCTCCATCAGATCGTAGAAGCGATCGACCAAGGCGCGCACCCGCGCTTCACCGCCCACCCACTCGAAAGCGGTGGCCGGCGTGGGCTCTGGCGAGCCAGACAGCGCGGAGGAAGTGGGAGATTCGGGGGAAGTGTCTGAACTGCTCATCCCAGCAGTTTATTGGCCAATGCTTTGATGGCCTGGGCTGCATCACTGCCTGGGTAGTGTTCGAGCACCAACTGGCGCTTGAGCACCGCCTGGCGCACCGCCTGGTCGCTCTTGACCTCGCCGAGCAACTCCAACTTGAAAGCCTGGCCCGGCTTGGCGCCGACAAAGCGCTGCAGCACCTGCTGCAACTGCCCGCAAATCAGCTTGCCTTCACCGACCCGGTTGGCCTGATTGACCAGCAGGCCGACTTCGCGACGGTCCTGCTGGGTGGCCAGCACCTTGATGGTGGCGTAGGCGTCGGTCAGTGAAGTGGGCTCGGGCGTGGCCACGACCAGCACATCGGCGGCCATGGAGATGGAAAACAGCACCACATCAGAGATGCCTGCGCCGGTATCGAACAAGATCCAGTCAAAGCGCGGCCGAACCATCTCGACGATGTGCAGGAGCTTGTCGCGCACTTCAGGCGTCAGGCGCGAGTATTCGACCATGCCCGAGCCGGCGAGCAGCACCGAAAAGCCGCCCGGCGCCGGCAGGATGGCCTGTTCTAGGGTCGCCTTTTCCGTGAACACATCGTGCAGGGTCAGCTTGGGGTGCAAGTTCAGCACCACATCGAGATTGGCCAGCCCCAGGTCGGCATCCAGCACCAGCACTTTCTGGCCGCGCAGGGCCAAAGCGGCAGCCAGGTTGGCCGTGACAAAGGTCTTGCCCACGCCGCCCTTGCCGCTGGTCACGGCCAAGGTGCGGGCACCCGCGCGGCTGCCCGTCTTGGGCGCCGGCCGAGCCGCCCCTTGCGGTGCCATCGGCATCGATGCAGCAGGATCAGGTGTCGTACTCATTCACTTTCCTGTTGCGTTACGGCGAACAACATGCCTTTTTCTTCGGCGCTGACCAGGGACTCCACCTGATTCTCCAGACAGGCACGGTTGCGGCCTTCAGCCTTGGCCCGGTAGAGCTGCCGGTCGGCCCGCTCCATCCAAAGCAAGGACGAGGACCTCACCCACTGCGGCGCAAAAGCACCGCCCAAGCTGACCGTCACCGACAAAACCTGGCCCGAGGCGATTTGGATGCGCAGCTCGGCCACTCGTTCACGCAAGCGCTCTGCCACCGTGGCCGCAAATCCGGCAGCACATTTGGGCAGGACGATGGCGAATTCCTCGCCACCGACGCGCGCCACCGTATCCATGGGTCGCACCACCTGATTGAGTGCCCCGGCGACGGCTTGGATCACCACATCGCCGGCCGCATGACCGTAGCTGTCGTTGACGGCCTTGAAATGATCGATGTCCAGCATGAGGAGCAAGGCCGATTCGCCGGACCGAGCAACCCGGTCCACTTCGCGCGACAGCGCCATTTCAAAACTGCGACGATTGACCAAGCCGGTCAAGGCATCCTTGCTGGACAGATCGCACAAAGCATCCAGAATGCCTTGCACCCAGTCCTCGCTGTACGGTTCCGCCTCAGGCAGCAAAGCGCCGGCCTGCTGCAGCAGCTGCAGGGCCAGGTCGAGCCGCAGGCGTCGGGCGTCCATCAAAGCGGGTGGTGGGCTTGTTTCCAAGATGTTCCAAGGGCGAGTGCGGGCTCAGTCTAGCAGTGGGGGTTTGTGGCCAAAGTTGCAATCTGGCCCTCATTGGCGGCTTTGTTTGCCCTATGCTGAAGGCGCTTGAACCGCCAGACTGCCAGTCGATGCAAAATCAAAACCCGGGCTGCGCACAGCCGCCATGGGCGATAACCGAGCTCCACCTATGCCAGCTGTTCCAAGTGCCTCAGGCGCCGAAGTCATCGACCACGAGTTCAGCTTCAGTCGCGCCGACTTCGACCGCGTACGGGAACTGATCTACAAGCATGCCGGCATCAGCTTGCACGATGGCAAGCACGCCATGGTCTACAGCCGCCTGTCCCGGCGATTGCGCGAGACCGGCCACAAGTCCTTCGCGGCCTATCTGCAATGGCTGGAGAACGCCAGCGGCGCCGAAGGCACGCAGGAGTGGCAGGAGTTCGTCAACTGCCTGACCACCAACCTGACCTCCTTCTTCCGCGAAGAGCACCACTTCCACGCCCTGACCGACGACCTCAAGCCTTTGGCCGGCAAGCCGGTGCGCATCTGGTGTTGCGCAGCTTCAACCGGCGAAGAGCCCTACTCGATCGCCATCACCTGCAGCGAAGCCCTGGGTAGCAATGCTCAGATGCAAATCGTGGCCAGCGACATCGACACCAATGTGCTGAACACAGCGCGCCGCGGTGTCTACAACGCCGACGCCCGCGGTCTGGACTCGAACCGGTTGAAGACCTTCTTCATGCGCGGCACCGGCGGCAACTCGGGCCGCATCCGCGTCAAGCCTGAGTTGCAGCGCTGGATCGACTTCAAGTCTCTGAATCTGATGGATGCGCAGTGGTCGCTCGGTGAGCCCTTCCACATCGTGTTCTGCCGCAATGTGATGATCTATTTCGATCCGCCCACGCAGCGCAAGGTGCTGGAGCGCATCCACCGCGTGATGCGACCGAACGGCTTGCTGTTCGTCGGCCACTCCGAGAATTTCACCGATTCGCGAGACCTCTTCCGCCTGCGCGGCAAGACCATTTACGAGCGCGTCTGAGCCCAGCGCCGGCGCAGCCCTCAAGTTCAAACTCCAGCGACCGATAAAAAAACATGAGCACCCCCCCGCCCCCTTCCGGTGCAGGCACCGGCTCGATGTTCACCAGTGGCGCGGGAGCGGCCCGCGTTGCCCAGCTCAAGGCCGTGCCGCGCAAGCCAGGTGAAGCATCGTTCTTCTTCTACGACGCCCATTTCAAGAATGCGGCGGTGAAGATCCTGCCCGGTGAATACTTCGTGGACAACGAAGACCTGCTGGTCATGACCACCCTCGGCTCCTGCATTGCAGCCTGCCTGTGGGACCGCCATGCGCAGATCGGTGGCATGAATCACTTCATGCTCCCAGAAGGCAGCGGCGACTCAGGGCGCTACGGCTCCTTCGCCATGGAACTGCTGATCAACGAGATGATGAAGCGCGGCGCCTCCAAGGGCCGCATGGAAGCCAAGATCTTTGGCGGTGGCGCCGTGATCGCCGGCATGAACACCATCAATGTCGGCGAGCGCAACACCAATTTCGTGATCGATTTCCTCAAGCTCGAGCGCATCCCCATCGTTTCCAAGGACGTGATGGACATCTACCCGCGCAAGGTTTGCTTCCTGCCCTTCAGCGGCAAGGCCATGGTCAAACGACTGGCCCCCGCCAACACCGACGCCCTGGTGCAACAGGATCGCAATGCCGCGCAAAAAGCCCAGCCCGTGGTGGCAACGGGTGGCTCGGTCGACCTGTTCTGATTTCAGGCCCAAGAGGAGAAGTACGCAATGGCCAAAACAACTGTGGTGGTGGTCGACGATTCGGCGCTGGTGCGCAGCATCCTGACCGAGATCATCAACCGCCAGACCGATATGGAATGCATCGGCGCCGCCGCCGACCCACTGCTGGCGCGCGAAATGATCCGAGCCCTCAACCCCGATGTGATCACCTTGGACATCGAGATGCCGCGCATGGACGGCCTGGATTTCCTGTCCCGCCTGATGCGCCTGCGGCCCATGCCTGTGGTGATGGTGTCCACGCTGACCGAGCGCGGCGCCGAAGTGACCCTGAAGGCGCTCGAACTCGGTGCGGTGGACTTCGTGGCCAAGCCCAAGATCGGCGTGGCCGATGGCATCCGCCTGCTCGCCGATGACATCACCGACAAAATTCGCATTGCTGCCAAGGCCCACATCCGGCGCAGCCATGCCGCCCTGCCCGCCTCGGGTGCCACCGGCGCCTCAGCCCACGCAGGGCACGCACCGGCCGCACCGGCCAAGCCCGTCACCATGGCCAGCTTGGGCCGGCTTTCGACCGAAAAAATCATCTTCATCGGCGCCTCCACCGGCGGCACCGAAGCGACCAAGGACGTGTTGATCAATCTGCCCGCCGACTGCCCGGCCGTGGTCATCACCCAGCACATGCCGCCCGGCTTCACCAAGAGCTATGCAGCGCGCCTGGACAGCCTGTGCCGCATCCGCATCAAGGAGGCCACGGACGGCGAGCGCATCCTGCCCGGCCATGGCTATATCGCGCCGGGCGGATTCCATCTCAGCGTCGAACGCTCCGGCGCCAACTACATCGCCCGGGTCCAGGACGGTGAACCGGTGAACCGGCACAAGCCCTCGGTCGAGGTGCTGTTCCATTCCGCGGCGCGTGTGGTCGGGCCAAATGCACTGGGCATCATGTTGACCGGCATGGGCGCCGACGGCGCCAAGGCCATGAAGGTCATGAAGGACGCCGGCTCCTACAACCTGGTGCAGGACGAGGCCACCTGCGTGGTCTTCGGCATGCCGCGTGAGGCCATCAATGCGGGTGCTGCCGACGAAGTGCTGCCGCTGAATCAGATCGCACCGCGTCTGATCGAGCGCCTGCGCAGCACCTCGGGCATGTCACTCAATCGCGTGTAGGCAGGCCGCCACACCGGGCCTAACGCCAAGGCCGCAGGGCTGAGCAATTGCTCACGCCGCTGCGGCCTTCGTCGTTTCCGGGGCTGCGTTTCGTCGCCCTGTCACGCATGCGCGGCAGCATGCAAGGCATGACGAACACCGCCACTCTGAACCGTCCGCCGCTGGCGTCGCCACCGGCCCAGCGCGCCCCCTTGAGCGTACAGACGCTGATTGATCAGGCCCTGCTCACCACGGTATTCCAGCCGATCGCTCAGCTCGATTGCGGCCTGATCTACGGCCACGAGGCCCTGGTGCGCGGGCCCCTCGGCAGCG
Organism: Kinneretia sp. DJ1R-11; assembly: GCF_025717595.1. Classification (NCBI taxonomy): domain Bacteria; kingdom Pseudomonadati; phylum Pseudomonadota; class Betaproteobacteria; order Burkholderiales; family Sphaerotilaceae; genus Roseateles; species Kinneretia sp. DJ1R-11. The sequence continues at coordinate 47,571 of NZ_JAJIRR010000006.1, forward strand.
CCCTGGAATACCCCGATGCGCTGTTCAGCGCCGGGCGCGAGGAAGGGCTGAGCAACGAGCTGGAAGTGCACTGCGCCATGCAGGCCATTGCGGACTGGAGCCGGCTCAAGCTGCCTGGCCGCCTGCTGCTCAATATGAGCGCCACGGCCCTGTCCAGCGCTGTCTCCGAGGGCGTGGCGCAAGATCGGCTGTTCGTCTGCGAAGACCATGGCATCTGCGCCAGCCGCCTGATGATCGAGCTGACCGAACATGAGCGTGTCGCCGACATCGAAAGCCTGCGCCGCGCCATCGCAGTGCTGCGCCGCAAGGGCGTGGGCATCGCCTTGGACGACTTCGGTGACGGCCGCTCCTCGCTGCGCCTGTGGTCGGAGATCCAGCCCGACATCGTCAAGATCGACAAGTACTTCACCCACGACCTGCCCGACCATGCGGAGAAGCTGCAGACCTTCCGTGCCCTGCTGCAACTGGCCGAAACCTTTGGCGCCCAGCTGGTGGCCGAGGGCATCGAGAACGCCGAGGAACTGCGCGTGCTGCGTGATCTCGGCGTGGCCTTCGGGCAAGGCTGGCTGATCGGCCGCCCCAGCCGCGACGGCGCCCGCGAAGCGCTCAGTGGCGCCCGCGACGTGCTGTCCAGCAGCGAGATTGCGGTGCTGCCCGAGCTGCGCCGCGCCTCCAGCAATGGCGTGACGGCCGAGCGTCTGATGATGGAAGCCGTCACGGTGACGGCGGAAACCACCCATGAGCAGCTGTTCCGCGTCTTCAACGCACACGAGGATTTGCACGCCATTGCAGTGCTCAACGCGGGCCAAGAGCCGGTGGCCCTGATCGACCGGGCGCAGTTCATCAATCGCTGGGCCAAGCCCTTCTTCATGGACCTGTACGGTCGCCACTCCTGCACCCTGTTTGCCAACCCGACGCCCTTGATCGTCAACGCCGACACCGGTATCGAGGCCCTGACCACGGTGCTGACTTCGGCCGACCAGCGCTATTTACGCGAAGGCTTCATCATCGTGCGCGAGGGCCGCTATCTGGGCCTGGGCACGGGCGAACAGCTGGTGCGCTCGGTCACCGAGGCGCGCATCGAAGCGGCGCGCCATGCCAACCCGCTGACCTTTCTGCCCGGCAACATCCCGATCAGCCAGCACATCGGACGGCTGCTGACCAGCGGCCGTGAGTTCGTGGCTGCCTATGCCGACCTCAACCACTTCAAGCCCTTCAACGATGAGTACGGCTATTGGCGCGGCGACGAGATGATCCGCTTGGTGGCGCGCGTGGCCAGCAACCACTGCGACAGCCAGCGCGACTTTCTCGGCCATGTCGGCGGCGATGATTTCGTCATGCTGTTCCAGAGCGCCGACTGGGAGCAGCGTTGCGAGCAGATCGTCAACGGCTTCAATGAACTGGCCCGCAACCTCTTCGATGCCGCAGCCCTGCAAGCCGGCGGCATCATGGCCGAGGACCGCCACGGTGATATGCGCTTCCACCCCTGCACCACGCTCAGCATTGGCGCGGTGCGGGTCAGCCCCGGCAGCCTGCAGCGCGCCGAAGATGTGGCCAGCGCTGCGGCCACGGCCAAGCGTCATGCCAAGCATGAGGCCTTGAGTGTCTATGTGATGGCGGCCTGAGGCGCCGAAGCGATCAATCCGCCAAGAACAGGGATTGCAGGTCGCTGAGGAAATCGAAGCCCCGGGCGGTGGCCGCGATGCGCGCCGGGTCGAGCTCGAGCAGGCCGCGCTGGCGACCTTGCTCCAGGGCGCGGGCAATGCTCGACGGCGGCAGGCCGGTACGTTCCAGATAGGACTGCAGGCCCACGCCCTCGCGCAGGCGCAAGGCATTGAGCATGAACTCGAAAGGCAGCTCGGCGCGGGCCACTTCGTTCTCGTTGGACACCGCCGTTCCGTCAATCGCCTGCGTCATATAGGCCGCCGGCTCACGCCAGCGCACCTGGCGCAGCACGCGGTGCGGGAAGGAAATTTTGCTGTGCGCACCGGCGCCGATGCCGAGGTAGTCACCGAACTGCCAGTAGTTCAGATTGTGAGCGCAACGGTGTCCAGCCCGGGCATAGGCCGAGACTTCATAACGATCCATGCCCACGGCACCGGTGCGCGCCGTGATCAGGTCCAACATCTCGCTGGCCAGGTCAGCATCGGGCAGGTCCTGCGGCGGTGCTGTGGCGAAACGGGTGTTGGGCTCGATGGTCAGGTGATAGACGGACAGATGCGGCGGCGCAAAAGCCAGGGCCATGCTCAGTTCCAGATCCAGCTCGGCCAGGCTCTGGCCCGGCAATGCGTACATCAGGTCGATGTTGAAGGTTTCGAACGCCTGCGCTGCCTCGGCGATGGCGGCTCGCGCCTGCTCGCCGTTGTGCACCCGGCCCAAGGCCTTGAGCTTGGCATCGTCGAAACTCTGCACGCCGATGGACAAGCGGGTCACGCCGGCCGCGCGGAAGCCCTTGAAGCGGTCGCGCTCGAAAGTCCCCGGGTTGGCTTCCAGCGTGATTTCGCAGCCCGGCTCCAGCGGCAAGCGGGCGCGCAGGTCCGAGATCAGCTCGGCAATCTGCTCCGGCGGAAACAGGCTGGGCGTGCCGCCGCCGATGAAGATGCTGACCACCGGCCGGCCCCAAATCAAAGGCAGTGCCGCCTCCAGGTCTGCCCGCAAGGCGGCCAGGTAAGCGCGCGCGGTGTCAACCGGAAGTTCGCGCGCGGCACCGTCGACGCGCCATTCATGGCTGTTGAAATCACAGTACGGGCATTTGCGCAGACACCAGGGCAGGTGCACATAGAGCGAGAGCGGCGGCAGCGCCGGCAGGCTCAGCGTGCCCGGCCGCATCAGGCGAATGACATCAGCCAAGATGCCAGACCTCGCGCATCTGCTCGGCCAAGTCGGCGGCAGCCAAAGCGCGGTGGCTCCGCCCATTCTTTTCGCTCCCGCTCAACTCGGCCACGCTGCGGCCCAAGTCGGGAATGAACATCAGCGGGTCATAACCAAAACCGGCCTCGCCTTGAGCATCACACAAAATCTGCCCCTGCCAGCGACCCATGGCAATCAGCGGCTCAGGGTCGCGCGCGCTGCGCACGGCCACCAGAGCACAGACAAAGCGTGCCGCCCGCTGCTCGGGCGCAGGAAACTGCGCCAATTGCTCCAAGAGCACGCGGTTGTTGTCGGCGTCCGACTTGGGCTGGCCGAACAGCGTGGCATAACGTGCAGAAAGCACGCCAGGCGCACCCGCCAGCACCTCGACCACCAGGCCGGAGTCATCGGCAAGGGCCGGCAGACCGCTGGCCTCGGCCGCATGCCGGGCCTTGGCTAGAGCGTTCTCGGCGAAGGTGCCAAAAGGCTCTTCGGCCTCCGAGATGCCGAGCGAACCCTGGGTCAGCAACTCCACGCCCAAGGGCGCGAACAAGGCCTGCAGCTCGATCAACTTCTTGGCATTGTTGGAGGCGAGAACAATCTTCATGCCGACAGGGCTGCCTTTTGGGCAGCCAGCAGCTCACGAATACCCTTCTCTGCCAGGTCCAGCAAGGCATTCATCTCGGCGCGGCTGAAGGCCACGCCCTCGGCCGTGCCTTGCAGTTCGACAAAACCGCCGTCGGCCGTCATCACCACATTCATGTCGGTGTCGCAGGCCGAGTCTTCGGTGTACTCCAAGTCCAGCAGGGGCGTGCCCTCGACGATGCCCACCGAAATCGCTGCCACCGCCTGGCGGATCGGGCTGGCCGTGATCTTGCCCTGAGCCAAGAGCCAGCTGACCGCATCGGCCGCTGCCACATAGGCGCCGGTGATCGCCGCAGTGCGGGTACCGCCATCGGCTTGCAGCACATCGCAGTCGAGTGCGATGGTGCGTTCACCCAACAGCTTCAGATCAAACACACAGCGCAGCGAGCGGCCGATCAGGCGCTGAATTTCCTGGGTGCGACCGCTCTGCTTGCCTCGGGCGGCCTCGCGGTCGCTGCGGGTGTGGGTGGCGCGCGGCAGCATGCCGTATTCCGCAGTGACCCAGCCTTCACCGGATCCGCGCTTGTGCGGCGGCACTTTTTCTTCCACCGAGGCCGTGCACAGCACCTTGGTGCCGCCGAATTCAATCAGCACCGAACCTTCGGCATGGCAGGTGTATTGGCGGGTGATGCGCACCGTGCGAAGTGCATCCGCCGCGCGGCCACTGGCGCGCAGCGCGCGGTTTGTTTCAGTCATGATGAAAAGTCCTTCAGGATTTCTTGAGAACGCCGTTCTGGCGCTCGTTGGCGCGGCGTATGGCTTCATTGATCTCGCGCACCGAGCGCTCGATTTCGGCCTCATCCAGCTCATCACCGCCGGAGCGGGCATCCTGGCCGGCGGCTTGGATGGTGGTGGCGAAGCCATCGTCGGACAGGCTGCGGGTGGAAATGCCGGCTTCGGTGTGGCCGTCGTCTGAATCAGCCTCGCCTTCCCACTCCACCGCCAGAGCCGTGACATTGTCACAGCGCGGCCCACCATTGCGCAGGGCCTGCTCCACCAGCTCCGGCACGGCATCAGCGACCGCGCTGGCAGCCAAATGCTCGGTGATCAAGTCATCGGGCACCGTGCCCCACAGTCCGTCGGAGCAGAGCAGCAGTCGGTCTCCCTGTTCGAGCAGCATGGGGCCATGGGTATCGACCATGGGCTTGCCCGGGCTGCCCAGGCAAGTCAGCAAGACATTGCGGTTGAAGGTCTCGCCTTCTTGCGGCACCCGGCCCAAGGCATTTTGCAGCTCGAGGTAGGAGTGGTCGCGGGTGCGAGCGATCAGCTTGCCGGCCCGCACCATATACAAACGGGAATCGCCGCAATGCGCCCAGAAAGCCCGCCGCCCCTGTAACACACAGGCCACGATGGTGGTGCGCGGCGTGTCGCTCATGCCTTTCTCGGCGGCATAGCGGAGCAGTTGCTGATGGGCGATCAGCACGGCATCCTGCAAAAAAGCCGCCGGGTCCTGCAAGGCCGGCGTGGCATCGCGCTGGAACAGCGCCGCCAAAGTCTGCAGGGCCATCTGCGCGGCCACCTCGCCCTCGGGATGCCCACCGAGACCATCGGCCAAGGCAAACAGCCCGGCCTCACGGGTGTAGCAATACCCCATGCGGTCTTCATTCTTCTCACGCCGGCCGCGGCGGCTCACCTGGAAGGTGCTGAACCTCACGCTTTGGCTCCGGTCTTCAGATTCTCCAGTTGCAACTTGAGGCGCTCGCTGAAACTGAGTTTGGTGTAGCGGCGCTCGGTCTCACGTGCCAGCTCCTTCTGCAAGGAGAACACGCTTTGGGGACGCGACAAAGGGTCCAGCGACATGCACCATTCCGTCACTTCGATGAGATTGTCGGAATAGACATTGCGCAAGCGCGACAGACTCAGGGCCAGGCGATCCTTCTCCAGGCGCTGCGGCGCGTCATTGGGCGGATAGCCCTGCATGCAGGCGTAGATGCAGGCGCCGATGGCATAGATGTCGGTCCAGGGGCCTAAGGCGCCATCTCGCCGGTACATCTCAGGCGCAGCGAAGCCCGGCGTGTACATGGGACGGATGAAATTGCCTTCCTTGCTCAGCACCTCTCGCGCCGCGCCGAAGTCCAGCAAGACCGCCTTGTTTTCATTGGTGATGAAGATATTGGCCGGCTTGATGTCCAAGTGCAGCATCTTGTGCTGGTGCACGATGCGCAAGCCGCGCAGGATCTCGTCGAAGAGGCTGCGGATGGTCGACTCGCGGAACACCTTGTCGCGCTTCATATCGCGCGCGGTGACGATGAAGTCCTGCAAGGTGTCACCCTGCAAGTAGTTCATCACCATGTAGACGGTTTCGTTCTCGCGCAGGAAGTTCAGCACCGAAACCACGCTCGGGTGTGAAATTTGCGCCAGGGAACGGCCTTCTTCGAAGAAGCTCTTCAAGCCCAGACGGTACAGTGGCTGCTTCTCGGGTTTGACGCGCGGCGTCAACTCGCCTGGCGAACGTTCAGCCAGGCTGGAGGGCAGATATTCCTTGAGGGCGACGAGGTGGCGTTCTGGGTCTTCGGCCAAATACACCACGCCGAATCCGCCTGCTGCCAACCGTTTGATGATCTGGTAGCCCCCAACCACCGTTCCCGCAGGCAAGGGCGCCGGTTTCGGCTTTGACATAATCGAGTTTTATTCCACACCGAACGCTAGATGCCAGTCTACAGCATGACGGGATATGCCAGCGTCAGCTCGCAACCCTCCGCCCCCAGTGAAAACACCGGGGCCTCCAATGCCAACACTGCGGCAGGCCAGAGCGCCAGCGCGGCCACCGTGACTGTCGAGTTGCGTTCGGTCAACGGCCGTTTCCTGGACCTGGGCTTTCGCATGCCCGAGGATTTGCGCGGTCTGGAACCGGCCCTGCGTGAACTGCTGACAGCCAAACTCAAGCGCGGCAAGATCGAGCTGCGCATCAACACCCAACGCGAAAGCGACAGCAACTGGCCCCAGCCACAGTCTGATCAGCTGAACAAGCTGGCACGGCTGGAAGGCTCGGTACAGAACTGGCTGCCCAAGGCCCAACCCCTGTCGGTCCACGAAGCCCTGATCTGGTGCAAGGGTGGCGGCTCGGCGACCGAGAAGCTCGACGAACCGGCCCTGGAGGCCGCTCGCCAGTGCGTGGCAGGCCTGCTGGAGGCACGCGAACGCGAGGGCGAGAAGCTGGTCGCCATCTTGCTGGAGCGCATCAGCCATCTGCGCCAGCTGGCCGATGCCGCCGAGCCCATGCTGCCGGCCATCGTGCAGCGCCAGCAGCAGCGTTTTCTCGAGCGTTGGCAAGAAGCCCTGGCCAGCACCGGCGCGGCCCAGACCATCCCCGAAGAGAACCTGCGCGAGCGCGCCCTCAACGAGGCCGCTGCCTACGCCATCCGCATCGACGTGGCTGAAGAACTGGCCCGTCTGCGCGCTCACCTGGAAGAAATCGCCCGTCTGCTCAAGAAGGGTGGCGAGATCGGCAAGCGCCTGGACTTCCTGATTCAGGAACTGCACCGCGAGGCCAACACCCTGGGCTCCAAGGCCGCGGCCCTGGAGTTGACCAATATCTCGGTGGAGATGAAGGTCGCCGTGGAGCAGTTGCGCGAGCAGGTGCAGAACATCGAATAAGCCGGCTGCCCCACAGCCTTTCGCAGCCATTCCCTCTAAACAACGCTCCGTTTCATGGAATATCCCGGCAATCTCTTCGTCGTCGCTGCACCCAGCGGCGCCGGCAAATCCAGCTTGGTCAAGGCCTTGCTGGAACTCGACGCCAAGCTCGACGTCTCGATCTCCCACACCTCGCGTGCCCCGCGCGGCCAGGAACAGCACGGCCGAGAGTACTGGTTCACGCCCGAGGCCGAGTTCCGCGCCATGGCGGCCCGTGGTGAGTTCTTCGAATGGGCCGAGGTGCATGGCAATCTGTACGGCACCTCACGCGCCGCCATCGAAGCCCGCATGGCCCATGGTGATGATGTGGTGCTCGAGATCGACTTCCAAGGGGCACTGCAGATCAAGCAGCTGTTCCCCTATGCGGTACTGATCTTCATCCTGCCGCCGAGCTGGGACGAGCTGCAGCAACGATTGAACCGCCGCGGCGACACCGCGCCTGAGGTGATTGCCCAGCGAATGGCCAATGCACGCATCGAGGTGGCGCAAGCGCAAAACTTCGATTTCGTGGTCGTGAACGCCGTGTTTGACACCGCAGTTTTCGATCTCAAGGCCATCGTCCACGCACAGCGGTTAAAATACGCGGCTCAGCGCCGGAATCGCTCAGCCGTCTTCCGCGCTCTTGATCTGCCCTGAAGCCTGTTTGCCTGGCAAATATCTTCAGAATCCGATCCCCACGAACACCTGAACTGGAATCCACACATGGCCCGCATCACCGTTGAAGACTGCCTGACCAAGATCCCCAACCGCTTCCAGCTGGTGCTCGCCGCAACCTACCGCGCCCGCATGCTGAGCCAAGGCCACACGCCCAAGGTCGAAAGCAAGAACAAGCCCGGCATCACCGCACTGCGCGAGATCGCGGCTGGCGAAGTCGGCATTGAAATGCTGCGCAAAGTGCCGGTCTGATTCAGCCGCCACTGCTCTGAACAACGGGCGCCTCCGGGCGCCCGTTGTCGTTTCTGCTCACCGAGATGACAGGCAGGCGATACCGAATGACACGGTCTTCTGCGCCAGCGCAGATGGCAGCTGATTTCATCGGTTAAATTCGAGCCATGGGTTTTCGATCATTTGCTGTCTCTCGCCTGCCCGCCGCGCTCAGCGGCTTGTCGGGTCTGCGCCCCGCCCCCGAGCCAACGGCCGCCGAGGCGGCATCGTTTGACGCCCTGGTCCAGCATCTGGGTTATCTGCCGAAAGCGGACATCAAGCGCATCCGCGAAGCCTATAAATTCGCCGATGAAGCCCACCTCGGCCAGTTCCGGGCCAGCGGCGAGCCCTACATCACCCACCCGATTGCCGTGGCTGGCATCTGCGCCGAGTGGCGTCTGGACGCCCAGGCCATCATGGCCGCCCTCATGCACGACGCCATGGAAGACTGTGGCGTCACCAAGACGGAACTGATTGAGCGCTTCGAGGCGCCGACGGCCGAGCTGGTCGATGGCCTGACCAAGCTCGACAAGCTGCAGTTCTCGACCAAGGAAGAGTCCCAGGCCGAATCCTTCCGCAAGATGCTGCTGGCCATGGCGCGCGATGTGCGCGTCATCCTGATCAAGCTGGCCGACCGTTTGCACAATATGCGCACCATGGAGGCCATGGCCGCACCCAAGCGCCGCCGCATCGCTCGGGAAACGCTCGACATCTATGCACCCATCGCGCACCGCCTGGGCCTGAACGAGATCTACCGCGAGCTGCAGGACCTGTCCTTCCAGCACATCCACCCTTGGCGCCACGCGGCTTTGTCCAAGGCGATTGGCAAGGCACGTGGCAACCGCCGCGACTTGGTCTCGCGCATCGAGCGCGATGTCGTCAAAGCCTTTGCCGACGGAGCTCATCCGGTGCAGATCCATGGCCGCGAGAAGGCCATCTACTCGATCTACAAAAAGATGCGCGAGAAGCACCTGAGCTTCGCCCAGGTCAGCGACATCTTCGGCTTCCGCGTCGTGGTCGACGAGCTGCCGCAATGCTATTTGTCCCTGGGCGTGCTGCACCAGCTCTACAAGCCGCAGCCGGGCCGTTTCAAGGACTACATCGCCATCCCCAAGCCCAATGGCTACCAAAGCCTGCACACCACCCTGGTCAGCCCGCTGGGCACGCCGGTGGAGTTTCAGATCCGCACCGAGGCCATGCACATGGTGGCGGAAAAAGGCGTGGCCGCCCATTGGCTGTACAAAAAGGGCGGCAACCCCAGCGGCACCAGCGCCGAGAGCGCCCAGCAGCTGGGCTCGCGTTGGCTGCAGTCCCTGATCGACATCCAGGACGAAACTCGCGACGCCAACGAGTTCCTCGAACACGTCAAGATCGACCTGTTCCCGGATGCTGTCTACGTCTTCACCCCCAAGAGCCGCATCATGGCACTGCCCAAGGGCGCCACGCCGGTGGACTTCGCCTATGCCATCCATTCGGACGTGGGAGACCATTGCGTGGCAGCCAAGATCAACGGCGAGCCGGTCCCGCTGCGTGCCGAGCTGCGCAGCGGCGATGTGATCGAAATCGTCACGGCCGCGGGCGCCCGCCCCAATCCGGCGTGGCTGAGCTTTGTCCGCACAGGCCGGGCCCGCTCCAAGATCCGCCACTTCCTCAAAAACCTGGAGCAGGAAGAAAGCCGGGATCTGGGCGAGAAGATGCTGGCTCAAGCGCTCCGGGCCGAAGGGCTGAGCTTGCCCAGCCTCAGTGACGAAGACGACGACGCAGCCTTGCTCTGGCAACAGCTGGCCCGCTGGGCTGGCAACCGCCATGCTGACGAGCTGCTGGTCGAGATCGGCCTGGGCCGCAAGATCGCCACCATCGTCGCCAAGAAGCTGGCCCGCATGCTGGCCGAGCAAGGCCAGCGGCCAGATGCCGTCATGCTCAGCATCGGCCGCTTCACCGCTGATGACGGGCCCTCACAGGGTCAGGTCACGCTGGACGGCAGCGAAGGCGCCTCGGTGCGTCTGGCCGCCTGTTGCCGCCCCATCCCCGGCGACGAGGTCAAGGGCTATCTGGGTCGCGGCGAAGGACTGTTGGTGCACACAGCCGAATGCCAGGTCGGCCGCAAACTCTTCCAGCGCGACGCCGAACATTGGATCGCGGTGAATTGGGCCGAGGAACTGACCCGGCCCTTCGAGGCTGCCGTGTCCTTGCTGCTGAAGAATGGCAAGGGCGTACTGGCGCAAGTGGCGTCGGCGGTGAGCGCAGCCGAAGCCGACATCACGCACATCATGATGAGCGACGAGATGCAGCAACGCGAGACCGCCGAGATGAACCTCATCCTGTCGGTGCGCGACCGCCTGCACCTGGCCGATGTGCTTCGCACACTCAAGCGCTCACCTGCCGTGCTGCGGGTCTGGCGCGTCAAGCCTTAAGGCTTCGAAGCTTCCGGCTTCGGGTAGCTGACTTCCAGCACCTCGATCTGCTCGACACCGCCGGGCGTCATCAACTGCAGCTCATCGCCCACCCGCGCCTTCAAGAGCACACGGGCGATCGGTGATACCCAAGACACCTCGCCGGCCAGGCTGTCGGACTCATCGATGCCTTTGATGGTGATGGTGCGCTCCTCACCTTTGGCGGTGGCGTAGCTGACGGTGGCGCCGAAGAAGATCTGCTCATTGCCGTAGTGCAGGCTCGGGTCAGCCACCTCAGCCAGGTCCAGACGCTTATTCAGAAAGCGCAGGCGACGATCGATTTCACGCAGACGCTTCTTGCCATAGAGATAGTCGCCGTTCTCGCTGCGGTCGCCATTCTTGGCCGCCCAGGAAACGATCTCGACGATCTTGGGCCGCTCCTCGTCCAACAGCGTCATGAATTCGGCCCGCATGCGGGCATAGCCTTGCGGCGTCATGTAATTGCGCGCACCTTGAGGCAAGGCCGGTAGGGCCAGGTCCTCGTCATCATCGGCGTCGCTTTCCTTGGTGAATGCCTTGCTCATGGGTGTATTGTCCCAGCAAGCACCCCACTACCGACAAGCTCCCCCATGCATGTACCTCTGAACGCCTCCGGCCCACTGCAAGGCCTGCGCGTGATCGAACTGGCGGGCATTGGTCCGGCACCACTGTGCGGGATGCTGCTGGCCGACCTGGGCGCCGATGTAATCGTGATCGAGCGGCCTTCTGCCGCCGCCGAGCCCGAACGCATCGGCACCGGCGCCGCACTGAACCGAGGCAAACGCTCGGTCTGCCTCGACCTCAAGACCACGGCCGGCCGCGAGGCAGCTCGCGCCATGATCCTCAGCGCTGATGCGCTGATCGAAGGTTTCCGGCCGGGCGTGATGGAGCGCTTGGGCCTTGGTCCTTTGAGCTTCACGGAGCCGCACCCGCGCCTGGTCTACGGCCGCATCACGGGCTGGGGCCAGACCGGCCCCTGGGCCCATCGGGCGGGGCACGACATCAACTACCTGGCCTTGAGCGGCGCCCTGTCGATCGCCTCGCGCAGCGGACAGGCGCCCAGTGCGCCGGCCAGCATGCTGGGCGATATGGGCGGCGGGGCCATGTTCTTGGCACTGGGGCTGCTCAGCGCCTTGTTGGAAGCACAGCGCTCGGGTCAGGGTCAGGTCATCGACGCTGCCATCGTGGACGGCTTGGGCACCTTGAGCAGTCTGGTGCTGGCCATGGGCAGCGAGGGCCATTGGCAGGATCGCGCACAAGACAACTTCTTCCTGCACAACTCACCGTTTTACGACTGCTTCGAATGCGCCGACGGTAAGTTCCTCAGCCTCGGCGCCATCGAAGCACCGTTTTATGCGCAGTTGCTGCAAGGTCTGGGCTTTGATGACGTCGACCCTACTTTGCAACTGCAGAGCAGCGAATGGCCGGCACTGCGCGAACGGGTCAGCGAGCGCATCAAGACTCGCAGCCGCGATCAATGGATGAATGATCTGGCGGGCTTGGAATGCTGCGTAGCTCCGGTGCTGAGCATGGACGAAGCGGCCCGACATCCGCAGCAGCAGGCGCGCACCAGTCATGTCATGGTCGAGGGGCACTGGCAAGCGAGCCCGGCACCGCGCTTTTCCCGGAGCACATTGCGAACGCCGCAAGTAGGCCCTAAACCCGGCGAACACACAGAGCAGGTGCTGGCCGAATTGGGCCTTTCCCTGCCGCAGGCCGAAGGTTTGACCTGAGCAAAAACAACAAAGCCCCGATGATTTCTCATCGAGGCTTTGTGCATTTTTTATTGTTTTGGTGCGGCTGGCAGGATTCGAACCCACGACCCCTTGGTTCGTAGCCAAGTACTCTATCCAACTGAGCTACAGCCGCTCCAAGCCCTCTACTATAGCACGGTATTTTTGTACCGCACAAGTCTTTTTAAAAATTCTTGCGAACTCTTCAAAACCCCCATCTGAGCCAATTTGAATCAATATCTCAATTCAAACCCAACCCCTTCGCCAGACTCTGCGTCAAGGAAACTCGAGGCCAAGTTTTCACTCGGCACAACAGGAATTGAAAAAGGTCAGCGATTTCTCACTGACCTTTTCGTTTTCTTCTTTTGGTGCGGCTGGCAGGATTCGAACCCACGACCCCTTGGTTCGTAGCCAAGTACTCTATCCAACTGAGCTACAGCCGCCAAGCCTCAGACTATAGCATGGTTTATACCGCTGAGGCAAAGATTTCAGTTTTTGCATCACTGGACCAGCGCAGCAGACTCATGACACCGGGCACGGCGCTCCAGGTCGCCGTCCTGCTCGGCCAGGCGGGCCAGCATGAGCCAGCTGCGCCGACGCGCCGCCACAGCCAAGCTGGATTCATCAGCGACCTGTTCCAAAATCAATCGGGCCTTGCCCCAGAGCTGGCGCTCGGCCAGGGCGTGACCCAGGGCATAGTTGAAGGCGCGGTCGCGCGGGAAACGCTGCACCGCCGACTCCAGGCGCTGCAGCCACTCGGGGCCCAGGCCCGGCAAGACCAGCACCAAGGCCTCGGCCAGCGTTGCCCGCTCGTCGGCGCCCAGCTCGGCCACATCGTCCCAGAAGGGGCGCAGCCAGCCACGACCGTCATCGGGCACGCCGAGCGCTCCCGCGCGTTGGGCCGCCCTCGCGGCCACGAACACATCGCGGCGGTCGGCGCTGTCCAGTTGCTGCCAGACGGCACGCAGTTGGTCGGCATCGCGCGCAGCGTCGAGCGCCTCAAAGGCCAGAGAGCGCAGCAGGCCTTGCGCCGCGACCTTGGAAAAGCCTTGGTGCTTGGCCAGCAGACGTGCGGTGCGCAGCGCCTCCAGCGGCTGCTTGGCCAGACGGCTGGCCTGCAGCTTCAGGCGCAAGGCCTGGGTCCGGCGCGCCACGCCCGGCGAGAGCTCGGCCAACAGGCTCAGCGCGCGCGGCGCATCGCGGTCGTCCAGGGCCCATTCGGCAGCCAGCAAGCGGGCGCCCTCCTCTTGCGCACGGCCTTGCGGCGAACGCTTGGCAGCGTCCAGGGCCAGCTGCAGCTGCTCATCACGGCGGCGCTTGTCCTGCAGGCGATGGGCGCTGCTGGCCGACAGCAGATGACCCAGGGCCAGAAAGCCCTCGTCCTGCTGCAGCTCGGGCGTTTGCGCATGGATGCTGAGCGCACGCTGGGCAGCCTTCTGGGCACGGCCGTAGCGGGCGCCAAAGAACTCGGCCAGCGCATCGCGCAGAGCCAGCTGGGCGCCGCGCTCGCGCTGCGCCATGCGCCATTCATGCGCGCGACGCGGCAGGCTGGTCAGGGCACCGATGGTCTGGATGGCGGTGACCAAAGCAAAGCAGGTGCCGACCAAGGCCAGCAGGAACAGGTTCAACGACACATCCAGGCGCCAGCCGTTCCAGTAGAAGCTGGCCAGCCCGTCGTTCTGACCCAAAGCCAGCGCAGCCACCACCGCCACGGTGAACAAGAGGACCAACCACACCACCGTACGCATGAACCGAACCTTTGCTTTCGTTCTTATTGACTTGGGGAGCCGCAGCCCTGACCGGCGTGATCAGCGACCGGCCGCAGCTGCCGCCAGCGCGGCCAGGGTGTCATCGGGGCGAGGCACATTGACCTGGCGTGCCTGGCCGGCCACCTGGCGGACCAGCTCGATGGCCGAGCTGACCTTGCGCGAACGGGCATCGAAATAGTGGTTCAGCACGTCCTGGCTGTCGCGTAGATCGGCTTGTGCCGTGTCGAACTGGCGGCTCAGCAAGGCCAGGCGGGCATTGAGCAAGCGCAACTTGAGGTTCTCGCGCAGGAAAAAGGCCTGCTCGGGCGCCAGCAACACCGCCTCGGGGTGATCGATGCGGGTGACACGTACCAGGGTCCGGGTCTCGCCCCAGACCAGGCCGGCCATTTCGGCCAAGCGGGTCTTGGCCCGCCACCACCAGACCGCCAGCTGTCCATCCTCTTCACTCGGCGCAACTTCGGCCTTGCTTCCAGCCGACTTGGCCCCTGCTGTACTCGGCTTGGGCTTGACGCCCGAGGCCGGTGGCTCACCACCGCGCTCGGCCACCGCCAGCAGAGGCAGCTCGTCCAGCAAGCGCACCACTTCGTCGAGCTTGATCGTCAGGGTCGATACGTCGACCACGCTGATGGCCTTGACACGATCCAGATCGCGCGCCACGGCGCGGCGTACACCTTCCATACGCGGTTGTTTGTAGCGCAGCAGGCGCTCGTCGGCCTGCTTGAGCGTGGCCACCAAGGGCTCGACGCTGCCGGTCACGGCAGCCTGCTGCAGGGCGACGCGGATGGAAGCTTCGATGTCGCCGATGACGTTCTCGTCGCGCGAGCGGGACATGGACTGGATCAACTCTTCCAGCTGACCACGCTGCAGGGCGACCTCGGCCAGGCGGGCGTCGAGCAGCGCCACCTTGGCGGCCGTGTCACGGGTCAGGTCTTGCGACTGGCGCGAAGCGGCACGGGCCTCGCTGGCCTCGGCCTGCACCAGTTCCTGGCGGCGCACCAGCTCTTGCTCCAGCGCTTGCTGGCGGCTCAGGCCTTGCCAAGCCAGGCCCACACCGGCCAGCGAGGCGACACCGAGCAGCAGCAGGGTCACCGGCACCCAGCTCGGCAAGGCGGCGGCGGGCAGCGCGGCAGCGGGAACGGAAGTCGCGGAATTCAGGCTCGCGCCGGGCGCATCGCTGGCGGGCGCAGCAGCGCCCGTCGTGGCGTCGAGAGGGGGGGTTTGGGCTTCACTCACAGTGAAAATGATTGTAGGCGTCGGCCTGCACCGCACCGAAGGCTTGGGCCACGGCGGCCGCGTCGGGTCGCGTCAAAACCACATGCCCCCAGCCCTCGGCGCGCGCGCGCTCGGCAATGCGGGCATGGGTGGCCAAGCAGCGCTGGCGTGACCAGTCCACCCCGGCCGGTGCCAAGCTGTGCAGGTGTCCAACCGCCTCGCCGCTGCTGAACAGCCAGAGCATGCGCTGCGGCTGCGCGAGCAGATCAACCAGCTCCTGCTGCTGAGCCGCATCCAGCTGCGGGCAGCCGCGCCGGTAGACGCTGAAGAATTCGACCGGCGCCGCGCCGTGCTCGCGCAAGCGCTCGGCCAGCCAGTCGCGGCCCCCCTCGCCGCGCAGCATCAGCACCGCCTGGCCTTGCCAATCCATGCCGCTGAGCTGAGGCCACAAGTGCTCGGAATCGAGGCTGGGCGCGTCAGCCGGCGGCTGAATGATGTGGGACGGCGGCACGCCGGCCGCCTGCAAGGCGCGCGCGCTGCCGGGCCCGACACAGGCGGCCAGACAGGCCGCAGGCCATTCAAAACCCGCCGGTGCTTGCGCGAAAAAGCCCTCGACCGCGTTGGGGCTGACGAAGAAGGCCAAGCGCGCGCGCGACAAGGCCGCCCAGGCCGCTTGCGCCTGCGCGGGCTCCGCGGGGCTGATGGCCAGCAGTGGAAAGCTGCGCGCCGGCACCCCTTGAGCTTGCAAGCGCTGCAGCCAGTCGCCAGCCTGCTGCTGCGGCCGGGTCAGGATCAATTGCAAAGCGGCCGCTTCGGGCGACGCCATGGCGGCGAGCGAGTCAGGCTGCGGGCAGATAGTCCGCCGCGCCCAGATCACGCAGGGCCTGCGCGGCCTGCTCGCCCAAGGCCACGGCTTCGGCATCGCTGCGCACCGCGGCCTGCAGATGCGCCTTCAGCAAAGGCCGCTCGGGCGACTCGGCATGGCCCAGGGCCACAGCCACCTGCAGTTGCTCGCCCTGCCAGCGCGCATGGGCTGCCAGCGGCATGCTGCAGCTGCCGCCCAGGCTGCGCGAGACGGCGCGTTCGGTCTGCGTGGCCAGCCAGGTCGGGCGGTCGATCAAGGTGGCCAATTGAGCATTGAGTTCTGCCGCATCGGCGCGCAGTTCGATGCCCAGGGCGCCTTGGCCGGCGCAAGGAATCATCTCCTCGACGCTGAAATGGCTGCGGATGCGATCCGCCAGGCCCAGGCGCTTGAGGCCGGCGGCGGCCAGGACGATGGCGTCGTAGCCGCCTTCGTCCAGCTTGCGCAAGCGGGTGTCGAGATTGCCACGCAGTGGCTCGATGCGCAGATCGGGGCGCAAGGCCTTGAGCTGGGCGACGCGGCGCAGGCTGGAGGTGCCAACCAAGGCACCCTGCGGCAACTCAGTCAGAGAGGCATAACGGTTGGACACCAGAGCATCCCGCGGGTCTTCGCGCTCCAGGATGGAAGCCAGGGCGAAGCCCTCTGGCAGCTCCATGGGCACATCCTTGAGCGAATGCACGGCCAAATGGGCGCGGCCTTCTTCCAGCGCGGTTTCAAGCTCTTTCACGAACAAGCCCTTGCCACCGACCTTGGACAGGGTGCGGTCGAGGATCTGGTCGCCGCGGGTGGTCATGCCCAGCAGCTCGACGTTCAGATGCAGGCTGTGCTCCAGCAGCGCCTTGACATGCTCGGCCTGCCAGAGGGCCAGACGGCTTTCGCGCGTGGCGATGACGATGGTTTCTTTCATGGCCGGCATGCTAGCAGGCGGCTGATGTAACTCAACCGAAATTGGCGGCCCGAAGAAACTGCTAGAGTTGGATTGCCGTAACCTTGTTACATCACCCCTGTCCAGCCGAGCCCCGCCATGCCCGCCTCCTCGAAAGCCGCCCCGCGTCGCGCCAAGTCCGCCCCTCCGGCCCCCACCAGCAGCCGCCAGGCCGCCGACAAAAACCAGCCGCTGATGGACGACATCCGCCTGCTGGGCCGGATTCTGGGTGAGGTGATCCGCGAGCAGGAGGGCCGCGAGGCCTACGAGTTGGTCGAGCGCATCCGCCAGCTCTCGGTGGCCTTCCGTCACAAGCACGATGCGGCCGCGGGCAAGAGCTTTGACAAGCTGCTCAAGAGCCTGTCCGGCGAGCAGACGGTCAGCGTGATCCGCGCCTTCAGCTATTTCTCGCACCTGGCTAATATCGCCGAAGACCGCCACCATGTGCGCCGCCGCGAGGTGCACGAGCGCGCCGGCAGCCTGGCCGAAGGCTCGCTGGCCTTTGCCCTGGAACGCCTGCACGAGGCCGGCGTGCGCCCGGCCGAAATCGCCAAGACCCTGCAGCATGGCTTCATCTCGCCGGTGCTGACCGCCCACCCGACCGAGGTGCAGCGCAAGAGCATCCTCGATGCCGAGCGCGCCGTGGCCCAGTTGGTGGAGCAGCGCGACAGCCTGCACAGCGAGCGCGAGCGCCGCGACAACGAGGCCCTGATCCGCGCCCGCGTGACCCAGCTCTGGCAGACCCGCATGCTGCGCTACAGCAAGCTGACCGTGGCCGACGAGATCGAGAACGCCCTGTCCTACTACCAGGCCACTTTCCTGCGCCAGATCCCCAAGCTCTATGCCGAGCTGGAGGAAGCCCTGCCCGGCCATGAGTTCAACAGCTTTCTGCGCATGGGCCACTGGATCGGCGGCGACCGCGATGGCAACCCCAATGTCACCGCCACCACCCTGCGCCATGCGCTCTCGCGTCAGAGCGAAGTGGCGCTGCGCCACTATCTGACCGAGCTGCATGAGCTGGGCGCCGAGTTGTCCATCTCGGCCCGGCTGGCCCAGGTGACGCCCGAAATGCAGGCCCTGGCCGAACGCAGCCCGGACCGCAACGAGCACCGCATGGACGAGCCCTACCGCCGCGCCCTGACAGGCATGTATGCACGCGCCGCCGCCAGCCTGCAGCAGCTGACCGGCACTGAGGCCCTGCGTCATGCCGTGGCCCCGCAAGCGCCCTACGCCAGCCCGGACGAGCTGCTGGCCGATCTGCAGGTGATCGAGCGCTCGCTGCGCAGCCACCATGCCGGCGCCCTGATTGCGCCGCGCCTGAAACCCCTGATGCGCGCCGTGCGCGTGTTCGGCTTCCACCTGGCCACGCTGGACTTGCGCCAGAGCTCGGACCAGCACGAGGCCGTGATCGCCGAGCTGCTGCGCACCGCCCGCGTCGAGGCCGATTACAGCGCCCTGGACGAAGCCGGCCGCCGCGCCCTGCTGCTGCGCCTGCTGCAAGACGCCCGGCCACTGCGCGTGCACGGCGCCCAGTACAGCGAAAAAACCCTGAGCGAGTTGGCCATCTTCGAGGCGGCGCTGGAAAGCCTGCAGCGCTTCGGCCGCGAGGCGCTGCGCCACTACATCATCAGCCACACCGAGTCGGTCAGCGACCTGCTGGAAGCGCTGCTGCTGCTCAAGGAAGTCGGTCTGCTGCGCGGGACTTTAGATGGCGAGGCCGTCAGCGACCTGATCGTCTCGCCGCTGTTCGAGACCATTGGCGACCTGCGCGAGGCGCCAGTCATCATGGCCGAGTTCTACGCCCTGCCCGGCATCTCCGCCCTTCTCAAGCGCAGCGGTGGCGAGCAGGACATCATGCTGGGCTACTCCGACTCCAACAAGGACGGCGGCGTGTTCACCAGCAGTTGGGAGCTCTACCGCGCCGAGATCGCCCTGGTCGAGATGTTCGCCACCCTGCCCGAGGCCCGCGGCATCACCCTGCGCCTGTTCCACGGCCGCGGCGGCACCGTGGGCCGCGGCGGCGGCCCGAGCTACCAGGCCATCCTGGCCCAGCCCCCGGGCACGGTGAACGGCCAGATCCGCCTGACCGAGCAAGGCGAGGTGATCGCCTCCAAATACGCCAACCCCGAGATCGGCCGGCGCAATCTGGAAACCCTGGTGGCCGCCACACTGGAAGCCACCCTGCTGCACCCGACCAAGAGCGCGCCCAAGAGCTTCCTCGAGGCCGCGCAAGCCTTGTCGGACCTGAGCTTCGGCGCCTACCGCGGCCTGGTCTACGACACGCCCGGCTTTGCCGAGTATTTCTTCGCCGCCACGCCCATCCGCGAGATCGCCGAGCTCAACATCGGCTCGCGCCCGGCCTCGCGCAAGCCCACCCGCGCGATCGAAGACCTGCGCGCCATCCCCTGGGGCTTCAGCTGGGGCCAGAGCCGCGTCGCCCTGCCCGGTTGGTGCGGCTTCGGCTCGGCCGTGCTCGAGTTCCTGGGCCCCGAGGGCAGCGAGCAGCATGGCAAGAACCTGGGCTTGCTCAAGCGCATGTTCAAGCAATGGCCTTTCTTCCGCACCCTGCTGTCCAACCTGGACATGGTGCTGGCCAAGACCGATCTGGCGATTGCCGAGCGCTATGTCGACCTGGTCGAGGACAAGCGTCTGGGCAAAAAAATCTGCGCCGCGGTCAAGGCCGAGTTCGAGCGCACCAGCCTGGCGCTGAGCCTGATCACGGGCGAGCGCGAACGTCTGGCCGGCAACCCGGCCCTGGCCCGCTCGATCAGCCACCGCTTCCCCTACATCGACCCGCTCAACCACCTGCAGGTCGAGCTGCTGCGCCGCTACCGCGCGGTGCCGCTGGAGAGCCGCGCCAGCGACCCCAGCATGGAGCGGGTGCAGCGCGGCATCCACCTGTCGATCAACGGCATCGCCGCCGGCCTGCGCAACACCGGCTGAGCGCGCGGCCCCGCTCGGGGCCGCTCAAGTTCCCGGCCGGGGCGGCCGAAAACCTAGAAGCCTAGCCGCCCAAGGAGCCCCGAATGGAACTCGCCAACACCACCCTGGTCCACAACGCCGGCTCCGCCGCGCCCGGCAGCGTGCAGTCGAGTGCGCAGATGCTGGTGCTCAAGAAGGCGATCGACCTGCAAGGCCAAGGTGCCTTGGAATTGCTGGCCTCCGTGCCAGCCCAACCGGCGCTCGCAAGCAGCGGACATCTGGGCACGCGGCTCAATGCCTACGCCTGAACTCCATCGCTGCCCGGGCGCCGGACACTTCGACGCGCGGCCTGAGCTCCTGTAAGCTAGGGTCGTCAAGCTGATCGCTACGCCGGCCCGTCGGGCCGCAGCCAGGCGACAAACTGTGCCGCACAAGGGAGCTTATGCGCGTCGACACCCCGTATTCCAAAATCGAAGCCCTGGTCGTGGACGATATGGCCACGCAGCAGACCACCTTGCGCGGCCAGCTGGGCATGCTGGGAATCGGCAAGATCGACGCCGCTGGGTCCGCCGAAGATGCCCTGCGCATGGTGCGCAGCAAGCACTACGGGCTGATCCTGTGCGACTACAACCTCAACCACAAGACCGACGGCCAACAACTCTTCGAGTTTCTGCGTGAAGCCCAGCTGCTGCCACCCGACACGCTGTTTTTCATGATCACGGCGGAGAGCAATTACAACTCGGTCGCCGCGGCCAGCGAGCACATGCCCGATGCCTATCTGCTCAAGCCCATCACCGCCGGGGACATCGAAGACCGCTTGAAGAGCCAGTTGGACAAGCGCCACGCCCTGCTCGACATCAGCAAGGCCTTGAGCAAGGGCGACCTCGCTGGCGCGCTGATCGCCTGCGACGCTGTGCTGGCCAAGAAGGACCGCTGGTTCATGTACGCCTTGCAACTCAAGGCGCAGACCCTGTTGGATCTGGGCAATGCCGAGGAAGCCCGCCAAATGTTCCAGAGCGCACTCGACCTGCGCGCCGGACTGATGTGGGCACAGATCGGCCTGGCCCGTGCGCAGAAGGCTGCCGGCAAGTTTGAGGAGGCCAAGCGTCTGGCCATGGCCATCATCGCGAGTCCCGAAGGCGAAAAAAACTTAGCCGCCTTTGATGTAGCCGGCCAGGCCATGGAGGCTCTCGGTGACCCGGCGAGCGCCATGCAGATGATGAAGAAAAGCGCCCAGGTGGTGCCATCGGCACGGCGCCTACGACAGCTGGCCGAAAGCGCCTACCGCAACGGCGACCTGGCCACGGCCAAGGCCAGCTTGCTCAAGGCGATCAAGTCCAGCCAGGGCTCCATCACAGCCCAAGCTCAAGACTTGCACGCTCTTGCCCAGACCCACATCGACCTCGGTGAAGCCAAGGAAGCGCTCGAACTGATCAGCGATTCGGCCACTCGTGCCACCCGAGGCGCTCACGAGCCCGATTTCGAGTGCGTCACCATGGCCATACGCGCGCAGGCCCATGCCTTGCTGGGCGAGGACGAGAAAGCCTTGCGAGAGGCCACCCAAGCCTTGGCGCACCACAGCACGGGAAAGGCTGATTTTGCCTCCGTGGCTCTGGCCAGGGCAGCCTTGGTGACGGGCCAAATCGAGACCGGCCTGAAATTGATCGCACAAGCCATCAGCGCCGATCACGAGAACAGCCGCATTCAACAACTGGTCTGCAAAGCCTTGACGGACACGGGACACAGCGAACAGATCGAACTGGTGGTCCACGCCGCATCCAAGGGCTTGAAAACGCGCCTGCATGAGGCCAAGTTGTTGCTGCGCAGTGGCAAGCTCGACGAAGCCTTGCAGGCGATCGAAGCCGAGCTGGTGGAGTACCCGGAGAACACCACCGTTCTGCTCGAATGTGCGCAGATGAACTGCATGGCTTTGCGCTTGAAGAAGCGGATGGACGATGGGCGTTTGAATCAGGTGCGTGACTATCTGGTCCGCCTGGAGAAACTGCTGCCGGCCAACGACCGCGTCGCTCAGATGCGTCGCTACCTGCGTGAAACCCTGGCGGCCCTGCACGGCAATGCGTCCTTCAGCATCACTGCACCGGCACCCTTGGCTGGCGCTCGCTCAGCCCCATGAACCGTGAACTGCTGGCCATGCTGGTGCATGACCTGAAGAATCAGTTGGGCGTCCTAGAAGCCGAGTTGAGCCTGTTGGCCCTTGATCCTGCACCCGAACCCGCGCACCGCGCCCATCAACGTTGCGCGCAGCTGCGGCAGCGCCTGGTCGCCTACCTGACCCTTTACGCAGCGCCCGAGCGGCATATGAATGCCCATGTCTCGGACGAATCGCCGCGAGATTTCTTGCAGCAGTTGCTGCACATGGACTCACGCCCCGATGGAGCGCCACTGCGCTTGAGCGGCGAGGCATCGGCGCCGGCATTCTGGTACTTCGATCCGCGCCTGGTGCTTCTGGCTCTGGAGGCGGCCCTGCACAACGCCTGGCGCTTTGCCCGCAGCGACGTGCTGCTGGACGTCAAAGTACGCAACGGCTTCCTGGTGTTTGCCGTCGAAGATGACGGTTTGGGCCTCGATGCCAAGGACCCTTCGGCACGCTCCTCGACCGGCCTGGGCATGGAGCTGTGCGCCGCCGTGGCGCGCGCCCACAACCTGGGCGAACGTCACGGTCGCGTGCTGCTCCAGCCGCGCGACCCGTTGCAGCGCCAGAGCGGGACACGCTTCGAGATCTGGCTCCCCTAAGGGCGCACAGTCAACGCATGGCCAGCGCAACGCGCTCCTGGCGGGCCATGCCAGAGGCTGCTGTGATTTCAGGGCTGGCAGCATTGAAGCTCAGCACCAACTTGTATTCGCCGCCCTGTGCAACGCCAGTTTGACAGCTGATTTGGTGCATGGCGCGGCGGACTGCCTTCCGGTACTCGAGCGGTCCGTCCTGAATGCGCAGATCACTGGGCTGATCGCCGCCGAGCTTGAAGCTCACCCGCACGGTAGCCGCGCTGCCTTCACGCGTCGCCACCGCACTGAGCTGATCTTGCAAGGTCTGGGCATAGGCGGGACAGACCATGCTCAAGGGCGGCAGCTGCAGGTCGTTGACGCCTTGCCCGCTCACATCGACACGCTGCAAATGGGTCTGCGCCTGGACCGAGGCTGTGGCCAAAGTCATGGCGATGGCAAACATGGGGGTGAGAAAAGAAATGGACTTCATGGTGACTCCGTTCGGTGGGCCTGATTTGCCACAAAACTTCCGACTCGTAACGTCGAAAACATGTGGTCTGGGAGTCAGCTTAGAAGTCGCGTCAGCTCACACCAAGTCTCTTGTGACGAGCGCCAAGATTCTGGCCACCAAATGGCAGAAATCGGGCTTGGAATGCATGCGCGGCGGCGGCCCGGAGTCAACCGCATGCCAGGCGCCTCGCATCAGAAGGGGTTGTATGACTTCTTGCTGCGGTAATGCACATAACCCACACTGGCTCCGGCCCGCAAACCCACGCCAAGGCGAATGGGCGCCAAGGTGATGCCCTTCAGGCGCTGGTAGTTGATGCCGGCGCCGCCGACGTAGTAGAGGCTGCCATCCACGCCCGGGAAACGCTGGTAGATGGCGGCAGGCTTGGGCAAGTGGTAAACCAAGGTGAAGACCTTGGATGCGTTGACGCCGGCGTCGAAGCCGATCGATGGCCCGGCCCAGAACACCGGCGCATTAGCGCCCGATTTCATCTGCAGGCGACCCTCGCCGTAGCGCAGACCGACGCTCAGTGCCGCCCCGACCTCTTCGCCCTTGATGAAGGCATTGGGCCTGCCCTGCTCCTTGAAGGCTTTTTCGATCACCCGCGCCAAACCTTCGGTGCTGTCGCCGAAGAAGTCGGTCGCGGCCTTGAGGATGGAGTCTTCGTCATAGCCACCATCCTCGCCTTCAGACGGAGCCGCCTGAACATGGCCGGTGCCCGCCAGCGCAACGAACAGGCCTCCGAGCTGAAGCAGGCTGCCGCGTCGGTCCATGGTTTCCTTGAAATCTTGCATGTCTGTCTCCAGTGGCGCTGAACTGAGTGTGGGCCAGCGCAGAGGCGCGCAGCTTCCGTGACGGTATGCGCGCTTCAACCCTGCGTCGGTAGCCGGCCATCAGCCTACACTGTCGCACGCTGAAAACGACCTCTCGCCTCCCACCTACGTCCATGAGTTCGCACACTGATCTGCCCAAGCTGGCTCTGGCGCTGGAGTACGTCGACCTGGCGGCGGCCCTCTATCTGGCCGGCGGCAGCGACCATGCCGCTCGCCTGCTGGCCGCCGCAGCCGAACAGGTGCTCGGCGATTTGGCCAAGCTGCTGGGGCCCCATGCGCACACGGACGAGGTGCAAGGCTTGCTCGCACGCATTGCACTGCGCTACCGCGCGCCGCTGATCGAGCCGCGCAGTCACCAGCAAAGCCGCATGTCTGAGAGCCTCGCCCTCGACAGCGCCGAGTTGCGCGGCGTCCCCCTGGGCGAAGCCCGACACGCCACCGCGGCCTATCTGCGCGCCTCCTGGTACACCTTGGAGGCCATGGGCCTGGACGCCGTGGTGCCGGCGCGCCTTCGCAAGGCTGTGGAGCAAAGCACCATCTGCGAGCCCTGGACCGGCTGAGCCTGGCACACCCAACTGAGCCACAAAGCCAGACTGATTCGCCTCGCCGTTTTCCCAACCCCTCTGCTAGCATGGCCCGGGACATTCCTCGCCATTGGGAGACTGCCATCAATACCGAACGCCGCCAGTTCGCCCGCGTCGCCTTCGACGTGCATGCCGAACTCATCACCACGCAAGCCCATTTGCAAGCCCAGGTGCTCGATCTCTCGCTCAAGGGTGCCTTGCTGCGACTGCCGGCCGGCGCAGGCGCCAGTCTTGGCGCGCCCTGTCTGCTCAAAATCTTGCTGGCCGATGGCGAAACCTACATCGCCATGGCCGGCGAGTTGACGCATGTGGAAGGAGAGCGCGCCGGCGTCCTGTGCCGCAGCATCGATATTGAAAGCATCACCCATCTGCGCCGCCTGATCGAAATGAATCTCGGCGACGCCTCACTGGTCGAACGCGAACTGGCCGCACTGATCAGCGCTTGAGACGCTCGATGGAGGGGCTTGGCATCAAGCCTGAATGAAGCGGCGCAGGACGGCGAATGCCGCCTCCGGGTCGTCTCGCCAAGCGCCATGCCCGACACCGGGAAAACGCACCAGCTGCGACCATTGGCTGGGCAGAGCCGCGGCAATCTCCTCGGCATCCTCGGGCGGGCAGACCGGATCCTCCTCGCCACACATCACCAGCACCGGGCACTGCGCCAGCGCCAAGCCTGGCAGCAACTGCATGCCCTGCTTCTCACCGGCGACAAAGTGCAACAGGATTTCGGGCTTGATCAAGGTTCGCGCACCGGCCTCGGGATCCAGTGGCGGGCGGGTGTTGTACAGCCCGCGCACCCCGTGCCAATAGGCCTGCCAGCTGCTGTCGCTGGGCGCAGTCCAGAAAGCCTCGGCCAAGGCCCGTGCCGCGTCCCCGCCAAGACGCTGAAACGCGGCCAGCTTGCGCGACAAGCCCATATGGTGCGAGGTGCTGGACAGAATCACCTTGCTGGCATGAGCAGGGTGGCGGGCGATGTAGCGCTGCGCCACAAAGCCACCGAAGCTCTGGCCCAGCACCATGGGCTTGACCAGACCCAGGGCATCGCTGAGGCGCACGACGTCGTCGGCCCAGGTGTCCAGATTCCACTCGCTGGATGGTCGCGGGTCGCTGCGCCCATGGCCTCGATGGTCGTAGTAGATAACCTGGGCGATATCGGCCAAGGCGCCGAAACCCGGCTTGAACGCTGCGTGGTCAAAACCCGGTCCGCCGTGCATGCAGATCAGAGTCGGGAGCTCACGCATGAGGGGCCCGTCAGGCAACAAGCCAGGCCCTTGAACATCCACAAACAAGCGCACGCCGGCTTCAATTTCAATTCGCATCGCAGTGACTCCTCTTCTTTCGCGCCCTCATCCTAGCCGGCACTCACCAGCTGCCGCCATAGTAGGCGACCAGTCCGCGCCAGAAAGCATCGGCTTCGCGAGCCAAGCTGGTGTCGCGCGCATGAGGCTTGGCATTGGCACTGGTCTGCACCATCACCAACTTGAGCGCCGGGTCGACAAAAATCATCTGCCCATAGACACCCAGCAAGGCGAAACGCCGCGCACGACCTGGAAAGGTCCAGAAATGGTAGCCGTAACCAAAGTACGGCGTGGCCTGGCCGGGCGAAAACAAAGCCGGGTGCCGTCCGGCATCGGTCGCTTCGAGCAGGTAGTCGCGCGGCAAGATCTGCCGGCCGCTGTCCGGTCGCTGGCCGTCGTGAGCCAAGAGCACGCCCAAGCGGCCATAGTCACGCAAGCCAGCATTGAAATTGCCGCTGGCAATCTCCACGCCCAGCCGGTCGGTTCGCCACAAGGCCGACATCTCCGCCCCCATAGGCCCCCAGAGCCGGCTCTGCAAATACTCGCTCAGGCCCATGCCCGTCGCACCACGCAGCACCAAGGTCAGTGCAATGGTGTCGGCACTGGCGTAATTGAATCGTTCGCCCGGCGGCGCTGCGCGTGTACCGAGCTGCACAGCGGCGGCCTCCAGTCCCTCGCGAGCAGCAGCGCGCCCGAAGCGCTCCAGATCGTCGACGCCGTCGTAGCGCTCGGTGAAGCGCAGGCCGGAAGCCATGCGCAAGAGATCTCGCAATCGCACAGTGCCGTAAAGAGAGCCCATCAGGCCGGGTGCATAGCGCTGAGCCGCGTCGTCCAGCGAATGCAAGAAACCCTCCTGCAAAGCCAGTCCGACGGCCAGGGAGACCAAGGACTTGGACATGGAGTTCGAAACAAAGCGGTGTTGTGGGCCACGCCGATACTGGTAGCGCTCCACCTGAATGACCCCGTCTTTGATCACCAGCAGACCCATGACTCTTTGGCGCGCAAGAAAGTCATCCACCCCCAGATTGCGCAAGGCGTCGATATGCCAGCGGTAGGTCGGCTCGGTCGCGCTGCGCGGCATCATCAGGGGCTGAGCACTGGGCGTCAGTTCCTGCACGCCGCCATTCATCAAGCCCGGGATCTCGCCTTGATGGCTGAAAGAACCCACACGCACCGATTCCTGACTGAACCAGTTGCTGGCTTGCCCGACTGGATAGCCCTGGGAACGACCCAGCAGTTCTTCATCAGGCGCCGCCAAAACGCTGGCTGGCCACAAACTCAGCAGCGCACTGAGCAGCAATGCGGCGTGCATGGGCTGGCGGGACGAAGCAGGTCTGGTGGCTGTTTTCATGGAGCCGCGCAGCTTGCCAGTTACTGGGGCGCAGAACAAGTCCCATCGCCAGGCACCAGGATCTGTGCTACATTAGCGGCATAGATACGCACAAGACCGTTTCTTCAAGGTCTTCAATCTGCAGCCCCGCCGTACGTTCGCTTCATTCGTCGCGCCAGGCTCGCTTCAGTTTCAACTCCCCGTTTGACTGTTCTTGAGTGTTTCTGTCTCCGCAGGCTTTGCGTTGTCGCGAGCCGCGGAGTATTTTTAATTTGTTCAAAAGGAACACATCATGACAACAATGCAAACTGGCACCGTGAAATGGTTCGACGACGGCAAGGGCTTCGGCTTCATCACGCCTGAAGACGGCTCCAAGGACCTGTTCGCCCACCACAGCGAAATCCGCAACAACGGCGGCTTCCGCACTTTGGCCGAAAACCAAAAGGTTGAATTCGAAGTCAAGCAAGGCCCCAAGGGTCTGCAAGCTTCGAACATCCGCGCTCTGTAATTGAGCCCGGCGAGTGGCGCTCTTGAGCGTCGCTCACCTGATGGGTTGGCGTGCAAGCGTCAACCCATTGTTTTTTGTTTGCATCGGGCAACTTGAGCTGAGCAGCAGAAAACGAAGTACCAAGAAGTAGAAAAACAAACGAAGAAGACAAGTCTGGCCAGCATGGCGCTCCGTCAAAGCGCACACACTGGACCTGACAAGCCCTGCCGATGATGGCAGGCTGAGGCGGCCCCGCCATGGCCGAGCACCTCAAGCCAAGCCGAGCACCCCAAGCCCGGCCCTGAGATCGATGGAGACCTTGAGGACTCTCGATCCACTGCATGCCCCAACATGCCGTAGCAAGCTACCCTCCCCCTGTTTCGAACGCTTTTCCGAACTCCTTGGACTGAATCTTTTCATTCCAATCCCTGAGGCACGGGCAGCCAGCCCAGCCGCACTGCAAGAAAACAAGAATATGCAAAACAAGCACAGCATCGAAGTCGGCAAGTACCTGGTCTCGCCGATGATCAAGCCGCAATCCGATGGCAGCTTCGCCGCCTCGGTCTCCATCCGCTCTGGCCAGGGCATGGCCAGCCACGACCGCGTCATGCGCTTCACGCCGAGCTTCCACAGCCAGCGTGCCGCCATCCGCTACGCTCGGGCAGAAGGCCTGGCCTGGATCCAAGCTCACTGAGAGCTGCCAGAAGCACGGATGGACACAAGTCCATCCTCATGAATGAGCGAAAAAAGGCGCCCGGTCACATCGACCGAGCGCCTTTTGCTTGGGCAGAACGAATCAGCGCGTCAACCCGCTTTCAAGCCACCACCCAGCGCTTTGTAGAGCTGCACGCCGTTGAGCAAGGAGCCCAGGCGCACTTGCAGCATGGCTTGTTCAGCGGCGAACGCAGCGCGCTGAGCATCAAGCAACTCCAGGCTGTTGGAGGCACCATTGGCATGGCGCAGCTCCACCAGCTTCAGGCGCTGCGATTCTGCGGCGGTCTGCGCAGCCTGGGCCTGCAACTGCTCGCCGAAGGTGGCGCGGCCCGCGAGTGCATCGGCCACTTCACGGAAGGCGGTTTGCACCGCCTTTTCGTACTGCGCCACGGCCACACCCTGGGCCGCCTTGACGGCTTGCAGATTGGCCTCGTTGCGACCCGAATCAAAGATGGGCATCAAGGCCTGACCCACCAGGCTGAAGGCGGTGTTCTTGAACAACTCAGACAGCTGCGAGCTGGTCGTGCCCAGATTGCTGGTCAGCGTGATGCTGGGGAAGAAAGCCGCGCGGGCCGCGCCGATATTGGCATTGGCCGCACGCAGCTGCTGCTCGGCCTGCAGCACATCGGGGCGTTGCACCAGGACTTCCGAGGGCAGGCCGGCCGGCACATCGGCCAGGCTTTGCGCTTGCAGGCGCTGGCCCGCCGGCAGATCGGCCGGCAGAGGCTGACCGACCAACAGCACCAGGGCGTTCTCGTCCTGAGCACGCTGGCGCTGCTGCTGGGCCACGGCCGCGCGGGTGGCGGCTGCGGCCGACTCGGCGGCGCTCAGGTCCAGCGAGGACGCCGCGCCCGCCTCGAACTTCAGGCGAGTCAAGCGCAGCGTGTCCTCGCGCGAGGCCAGGGTGCGCTGAGCCAGTTGCAGCAACTCCTCATCGGCCTGCAGCACCAGATAGGCCGAGGCCACGCCGGCCACCAGGCTGATCTGGGCGGCACGGCTGCCTTCGGCCGTGGACAGGTAGCGGGCCGTGGCGGCATCGACCTGGTTCTTCACCCGGCCCAGCAGATCGACCTCATAGGCCGTGACCTGCAGGCCTGCCTGGAAGTTGTTGCTGCTGCCCGCACCATTGCTATTGGGCTGGCGGCTGGCGCTGAAACCGGCATTGACCGTGGGCAGGCGGCTGGCTTCGCTGACGCGGGCCAGGGCCCGGGCCTGCTCTACATTGAGCAGGGCCACGCGCAGATCGCGGTTGTTCTTGAGTGACAGGTCGATCAGGGCGCGCAGGCGCTCGTCCTGGCCGTAAAAGCTCTGCCAGCTCAGCTCGGCCGCGGCCGTGCCGCTGGTGGCGGACGGGGCCGACCACTGTGCGGCCACCGGGGCGGCCGGGCGCGCATGCTCAGGGGCCAGGCTGCCGCAAGCCGTCAGGCTCAGGGCTGCGAAGGCCAGCGCGCTCAGACGCAGCAACGGGGTCTCGCTAAAGATCTTGTTGTTTTCCATTCAAACCTCCTCGGCGGGCAAAGCACCGCTCGGCTGGGCACCCCCAGCCTCATGGGCATAGATGCGGCGTTGGCGTTCGCTGCCCTTGAACAGGCGGCGCACCACCAGGAAGAACACCGGCACAAAAATCACCGCCAGAACCGTGGCCGACACCATGCCCGAGAGCACGCCGGTGCCGATGGCACGTTGGCTGGCCGAACCGGCGCCGGTGGCAAAGAACAGCGGCGTCACGCCCAAGATGAAGGCCAGCGAGGTCATGATGATGGGACGGAAGCGCAGGTGGCAGGCTTCGAGGATGGACTCGATCAGCCCCTTGCCTTCGGCCTGCAAGTCCTTGGCGAACTCGATGATCAGGATGGCGTTCTTGGCGGACAAGCCGATGATGGTGATCAGGCCAACCTTGAAGTACACGTCATTGGGCATGCCGCGGAAGCTGGCACCCATCAGCGCACCCAGCAGGCCCAGCGGCACGACCAGCAGCACCGACAGCGGGATGGACCAACTCTCGTACAGCGCAGCCAGGCACAGGAACACGGCCAGCAGCGAGAAGGCAAGCAGGATGGTGGCCTGCGAACCCGAGAGCTTTTCTTCACGCGACAGACCGGTCCACTCGTAGCCGATGCCGGGGGGCAGCTGCTTGACCATCTGCTCCAGCTCGGTCATGGCCGCGCCGGTGGAAGCACCAGGTGCCGCATCGCCGGCCAGACGCATGGCCGGATAGCCGTTGTAGCGCGTGGCTTGCATCTGGCCGGTGATCCAGTGGGTCGAAGCAAAGGCCGACAGCGGCACGCTCTGACCCTTGGCGTTGCTCACGTTCAAGCGCAGCAGGTCTTCCGCTTGCATGCGAGCCTGGGCTTCCGCTTGCACGACCACGCGTTGCAGGCGGCCGCTACTCGGGAAGTCATTGACATAGGCCGAACCCAGCTGGGTGCCGATGACGGCAGCCACCGCGTCGTAGCTCACGCCGAGCGCGGCCGCCTTGTCGCGGTCGATATCCAGCTGCAGTTGCGGCGCGTCTTCCAGGCCGTCCGGGCGCATGCCGGTGATCAGCTTGCTCTTGCTGGCCATGCCCATCAGCTGGTTGCGGGCGTTCAGCAGGGCCTCGTGGCCGAGGCCGCCGCGGTCCTGCAAGCGCAGGGCGAAGCCGGTGGCCGTGCCCAGTTCGGGAATCGGCGGAGGCGAGAGCGGGAAGATGAAGGCATCACGCACCGCCATCATCGCGCCGAAGGCACGACCGGCCAGGGCCGAAGCGCTGTGCTGCGGGCCGATGCGCTCTTCCCAGGGCTTGAGCGGCACGAACACCAGGGCGGCATTCTGGCCTTGGCCCGAGAACGAGAAACCGATCACGCCCACGGTGTTCTGCACCTCGGGCTGGGCCAGCATGAAGTCTTCGACTTGCTTGACCGCCGCCTCGGTGCGGTTGGCCGTGGCGCCCGGAGGCAGCTGCACATTGACGATCAGATAACCCTGATCTTCGTTGGGCAGGAAGGAGGTGGGCATGCGGGTGTACATCAGGCCGACGGCGGCGACGATGACGCCGTAGACCAGCAGCATGCGGCCGCTGCGCTTGAGCAGCTTGGCCACCCAGCCTTCATAGCCCTTGGCCGTGCGCGAGAAACCACGGTTGAACCAGCCGAAGAAACCGGTCTTGGCGTGGCCGTGGCCGGCTTCCACCGGCTTGAGCAAAGTGGCGCACAGGGCCGGGGTCAGGGTCAGCGCCATCAGGGCCGACAGCAGCATGGAGGCCACCATAGCCAGCGAGAACTGGCGGTAGATATTGCCCACCGATCCGGCGAAGAAGGCCATGGGCACGAAGACCGAGACCAGGACCACGGTGATGCCGATGATGGCGCCCGAGATCTGGCCCATGGCCTTGCGGGTGGCCTGCAGGGGCGGCAGCCCCTCCTCGTTCATGATGCGCTCGACGTTCTCCACCACCACGATGGCGTCGTCCACCAGAATACCGATGGCCAGCACCATGCCGAACAGGGTCAGCACATTGATGGAGAAACCCATCCACAACATGATGGCAAAGGTACCCAGCAAGGCGATCGGCACCACGATGGTGGGGATCAGGGTGTAGCGCCAGTTCTGCAGGAACAGGAACATCACCAGGAACACCAGGACCACGGCCTCGATCAGGGTCTCGACCACCTGGGTGATGGAGATCTTGACGAACTTGGACGAGTCGTAAGGCACCTCGTAGGCCACGCCTTCGGGGAAGTAGGTCTGCAGCTCGGCCATGCGTTCCTTGACTGCGGTGGCCGCGGCCAAGGCGTTGCCGCCCGGGGCCAGCTGGATGCCGATGCCGGTGGCCGGCTTGCCATTCAGGCGCGAGTAGGAGCCGTAGTTCTGGCCGCCCAGCTCAACGCGAGCCACATCCTTCAGGCGCACGCTGGAACCATCGGTGTTGGCGCGCAAGACGATGTTCTTGAACTGGTCCACGCTCTCCAGCTGACCCTTGACCACCACGGTGGCGGACATGGTCTGCTCGGACAGATTGGGCAACTCACCGATGGAGCCGGCCGGCACCAGCGCGTTTTGCGCGCGGATGGCGGCGTTGACCTCGGCCGGGCTCATGCTGAAGGACAGCAGCTTGGCCGGGTCCAGCCAGATGCGCATGGCGCGTTCGGTGCCGAAGAGTTGGGCCTGACCGATGCCGGGCAGACGCTGCAGCTCGGGGATGATGTTGCGCGCGGCATAGTCACCCAGGGCCTTGGTGTCCAGCGTGCCCGTCTTGCTGGACAGCATGACGAAGAGCAGGAAGTTGTTGCCGGCCTTGTCGATGCGCACGCCCTGCTGCGTCACCGCAGCGGGCAGGCGCGGCGAGGCGCGGCTCAAACGGTTCTGCACCTCCACCTGAGCCAGCTCCAGATTGGTGCCGGGCTCGAAGGTGACGGTGATGGCGCCCGTGCCATTGGCCTGGCTGACCGATTCCAGATAGGCCAGTTTGGGCGCGCCATTGAGCTCTTGCTCAATGACGGAGATGACGCTCTCGTCCAGGGTCTTGGCCGAGGCGCCGGGATAAGCCACATTGATGGACAGGGCGGGTGGCGCGACCGTGGGGTACTGCGACACCGGCAGCTTGGTGATGGAGACCGCGCCGAAGACCAGGATGAACAGTGCGATCACCCAGGCAAAGACCGGCCGGTCAATGAAGAAACGTGCCATGTTGTGAACCTCTGATTAGCGGCTGGCGGCTGAGGCCGGAGCGGCGGGGGCGGCCGGCGCCGAAGCAGAAGCGGCCGACCAAGGCACCGGCGTGACCGGCGCACCGGGCACAAACATCTTCTGGAAGCCGTCAACGATGACCTGCTCGCCCGGCTTCAGACCGTCCAGCACCACCCATTGGTTGCCCTGGGCGCTGCCGACCTTGACGATGCGCGGCTCAGGCTTGTTGCCGGCACCGACCACCAGGACCGAGTCGCCCTGATTGCTGCGCTTGACAGCTTGTTGCGGCAGCAGGATGCCGGCCGGCAGCTCGCCTTGCGAGAGGCGCACGCGCACATACTGACCGGGCAAGAGCTGACCCTCGGCATTCGGCACCTCGGCGCGCAGGCTGACCTGGCCCGATGCGGCATCGACGCTCAGGTCGGTGAACAGCAGGCGGCCGGGCTTGGCCAGCTCGCTGCCGTCGTCCAGCACGATGCGCACCTGGGCGGCCTGGGCACCGGCAGCGCGCAGCTTGCCGCCGGCCAAGGCACGACGCAGCTGCTGCACTTCATTGGCGCTCTGCGTGAAGTTGACGTAGACGCTGCTGGTCTGCTGCACCAGGGCCAGCTGCGTGGCTTCTGCCGCGCTGACCAGGGCGCCTTCGGTCACCAGAGCACGGCCGATACGACCCGAGATCGGCGCCGTGACGGCGGCATAACCCAGGTTGAGCTTGGCGCTCTGCACCGCGGCCTTGCCAGCGGCCACATCGGCCTCGGCGGCCTTGGCGGCGGCCACGCTGCTCAGGTATTCCTGCTGGCTGATGGCGCGGGCCTCGACCAGGGGCTTGTTGCGCTCAGCCTGGGCGGCGGCCTGGGCCAGATTGGCTTGCGCCTTGGCCAGGCTGGCTTGGACGCTGTCAAGGGCCGCCTGGTACGGCGCCGGATCGATCTGGAACAAGACCTGGCCGGCCTTGACCTCGGAGCCTTCGGTGAACAAGCGCTTGAGCACCACGCCGTTGACGCGGGCGCGCACCTGGGCCGTGCGCTGGGCTTCCACCCGGCCCGGCAGCTCGGTCTGCAGGCCCACGGCCTGCAACTCGGTCTTGACCACACCGACCGGAGCCGGCGGCGGCATACCGCCACCGCCCGGGCCGGCGGCGGCCTTGTCACCGCCGCCGCAGCCTGTCAACACAGCGGCCACGGCAATGGCCAATGGCAGCACATACAGCGCACGGGCACGCAGGGCCTCGCGGGCGGAATTTGGGGCTTCAGGAGATTGAAGTTGGGAGGGCAGCATCGGGCTTGTCCTTTGATGTGGCAGAGCGTGCGTCGCAGCGGGGGCGATCGAGGAAGGGTGATGTGGCGTGTCGGGCATCTTGCTTCAGATCAAGCGCCGGCGACACATGTCAGGCACGCTCGAGTCGTGGGGCTGTTGCAGAACGGTCGCCAGTATATACATACATTCGCGCATGTATGTTTTGTGACTTAAAATCTGTGCACCATGGCCCGGAAAACCAAACAAGAAGCACAAGAAACACGCATGAGCTTGCTCGATGCGGCGGAACAGCTGTTCCAGCAGCGCGGCGTCTCGCGCTGTTCCTTGCAGGACATTGCCCTCAGCGCCGGAGTCACACGCGGCGCCATCTACTGGCATTTCAAGGACAAGGCCGAGCTCTTCGACGCCATGATGGAGCGCGCCACCATGCCCCTCGAAGAAGGCATGGACATGAATGTGGACGCCAGCGGCGTGCTCAGCTTGACCGATCTGCGCTGGGGCCTGATCAACGTTTTCTACTCGGCCATGCACAACGAGCGCACCCGGCGCGTGTTCGAAATTGCCATGCAAAAGGTCGAGTACACCGGCGAGATGCAGGCCCTGCAGGAGCGCAAGCTGCAGTCGCACCGCAACTGGCGCGAACAGAACCGCCTGGCCTTTGAACATGCCATCAGCCTGGGGCAACTACCACCAAGCCTGAACACGGGCCGCGCCGCCGTGGCCCTGGTGGCCCTGGTGGACGGCTTGCTGCACCAATGGATCATGGACCCGGAGTCCTTTGACCTGATGGAAGTCGGCCAGACCGCCATCGAAGGCTTTCTGACCAGCCTGGCGCAGAGCCGCGAACCCTTGCTGCCCCCGATGAGCGCAGAGGAGATCGCCCGCCTCGGCCAGCAAGGCATTTGTCAGGGCCTGAAGCGGGAAAACTGACGCGCCCGTGCAGGCAGCACGGCCGGCGCTCCCCTGCATTTCCACACAGAAAGCCCCGCAAATTTCACGGCTGCTCTCGGGTTTGCCCGCAGTCCTGGGACAATCGCCGGTTGCTCTTTTGGAAACCGCCGCCGTGTCCGCACACCCCACCCTCACCGTTCCGAAACCGAACAAAGCCCTGACGGCCTACCGCCCGTTCTGGGCCAAGCGCTTCGGTCCTGCGCCTTTCCTGCCCATGAGCCGGGCCGAGATGGAGCAGCTGGGTTGGGATTCCTGCGACATCATCATCGTCACCGGTGACGCCTATGTGGACCACCCCAGCTTCGGCATGGCGGTGATCGGGCGCACGCTGGAGGCGCAAGGCTTCCGCGTCGGCATCATCGCCCAGCCCGATTGGCAAAGTGCCGATCCCTTCAAGGTGCTGGGCAAGCCGAATCTGTTCTTCGGCATTGCCGCCGGCAATATGGATTCGATGATCAACCGCTACACGGCCGATCGAAAAATCCGCAGCGACGACGCCTACACGCCCGGCGGCCTGGGCGGTTCGCGGCCGGACCGTGCCACCCTGGTCTACACCCAGCGCTGCAAGGAAGCCTGGAACGAGGTGCCCATCGTCATCGGTGGCATCGAGGCCTCGCTGCGCCGCATCGCCCACTACGACTACTGGCAAGACAAAGTACGCCGCTCGGTGCTGGTCGATTCGAAGGCTGACCTGCTGGTCTACGGCAATGCGGAGCGCGCCATCGTCGAGATCGCCCACCGACTGGCTGCGCGTCAAC
Source organism: Kinneretia sp. DJ1R-11 (assembly GCF_025717595.1). Lineage (NCBI taxonomy): Bacteria > Pseudomonadati > Pseudomonadota > Betaproteobacteria > Burkholderiales > Sphaerotilaceae > Roseateles > Kinneretia sp. DJ1R-11. The sequence goes on from NZ_JAJIRR010000006.1 coordinate 83,596, forward strand.
CGGTCGAGAGCATCACCGATGTACGCGGCACTGCCTTCATGCGCCGCACCGACGACCCGACTTCGTCGGAATGGTTCGAACTGGACTCGTCCAACGTCGACCAACCCGGCCGCATCGACACCCTGATCAGCCCTTACCAGACCATCGAAGAAACGGCCGAGAGCAAGGCCGCCTCCTGCGTCACCGGCCAGGTGAAAGCGCCCGGCCTGGAGGATGGCGCCAAGCCCATCACCATCGTCCGCAAGCCGCAGGCCCAGCCGCCCAGCGGCAAGATCCAGATGCCGCCGCGCGAGCGCACCGTGATCCGCCTGCCGGCCTACGAGCAGGTCAAGAGCGACCCGGTGCTCTATGCTCACGCCAACCGCGTGCTCCATTTGGAGACCAACCCCGGCAATGCCCGCGCCCTGGTGCAGCGCCACGGTGAGCGCGACGTCTGGATCAACCCTCCACCGATCCCGCTGACCACGCCGGAGATGGACCATGTCTTCGACCTGAACTACGCGCGCTCGCCCCACCCCCGCTATGCCGACGAACACGGCAGCCATGAGGGCGCGACCAAGATCCCGGCCTGGGAGATGATCCGCTTCAGCGTCAACATCATGCGCGGCTGCTTCGGCGGCTGCACCTTCTGCTCGATCACCGAGCATGAGGGCCGCATCATCCAGAGCCGCAGTGAAGACTCGGTGATCCGCGAGATCGAAGAGATGCGCGACAAGGTCAAGGGCTTCACCGGCATCGTTTCCGACCTCGGCGGTCCGACCGCGAATATGTACCGCATCGGCTGCAAGAGCCCCGAGATCGAGGCCGCCTGCCGCAAGCCCTCCTGCGTCTACCCGGGCATCTGCTCCAACTTGAACACCAGCCACGACCCGCTGATCAAGATGTACCGGCGCGCGCGCGCCTTGAAGGGCGTGAAGAAGATCCTGATCGGCTCTGGCCTGCGCTACGACCTGGCCATCAAGTCACCGGAGTATGTGAAGGAACTGGTCACCCACCATGTCGGCGGCTACCTGAAGATCGCGCCCGAACACACCGAGGGCGGCCCGCTGTCCAAGATGATGAAGCCCGGCATCGGCACCTACGACAAGTTCAAGCAGATGTTCGAGCAGGCCAGTGAAGAGGCCGGCAAGAAGCAATACCTGATCCCCTATTTCATCGCCGCCCACCCGGGCACCTCGGACGAGGACATGATGAATCTGGCGGTCTGGCTGAAGAAGAACGGCTTCCGCGCCGACCAGGTGCAGACCTTCTACCCCAGCCCCATGGCCACGGCCACGGCCATGTACCACTCCGGCAAGAACCCGCTGAAGAAGATCACCCGCAGCGCCGAGACCAGCGAGACTGTGGATATCGTCCGCGGTGACCGCCGCCGCCGCCTGCACAAGGCCTTCCTGCGCTACCACGATGCCAACAACTGGCCGATGTTGCGAGAGGCCTTGAAGACCATGGGCCGCGAGGACCTGATCGGCAATGGCAAGTACCACCTGATCCCGAGCTACCAGCCGGTCACCGACGGCAGCTATGAAAGTGCGCGGCGCAAGAACTCAACGCCGACCGGCGTCAAGACCTCGGTGGCCAAGCCCCTGGCCAAGCAAGGTCTGGGCAATGGCCGTCCGGCGGCTCCGCGCCAGGGTCAGATCTTGTCCCAGCACACCGGCTTGCCGCCGCGCGACAACGGCAGCCGACCGGCCAAGCCCGGGACACGCCCGGCTCGCCCTGCCGGATCCGCCAGCCCAAGCAGCCCGACTGCGCGAGCACCCGGCAAGCGGTCACGCTGAAGCGCTGGCGGTCAGAGCTCGGCTTCGCTGGCGGCAGGGCGCGCGCCCTGCCCCTGCGCTCGCCCATCTGCCGCCGCCTCAGGCCTGAAATCGGCCCAGAATTCAGCTTTGACCGCGGTCCAGAGGCGCGCGACCCGTAAGCTGAGGCGCAGCCAGTTCAAGGCCGAACCCAGATTGCCCGAACCCGACTTGGCCCCTTTGAAGTGCCAAACCAAAGCCGCGGCCGCCAGGCCCAGGCCACCCCACAGGCCCGCCCGGGATCGTGGCCCTGAGCCCATCAGGCCCTGGACCAGTTGCAAAGGCTGAAACAGATCACGCTGGGCCGTAGCCAGCTCAGCTCGCAGCTCGATGTGTCGCAGCCGCAGGGCCAGTTGGCGCTGCCGCTGCTCATTCAGTTCACGCTGGAACAACATGGCAACTCACCTTTCCAGACCGGCGCGGTCACGCGCCAATTCGGCTGCGGAGGCCGAAAAAACACCCGAAGGCTGGCTCAGCTGCGCGCGTGCACCCGACCAAGCCCAGGCCGCCAGGCCTGCGTAGATCACCGACAAGACCAGGCCGCTGAGCCAGCGCCAGCCCTCCGGGCTCAGCAACAGTAGGGCCAGGCTGAACATGAACAGAGCGCCACCAGCCATCAAGAGGGCGAGCAGCATCTGAACCAGAGCGCCGAACAGGCGCAGTTTCTCGGCTTCGAGCTCGCTGGACAGCAGTTCGACGCGCGTTTGCAGAAGCTCCAAAAGCAGACGCAGCAAACGCCCAAGAGGCCCGGCGCCAAGGCCTGTGGCCGTGGAAGCGCCTCCAGGCTCTCGCCTTGTTTCAGACCTGGGCCCGGTTTCATTCATGCTTGCCTCCCATATGTGATCATCTTGCATTGCATTTGCAGCGATCACACAGCGGGCAAATGATCTATAAACCCAAACTGCATGTATCGTGAGTGTCACCACATAGGCACTTGCGCTCATGGCGACCGGGTACAGAATGAAATACCCTCACGCTATTGTCAATCCATCGGCTGGAGCACAGGCCCTCATGCGCGAGACAAACAGTCCGGCCAAGCCCGATCACGAAGAAGACGACGATCTGCTGGAGTTTCTGGACAGCCCCGAGCACGCGGACCCGACCGATGCTCACCTGATCCATCCCTGGCGGGTTCTGATCGTCGATGACGACGGCGATGTTCATAAGGCCACCGAGCTGGCCATGCAAGGCCTTTTGGTGGAAGGCCTGCCCCTGAGTTTTCTGCATGCCACTTCGGCCGCCGAGGCGCGCCAGGTGCTGGCCAATGAGGCCGATCTGGCGGTCGTGCTGCTCGATGTGGTGATGGAGTCTGAAGACGCCGGCCTGCAGCTGGTGCGCTACATCCGCGACGAGCTCAAGCTCGGCGCCGCCCGCATCGTGCTGCGCACTGGCCAGCCAGGCTATGCGCCCGAGATCGAGACGGTGCAAGCCTATGACATCAACGACTACAAGACCAAGTCCGAACTGACCCGCACCCGTCTCTACACGGTGCTCACGGCGGCGATCCGCTCCTACCGACAAATCTGCGCCCTGGAGGCCAACCGGCGCGGGCTGGAGATGATTGTCGACGCCAGCACCGAGCTGAGCCGCTTGCGCGGCCTGCACCGATTTGCTGAGGGGGTGGTGACCCAGCTCTGTGCCATGCTGGGCATCCTGCCGGAAGGCTTGGTTTGTGCCCAGGTCGGCATGGAGGCCGACGCCGAGGTGCGGGTGGTCGCCGCTGCCGGCCAGTACAGCGGCATGATCAATGCGCCGCTCTCGGCCGTGCAGATCAAGCCGGTGCGCGAACGCCTGCAGCAATGCCTGGACCAGCGCCAGAACATCTACGACGAGGGCACCTGCCTGTATTTCGGCATGAGCAATGGCAGGCCGATGGCCGCCCTGGTCGACGTCGGGCGTGAGCTCAGCGAAACCGACCAGCAACTGCTGCGCGCCTTCTGCTCCAACATCTCTGTCGGCTTCGAGAACGTGGTGCTCTATGGCCAGCTGCTGGATCAGGCCTACAACGACCAGTTACTGCACCTGCCCAACCGCAACCGCTTTGTCGAGCTGCTGGACAAGAACCTCAAGAACCCGGCCGATGTCACCCTGGCCCTGATCGACATCGACGACTTCTCGGACATCAATGACGCCTTTGGCCACCACTTTGGTGACCAGGTGTTGCGCGCTGTGGTCCTTCGCCTCGGTGAGGCCCTGGGTCTGAACACCGCCATGGCACGGGTCGGCGCCGACACCTTCGGCCTGCTGGGCCCCAGCGACCATGTCAGCGCCGACAACATCCAGCAGGTCTTTCTCGAGCCCTTCTCGGTCGCCGGCGAACGCCTGCAGCTGTCCGCCACCACCGGCCTGGTGCGCCTGGCCGAGTCCGCGGCCGTGGGCTCGGAGCTGCTGCTCGACGCCCAGATCGCGCTCAAGCAGGCGAAATCCCAGCATCGCGGCTCCTCGCAGTACTTCTCCTCGGCCATGGGCACCGATGCACGCGAGCGCTTCAAGCTGCTTAAGGGCTTGCGTGCCGGCTTCGAAGAGAACCGCCTGTTCGTGGTCTACCAGCCCCAGGTCCTGCTCAGCGATGGCCAGCCCCTGGGCGCCGAAGCGCTGCTGCGCTGGCGCACCGAGGAAGGCCAGTTCGTACCGCCCGACCAGTTCATTCCGCTGGCGGAGAAGTCCGGGCTGATCATCAGCATCGGCGAGTTTGTGCTGCGCACCGCCTGCCACCAGCTCAAACGCATGCTTGAGTTAGGCTACCAGGACTTCCGCATGTGTGTGAACGTCTCGCTGGCGCAATTCCGTCACCCCGGCTTCATGGCCGTGCTGAGCAGCGCCTTGCGCGACACCGGTGTGGACGGGCGCAATCTCGAACTCGAGATCACCGAGTCCATGGCCATGGAGGACACGGAATTGGTCATGCACATCCTGGCCGATATCAAGCGCTGTGGCGTCAGCGTGGCCATCGACGACTTCGGCACCGGCTTCTCCTCGCTCAGCCATCTGCGCCAGCTCGATGTCGACCGACTCAAGATCGACCGCGCCTTTGTGCGCGAAGCGCAAACCTCGAGCGCCGGCTCGACGATTGCACAGATGGTGATCAACCTCGGCCGCGGACTCAATCTGACCGTGATCGCTGAGGGCATCGAAACCGAAGAGCAGCGCCAGCAACTGATGGAGCTGGGCTGCCATGAGGGTCAGGGCTATCTGTTCGCCCGCCCCATGCAAGCCGACCAGCTCGAGCGCTGGATGGAACAGGCGCCAGGCAAGACCTGACACCCAGCGAATTGCTCGCCTCGTCAACGGTTCAGAAAAATGAAAAGCCCCTCAGGCCGCGGGGCTTTTTTGCTCATGAGGCCGAGCGCGCTGCTCGGCCCCAGGCCTTTAACGCCGGGCGATCAGCATGCCCAGCAAAAGACCGACGCCGGCCGCCACGCCGATTGACTGCCAAGGGTTCTCATGGACATAGTGATCGGTCGCCCGGCCGGCGGCCTTGGCCTTGTCCACGGCAGCATCCTGCAGATCATGAAGATTGCGCTTGGCACGGTCCAGGCTGGCCTGCACCTTGGCGCGCAGTTCGCTGGCGCCCTCACTCGCCGAACCGGCGGTCGCCCGCAGCAGGCTTTCGGCCTCGGCGACGACCGCATGCAGATCGTCCATCAAACGGTCTTTCTGGGATTGGTTGATGCTGGACATGAGAAACCTCCTGGGTTGAACGGAATCAGAACTTGCCGGCCTCGCCGCGAGCGCTCGCGTTTCGCTTGATCGATGGATCGATCAGTCGAACAGGGCCTCGGCCGGCACATACTCGTAGCCGAGGTCACGGGCCACCGCTTCATAGGTGACATGACCACGGGCGACATTGAGGCCGGCGCAGAGATGCGGGTTGTCGATCAAGGCCTGCTTCCAGCCCTTGTCGGCCAGCGCCACGGCGTGCCCTATGGTGGCATTGTTCAGGGCCAAGGTCGAGGTGCGAGCGACCGCACCGGGCATATTGGCGACGCAGTAATGGACCACGCCGTCGACCAGAAAGGTCGGCTCAGCATGGGTGGTGGCATGTGAAGTCTCGAAGCAGCCGCCCTGGTCGATGGCCACATCGACCACCACGGCACCCGGTTTCATGCGCGCGACCATGGCGCGCGTCACCAGTTTGGGGGCCGCCGCGCCGGGAATCAGCACACCGCCGATGACCAGGTCGGCGCTCAGCACGGCTTCCTCGACACTGGCGACGTTCGAGTACTGGGTGCAGATGCGGTTGCCGAAAACCAGGTCCAGCTGACGCAGGCGGTCGACGTTCTTGTCCAGCACGGTCACGCGTGCGCCCAGGCCCACGGCCATCTGCAGCGCATGGGTGCCCACCACGCCGGCGCCCAAGATCACCACATGGCCCGGGGCCACGCCGGGCACGCCGCCCAGCAAGATGCCCATGCCGCCCTTGCTCTTCTCCAGATGGGCGGCGCCGGCCTGAATGGACATGCGGCCGGCCACTTCGCTCATGGGTGCAAGCAAGGGCAGACCGCCGCCGACCCCGGTGACGGTTTCATAGGCAATGCAGATGGCACCGCTCTTGACCAGGGCCGCCGTCTGCTCGGGGTCCGGTGCCAAGTGCAGGTAGGTGTAGAGAATCTGGCCTTCACGCAGCATGGCGCATTCCTGCGGCTGCGGCTCCTTGACCTTCACGATCATGTCCGCTTTGGCGAAGATGCGGGCCGCGTCGGCCTCGATCACGGCGCCGGCAGCCACGTACTGCTCGTCAGTGAGGCCAATGGCGGCACCGGCTCCTGCCTGCACCAGCACCTGGTGGCCGCGGCTGCTCAGCTCGCGCACACTGGCCGGCGTCAGGCCGACACGGTACTCATGGTTCTTGATTTCCTTGGGACAGCCGATCAGCATGTTTGTCTCCGTGGCTCTGTGGCCGAGTTGAGGTGCCTCTTTGTACGAGCTATGTAGGCCAATGGGAAGCGGCATTCCCGCCGCTTCAGTCCGATTAGAACCGCTAATGCAAGAAGCCGACGGCACACGCGGCTTTGTCTGACATGTGCGCGGCGCCCCGGTGAGAGCCCGGCCTCACTTGCAGCGGACCTTCAGCCGCGTTGCAGCTCGGCCGCCACCGGCCGCCCGAACAGCCAGCCCTGCCCGAGCGCACAACCGAGCTCGCGCAGCACGGCCAGCTGGCCTTCGGTTTCGATGCCCTCGGCCAGGACCTCGACACCCAGATCACGGCCCAGCTCGACGATCAGGCGAGCAACCCGGCGGGCACGCGGGTCGTGCTCGATGCCGCGCACCAGGGAGCGGTCCAGTTTGAGCTCATGGACCTGGACTTCGGCCAGGCGCCCCAGCGAGGACTGGCCGGTGCCGAAGTCATCGATGGACAGCTCGAAGCCGGCGGCGGTCAGCTGTGCCAAGGCGTCACCGACCTGCTGGGCATCCTGGGCGAAAGCGCTTTCGGTGATTTCCAGACGCAGGCGATGCTGCGCCACACCCTGGCCTTGGCAGTACTCAATGATCCAGGCGGGAAAATCTGGTTCCTCCAGCTGCCGCACGCTCAGATTGACCGAGATGCGCAGCTCGGACTGCGGCGCGGCACGCAAGTGCTGCACGGCTTTCTCGATCATGCGCTGGCCCAAGGACACCACCGCGCCGGTGTGTTCCAGCACCGAGATGAAGCTGCCCGGCAGGCTCAGCCGGCCGTCACTGCGGCGCCAGCGCACCAGCGCCTCATGGCCGACCACGCGCGCGTCACTGAGCCGAACCTGGGCTTGTAGATGCATCTCGATGCGATCCTCCAGCAAGGCCTGCGGCAGGTCGCTGAGCAGGGCGATGCGAGCACGCACCTGTTCGCGCACCGCGACCGCAAAGCTGGCTGTGCGCACCTGCCGCCCAACGGCCAGCTGGGTGGCCATCAAGCCCGCCTCGTCGATGCCCAGGTCCACCGTGGCCGCACTCTCGGACCAACCCAGGGCCATGGGCAGCTGCAAGGCCATCTGGCCGACGCGCAAAGGCTGGGCCAGGGCCTCGAGCAGGCCGGCCATCAAGCCAGGCGCCACTGGGCTGGCCAGGGCCAAAGCAAAGCGGTCGCCCTGCAGGCGTGCCACCACCCCGTCGTCGCCAACCAGGCTGACCAGGCGCTGGCCGAGGTCGAACAAAGCCTGGCGCGCCACGGTTTCACCCAGCACCCCGCGCAGCTCATGGAGCTCGCCGATCGCCACCTGGGCAAAGCTACGGCCGTTCGCGGCGCCGATATGGCGGTTCAGGCCGGCGCGGTTGAGCAAGCCGGTCTCGCGGTCATGATGGGCGAAATGCTCCAGTTCCCGGAAGGACTGAATCCCGTCCATGGCCAGGGACAGATTGATGGCGAACAAGGCCAGCAGCCGGCGTGTTTCCGGCTCCAGCGCTTGCTGGGTGGACAGCACCAGCAACAACTCGTCCCCGTCATGGCCATGAACCAGCACGGCGCCGTTGGTGCCCAGATCCAGCACCGCACCGGCCGATAGATCGCAGCCGCGCAGGGCGCGCAGCAGCGCCTCGGGCAGGCTGCTCACCGGCGCGCCGACCAGGCCGCTGAAGCAACCGGCGGCGGCCACCACCTCGGCACGGCCTTGCGTCAGACTGGCCTGCACCGACGCGGGCTTGCGCAGCAGTCCAGCCTCGGCCGGGCCGGGCGCGGGGCTGTCCATCTCGCCACGGATCAGCACCACCCCTTCGGCCAGGCCGGTGGTGATGGAGAGGATCTGGGTCAACACGCCGTCGGCGAAGGACTGCAAGGAGCCGCGCTCGGTCAGCAGGGAGCCCGAGGCCGCCACCACTTTTTCCAGACCGCGCTGATGAGCGTCAATGCGGCAGAGCTGGTGGTAGCCACGGATGGCCACCGTCAGGCTGGTGATCAAGCGGGTCTGGGTCAGCTCGGACTTGGTCTTGTAGTCGTTGATGTCGTAGCGGCGGATCACCTCCAGCTCGGGCGCATAGCCCGGCTGACCGGTGCGCAGAATGATGCGCAGCCATTGGCGCTCGGGCAAGTCACGCACCTGCTCGACCAGGCGCAGGCCGGCATCCGGCGTCTCCATCACCACGTCCAGCAACAGCACGGCGATATCAGGGTCCTGGCGCAGCTGCTGCAGCGCTTCGGCTGCCGATGTGGCCTGCAGCAGCAGCAGGCCGCGGCCGTCGATCTGGACATCGCGCAGGCTGAACTGGGTCGAACGGATGATGTCCGCCTCATCATCGACCACCAGCACCCGCCAGGGTTCGGCCGAATTCAGAGCCGGCCTTGAACGCGCGGCAGAAGCGCCCGCACTGGCAGGCGCACGGCCGGTGTCCTCCAGCACCTCGACCACCTCGTCGTCAACGCCAGAATCAGAGAAGCGATGGGTCGGCGACATGGAGGCTCCCGGGCAGGCTATGGGCAAGAGGGGTGGGCAGGAGGGCGGAAACAGCGGGCCGAGAGTCGGGCTGCTGAGGCGCGTTGCGCGGCAAACTCAGCAGCACCCGCGTGCCGGCCCCGGGGCTGCTGGTCAGGCGGATACGTCCGCCCAGCACACCCATGACCAGGTTACGCACAATGGGCAGCCCCAGCCCGCTGCCGCCCTGACCCATGCGGGTGGTGAAAAAGGGGTCGAAGGCGCGCGCCTGGACCTCCGGGTTCATGCCAACCCCGTCGTCGCTGATGCATAGCTCCACGGCTGATTCGCCGCTGCTCAGCAGATACAGGCTGACCCGTCCGGGGCCCTCCTGCAAACCATGCAGCACCGCATTGGCGATCAGATTGCTGAGCACCTGCCCGAGCGCGCCGGGATAGCTGTCCAGCACCAGGCCGGCCGGCAAGGCATTGAGCAGCTCCCGCCCCTGACGCCCATAGACCGGGCGAAGCGAGGCCAAGAGCTCGTCCACCATGCCGGCCAGGTCGAAGCAACGCCGCTGCATGCCGCTGCGGTCCACCGCCACCTGCTTGAAGCTGCGCACCATCTCGGCGGCACGGGCCAGATTGCGCTCCATCAATGGCGTCGCTTCATGCAGATCGGCCAGCAGCCCGTCCAGCATGGAACGCCGCAAGGGTCCGGCCGCCAGTTCCGCCTCGAAGCGGCGCAGCTTGTCGCCCAGGCCACTGGACACCGCCACCGCGACACCCAGCGGCGTATTGAGCTCATGCGCCACACCGGCCACCAGCGCGCCCAAGGAGGCCAGCTTCTCCGATTCCACCAACTCGTCCTGGGCCTCCTGGAGACGGCGCCGGCCTTGCTGCTCCTGGGCCAAGAGCTGCTGGCGCTCCGCCATGAAGACGCGCAGATGGCGCAGCTGCTCACCCACCTCGGCAAAGTCGCCTGACATGTGCTGCAACTCGGGTCGCGAGCCTTCGCTGTCCCCGCGCGCCAGGCCGGCGACTGCGGTGGCGATCAGACCCAGGGGCCGCACGATGTTGTCGGCCATGATGCGCATCGCCAGCAGCACCAGAGCCACGCCCAGGCCGGCCAGAGCCAGGCCGCCCACGGTGGCCAGCCAGGCCGCACGGCGGGCGCGGTCCAGCTCCTCTTTGGCGACATCAAGCTGCAGCTCGGTCAAGGCATGCAACTGGGCCAGCACGGGCGCCAGCAAGCTGCGATAGTCGGCCGCCAAAGGCAAACGCGGCACCTCCAGGACCTGGCGGTACAGACGCGGCAAGGCGGCCTCAAAATTTCGGGCCAGCTCGCCTTCCTTCTCCGTCAGATAGGTGATGCGGTACTTGGCCCAGAGCAGTTGCACCGCCTCCCACTGCGCCGAAAGTGCCGCTCTTTGCTGTTCAGGCACCCGGTCCTGGAGCAGCACCGGCACCTCGACACTGAGGATGCGGGCCATGGTCTGCAGATCATCGAGCGGCACCAGGCGGTCGTCATAGACCGTACTCAAGCGCCCGCTCAGGTACTGGGTGGCCAGCACCGTAGAGCCGACGGCCAGAACGATCAGGGATGCCAGCATCAGCAACAGCAGACGCAAGGTGTGCTGAACCGACTTATCCAGGCTGCGCTGCAGAACCACCATGCGGGCTCGTCCCTTTCGATCAGGTGCTGCGGCAGGTTAGCACGTTAGTGGCGGGCCACAAGGCCGCGAAAACCTGGCCCCGACTGCCGCACAATCGGGCCCCATGGCCGGGCTGCGGTCGCCGCCCGCCACCGTCACTGGAGCACCACATGAGCCCCTGCAAGATCCTCGTCACCCAGGGCGGCGGCCCGACTGCCGTCATCAATCAGTCCATGGTCGGCGTGGTGCTGGAAGCCCGCCGCCAGGCCGGCGTGAGCGCCATCTACGGCGCCCGCCACGGCGTGCGCGGCATCCTCACCGAAGACTTTGTCGACCTGGCCCAGGAAACCAGCCACAACCTGGAGCTGGTGGCACAGACGCCCTCCTCGGCCCTGGGCTCTACCCGCGACAAACCCGATGCCGCCTACTGCCACAAGATCTTCCAGGTGCTGCAGGCCCATGGCATCACGCACTTCTTCAACATCGGCGGCAACGACTCCTCGGACAGCACCCGCATCATCAGCGAGGAAGCGGCCGCCGCGAACTACCCGCTGCGCTGCATCCACATCCCCAAGACGATTGACAACGACCTGGTGCTGAACGACCACACGCCCGGCTTTCCTTCCGCCGCGCGCTTCGTGGCTCAGGCATTTGCCGGCGCCAACCTTGACAACGCCGCCCTGCCCGGCGTCTACGTCGGCGTGGTCATGGGCCGCCATGCCGGATTCCTGACCGCCGCCGCGGCCTTGGGCAAGAAATTCCCCGACGACGGCCCGCACCTGATCTACCTGCCCGAACGGGTGTTCGAGCTGGAGCGATTCCTGGCCGATGTGAAGGCTGTGTTTGATCGCTACGGTCGCTGCGTGATCGCCGTGTCGGAGGGCATTCACGATGCCAGCGGCCAGCCCATCGCCGCGCAGCTGGCCAAGGACTTGGAGCGCGATGCCCACGGCAATGTGCAGCTCTCGGGCAATGGCGCCCTGGCCGATCTGCTGTGCGAGGAAATCAAGAGCCGCTTGGGCATCAAGCGCGTGCGCGGCGATACCTTTGGCTACCTGCAGCGCAGCTTCATCGGCTGCGTCTCGGACGTGGACCAGCGCGAGGCGCGCGAGGTCGGCGAGAAGGCCGTGCAGTTCGCCTTCCACGGCGCCGGCGGCCGCACATCGGGCTCGGTGGCCATCAAACGCACGGGCACTTACTCGGTGGACTACGAGCTGCTGCCCCTGGCCGATGTGGCAGGCAAGACCCGGGTGATGGAAGACGAGTTCATCAGCGCCTGCGGCACCAACATCACCGACGCCTTCCGGCTCTACCTGCGCCCTTTGCTGGGCTCGGGCATGCCGGACGCCTTCCGTCTGCGGCCCAATGCCGTGCCCAAGATCTTGAATCGCAACTGAGTTTGACCCGAACGTCTCCTGCGCGCCCGGCTTCCGTACAGTCAGTGGCCCATTCCACCTCGCATCTATTCGCATCGCTGAACCATGAAGCCCACGCCTCTCCCGCTGAACCATTTTCTGCCCGGCAGCAGCCGCCTGGTCCTGGGCTGTATGAGCCTGGGCGGCCCCTGGGACGCCCAGGACATCGGCGAGGCCGACATCGCCCAAGCCCATGCGGCGCTAGAAGCGGCACAGTCCATCGGCATCACGGTCTTCGACCATGCCGACATCTACAAACGCGGCCGTGCCGAACGCTGCTTCGGCGCCCTGCTGCGCCGCCAGCCTTCGATGCGCGACGGCATCATCTTGCAAAGCAAGTGCGGCATCCGCTTTTCCGATGACGCGGGCCCGGGGCGTTATGACCTCTCGGCCGCTCACATCATTGCCTCGGTGCAGGGCAGCCTGGAACGCCTGGGCACCGAGTACCTCGACTTGCTGCTCTTGCACCGGCCGGACCCGCTGATGGAGCCCGAGGAAATTGCCGAGGCCTTCCGCCTGCTGCAGAGCCGCGGCCAGGTGCGCCATTTCGGTGTGTCGAATATGCAGGCCAACCAGATGCGTTGGCTGCAACAAGCGCTGGACCAGCCTCTGGTCGCCAACCAGCTGGAAATGAGCCTGGGCAAGCTGGACTGGCTGGCCCAGGATGCCAGCTTCAATGATGGCCAAAGTGGCGCCGCCCTGCCCTGGGCCGGCACCTTGCAGCATTGCCAGGCCGAGGGCGTGCAGCTGCAAGCCTGGAGCCCACTGGCCCAGGGTCGCTTCAGTGGCGCGGCAGCGGCCGACGATCGCATCGCTCAGGCCGGCACCGCCCTGGTGCGCGAACTGGCCGACCAGCACCAGGTGGCACCCGAAAGCATCGTCCTGGCATGGCTGCTGAGGCACCCGGCCGGCATACAGCCCGTGATCGGCAGCAGCCAGCCCGAGCGCATCCGGGCCTGCGGTGCCGCGACTCAGGTGCAACTCAGCCGCGAGGATTGGTACCGGCTGTTTGTCTGTGCGCGGGGTCAGGCCTTGCCCTGAGCACCGGGCTCAGAAAGCGCGGCTGAAGCTCATCGCCAGCGTTGGCTGGCGGCGCTTCTGGACCAAGGGGCTGTTGCCGGCATCGCCGCGCAAGCTATTCAAGCCCATGCGGGCACTGAAAGTCCAGTCGCTGTCCAGCGGCACCTGAGCCTGGGCAAATACACCGGCGCTGGCCACACCCGCACGGACACTGTGTACGCGCAGCTTGCTGCTGGCGGCCTGGCTCGCATCGACGCCGAACAAGGCCTGGCCCAGGCGGGCATCCATGGCCTCGACGCTGACGCCGGCGGCCAAGGCCAAGCCAGGCGTGGCCAACAAGCCATAGCTGGCATCGAGCTGCACACTGTGCCCACCCTTCTTGTTCTTGCTGCCAGCCGCGCCGCGGCTCAGCGTCCCCAGGCGAGAGCTGCTGCTGAGCTCCACGCTGAACCGCCCGACCTGCCACTGCGCTGCCAAACGCAGGGCCGGCGCGAACTTGACTTCATCCAGGCTGGCCCAGGCGGCGGGCAGGTCCTTGCGGCGCCGCCAATGGCTGTCCAGCACCAAGGCGGCACTCAGGCTCAGGCCATCGGCCGGCCGCCAGTCAGCGCCCAATCCTTGCAGAGTGCTGGCAAAGAAATGCTCGCCGAAGCGCGCCTCAATCAAGGGCGCGGCGAACAGCTGCTGGCGATCAGCACCGGGGTACTTGGGCAGGCTGATGAGGACTGCGCCCCAACGCATGGTCTGACCGTCCGGTGCGGGGGCCGGAGGCTGGGCTTGTGCGTAGCCTGCGCTGCACAGGATCAAGGCCATCAGCCCGTTGAAGTGGTGTGTGAGTTTCATGGTGTTCAGCTTCGCAGTCATGGATTCATTCAAGGAGACGCTCATCTCGGGAACGCAAAATCAGTGTCGGCCGAGGTGCATGAAGCGGCCATGAAGGCCGCGAGAGCACGGGCGCGCAGCGCACGCTGGGGGCCTGCAGGGCCGTCGCGGCGCACCTCACTCAGGGTCGCGCCAGCAGCGTCTGGCCCTGCTTGGCTTCGCCCCGGGCCCGCACCGAGCCCGAGCCAGACATCCAGAGCTGCAAGGCCGGTTGTCCGGCATAGCTGACGTCGCCCGAGCCGTAAATGCTGAGTTGCAATTGCTCCATGGCGCCGAGATCAGCATCGCCACTGCCAAAACCACGCAGCTTGACCCGTTCGCCTTGCAGGCCAGCAGCCCGCACATCGCCACTGCCGGAAAGCAGCCATTCCTGCTCGCGCGACCGGCCCGCCTCGATGCTGACCCCGCCGGAGGCACGCAGCCTGGCTTCCAGCTGCTCGCTCTGCAAAGCACCGACTTGCACGCTGCCTGAACCCGTGAGGTTGATGGCCAGGCGCCGCGCCTGCACCTGGCCCAGCTGCAGCGAACCCGATCCGTGCACCAGCAGGTCAAGATGGCCTACCTCGACCCGCTCCACCCGCAAGCCACCGGAGCCACTCAGCAACAGCTTCAAGCGGCCTGCCTGCAGGGTACCGATCTGCACCTGGCTGGAGCCACGCAGCTCGATCGATTGCAACTGCTCGGCAGGCTGCTGCAGGCGCACGCGCGGCCGCGCGCTCAAGCCCAGCTCGCTCGCGACGGTGCCGCTGACCGGCGACATCAGGTGCAGGGTTTCACAGTCCACCCAGGCACGCACGCCGCCGCTTGGCAGCTCCAGCACGGCCTCACCATGGGCCATGAGCTGCAGGTCCATCGCGCCGTCCAGCTGCAACTTGCTGAAGGCCGGCAAGCGCTGGCTCTGTACCGCGGGCACGGCGAAGGTCGTGGCGGGCGCTTGGGGTGCCTGCGCCCCGCATGGCAACGCCGCCCACAGGCAGGCTGCGACGGCACAGAGGCGCCGCGCGAATAGGGCTGTACTCATGGAGTGATCTCGATGTTGTGAATCAAGCGGCCAGTTTGAAACCGGGCGCATGAAGGCCCTGTGAACGGTGCGGCCCGCCAGCAGCGGCAGGCGAATGCACCGCAGCCGGGCGCGAGTAAACCCGGATGAAACTCAGATGAAGCCTGGATGAAGACCCGCTCCAGGCAGGCCACAGCCCTGCCAGAGACCCGCCCTAGAATCCGCCGCCAACGCCTAACTCCGGACTCACGCGCCAGCCCTCCCGCACATGGCCAACATCCTGCTTGTCGAAGACGATCTGCCCCTGGGCAACTCCTTGCAACGCGTGCTGAGCATGGCCGGCCACCAGGTCGTCTGGCTGCGCAACGGCGGCGATGCTCGCCGCTTTCTCGGCGAGATGGATTTCGCGCTGCTGCTGCTGGACATCGGCCTGCCCGACGAGCTGGGCCTGGACCTGCTGGCCTGGTTCCGCCAGCTTGGCCGGCAAACGCCAGTGATGCTGCTGACCGCACGCGACAGCGTCGGCGAGCGCGTACTGGGCCTGGACGCTGGCGCCGATGACTACTTGGGCAAACCCTTCGCCATGGAAGAGCTGCTCTCGCGCGTGCGCGCACTGCTGCGCCGCCACAGCGGCCAGGCCAGCAATCAATGGCAGCTCGGCCCCCTGTCCATCGACACCGCGCGCCGCCGCGTGCTGCTGAACGACCAGGAAGTGATGCTGTCGGCGCGCGAGTACGACATCCTCCTGTCCCTGGCGGCCGAGCCGGGACGGGTGCTGACCCGGGCCCAGATCGATGCCCGCCACCAGCTCGCCGACACCCTGGACAGCAATGCCACCGATGTCCATGTCTACAAGCTGCGCAAGAAGCTGGGCAACGAGCTGATCGGCACCGTGCGCGGTGTCGGTTATGTGCTCGATGTGCCGAGTGCATGAAGGTGGCCATGGCGAGCAAGAACACACATGTACAGGCCGCGGTGAAACGCTACCCCTCACTGATCCAGCGCCTGATCGCCTGGCAGGCCCTGGCTCTGGTGCTGGCCTGGCTGGCCCTGGCCGCGCTGCTGACCTGGCGCGGCGTGGCCTGGGGCGAGGCCGAGGTGAACGCCCGGCTGCAGCGCATGGCGACGGTGCTGGCCGGCGCCGCGCTCAGCCCGGAGGCCGAACTGCAAGCCCGCATGGACAGCACCGAGGATGCCGTGATGGCCTTGCTGGGTCTGGAGGGAGACGTCGCCAAGGGCTTGCGCTCCGTCTACCAGCTCTGGGACCAGCAAGGCCGGCTGCTGTATCGCAGCGCCAATGCGCCGACCACGCGCCTGGACGCAGCACCGGGCCCGGGCGAGGCGCCGCGCTGGATGGTGCAGCGCTCGGATCCGGGCCAGGGCATGGGCCGTGTGCTCTTGATCGCCGAACCCCTAGAAACCCCGCTGAGCGCGGTGCTGCCCCTGCTCTGGCTGGTTCTGAAGTCGCAGCTGGGCGTTTTTCTCTGGCACGGCCTGGTCATCTGGCTGAGTGTGCGCTTCGGCCTGAGGCCGCTGGCGCAGCTCGCCCAGCGCATCGCCAAACGTCGGGCTGGCGACACGGCGCCGGTGCAGGTGGATCGCCTGTACGCCGAGACCGCGCCGGTGCTGCGCGAACTCAATGATCTGCTGGCGCACGAGGCCCAGCGCCTAGAGCTGGAGCGCCGATTCTTGGCCGACGCCGCCCATGAGCTGCGCACGCCCCTGGCCGCCGTCAATGCCCAGGCTCATCTCTTGCTCAGCGAAGCCGAAGGACCCGCTCGCCACGAGGCCGCCGGCGCCCTCCAGCAAGGTATCGCCCGCGTGTCCCATCTGCTGGCCCAGCTCCTGACCCTGGCCCGCGCCGAGGCCGGGCCGAGCGAACCCGAGGCCAGCCCGGTCGATGCCGCCGATCTGCTGCGCGGACGAGTCGCCCTGCTGGCCGGCCTGGCTCGGCCACGTGCCATCGAGATCTCGCTGCAGGCCCCCGACAGCCTGCCCTTCCGCCTGGAGCACGAAGGCTTTTGCTCCATCGTCGACAACCTGATCGACAACGCCATCCGCTATACCGCCCCAGGGGGTCAGGTCGAGGTCAGCCTGAGTCGGCTCGGGCCGGCATTGGAGGTCCGCGTGCGCGACAACGGCCGAGGCATTGCGCCCGAGCAGCGCGAACGCGTGTTCGAACGTTTCTACCGCGTGCCCGGCAGCAGCGAGCAAGGCACCGGCCTGGGCCTGGCCATCGTCAAGCGCATGGCCGACCGCATGCACGCCGAGCTCAGCTTCTGCGATGGCTTGGATGGGCGCGGCATCGGCCTGCAATTGCTGCTGCCCGAGGCTTGAGTCGCGGTCTGTGGCAGCATGGCGGGCCGCGACACCGAAGGAGCGACCTGCCATGGGTCAGATGATCGAATTCCAGCGCCCCGACGGCGCCCACAGCCCCGCCTACCTGGCCACCGCCTCACGGCCTGACGCACCGGGCTTGATCCTTTTGCAGGAATGGTGGGGCCTGAACGAGAACATCCGCGCCACCGCCGACCGCTATGCGGCGGCCGGCTTTCACACCTTGGCGCCCGACCTCTACCGCGGCCGCCAGGCTAGCGATGCCGACGAGGCCAGCCACCTGATGAGCGGCCTGAGCTTTGCCGACGCCACCCACCAGGACTTGACCGGCGCCTTGCGACATCTGCGTGAGGCCTGCGGGAGCCCCCAGGTCGGGGTCAGCGGCTTTTGCATGGGCGGCGCACTGACAGTGGCTGCCGCCGTGCATGTGAAGGGCTTGTCAGCCGCCAGCTGCTTCTACGGCATCCCGCCGGCTGACTTTGCGGCACCGCAAGATGTGAAGATCCCATTCCAGGGTCACTACGCCGACATCGACGACTGGTGCACGCCCACGGCCGTGCGGGCTTTCGTGGCCCAGCTGCCGCCAGGCGCCGAAATCCACCACTACCCGGCCGCCCACGGCTTCTTCAACAGCAGCCGCGCCCATGTCTTTGATGCGGCCTGCGCAGAGTTGGCTTGGCAACGTACCTTGGCCTTTCTGCGCGCGCAGTTGTGCTGAGTCGTCGACTCCGCCTGCTGGATTGGGCTCAGCCCTGCCGCTTGGCGAGCAAGGCGCGGGCCACCCGCGACACCGGCGGTCGGCCCAGCACGCCCGAGATGAAGGCGCCGGCGTCAACGAGAAGATCGAGGTCGATGCCGGTGTCGATCCCCAAGCCATTCAGCATGAAGACCACGTCCTCGCTGGCCACATTGCCGGTGGCACCCTTGGCATAGGGGCAGCCGCCGAGGCCGGCGACGCTGGTGTCGAAATGGTGAACGCCCAGCTCCAGGCAGGCGTAGATATTGGCCAGGGCCTGGCCGTAGGTGTCGTGGAAATGTCCACTGACCTCGACCAGAGGGTAGTGCTTGAGCGCCCGCTCCATGGCTGCCTGGACCTTCCTCGGCGTGCCCACACCGATGGTGTCGGCCACGCCCAGGTGATCGACGCCAATGCCCTTCATCAGCTGCACCACGCGCTCGACCTGGTCGGCGCTGATATCGCCCTCGTAAGGGCAGCCCACTGCGCAGGACAAGGCGCCTCGTACCTTGATGCCGGCCGCATGCGCGGCTTCGACCACCGGCGCGAAACGCTCGATGCTCTCGGCGATGCTGCAATTGATGTTCTTTTGGCTGAAAGCCTCGGACGCCGCCGCAAAGACCACGATCTCATCCGGTCGGGTGGGCAGGGCCGACTCAAAGCCCTTGAGATTGGGTGTCAGCACCGAATAGCGCACACCGGGCTGGCGGGCGATGGCGGCCATCACCGCCGTGTTGTCCGCCATCTGCGGCACCCACTTGGGCGACACAAAGCTGGTGACCTCGATTTCCTTCAGGCCCGCTGCCTGCAGCATGGCCACCAGCTGCGCCTTGTCCTCGGTGGAAACCGCCTGTTTCTCGTTCTGCAGGCCGTCACGCGGGCCGACATCGACGAGGGTGACATGATTGGGTAGCTTCATTGATAACTCCTCATTGCTGGGCAAGACTGCTGTCGGAACAGAGCCGTCGTTCGCTGAGATTTGAATACGAACGCAGAGTGCGCGGAGGACCGCAGAGGTCGCGGAGAAGAGAGCTGGATTTCTAGTCTCAGCGTCCTCTGCGGTCCTCTGCGAGCTCTGCGTGCTGAAATTTCTTCGCGAACAACGGTTCAGTGCCCATTGCCGCAGCTGGCGCTCCGAACATCGCCGCGCCCCTTATCGCATCAAGCCTCGAGCCGCAAAAGCTCGGCACCGTCGCCGATCTGGTCGCCTACAGCGAACAGCAACTCGGCCACCACGCCGTCCTTGGGCGCATTGATGGTGTGCTCCATCTTCATGGCTTCCATCACCGCCAGCGGCTGGCCCTTGCTGACCGTGTCGCCCACCGCCGCCAGGAAGCTGACCAGTTTACCGGGCATGGGCGCGGTCAGGCGTCCCGCTTCGGCGGCGCCGTCGCCGGCATGGGCCAGGGCATCAATCTCGGTGATGTAGGCACTGCCTTGCGGCGCGAACACGGCCACGGTTTCGCCGTCGGCATAGCTGTTCACCAGCACACGCTGCTGCGCCAGGCCCGAGCCCAAGAGCAGCTCATGGCGTTCCAGGCTGCTGGAGTTGACAGCAAAGGCCAGGGCCTCGCCGCCGTCGATGCTCAGCTGCATGCCGCCCTGGTGGTGGCGCGACAGCAGCACCGCGTGGCGCTGTGCGGCGATCTCCAGATCGAAGCGGCGCGCCGAGGCGCCGAACAAGCGCCAGCCGTCGCGACGGCTCCAAGGGTCGGCATCCTGTTGCTGCGCCTCGGCGGCCAGGGTGTGGGCGACCACAGCGGCCGCGCTGATCTGCAGCGGCAGGCCCGGCTGCTCGAACAGAGCCGCGCGCTCGCGCTCGATCAGGGCTGTGTCCAGATCGGCGCTGGCAAACGAGGCCGTGGCGGCGCAGCGGCGCAGAAAGGCCACATTGGTCTGCAGGCCGACGATATGGGTGTCGCGCAAGGCGGCGTCCAAGCGGGCCAGGGCCTGGGCTCGGTCCTCGCCCCAGACGATCAGCTTGGCGACCATGGAATCGTAGAAGGGGCTGATGGCATCGCCCTCGCCCACCCCGGCGTCGATCCGCACCGGGCCGCGCTCAAAAGCCACATGCTCGGGCCAGCGTGCCACGTTCAGAGCGCCGGTGGCGGGCAGGAAACCGGCCTCGGGGTTCTCAGCGCAAATGCGCGCTTCGATGGCATGGCCATGCATGGTCAGCTGCTCCTGCTTCAGCGGCAAGGGCTCGCCCGAGGCCACGCGCAGCTGCCATTCGACCAAATCCTGGCCGGTGATCGCTTCCGTCACCGGATGCTCGACCTGCAGGCGCGTGTTCATTTCCATGAAGTAGAAGCGCCCGTCTTGCTCGCAGATAAACTCCACCGTGCCGGCACCGCTATAGCCCACGGCCTTGGCCGCCGCGACGGCCGCGCCACCCATCTGGGCGCGGCGCTCGGCCGTCATGCCAGGGGCCGGGGCTTCTTCCAACACCTTCTGGTGACGGCGCTGGACCGAGCAATCGCGCTCGAAGAGGTAGACACAGTCGCCGAAGTTGTCGCCGAAGACCTGGATCTCGATATGGCGCGGGCGTTGCACATAACGCTCGATCAGCACCGCATCGTCGCCAAAGCTGTTGATGGCCTCGCGCTTGCACGAAGCCAGCGCGGCATCGAACTCATCGGCGCTGTGCACGGCCCGCATGCCCTTGCCGCCACCGCCGGCGCTGGCCTTGATCAATACGGGAAAACCGATGCGCACAGCCTCGGCCTTGAGCAGGGCCGAGTCTTGATCGGCGCCGTGGTAGCCAGGCACCAGGGGCACGCCGGCGGCTTCCATCAAGCGCTTGGACTCAGCCTTCAAGCCCATGGCCTGTATGGCGCTGGCCGGCGGGCCGATGAAGACCAGGCCATGCGCGGCGCAGGCCTGCGCGAACTCCTCGTTCTCGCTCAAAAAGCCATAGCCTGGATGGACGGCTTCGGCGCCGGTGGCCTTGGCGGCGTCGATGATGCGCTGCCACTGCAGGTAGGAATCACGCGGCGCTGGGCCACCGATAAGCACCGCCTCGTCGCAAGCCTGCACATGGCGGGCCTGGGCATCGGCCTCGGAATACACGGCCACGGTTTTCACGCCGATGCGGCGCGCAGTGGCCGCCACACGGCAAGCGATTTCGCCGCGGTTGGCGATCAGGATCTTCTTAAACATGGCTTGGTCTCCTCTTGGCCCGGACATGCGTCCGGCTTGTATTGCATGGGGCTCACAGCCCCAGTCGACGCAAAGCGTCTACCCGCAGGCGAATCATTTGATTCATAGGCGGCGTCGGCAAGCTCGATGGGCAAGCAAGCTCGGTATCCGGGCCCGCTGCATAGCGAACTGCGATCGGTTGCCCGCCCTGACATGCCTTTGCCACAGCCGCATACGCCGCCACAGGGTCGGCCAGCACCGGCTGCCCTGCCAAGGACTCAACCTCGCCAGTCACACGAAGGCTGCGGCACTGCACAGCTGGGTCAAGCCTGAAAGCATGGGGCAAAGTCCAGAAGCCGACGGAGCCGCCGCAATCGCTGCGCATCAAGGCGGACATCAGCGCGGCGGCCGACTGCCTGCGCATGCCCAAGGGCAGCTGCTCGCTGCGCTGCACCGGTTCGGGATCAGCAAGGCCCAGCGCCTGAAGGCGCGTCAAGAGTCCGCTGGCAAAAGGCTGCTGCGGGTCCTGCAAGAGCTGCGCCATCGAAGCCGCGGCGGAACCGGCATCGGCCCAGGCCACAAAGCCGCCCACGTCCAGCGGACGATCCTTGCTGTGCAGCGGCGCCATCTGCGCCAAGGCCGACGGTTTGTCGTCGCGGGCCGTGCGCTGGGCTTGGCCGAGCAACATCAGACTCATGCCGCAGGCATAGGCGTCGTCACCTTGGCGCCCCGGCTTCATGGCGGCAGCCACTTGTGCACCGCGGGCGGCCACGCAGTTGTTCAGGTTCGACTCGATATCGGCACGCAGCTCCGCGACATCCAGAAGCGACTGCTCGCGCAAGAGCAAGCGAGCCATCCATTCGGCATGGCCCTCATGCAGCCAAGGGCGCTGCTGATCGGTGCCGAACAGCCCGCTGTTCCACCAATGCACCACCTCATGCGTGACGAAACCTTCCAAGGCGGTGCCGGGCATGGTCTCCAGCGTCCGTGGCAGGCGCAGGCGCATAATGCGCCCGGCTGTGGTGTCGCCGTGAAAACCAGGCAGGTCCGATACCGCAGTGACCACCGCGCCCGGCCCGGGCAAGGCCGCACCATAGAGTTGGGTCAGACGGGCCAAGGTGTAGTCGAGCACTTTGCGGATGCGTGCAACTCGTGCGTTATCCAGGCCCGGGTCGACCAGGACATTGACACCGGGCAAAGCGATCAGCCCGGTGGAACTTCCCATGTACACATACTGGGCCACACCAGCAGCGCGGACTTCATCGCGAGAGGCGCCGGCCAGGACGCGATCCACCTGCTCCGCACTCGCACTCTGCTCGACCGGCGCGCGCTCCACACGGCCCTGATGGATGACGATGCCGCCTTGCGGCGGCAGCCAGCGCCAACGCAAGCCATGGCCCTTGAGCAGGACTGCTGCATGGCCGCTGTAAGCGAGCACGCCGCTGGAGTCGCTGAGCGGCTGAGCCGCTTCGTAGGTTGCGTCCAGCGCCAAAACGCGCGCCTTCAGGCGCAGCACGGCGCTGCGGCAGTCAGGCTCTTGGCGCAGCCGGATGCCGGTCGCCGTCAGCTCTGTGCATGAGCCTTGCGGCTTCATCATCTCGCCGCGCCAGCGCTTGTGAGCGTCCCGGGCGGCATCGAAAAAACTCAGCTCATGCACGCCCTCGGGAGGCGTGTAACGGATCTCCAACTCACCGCCCGGAAGCAGCTGCTGACTGATCAAGAGCTCTCCGGCCTTCGCCTGGGCGCCCAAGGCCAAGGCTCCGACTGCGGCGCACAGCATGCGCCGCCAGGTCGATGCGCACAGACTCATGGCCATGCTCCGCGCCATCAGTGGCCGTGCGAACAGCCAGCCGGCGCCTCTTGCGGCGCAAGATTGGCCTCGCTGGCGCAGCGCATGCCCAGGCGGTTCAGCAGGGCCCGGTCTTTCTCGGCCTGCGGGTTGCTGGTGGTCAGCAGCTTGTCGCCGTAGAACATGCTGTTGGCGCCGGCCAGGAAGCACAGGGCTTGCATGCTCTCGGGCATTTCTTCGCGGCCGGCCGAGAGGCGGACCATGGCGCGCGGCATGGTGATGCGGGCCACGGCGATGCTGCGGATGAACTCAAACGGGTCGAGCGCCTCCGTGCCCTTGTCGGCCAGCGGCGTGCCTTCGACCTTCACCAGGTTGTTGATGGGCACCGATTCCGGATAGGGGTTCAGATTGGCCAGCTGCACGATCAGGCCGGCGCGCTGGCGCCGGGTTTCACCCATGCCGACGATGCCGCCGGAGCAGACCTTGAGGCCGACATTGCGCACACGGTCCAGCGTGTCCAGGCGGTCCTGATAGGTGCGGGTGGTGATGATCTGGCCGTAGAACTCGGGCGAGGTGTCGAGGTTGTGGTTGTAGTAGTCCAGGCCGGCTTCGGCCAGCTGTTCGGCCTGGCCGTCACCGAGCATGCCGGCGGTCAGGCAGGTCTCCAGACCCATGGCCTTGACCTCCTTGACCATCTCGCCGATGGCTTCCAGATGGCGCTCCTTGGGCGAGCGCCAGGCGGCGCCCATGCAAAAACGCGTGGCGCCGTTGGCCTTGGCGGCGCGAGCCGCTTCCAGCACTTCTTGCAGCGGGATCAGCTTTTCGGCCTTGAGGCCGGTGTCGAAGTGGGCCGACTGCGGGCAGTAGGCGCAATCCTCTTCGCAACCGCCGGTCTTGATGGACAGCAGCGTGGACAGCTGCACCGCATTGGCATCGAAGTTCTCGCGGTGCACCTGCTGAGCTTTGAACAGCAGGTCGTTGAAAGGCAGATCGAACAGGGCCACCACCTCGTTGACGGTCCAGGGCTTGGCGTTCTGGCGCTCGGCGTCCGTGGTCGGCGTCAGCGATTGGATCTGGTTGGTGGTTTGGGTGTGGGAGTGAGAGTGGCTCATGGCGATTCCGAAAAACAGCAGATGTCAGGTGGCAGAGGCGGCCAGCGAGGCTTGCACGCGCTCAAGATTCAGATGGGCGGCCACGGCCGCGGCGGAAGGGTCAGACAAGCGGGGTACATGGCCCCAGCAGGGCGCGGCCAGGGCCGCGTCCAGCGCGGCCAGATTGTCCGCCACATAAGGCATGGCGGTGTCCACGGTGTTGGCCACCCAGCCGACCAAGCTCAGGCCGCGCGCGCGCACGGCCTCCGCCGTCAGCAAGGCATGGTTGATGCAGCCCAGGCGCAGGCCCACGACCAGGACCACGGGCAGGCCCAGATCCTGCGCCAGATCGGCGGTGTCGAAGCCCTCGCCCAGGGGCACACGGAAGCCGCCCACCCCTTCCACCAAGGCCAGATCGCCCAGGGCGGCACTGGCACGGACGGCGGCCAGCAGCGGTGCGCGCTCGATACGCTGCCCTTCCAGGGCGGCGGCGATGTGCGGCGCACAAGCAGCGCGGAACTGCAAAGGCCCGACCTGATCGGGGCGCATGCCCAGACGCTGGGCCGCCAGCAGGCGGAGCACATCGTCATTGACCCACTGGCCGTCGACCAGCTCCTGCCCCGCCGCCAGCGGCTTGATGGGCGCCACCCGCAAGCCGACCTCGGCCAGCAGATGGGTGAGGCCGGCGGTGATGCTGGTCTTGCCGATTTCGGTGTCGGTGCCGGTGATGAATAGACCTCTCATGCGGCGGCCCTGTCCATGTCGGCGGCAGCCTCAGCCAGCGCGGCAAGCAGCTGATCCACATCCGCCTCTCTGTGCGTCGCGCACAAAGTGATGCGCAGCCGCGCCTCGCCCTTAGGCACGGTGGGCGGACGGATGCCCGGCACGCGGATGCCCTCGCGCTCCAAGCGCGCGGCCAGGGCCATGACCTCGGCATTGCCACCGACGATCAAGGGCTGAACCGGGGTGTCCGAAGGCGCCAGGCGCCAGCCCAGGGCCGGGTGGCATGCCAACAAGGCTTCGACACCGGCGCGCAGCCGCGCCTGCAAATGGCGCAGGTTGGCACGCCGGGCCCGGCCCAGCTCGCCTTCGATCAAGGCAAAGCTGGTCAACAAAGCATGCTCGACCGCCGGCGGCGAGGCGGTGGAAAAAATGTAGTTGCGGGCCGCCTGCAGCAGGTACTGGGTCACCGTGGCATGGGCCACGACAAAAGCGCCGGCCAGGCCAGCCGCCTTGCCCAGGGTGCCGACCAGGATCAGGCGCTCGCTGCGCAAGCCAAAGTGCTCCAGCGAACCGCGACCGTTCTCGCCCAGCACACCAAACCCATGGGCATCGTCGACGATCAGCCAGGCATCGAACTCTTCAGCCAGGGCCAGCAAGGCCGGCAGCGGCGCCAGATCGCCGTCCATGCTGAAGACCGCATCGGTGACGATGAGCTTGACCTTGGCCGTGCTGGCGGCCAGCAGCTCGCGCAGCGCCGCCACATCGCCATGGGCATAACGTTTCACTTGCGCGCGCGCCAGGCGGGTGCCGTCAATCAGCGAGGCATGGTTCCAGGCCTCGGAGAAGATCTCGGCCTCTTCATCGCCGAGCGCAGTCACCACGGCCAGATTGGCCATATAGCCGGTGCAAAAACCCAGGGCGCGGGCCTCGGGGATGTGGGGTGTGAGCCAGCGGCTCAAGGTTTCAGCCACCTGCTCATGTGCGCGGCTGTGGCCGCTGATCAGGGGCGAGGCACCGGAGCCGCCGCCGTAGATCTGGGCGCCTTCGATCAAGGCTTCACGCAGCGCGGGCTCGGCGGCCAGGCCCAGGTAATCGTTGGAGCAGAACATCAGCAGCTCGCGCGTGCGGCCGTCGGCGCCGCGCACCTGCTGGCGCGGCGCGGTGCCGCTCTCGGCCTGGCGCAGAAAACGCGTCAGGCTCTGGGCTTCGATGGTGCGCAGCTTGGCGCTCAGGTGATCAAGCAACATGGACTTCTTTGCTCAGGGGCTGGGCGCTGCCCTCAGAAGATTGGGACAGCACCTCATCCAAGGTCAGGCGCACGGCGCGGGCCAGGAAGGCGGCCGCTTCGGCATCGATCAGATAGGGCGGCATCAGGTACACCGTGCCGCCAATCGGGCGGATCAGCAACTCATGGGCGCGCGCGGCCAGATGAAAACGCTCGGCAAAGCCGAGCGTTTCGCCAAAACGTTCGGCGAAACCTGAGGTTTCGCCAAGACCGGAGGTCTTGGCAAAGCGCAGGCCCGGCTCGATCACATCGAAGGCCAGCACCATGCCTAGCTGGCGCAGATCGGCCACACGGGGGTGCGAGGCCAGCGGTGCGAAGGCGTCCTTCAAGAGCTGGGCCTGCTCGGCATTAGCCTGCAGCTGGCCGGCATCGAAGCGGTCCAACACCGCATTGGCCGCGGCGCAAGCCAGGGCATTGCCCGTGTAGGAATGCGAATGCAAGAAGCCGCGGCTGACGTCCTCACTCCAGAAGGCCTGGTACACCGCCTCGGTTGTGAGCACCAAGGACAGGGGCATGGTGCCGCCGGTGATGCCTTTGGACAGGGTGATGAAGTCGGGCCACACCGCCTCATCGTGCAAGCCGCCCGCCGGGCCGCTCCCAAGGGCGGCTTGGCCCCCTCGGGGGGCGGGCGGCGTACCCGCCGACCGGGGGTTCACATGTTCCCAGGCGAAAAAAGTGCCCGTGCGGCCGCAGCCCATGGCGATCTCATCGACGATCAGGTGCACCTCGAACTCGGTGCATAAGGCTCGCAGGCCGCGCAGATAGGCAGCGTCGTACATCACCATGCCGGCGGCACCTTGCACCAGAGGCTCGATGATGACGGCGGCGATGTGCGGACCACGCTCGCTCAGCAGCTCGCGCATGGCAGCCAGGGCGGCCGCTTCGTTGCCCAGGCGGGCATCGGGCGACTCCACGATGTGCGCCCGCATCAAGAGCGGGTCATAGGCGTCGCGGAACACCTTCACATCGGTCACGGCCAGGGCGCCGATGGTTTCACCGTGGTAGCCGTTCTTCAGGCAGACAAACTCGCGCTTCTCGGCCCGGCCACGGTTGCGCCAGCTGTGGAAACTTTGCTTGAGCGCGATCTCCACTGCACTGGCGCCATCGCTGCCGAAAAAGACATGGCCCAGGGCGCCACCGGTGCGCGAGCTCAGGCGCTCGGCCAGGCGCACGGCCGGCGCATGAGTGCAGCCGGCCAGCATCACATGGGGCAAGGTGTCGAGCTGCGCCTTGATGGCGGCGTTCAGGCCGGCATCGGCATGGCCAAAAAGATTGACCCACCAGGAGCTGTTGGCATCGAAGTAGCGCCGGCCCTCGTAGTCGTAAAGCCAGGGGCCGGCACCACGGGCAATCGGCAGCGGCGGCACGACTTCGGCGCGCGCCATCTGCGTGCAGGGGTGCCAGACGGCGGCCACGCTGCGGCGCTGCCAATCCTGCTGGGGTGTCAAAGGTGTACTGCTGGAAGTCATCAAACGGGATCGAAAAGAACTCAGGCCAACCAGCTCGGCCGGCTCTTGTTCAAAAAGCTCTGCACACCTTCGCGGCCTTCATCGCTGGCACGGATGTCAGCGATGCGGCGCGCGGTGTCATCACGCAGCGAAGCCGTGATTGTCGCGTGTGCGACATCCTGCACCAGGCGCTTGCAGGCGCGGACCGCCGCCGGGCCGTTGGCACAGAGGGCGGACAGCAGGGCTTCGACCTTTTCGTCCAGGGTCTCGGCCGTGGCCAGCTCATGGACCAGGCCCAGGCGATGAGCCTCGGCGGCACTGAAGCGCTCGGCGGTGACGAAGTAGCGGCGCGAGGCCTGCTCGCCCAAAGCGCGCACCACATAGGGCCCGATGGTGGCCGGCAGCAGGCCCAGCTTGGCCTCGGACAGGCAAAAGCCCGCCGTGTCCACGGCGACCACCACATCGCAGACCGACACCAGGCCCACGCCACCGGCGTAGACATCGCCCTGCACACGGGCGATCACCGGCACCGGGCAGCTGTAAATCGTCCACAGCATCTCGGCCAGGCGGGAGGCATCGGCATGGTTTTCGTCCCAGCTGTAGCCGGCCATGGCTTTCATCCAGTTGAGATCGGCGCCGGCGCAAAAGGCCTTGCCCTCGGCGGCCAGCACGATGGCGCGCAGAGCTGGGTCCCGGCCCAGTTCCGCGAACGCAGCGCTCAGCTCGGCGATCACGCCTTCGTTGAAGGCATTGCGCACCTCGGGGCGGTTCAGGGTGACGCGGGCGATCTGGCCCGAGGGGCCGCTGCGTTCGATCTTGAGGCTGCTCTGCTGTTCACTCATGGCTGCTGCTTTCTGCTCCACACCACGGCGTCGTCCACCGCGTACAACTGACAGGTTTGGCTGCTGTAGCGCTGACAAAACGCCAGCGCCCGCGCCACGGCCGCATCGCCAAAGGCATAGCCGCTGCGGCCCTGCGCATTGAAGGCAAAGGCGCGCGGCTTCTTGGCCGCAAGGAATTTTCGGTAGCTGTCCTTGGCGCCGGAGCCGCTCAAGGGCAAGGCCGATTCGTCCTGCACATCCAGCTCGGCATTGGCCGGCGGCACGGCGATCACACCGGGGGTGCTGAAGCCCAGCTGGGCCAGAAACTCCTCGACCAGGGGCTGCCAGCTGTCACTGCCGGCGCTGAACAGCGTATGACCGTCTTCGCCGAAGGCGGGCAAGAGACGGTAATCCAGTAAGGCGCCAGCCTCAGCAAAAGCTTTGGCCCAGCTGCGGCTGTAGCGAGGCCCGAAGTAACGATCGTTCTCGGTGTAGACCCAGAGCGACTTCAGCTGGGGTGAGTTCTGCGCGATCAATTCACCATAAGCTTGGTAGATCTGGCGCAGCTGGGTGCTGCCGCAGGGCTCGCCGGGGTGTTTGTCCGGGTCGCCGCCATGGCCGCCGGCGAAATTGATGGCCGCCACCTGTCCCGGCAGACCGGCCGCCGTGGCGGCCACAGTGGAGATACCGCCGACCGATTGCCCGAGCAGCACCACGCGCTTGGCATCGATGTCAGCCTGCTGCTGCATATAGCCAACCACCGCCAGGATCTGTGAGGCGGCAGCCGCCAGGGCCGGCGCAAAACGGGGCTCGCGGCAGGAGATGCTGCTCTCCGGGTCGCCGGCCTCGGCCAGCTCGCCATAGCCCAAACGCAGAGGCACAGCCACGGCAAAGCCTTTGCGCACAAAGTAGCGGGCGGCCGTCTCGAAACGCTGGCGCTTGTACTCGGCACGTTTGTCGGTCGAGCGGCCATGACTGATCAGGACCAGAGGGAAGGGCCCCGGGCCAGCCGGCCTGAAGGTGGTGACCAGCAGATCGCCCTTGCTGGGCTTGCCAAAGGCATCCTGCACCTCGACCGGCACGCGCAGGATCTGCTCGCGCACATCGAGATGCAGGCGCTCGGCGTCCGCAGCGGGAGCTGTGACCGCAGTGTCGCTGGCTTGCGAATGCACAACGCCCACGCCGACCAGCAGCGGGGCCGCCAAAAGGCACTTCAGAGCGGCCGGCAGAAAAGCGATGCGGCGCAGGCGTTCTATCAAGGTCATGGGGGTCAGGTCTTGCCTAGCCTTGCGGCCCATCACATGCGGAAGACGCCGAACTTCGTCTCGCCAATCGGCGCATTCATCGCCGCCGACAGGCCCAGAGCCAGCACCCGGCGGGTGTCGGCCGGGTCGATCACGCCGTCGTCCCAGAGTCGGGCGCTGGCGTAGTAGGGGTGGCCTTGGTCTTCGTACTGCTGCCGGATTGGCGCCTTGAAGGCTTCTTCTTCCTCGGCACTCCAGCTGCCGCCCTTGCCTTCGATGCCGTCACGCTTGACCGTGGCCAGCACCGAAGCGGCTTGCTCGCCGCCCATCACCGAGATGCGCGCGTTCGGCCACATCCAGAGCCAGCGCGGGCTGAAAGCACGGCCGCACATGCCGTAATTGCCGGCACCGAAACTGCCGCCAATGATGATGGTGAACTTGGGAACACTGGCGCAGGCCACCGCCGTCACCATCTTGGCGCCCGCGCGGGCAATGCCTTCGTTCTCGTACTTGCGGCCAACCATGAAGCCGGTGATGTTCTGCAGGAACACCAGCGGGATCTTGCGCTGGCAGCAGAGCTCGATGAAATGCGCGCCCTTGTTGGCGCTCTCGGCAAACAGGATGCCGTTGTTGGCGACGATGCCGACCGGCATGCCCTCGATGTGCGCAAAACCGCAGACCAGGGTGGCGCCGTAGCGGGCCTTGAACTCGTCGAACTCGGAGCCATCGACGATGCGGGCGATGACCTCGCGCACATCGAAGGGCTTGCGCGTGTCGGTGGGGATCACGCCGTGCAGCTCGGACGCGTCGAAGAGCGGCGCGCGCGGCGCTTGCAGGCGCTGCTGCTGCGCGCCTTCCTTGCGCCAGTTCAGCGCCGCCACCGACTGCCGGGCCAGGGCCAGGGCATGGGTGTCGTTGTGAGCCAGATGGTCGGCCACGCCCGAGAGCCGGGTGTGCACATCGCCGCCGCCCAGGTCTTCGGCCGTCACCACCTCGCCGGTGGCTGCCTTCACCAGCGGCGGGCCGCCCAGGAAAATGGTGCCCTGGTTCTTGACGATGATGGTCTCGTCGCTCATGGCCGGCACGTAGGCGCCGCCGGCCGTGCAAGAGCCCATGACCACGGCGATCTGCGGAATGCCCTGGGCACTCAGGTTGGCCTGGTTGAAGAAGATGCGGCCGAAGTGATCACGATCCGGGAAGACCTCGTCCTGGTTGGGCAGGTTGGCGCCGCCCGAGTCGACCAGGTAGACGCAAGGCAGGCGGTTCTGCGCCGCGATCTCCTGCGCGCGCAGATGCTTCTTGACCGTCATCGGGTAATAAGTACCGCCCTTCACCGTCGCGTCGTTGCAGACGATCATGCAGTCCACACCCGAAACTCGGCCGATGCCGGCGATCATGCCGGCGCCAGGCGCAGCGTTGTCGTACATATTGAGCGCAGCCAAGGGCGCCAACTCAAGAAAAGGCGTTCCCGGGTCCAGCAGCATCTCAACGCGGTCGCGCGGCAGCAGCTTGCCCCGGGCAGCATGCTTGGCACGTGCCGCGTCGCCGCCGCCCAGCGCGATCTGCGCCAGCCGCGCATTCAAATCATCGAGCAGGCCCCGCATGGCCTCGGCGTTGGACTTGAAATCTGCCGAACGGGCATTGAGCTTGGTGGTCAGCTGGGCCATGGGGTCTCCGAAAAACAGCGGCCCGCAGCGACGATGCCAGGGCCACGGGTGAGTTCAACTCAAATTCTTCTCAGGGCCTCGCACACCAATTGCGAGAGGCAGCGAGGCGCGAAGAATAGGCCAGACCGGAAAGACTGGCAAGTCCGACTTGAGTTCTACTCAATTATTACGCAGAATCCCGCCGTGACTGCCTCAAAGCCCTCCCCCACCGCCGCCGTCACCAAAGCCGCGGCCACGCAGCCCGCCCGCCGTGCGCCCGCCGGCGCCAAGGCCGAGCAGCGCGTGCGCGACATCCTGCGCGTGGGCCGCGAGGTGTTTGCCGAGCGCGGTTTCGAGCGTGCGACGACCACCGAAATCGCCGAGCGCCTGGGTGTATCCGAGGCCACGGTGTTCACCTACTTCCGCGGCAAGCGCGAGCTGTGCATGCGCGTGATCGCCGATTGGTACGACGAGATCATTGGCGAGATCGAGGCCGGCCTGCCGCGCGAAGCCTCGGTGCGCGAGCAGCTGGAATTCATGGTCCACACCCATTTGCGCCTGTTTCTGATCCAGGGTACAGGCTTGTGTGCCCTGGTGCTCTCGGAAGGCCGGCGCAGCGGCGACGACAAGCTGGGCGACGGTTTTGTCGAGCTGCAGCGCCGCTACACCGCGCCCCTGATGGACCTGCTGGCCCGCGGCCAGGCCAGCGGCGAGCTGCGCGCCGACATCCCGCTGCGCCTGCTGCGCTCCCTGGTCTTCGGCCCCATGGAGCACATGCTCTGGGAAGTCATCCTGACCGGCCGCCAGATCGACACCGACGCCAGCGCCCGCGATCTGGTCGCCCTGCTCTGGCCGGCCTTGCAGGCCCCCGAGCAGGAGCTGCTTGGCCTGCGCGCCCTGAGGCAAGAGCTGGAAGCGGCGTTGGCACGCCATTGAACTGAGGCGAACTCAAACTTTTCTCCAGGCATTGCCAGGGAATACCCGCAAGCCGCACCGACACCACGCGCACAAACGCACACGAAAACCCTCTCGCTGCCGGCTGCGCCGCCTCCTAAGATCTCTCGTTCCAACGCAGGGCTGTGCACTCTGCGAACTACGAGACGAGGAGAACCCCCTATGAACAAACCATTTCTGGCCGCCCTGGGCCTGAGCCTGGCAGCGCTGAGCCACGCCAGCCAGGCCGGCGAAAAAATCTGGATCAGCCTGGGCGACGCCGCCCTGGCCCAGTTGCAAAAGCACAGCGACAGCGCCCGCCCCCGACTGAGCGTCAGCAGCGGCCTGAGCCGCTCCGGTGAATTCACCTCCGCCAGCGGAGCACGCAGGCCCGGCCTGAGCAGCGGTGCCGCCAGCACTGCGGCAGCCGCCCAGCCCGAATCCATCCACCTGCTGCAAATCGACGAAGACCTGCTCGGCCAGCTGTCCGATTCCATCCACGAAGAGCTGCGCCGCTGCGGTGGCTATATGTTCCACGCCAGCCTGGAAGACGGCCTGGCCACCCTGCAAGCCCACAGCGCCGAAGCTGCCAAGACCCGCGGCCAACTGAGCAGCACGGGCGACGCCACGGCGGCAGGCCGCGCGCCCCTGCTCTCGCGCCCGAGCTATGTGATTGACCAGCAAGCCCTGGTCACGCCCATGCTGACGCAGATGCAGGCCAGCCGCATCGGCCAGACCATTGTTGACCTGTCCAGCTTCACCAATCGCTTCTACAAGACCAGCTCGGGCGTGGCCGCGTCGAACTGGATCAAGCAGCAATGGGCGAATCTGGGCGCCGGCCGCAGCGACTATTCGGTGGTGCAGTTCAACCACCCGACCTGGGCCCAAAAATCGGTGATCGCCACCCTCAAAGGCAGCGACAACAGCCGCGAGGTGATCGTGCTGGGCGCGCACATGGACTCGATCAACGGTTCCAACACCACCGAAACCACGGTGGCGCCGGGCGCTGACGACGACGCCTCGGGCGTGGCCAGCCTGACCGAGATCATTCGCACCCTGATGGCCAACAACTACAAGCCGCGCCGCACCATCCAGTTCATGGCCTACGCGGCCGAGGAAGTGGGCCTGCGCGGCTCGCAGGAAATCGCCAAGAGCCACAAGCGCCTGGGCGCCAATGTGGTGGGCGTGATGCAGCTGGACATGACCAACTACAAGGGCTCGCCCAAGGACATCTACATCTACACCGACTACACCGATGCCGCGCAGAACCAGTTCGTCAACAACCTGATCCAGACCTACCAGCCCGAGCTGAGCATCGGCACCGATGTCTGCGGCTACGGTTGCTCGGACCACGCCTCCTGGACCGCCCAGGGCTTCGCAGCGTCCATGCCCTTTGAAGCCGCCTTCAACCAGGACAACCCCAAGATCCACACCGCCAACGACACCTACGCCAACACCGGCAGCCAGGCCGACCATTCGCTGAAGTTCGCGCGCCTGGGCCTGTCCTATGCGGTGGAGCTGGGCAGCGACGGCCCCGGCAGCAGCGTGCCCAGCGACAAGACCGAAATCCTCAAGGGCCGCCTGGCCACGGGCGCCAGCCAGGTGCTCGGCCCCTTCAAGGCCAAGGCCGGCGCCTTCAAAGCCAGCACCATCGGCGAAGGCGATATCGACCTCTACGTCAAGGTCGGCGCCGCACCCACGACCAGCAGCTTTGATTGCAAGTCCGACGGCAGCACCTCCAGCGAAAACTGCGCTGTGAATCTGAGCGGCAACAGCGAGGTCTATGTGCTGCTCAAGGGCTACGCCGCCGGCACTTACAAGCTGACGGTCAGCTACCAGCCCTGATGACGGTGTTTATGAATCCCTGACGAGTGAAACTTCGGCCAGCCCTTGGGTGCGAACTCAGGGCTGGCTTTTTTTATTCGTCAGCGACAAGGCATCGGCTTGGGCAGCGGAGAGCTTGCGGGCTTGCAAAAGCTGCAGTTCGCCCAGGGTCGCCAGATCGGCAAAGTACTGCACGAAATCGGGCCGACTTGAGCATTCCAGAGGCTGGCCCGCGGCGGCTTCGTAGAGCTTTCCACCTTCAGAAAGTGCGCCGGCTTGAAGACCCATGCGCTCCTGCCCACGAGCAATCCAGTCGGGTGTGGCACCGTCCGCACGCCTGCCGAGAGCTTCGGCCAAGGCGAGTGCGCCGAGGTCCTCACTCTCTTTCCAAAGTTGCTGCGCCAGGGTCGAGCAGGCCTGCTTCAACTCTAGGTCCGCCGCAGCTTCTTGCACTGTGCACAAGCGCATCAGGCCGCTGCGATGAAACAGCCCCGTGTCAACGGCGAACAGCACCCACAGCGATTGCTGCGCCGCCTTGCGCAGGCCTAGGGTCTGAATCAAGGGCAGGCTCAGCAAGGACTGCAAGGCGTGGCGGCCGTATTCGATGGACCGAGGCGCTTGTACAGCCCGCATCAAGGCCGCACGCTGGGCGCTCGCCGCGGGCATTTCTCCCAGGGCCGCCAGCCAGGCCAGGCGATTGTCCGGATCGACCTCCGCCCACAGGGACGCCGGGACACGTGTACAAGCCGCCGCACCCGAGCAATGCGCCTGCAAGGCCTGATACACGGCGAAGGGCTGGCGACTCTGACGAGCCAGCTCTTGCAGCCGGGCCTGGGCCCGAGTTTTCATGGCCTCGTCGGCCGGGTAGCGAAACTGCAGCCACTCCGCCACCACCTGAGATTGCGTATCAGCCCGCAAGCGAAGCTGCCGCGCCGACTCGTCGACCAAGCGACGCATCGCACGACTGCGGCTGCTGTCGGCTGAAGCGTCCTCGCCTTCGCCCTGACGCCAAGCTTCATCGGCACACCAGCGCGCATCGACCCGCCGGGCTTCCCACTCCACTGCGTCGATGCGCGAGCCCGGCGGCGGCGTCAGCGTGGCCACACCGGCACGACGGTATTGCTCGGCCAGCACCTGGTCCTCGGCTTCGCGAGCCAGGCTCCAGAAAGGGCTGATCGACGCGCCCGAAGCCGCAGCGGACTGGGCTGTCGCCGTGCGCGCAGCGAGCTCAGCCGCCGCCTCAGCCGGCGCGTGCACGGGCCAGTACAGCCAGGCGACCAGGCCCAGCCCGGCCAAGCCGACCAGCAGGCCGAGCCAGCGGCGCCGGCGATATGGATGACGATGAATTCGAACGCCTGGCTCTGTGGCCATGTTTCCCCTCCCCGGGTCCCTCTGACGATTTTGTCTGTTCAGTCGGGACGCAGATGATAGGGGCCTAACTCAGCTGCCTCGGTCGGCCAGCGCTTCCCGCACGGCCGCCACCTGGCGGCGCGAGACCGACAGCCATTCGTTGACATGGGCAATGCGCACCGCCCAGCCATCGGCCACCTCGGCGTTCACCAGGTCCAAGCCGCCGAGCTGGGTATCGCTGCCATCGTCCGGGCTGGCTTGGCTGGGCGCATGGCGCTCCAGCTGGCGCACCGCCGACTTGGCCACCAGGGCATTGCGGTGCACGCGCAGAAAGCGCTCGCCCAGGCGAGGCTCCAGCTCCGACAGGCTGCCGTCCATCACCAGGCTTTGGGTGGCGGTGCGCAAGGTCAGGTACTTCAGCTCGGCCTTGAGGTACAGCACTTCGTTCAGCGGCACGCGGATCAAACGGCCTCGGTCGCTGACCACAATGACCGGCTGCTCCGGCTCCAACTCGCCGGGCTGGGTGGCCTGGAAGGTCTGCATGGCCGAGCGCTCAGCCAGGCGCTGGGCGACACGGGTCAGCGCCGCCTGCAAACGCTCGCGCCGCACCGGCTTGGTCAGGTAGTCCATGGCCTCCAGCTCGAAAGCTCGCAAGGCATGGCCGGCATGGGCGGTGACGAAGACGATGGCCGGTGGCTGGGCCATCTGCTGCTGCAGGCTGTCGGCCAGCTGAAGGCCATCGGCACCAGGCATCTGCACATCAAGCAGGATCAGGTCACAGCTGTGATCGCGCAACCAGTGCTGAGCCTGGGTGGCGCTGCCCGCCTCGGCCACCACCTCGGCGCGCGGGTCCACACAAGCCTCGAGCAGGCTGCGCAGGCGCAAGCGGGCCAGGGGTTCGTCATCGACGAGAAACACAGTGAGGGCAGCGGACTGCATGGCGTAAAACTGAAAAACGGCAAGACAAGGCAAGGGTCAAAGCGGCAGGACGATGCGCACGGCAAAGCGCCCCGGCGAAGGACTCAGCTCGAAGCTGGCCGCGACATCATGCATCAGGCGCAGGCGCTGGCGCACATTGCGCAGAGCCAAACCGTGACCAGATGTTTGCGCCACGCGGCCGACGCTGTTGCTGACGGAAATCTCCACCTCGGCTCCGCGCCGGCGCGTTCGGATCTCGACGTCACCGCCCTCGTCATTGGGTTCGACGCCGTGGCGCACGGCGTTCTCGACCAAGGGCTGCAGCAGCAGGGGCGGCACGCGCGCGCCGCTGGCGGCGGGGTCCAAGTCCCAGTGCAGGCGCAGGCGTTCGCCGAAGCGCACCTGCTCGATGTCGAGGTAGCGCCGCGCCAGCTCGACCTCCTCATCCAGGCGCACCACCGTGGTGGCATCGGCCAGGGCGACACGAAACAGCTCGCTCAAGTCTTCCAGCAAGCCCTCGGCCTTGAGCGGGTCCAGGCGCACCAGAGCGATGGCGCTGTTCAAAGTGTTGAAAAGAAAGTGCGGGCGGATGCGTGCCTGCAGCTCGACCAGCTGGGCCAGGGCGTCGGCCGGGCGCTGCGAGCGCTCGCGCAGCTTCATCCAGGCCAACATCAGGGAAGCCACGGCGGCGCCGGCCACGAAAATGCTGACCAAGCGAAACAGCGTGCTCGCCTCGAAGGCCGCAAAGCTCAGCAGCTGCCAGCCCATGGACGAACACAGGCCGCCCAAGCTCAACAAGCTCAGCCACTGCGCGGGTTCGCTGAAGCGGGCGAGCAGACGTTTGCTGGCACAGACCAGCAGCAACCAGAGCAGCACGGCCGACAGCGTCACCACCGTGCCGCTGGCCACCCAGCTCATCCACTCGTCCAGATTGCGCGCCGCCAGCGCCAGGCCCAGGCCCAGCAGCCCTTGCACGCCCAACACCGCGCGCAGCACCAGGCCGACATGGCAGACATCAAAGACCCGCTGTGGGTCGAACAGAGGCAGGACCTCGGTCTCCTCGGCCGGCTGGGTGGGCAGGCCGAGGATGCTGGTCAGGCTGGTGGTGTCCGGCCAGACGCTGACGCGGCTGGGCGTGCCGCCTTCGGCATCGGTGGAGGAAGGCTTGGGGCGAGGCGAGGACACGAGGGACACAGCTCCTGAAGTCATGCGAGCCGCGCGGGGCTGCGGCCGGTGCGGCTCGATAGAATCGGGCGCCCTCGGATTGTGCGTCAGCCCCGAGGGCCCCAGCCTCTTCTTCAGCAGCAAAGCGCCCTTCTGCCCATGTCCTCCTCCGCCCAAGCCCCCGGTCAGCCCAGTGACAACCAGCTCGCCAACAAGGCACAAGCCTGGTCCGCGCTCTTCTCCGAGCCCATGAGCGATCTGGTCAAGCGCTACACCTCCAGCGTGTTCTTCGACAAGCGCTTGTGGGCGGCCGACATCCAGGGCAGCCTGGCGCACGCCGAGATGCTGCATGCCCAGGGCATCCTGGCCGCCCAGGACCTGGCCGACATCGAGCGCGGCATGGCCCAGATCAAGAGCGAGATCGAAGCCGGCCAGTTCGACTGGCAGCTCGATCTGGAAGACGTGCACCTCAATATCGAAGCCCGCCTGACCGCCCTGGTCGGCCTGGCCGGCAAGCGCCTGCACACGGGCCGCAGCCGCAATGACCAGGTCGCCACCGATGTGCGCCTGTGGTTGCGCGGCGAGATCGACGAACTGCTGCTCCTGCTCAAGGCCTTGCAGACCGCCTTGGTCGATGTGGCCGAGAAGAACGCCGAGACCATCTTGCCGGGCTTCACCCATCTGCAAGTGGCCCAGCCGGTCGCCTTCGGTCACCACCTGCTGGCCTATGTGGAAATGTTCGCCCGTGACGCCGAGCGTCTGGTCGATGCACGCCGCCGCGTCAACCGCCTGCCCCTGGGCGCGGCCGCCCTGGCCGGCACCAGCTACCCGCTGGATCGCGAGCGCGTGGCCCGCACGCTGGGCATGGAAGGTGTCTGCCAGAACAGCCTGGACGCCGTGTCCGACCGCGATTTCGCCATCGAGTTCAGCGCCGCCGCCTCGCTGGTGATGGTGCACATCTCGCGCCTGTCGGAAGAACTGATCCTGTGGATGAGCCAGAGCTTCGGCTTCATCGACCTGGCCGACCGTTTCTGCACCGGCTCGTCCATCATGCCGCAGAAGAAAAACCCCGATGTGCCCGAGCTGGCACGCGGCAAGACCGGCCGCGTGGTCGGTCATCTGATGGGCTTGATCACCTTGATGAAGGGCCAGCCCCTGGCCTACAACAAGGACAACCAGGAAGACAAGGAACCGCTGTTCGACACGGTGGACACCTTGAAAGACACGCTGCGCATCTTTGCCGAAATGGCCGGCGGCATCACGGTCAAACCCGAGGCCATGGAGCGCGCGGCCCTGAAGGGTTATGCCACCGCCACCGACCTGGCCGACTACCTGGTCAAGAAGGGCCTGGCCTTCCGAGATGCGCACGAGATCGTCGCCCACGCGGTCAAGACCGCGATCGCCAGCGGCGTCGATCTGTCCCAGCTGCCCCTGGCCGAGCTGCAGAAGTTCGATGCCCGCATCGGCGACGATGTGTTCGAGGTGCTGAGCCTACGCGGCTCGCTCAACGCCCGCAACATCCTCGGCGGCACGGCGCCGGCCCAGGTGCGGGCCCAGGTGGCCCGCCACCGCGCCCGCCTGGCGTAAATCCGAGCGAGCCAGCACCGAGACCTCGTTCATGTTTAAAGCCCGCTTGAGCGTCTGGCTGGGCGTGCTGGTGGCCGTGGTGGCCACCCAGTTCGCCGTGGTGGTCTGGCTGGTCAACCAGTCGGAGCTGGAGCGCTCGCGCAGCCTGCGCGCCAAAGACGCCCTGGTCCAGTACCTGGACCTGGCCGCCAACAAGCAGCGGCTCAAGGTCTGGTTTGCCCAGTACCTGCTGACCGATGCGGCGCCCGTGCCCTTGCGTGACAGCTATCTTCAGCGCATGCAGGCCAGCCTCACCGAGCTGGAGCGCTTGCACGCCTTGGAGTCCTCTGACCCTGGCGACCGCGCCATCGAAACCGTGTCGCGCCAGACTCTGGCCGCGCTGCAAACGAACTTCGAGGCCTTGCGCGCCCAGATCCTTCAGGCCCAGCCACACACGCCCCACCCCAACCCGAGCAGCGAACGGGCCACGGTCTGGGACGAGATGCTGGGTGTGTTCGACATCTCCCAGGGTCAGGACATGCGCACCCTGATCGCCGAGGCAATCCGCCTGCAGGAGGCGCACAGCCGCGCCACCGAGGCCGCCGCGCAGACCGCGCTGGAGCGCTCGCGCCGCCTGGCCATCTTCAGCATCCTGTCCACCATCGCCCTGTCCATGGGCTTTGTCGCCTACTTCGCCTGGGACATACGCCGCCGCATGGCGCCCTTGCTGGATGGCACCCTGGCCTTGCAGGCCGGCCGCATGGAGCACCGCATCGCCGTGCATGGCCGCGACGAATTCGACCGTCTGAGCCTGAGCTTCAACCGCATGGCCGAGGAGATCCAGCTGCACCGCGCCAACGAAGCCAGCCAGCGCCAGCGCCTGGAAGACGCCGTGGCCCAGCGCACCCAGGACCTGCACGCCGCCAACCAGCAGTTGCTGGAGATCGACCACTCACGCCGCCAGTTTTTCGCCAACATCAGCCACGAGCTGCGCACGCCCACCACCGCCATCCTCGGCGAGGCCGAGATCAGCCTGCGCCGCAGCGGCCATGCCGAGAGCGTCTACCGCGAGGCGCTGGAACGCGTGGCCGCCACCGCGCGCCAGCTGGGCGCTCGCATTGCCGAGCTGATGAGCGTGGCCCGCCAGGGCGAGGACAGCCTGCAGGGCGAGCGACAGCCCATCGATGTGCCGGCCCTGCTGCAGCAAGCGCTGGAGCAGCAACGCGGCGCGGCGGCCGCGCAAGGCCTGGATCTGCAGCTGCAGGGCGATGCGCTGGAGCTGCTGCAGGCCCTGCCCGGTCAAGGCCTGCAGCTGCGCGGCCAGGCCGCCAAGCTGGGCCAGGCCCTGACCATCTTGCTGGACAACGCCCTGCGCTACACGCCCGCGCCGGGCTCGGTCTTCCTGGGTGCCAGACTGGATCTGGCCACGCCCCAGCCTCGCCTCGTGCTGTGCGTGGAAGACAGCGGCATCGGCATGGCCCCCGAGGAACTGGGCCGCGCCCAGGAGCGCTACTGGCGCGCCGAGGCCGCGCGCCGCCTGCGCCCCGAAGGCATGGGCCTGGGCCTGGCGATCGCCGCGGACATTGCCGCCGCACATGAGGGCCGGTTGGAATTGCAAGCCCGGACCGAGGGCGGCTGCCGTGCCTGCCTGATCCTGCCGCTGGATGCGGCGGCGCAAGACTGAGCAGCAAGGCCCACGACATGCCCCATCTCCTGATCGTCGAAGACGACCGCCGGGTCTCGGACTTTCTCAACCGCGGCCTGCGGGCCGAGGGCTACCAGATCACCGTGATCGAGCGCGGCGACCTGCTGCAAAAAAGCGTGGAACAGCTCGAGCCCGATCTGATCCTGCTCGATGTGATGCTGCCCGGCATCAGCGGCGTGGAAGCCTGCCAGCGCCTGCGCGCCGCGCGCTGCCGCACACCGGTGCTGATGCTCACCGCCATGGATGCGCTGGAGGACAAGGTCAGCGGCCTGCGCTGCGGTGCCGACGACTACCTGACCAAGCCTTTTGCCTTCGAGGAGTTATTGGCCCGCATCGAGGCCTTGCTGCGCCGCGCCGAAGCGCCCGGCGAAGACGCGGGCGGCAGCAGCGTCCGCCAGCGCCAGCTCAGCCTGGCCGATCTGGTGCTGGACCTGGAGCGCATGCAGGTGCGGCGCGATCAGCAGCTGGTGGCCATGACGGCGCGCGAGCTGGCCTTGCTGGAGCTTTTGATGCGCCACCCGGGCCGGGTGTTCAGCCGCGAGCGCATCCTCAACGCCGTCTGGGGTTACAGCGAGGATCCACTGACCAATGTGGTGGATGTCTACATCCGCCGCCTGCGCGCCAAGCTGGACGAGGGCCGCGAGCAACCCCTGATCCAGACCGTGCGCGGCCTGGGCTACAAGATCGACAACGAGCCGGCCTGAGCCTTTTTGCTTCTGGCCGGACCCGCTGCCGCGCCTCAGTTCGCCGTGTAGGGCAGCGAGGAGTGGTGCAGCACGATGCGGATCACGCCGCTGTCGTCCTTCTTGAAGGTCCAGGTCTTGTCCACGGTGGTGACCTTGCCGTTCTTGTCGGTCATGCTGACCTTGCCCATGGTGTTGGCCACATCGCCATTGATGTGCACAGCGGCGTTGCTGACCTCGACCTTCTTCCAGCCCTTGAGCGCGAAGCCGCTGTCCTTGGGGAAGTTGGCGTCGCCGCCGACGAAGTAGGACAGCGCGCCCTCCTTGGTGGTGCGGAAGGTTTGCGGCTCCACCGTCAACGTGGGCTTGAACAGCACCGGGCCCAGCTTGTAGCCGTAGGCGCCGTCCAGCACAGCGCTGGCCGTGGCCTTGGCCTTGGCGAGGCCACCGCTTTGGTAGTCATCGCTGATCTTGACCAGGGCCTCGCCCCAGGCCTTTTGTGCGGCCTCGACCTCGGCCAGGCTGATATTGCTGTTGTAGACACGCGCTTCGCCGGTCTGGGCCAGGGCGGCGTTGGTGCCGAACAGGGCCAGCGAGGCGGCCAGGGTCAAAACACCGGTGGAGAGCTTGGATTTCATATTCATGGCGAGCTTTGCGGTCGCGCTGCAGACGCAGGCGGGTTGAGGGGAGTGGTTGGCATCGTGAGCGAGGCCGACCGGTCGATTTCTCTGCTTCATTCAGCGCCGCACCCTGGGGTGCTGCACGGCCTCCATTCCATCAAGCCGGCCTGATCGCTCCATGAACTGCAGATGAACCGCAGCGCACGCGCAGATGAACCTCAGATGAACAGCCTGCCCGGCGCTACCCCACGGCGCGGATGCCGCTACGGCCACGGGCTGGCAAGGAGCCGCTGCACGCACGGCCACAATCGCGCGCCATCACCACCCGGCTTCGGCCCCACGCCCCATGCCACGCGCACTTCTGCTCGCCCTGTCCCTGGCCCTGCTGCCGGTCCTGCAACTGCTGCCCCAGAGCAGCCAGGCGGCCGACCCGCTGTGGCTCAAGACCCTGGCCCACCTGGAAGCGCAAAAGCAGGTCGTGCCCGATGAATCGAGCACCCGCATCGAGGCCACCAGCAACTACACCGACACCACGCTGACCCGCCGCAAGCTGGACCATTGGGAAGGTGGCAAACCCATCTACCGCATCACAGCCGCCGAGCCGCCACTGGCCCCGGGCGACGCCGAGCGCGAAGGCCAGAACCAGCAGATCAGCGAAACGATGGGGCGCGGCCAGGAATGGCTCAAGCCCGACACCCCGGTGCGCCGCAGCGAAGGCGTCATGCTGGACGGCAAGGCCTGGACCCTGTTCGAGGCCGAGGACAAAAGCTTCACCCGCAAGGTGCAGTTGCGCGCCTGGGTCGACCCCGAAACCGGCCGCCCGCAGCGCATCGACATCCAGGGCCGTTTCATGATGGTGATCCAGCTGGACGTCAGCTCGCGCTACCAGACCGACGCTCGTGGCCGCAGCCTGGCCCAGAACGTGGCCGGCACCCTCAAGGTGGACACCCTGGGCAAGGGCATGAATCTGCGCTTTGACATCGCCGTTGATTCCTGGGCCGAGCGACCCTGAACCCAGGACCGCAGCGGCAGGGCCCAACGGCAGTCTGATTGATTTGCGACAAGAAAGCCGCGAACCGGCCGCGCCCGAGCCGCCAAATGCGCTACCCTGCCGGCCCTATGAGCACCACCCTTGCATGGACCGACGCCCTGGTCCTGAACCAACCCCAAATCGACCAGACCCACCAGGAGTTCGTCGCCCTGCTCAATGAGCTGGGCGAAGCCCTGGCCCAGCCCGAGCCCGATCCCCTGCCCTTGTATGCGCGTCTGCTGAGCCACACCGAGGCCCATTTCGCCATGGAGGAAGGCTGGATGGCCGCCACCGGCTTTGCCGCCGACAACTGCCACAGCAAGCAGCACGCCATGGTCTTGGATGTGATGCGCCAGGTGCTGGCTCACACCCATGCCCATGCCGACCTGGAGCCCATGCGCAATCTGCTGCCCGAGCTGGTGAACTGGTTTCCGGCCCACGCCGACATGATGGACGCGGCCCTGGTCTTCCACATGAGCCAGGTCGGTTACGACCCGGTCAGTGGTGCGATCGCCCAGCCCCTGGCCACCGAAGCCAGCGGCATCAGCTCCTGCGGCAGCCAGGGCTGCAGCTGAGGGGTCGGCGGCCGCTTCAAGCGGCGCGCAAGCAGTCGACGATCTTGAGCCGGGCCGCCCGCCAGGCGGGGATGAAACCACCCACAAAGCCCATGAACAGGGAGAACAGCAAGGTCTTCCAGACAATGGCGGGCGTCAGGCGAAACTGAAACGCCAGCTCCGAAAAGGTCTGGAAATTGGTGGTGCTGATGTTGACGGTTTGCATCAACGAGGCTGCCGCCAGGCCGAGCAGCCCGCCGATCAAGGACAGCAGCATGGCCTCCAGCAGGAAGGCCAGCAGCACCGCACCGCGGCGAAAACCCAGCGCGCGCAAGGTGCCGATTTCGCCAATGCGTGAGGCCACGGCCGCGAACATGGTGATCATGGCGCCGACGATGGCGCCGATCGAGAACACCACCGACAAGGATGTGCCCAGGATGCTGATGAAAGTGGCCAAGGCTTC
This sequence comes from Kinneretia sp. DJ1R-11, assembly GCF_025717595.1. Lineage (NCBI taxonomy): Bacteria > Pseudomonadati > Pseudomonadota > Betaproteobacteria > Burkholderiales > Sphaerotilaceae > Roseateles > Kinneretia sp. DJ1R-11. The sequence goes on from NZ_JAJIRR010000006.1 coordinate 127,753, forward strand.
GCTCTGCTCGGCGTAGAAACGGATCTCGGGCTTGGCCTCCAGCTGCAGGCGCGGGTCGGCCTCGATGGCGGCGCGGATCGCCTCGAACTGGGCCTGGTCCTGCAAGCGGAACACCACACTGGAAAAGGCGTCGCGCCGGAAGGCCTGCAGCATCTGCTCGCTGTCGCCCCAGATCTCGGAATCGAAAGCGCTGCCGCCGGCATCGAAGACGCCGACCACGGTCCAATCGCGCCCGGCGAAGCGAAGCGTCTCGCCCAGGCCCGCACCCTGGAAGCCCTGAGCGACCGCGCGGCCAGTGATGATCTCGGAGCTGCCGGCCCGGAACATGCGCCCCTCGATCAGGCGCAAGCTCGGGCGCAGCTGCAGGCCCAGCTCAGAGCTGCCACGCACGGTCACATTGCTGGGCTTGCCGCTGCCGCGCTTGGGCAGGTTGTTCAACACCACAGGCTCTTTGCTGAGCAGCGGCAAGCCGGCGGCGTCCGTGGCGATGCCGGGCAGGCTCTCGACGATGGCGGCCTGGCCACGCGAGATTCCGCTGTTGATCTCGGCGCCGGCGCCCTTGCGCAGCACGATCACATTGTCCGCCTGCCCGGTGGCCACCAAGGTGCTGCGTATGCCCTCGCTCATCATCAGCACGGTGGCGAAGACATAGACCACCAGGGCCATGCCGCCGGCCGTCAGCAAGGTGGTGACGCGGCGCACCCAGAGGTTGCGCGCGATGTAGCTGAGTGGAATGGCTTTCATGCAGCCGGATCCCGCCGATTCAGGCGCGCCCCCATGGCCGAGCCCGGCTGCGCCTCAGCCCACATGGCGCAGGCCCTGAACAATGTCGATGCGGCTCATCCTCCAGGCCGGCCAGGCAGCAGCCACCGCACCCACGACCAGGGCCGCCGCCAATTGCAAGCCCATGGTCAAGGGCGAGACCTGGAACACCGGGAACAAAGTGCCTGCGGCCTGAGCAAAGGCAGCGGCCATGGGCAGGGTCAGGGCCACCGCCAGCAGGCCGCCCGCCAGGGCGATGGTCAGGCTCTCGCCGAGCAGCAGCTTCACCACGAAACCGGGGCCGAAGCCCAGGGCCTTGAGGGTGGCGTACTCGGCCAGCCGCTCACGCGCCGTCATGCTCATGGTGTTGGCCATCACCGCCATGATGATGATGACGATGATGTAGCTGACCGCCTGCACCGCCACCAGGATCGCCTCGCTCATGGACACAAAGCTGAGCTGAAACGCACTCTCGGTTTCGGTCAGAGTTTCGGCCAGCGAGTTTTTGAACTGGGCGTCAACGCGCTGCGACACCAGCGGCGCCTGCTGCGGCTCCTCGATGCCCAGCACATAAACGCCGACGAAATCAGCCCGGTTGCCATAACGCTTGCGTAGGCTCTCGTTGATCAGGCCCCAATGGAACAGCATCTGGCTTTCGTCGGTCTTGGCCTCGGCGCCGTCCCAGATGCCGCGCAGGGTGAAGCTCCACGTGCCCGGATAAATCGTGCCGCGCAGCGGAATCTGGTCACCGATCTTCCAGCCGAACTTGTCCGCCAACTTGCGCCCGACAACGGCGCCTTGCCGATCGCGAATGAAGGCCAGGCGCTGCTCATCGCTGAGGCGGTACTCGGGGTAGAGCGCCAGGTAGCTGGCGGGCTCGACCGCGAACTGGGGGAAAAAATTGCGCTCGGTGATGTAGATGCCACCGAACCAGTTGGCCCAGGACACCCGGTTCACCCCCTCCACCGCCTTGAGCCGCTGGGCATAGGCCAGGGGCAGGGGGAAGGTCAGCGAGATCGCGCTGCGCGAGACCAGGCGCGTGCTGCTGGAGGCCTCGACACCGGCATACCAGGCGTCGACGATGGTGCGTAAAAGGCCAAAGGCCGACAGTGCCACCACCAGACCGACCAAGGTCAGCAGCGTGCGCAAGCGATGCCGGAAGGCATTCTTCAGCAGGAGCTTGAGCAGAAAGGGCATGGCAGGCGGCTGAACTCGAGGGCGGACGCGGTTTCGGGCTCGGCTTAAGGCGCAGGGGCGCCGGCCACATCGGGCACCAAGACGCCCTTTTCCAGATGGATGAGGCGCCGGGCCCGGGCTGCGGCCTTGGGGTCGTGGGTCACCATGACGATGGTCTTGCCCAGCCGGCGATTGAGGTCCTCGAGCAAGTCCAGCACCTCCTGCCCGGTCACACGGTCCAGGTCGCCCGTGGGCTCATCGGCCACGATCAGGCTGGGGTCGCTGACCAGGGCGCGGGCGATGGCCACACGCTGCTGCTGGCCACCCGACAACTCGTTGGGAAAGTGATCCATGCGGTCATCCAGCCGCACCAAGGACAAGGCCGCTTCGGCATGCAGGCGGCGTTCGCGGGCCGACAGCCCCGTCAGCAACAAGGGCAGTTCGACGTTCTCCAAGGCCGTCAACACCGGCATCAGGTTGTAGAACTGGAAGATGAAGCCCACCTGCGCCGCGCGCCAATCGGCCAGCGCGCCTTCGCCCAGGGTGGCAATGTCCACGCCCCCGATCACGATGCGGCCGCTGCTGGGCTGATCGATGCCAGCGATCAGGTTCAACAAGGTGCTCTTGCCCGAACCGCTGGGGCCCATCAAGGCGACGAACTCGCCGGCCTGCACATCGAGGCTGACATCGAGCAGCACCGGGATGTCCTGCTGGCCGCGTCGGTAGGCCTTGGACAGGGCCTCGATATGAATCAGCGGGGCCTTGTCGCTCATGGCTTGGCTGACAGGGTGACCTGGCTGCCCGCGGCCAATTTGGGCCCTGGCTCCAGCACCACGCGGTCCCCGGACTTCAAACCCGCCGCGCTCACTTCCAGGACATCGCCCAGCACCCGCCCCTTGCGCACCTCCAGCGCCTCCAGCAACTCCTTATCGCCCTGGCGGCTGAGCCGCAGCAACCAGAACTTGCCGTCCTTTTCCTGCAGTGCCTTGGGGTTCACGGCCAGCACCGGCAAGAGCTCCGCAGGCGCGGGCTTCTTGGACAGGAACACGACCTTGGCGCTCATCTCGGGCAGCATGCGCGCGTCGAGTTGGTCGAAGCGCACCTTGGTCATCACCGTGGCCTTGGCCCGGTCCACGGTCGGCACAATGCCCACGACCTGGCCTTGAAAGCGCTGGCCCGGCAAGGCATCCAGGCTGATCTCGACCGGCTGGCCGCTGGCGACCTTGGCCAGGCTGGACTCGGACACATCCGCCTCCACTTCCAGCGTGCCGAGGTCGGCCATGGTGACCACCGCGCCCTGCGAACCGGCGGCGTTCGAGAAGGGCGTGATGATGTCACCCACATTGGCGTTCTTCACCAACACCACGCCATCAAATGGCGCCCGGATCTCGGTGAACTCCCGGTTCACCTGCTGCAGATTCAGCTGCGCCTGCGCTTGCTGCACGGCCGCCTGGGCCGAGGCCACGCCCGCTTGGGCTGAGACCTGGGAGGCGCGCGCGGCGTCGAGGCGGCGCTGGGCGGCGTCGAGCGCCTGGCCGGAGACAAAGCCCTGCTTTTGCAAGCTGAGGCTGCGCTGGTACTCGGCCTCGGCATTGTTCCACTCGACCTGCGCCTGTTGCACCGCACTTTGAGCCTGGCGGGCACCGGCCTCGGCCAGACGCACGCCGGCCGCGGCGGCAGCGATGGACGCCTGCACATCCGAAGCATCGATGCGGGCGATCAGCTCGCCTTTTTTGAGCACCGAGCCCTCGCGCACATTCAGCTCCATCAGCCGGCCGCTGGCCTTGGAGGCCACCGCCGCACGCCGCTGCGCAACCATATAGCCCGAAGCGGTGAGCTGCGCATACTGGGCCGCCGGCGTGCTTTGCAGCACCGAGCTGACCCGCACCTCGGTCGGGCGCGGCATCAGGGCCACAGCGGCCACCCCCAGCAGCAAGAGCAGAGCGAGGATCCAGCGCCAAGGCAGGCGGCGGCGCTTGCCCGAGGCCGGCGCTACCGTTCGGTCGATCTTCAATTGAGCCAGGCCGGCAGCGGGAGCAGGAGAAGAATCAGCCATGGTGTGGAGCGTCGCCTCTTGGTGATACAGCCCTGAACTCTCGGGCTCGCGCATTGTGCACAAACTCCATGAAGCCCAGATTTCACCGGACCCATTGCTGCCACGGCCTGTCAGTACCCAGGGCGGACAATGCCGGCATGGCTGCCGCCCCCGATCCTCGTCCCTCCGACGCCTCCGCCCTCGCCGCACTCCAGGCCAACTCTGGTTCCTTGCCCGAGCGCCTGATCGCGCATCTGGACATGGACGCCTTCTATGCCTCGGTTGAGCTGCTGCGCTACCCCGAGCTCAAAGGCCAGGCGGTGGTGATCGGCGGGCGGCGCATGCACGAGCCGCGCACCTTGGCCGATGGCACGCGCGAGTATTCACGGCTGCGCGACTACACCGGCCGCGGCGTCATCACCACTTCCACTTACGCCGCGCGCGACCTGGGCGTGTTCTCGGGCATGGGCATGATGAAGGCCGCCCTGCGCGCGCCCGATGCCATCCTTCTGCCCACCGATTTCGAGGCCTACCGGCATTACTCGCGCCTGTTCAAGGCGGCGGTGGCCGAGATTGCGCCGGTGATCGAAGACCGCGGCATCGACGAGATCTACATCGACCTGGGCGAGATCGCCGGCATCCGCGAAGCAGTCGGCTTCGACCCGCTGGGCGGCGTGCGGGCGGTGGCGCGGGAGATCAAGAACTCGGTGCTGCGCGCCACCGGCCTGACCTGCTCGATCGGCATCACGCCCAACAAACTCTTGTCCAAGATCGCCTCTGAGCTGGACAAGCCCGACGGCATCAGCCTGCTGCTGGCGCCTGACGACTTGCAGACCCGCATCTGGCCGCTGGGCGTGCGCAAGATCAATGGCATCGGCCCCAAGGCCGGGGCCAAGTTGCAAGCCCTGGGCCTGGAGACCGTGGGCCAGTTGGCGGCGGCCGAGCCGGCCATGTTGATTACGCAGTTCGGCAAAAGCTTCGGCGCCTGGCTGCACGAAGCAGCCCATGGCCGCGACACCCGGCCGGTGGTCACACACAGTGAGCCGGTGTCCATCAGCCGAGAGACCACCTTCGAGCGCGATCTGCACGCCGTGCATGACCGCGCCGCCCTGGGCGCCATCTTCACGCGCCTGTGTGAACAGCTGGCCAGCGACTTGCAGCGCAAGGGCTACCTCGGCCGCACGGTCGGCATCAAGCTGCGCTTTGAAGGCTTCCACACCGTCACCCGCGACCTGACCCTGGAGCTGCCCACACAAGATGCCCAGGCCATACGCCGCGCTGCCGGCGCCTGCCTGAAGCGGGTGGCGCTGGACAAGCGCATCCGCCTGCTCGGCGTGCGCATGGGCGGCTTGAGCCGCCCGGGCCAGGCCGGCCAAGCTTCCGAAATGCGCGCCCGCTCCAAGCGCGCCCCAGCCAGCGCTGGCCCGGCGCCGGCCGAAAACCTGAGCCTGTTCTGAACGCCAGCCAGGCCGGAACAGGCGCTGCGCTGCTATCCTTCCGCTCTGAGGCCGCAGCATCTGCGCGCCCTGCGCCTCGCAGGGCCAAGCAGGCGGTCTGAAGGAGAGCTGCCCTGCTGAACCAGCCCGCCCCAGCCCCTATCGGCCCAATCGGCCCAACCGGCCCCGCCACGCGAGGACGGAGCGGCCCTACCCTGCAACGTCTGGCACGGCTGGCCAGCCGCCACCCCCACTGTGCGTTGCCGCGCCACGCGCGCTTGGTCCAGGCTCTGCGCCAGGCCGGCGAGCTGGCGGAGGCTCTCGACGCCCTCTATGCCCAGTTCTACCTGGCCGAGCGCATGGGCCAGGCCCTGAGCCTGCAGCAGGAACTGAACAGCGCGCTGAACGAAGCGGCGGAAGCCCACCTGACCCCCCAGGCGGCCTGCCTGCACGAAGCCCTGGGCCGGGTCGCCTACCAAAAAGGCGAGTACTTCGAGGCCACCGAGCAATGGTCGCGCGCGCTGGACTTGGCCAGCCTCGCGCAAGTCAGGAGCGGGCCGCTGGCAGAGGCAGAGGCCGAAACACAGCTGCGGGCATCGCGGCAGGCCGAGCAGTTGCGCGTCGGCGTGGCAGCCCGCATCGGCCTGGGCCAGATCCACTACGCACTGGGCGCCTGGGACCGCGGCCGGCGCTTTCACCGCGATGCGGCCGAACTTCTGGGCCAGCTGGACGACCCCTATCTGGCAGCCAAGCTGGCGCTCAATATGGGCGTGGGGCATTTCGAGAATGCCCAACTGGCCGACGCTGAGGTGCAATTCCGCCTCGGCCTGGAACAGGCCCAACGCGGCCCCCACCCGGAGTTCATCGGCGAAGCCTATTGGCAGCTGGCGCGCACGGCGCTGGCCCGACGCCAGGTCGAGGCGGCCGCCGAACCCTGCCAGCTGGCCCTGGCCTGGGCGCGCCGCCTGGGCCACCAATGGCTGGAAGGCATGGCCTGCCAGACCTGGACCGAGATCGCTTTGGCCCGCGGTGACCGCGACCAAGCCCTGCACAGCGCCCGGCAGGCGCTGGCCTTGGCACGCCAGATCCAGTCGCGCAGCGGCGAGAGCCAGGCCCATCTGCAGCTGGCACGCCTGCTGCAGGCCCAGGGCGATGCGCAAGCGGCGCTCGACCATCTCTGGCAACACCAGGCCTTGCGCGAAGAAATCGAACGGCTGAGCCTGCCCGAACGCCTGCTGCGCCTGGCCCATTACGACTTGACCCGCAAGCCGCCCGAGGAACTGCTGCTGGAGCTGTCGAACCGGCACTGGCGCATCGAAAGCGAAGCCGATGTGGTGTTCGCCGCCTCGGAAATGCGCAGTGCCGCCCTGCAGATCATGCAGCTGGACACCGTGCATTTCTGGTGGGCCAGCGAGAGCGCCGGCGTGCTGCGCCTGCATGACGAGCCGGCCGAAGATGGCACAACACGGCTGCTGCTGCGCGCACCGGCACAAGCCGCCTACCTGCAGTTGCTGGCCGGCCGCAGCGAGGCCCTGGCCCTGCATGATCTGCGCCTGCATCCCTGCGAGGCCGAGCTGGCCCTGTTGTCGGGCCTGGCACCCGCCGTTTCACGCATTGAGATCCCGCTGTTTGTGCAGAACCGCTTGGTCGCCCTGCTCTGGCTGGAACAAAAAAGCAGCCGCAACTGGAGCCGCCAGGACATGCTGCAGGCCAGCCACCTCGGGCGCTTGTTCGAACGTCTGCTGGTCGGCCACGACCTGGCTTGCGCCCAGCACGCCCAATGGCTGATGGAGCAGGAAAAAGCCGACGCCCTGGGTCGCCTGGTGGCTGGCGTGGCGCATGAGGTCAACACGCCCATCGGCGTGGCCGTGACGGCAGCCTCCAGCGTGGCCGAGAACGCTCAGAAACTGGGCGCGGCCCTGCGCGGCGAACGGGTCAGCCGGGTCGAACTGACCGAGCTGTCCACCCGCCTGATCAGCGGCAGCGATCTGGTCGAGCGCAATCTGCAGCGCGCGGCCAGCCTGATCGGCAACTTCAAGAAGGTGACCGTGGACCAGGCCTCTGAGGAGGTCAGCGACTTCGTGCTGCTCGACTATCTGCGCAGCATTGCCTCGGTGTTGGGCCCGGCGCTGCGCAAGGCCATGGTCTCGGTGCAGCTCGACGTGGACGCCGCGATCGAGCTGCGCATGGCCGCCGGCCTGCTCACGCAAGTGGTCTCCAATCTCATCATGAACAGCATCAACCACGCGTTTCCAGAGGGGCGCGGCGGCCAGATCCTGATCAGCGCGCGCCTGGAGGGTCGCTATGTGCTGCTTGATGTGGCGGACGACGGTTGCGGCGCCAGTGCCGATGTCCGCGCCCGCATGTTCGAGCCCTTCTTCACCACCAAGCGCGGCAAGGGCGGCTCGGGTCTGGGCCTCTACATCGTGGCCTCGCTGATGGAGCGCCTAGGGGGCGACGTTGAATTGCCGGCCAGCGAGCGCGGCCTGTGCGTGCGCCTGCGTCTGCCGCGCGGCCGGCCGAGCTGAAGAACAAGCAGCACAGGCCGCTCAAGGGCGGCGCGTGGGCAGGCTCCACAACCAGGCCGCCACGCCGGCGCAACACGCCGCGGGCAACCAAGCCAGATGCAGCGGCAGCTTGAAGGCCGCCATCACCGAGCCGAAGGTCATCATGACGCTGGCCAGCTGCTTGGCTCGCAAGGGCACGGCGCGATTGGCACGCCAGTCGCGCACCATGGGGCCGAAGACGCGGTGGCCCAGCAACCAGCGCTCGCAGCGGCTGCTGCCGCGCGCAAAACAGAAGGCGGCCAGCAGCACAAAAGGCGTGGTCGGCAACAAGGGCACAAAGATGCCGATGATGCCCAGCACCAGGCTCAGCACACCGCCCAGCAGCCACAGCAGGCGCAGCCACATGGGATGGGTCGGTGCAGGCGGCGGGCTTGGGTCCATGGCGCCGCAGTGTAGGTGATGTGTTCCGGGCTAGGATGGCCGCGTTCTCAATGACCCACCGGTTCGCCATGCCCGTCATCACCTGCATCGAAGACCTGCGCCTGCTGGCCCAAAAGCGCGTGCCGCGCATGTTCTACGACTATGCCGATTCGGGCAGCTGGACCGAGAGCACCTACCGCGCCAACTCAGCGGACTTCCAGGCCATCAAGCTGCGCCAACGCGTCGCCGTGAACATGGAGAACCGCAGCACGGTGGCGCGCATGGTGGGCGTCGATGTGAAGATGCCGGTGGCGATCGCGCCGACGGGCCTGACCGGCATGCAGCATGCCGACGGCGAAATCCTGGCCGCCCGCGCGGCGGAGAAGTTTGGCGTGCCCTTCACCTTGTCCACCATGAGCATCTGCTCCATCGAGGACATTGCCGCCCACACGAAAGCACCGTTCTGGTTCCAGCTCTATGTGATGCGCGACCGCGACTTCATCGAGCGACTGATCGACCGCGCCAAGGCCGCCCGCTGCGGCGCCCTGGTGCTGACGCTGGACCTGCAAATCCTCGGCCAGCGCCACAAGGACATCAAGAACGGCCTCTCGGCGCCGCCCAAGCCCACCCTGGCCAACCTGATCAACCTGATGACAAAGCCACGCTGGTGCTTAGGGATGCTGGGCACCTCACGGCGCCAGTTCGGCAATATCGTCGGCCATGTCAAAGGCGTGGAGAACATGGGCTCGCTGTCGGAGTGGACGGCCAAGCAGTTCGACCCAGGCCTGAACTGGGGCGATGTCGAGTGGATCAAGAAGCGCTGGGGCGGCAAGCTCATCCTCAAAGGCATCCAGGATGTCGAGGACGCGCGCCTAGCGGTGAACTCGGGTGCCGATGCCTTGATCGTCAGCAACCATGGCGGCCGCCAGCTCGACGGCGCCGAGTCCAGCATCCACGCCCTGCCCCGCATCGTCGAAGCCGTGGGCCGCGAGATCGAGGTGCATATGGACGGCGGCATCCGCTCGGGCCAGGACGTGCTCAAGGCTTGGGCCCTGGGCGCGCGTGGCACCTACATCGGCCGCGCCTTCCTCTACGGCCTGGGCGCCATGGGCGAGGCCGGGGTGACGAAAGCCTTGGAGCTGATCCACAAGGAGCTGGACCTGACCATGGCCTTCAGCGGCCATACCCGGTTGGAGGGCGTGGACCGCAGCATCCTGCTGCCGGGCACTTACCCGGGCAGCAGGGATCGCTGACAGGCCGGCCCCAGCAAGGGCTGGCCGCGCTTCACAGCGCCTTCATTTCCTTCAAGAGACGCGCGGCCTTGTCGACCACCTTCATCTGCCAGAGCATGTAGCGCGCATCCAGGCAGATGCTGCGCGTGGTCTTGGGGTTGAAGTCCCAGTCGGAGATCACGGCGTCCAGCGTGCCGTCGAACAACAGACCGACCAGCTCGGCATTCTGGTTCAGCACCGGCGAGCCGGAGTTGCCGCCGGTGGTGTCCAGGGTGGCCAAGAAGTTGACCGGCACCGAGTCGAGTGCCTTGACCCCGTACTTGTCGAACTGGCGCGCCTTGATGGCAGCCAGCTGCTCAGCCGGGGCATCGAACTCGCCCTCACCCTTGTGCTTGGCCACGATGCCCCGCAGGGTCGTGAAGGCCGACCAGGCCGTGCCATCGGCGCCCTCGGCGCGGCCGGCCACCTTGCCGAAACTGACGCGCAGCGTGCCATTGGCGTCGGGGTAGACCGCCTTGCCCTGGCTGGCCTTGAAGGCAATCAAGGCCTTCATGGTCTCGGCATAGGCGCGCTGAACCTGGCCGCCCAATTCCTTGTCACGGTCCTCGCGGGCACGGTCGTCGTCGTACAGGGCCACGGCGGCGGCGATCAGGCTGTCGCTGCTGGCCTTGAACTCATCCACACTGCGCGACAACCAGGCCATGCGCTCGGTCTTGTCGGCCATCTTGCTGCCGGCATAAATGGCGTCCAGGCGAGCGCGCACCGCGCCTTCGCTCATGCCTTGCTGCAGACCCAGGGCCCGCAGCAGCGCCGGGTTCAGCTGCGCCGCCGGCTGGGCCAGGTACTGGGCGAAGAAATAGGCGGCCACGCGCTTGTCGACTTGCTCGTCATAGCGGCGCTCCATGGCCTCGACGGCCTGGCGGCGGCGCTGCTGGTCGCGCTGCTGGAAACCGGGCTTGCGCTCGGCATCGGGCTTGAGGTTCTCCTGCGCCTGCTGGTAGAGCGTGCGCGCACCGCTGAGCAAGGTGGTGGAGGCGAAGTTCAGGAGCAGCTCACGGCGGGTGATGGCCTGGCGCTCGTCGAGCAAACGCTCGACCTCGGCCAGGCCGGCTCCGTACTGGGCGCGCCGGCCAGCGTCACCATTCACCCAGGCCTTGAGGGCGGCGAAATCGGCCTGCTTGCGGGCCAGGATGTCGCTGCCTTGCCAGCTCTGGAGCTGACCTTGCAGGTTCTTGTAGTAGTTGCCGATGCCGGCCACGGTGTTGGCCAGCTTGATTTCGGCGTCGCGGCGGCCGGCGGTTTCTTGCTTGATCAGGTCCAGCTGCTGGGCAAAGGCCTTGACCAGCTCGGGCGCTTCCCAGTCGAAGTTGAAGGCCACTTCGGTGGGCAGGCGGTGGCGGTCGGTGCCGCCCGGGTAACCCGTCACCATGACGAAGTCACCGTCCTTCAAGGGACTGCTGGCCAGCTTCAGGTGGTGCTTGGGCTGGTAGGGCTTGTTGTCGGCGCTGAAATCAGCCGGCTTGCCGTCCGGGCCGACATAGGCGCGGTAGAAGCTGTAGTCGCCGGTGTGGCGCGGCCACATCCAGTTGTCGGCGTCACCGCCGAACAGGCCCACGCCCTGGGCCGGCGCGTGCACCAGGCGCACGTCGCGAATTTCCATCTGCTTGATCAGCTGAAACACCAGGCTGCCGTAGAAGCGCGCGACGCGGCAGCGGTGGCCGGCATCCTTCTCGCACTCGGCCACCAGGGCTTTTTCCTTGGCTTCGATCGCATCGCTGCGGGCCTTGCCCTTGAGCGCCGAGGTGGCGCTGTCCATGACTTGGGCGCTGACATCACGCACATCGACGGTCACCAGCACGCGGCTGCCCGGCGCGGCCGGCAGCTCGTCCTTGAAGTCGGCGGCCAGGAAGCCCTTCTTGAGCAGGTCGCGCTCGGGCGTGGAGTTGAACTGGATGCTGCCGTAGGCGCAGTGGTGGTTGGTCACCACCAGGCCTTGCGGCGAAACGAAAGAGGCCGTGCAGCCGGCCAGGCTGATCACCGCGCCCATGGGGAACTCGGTCAGCTGGCTGAGCTTGGCGGGGTCCAGCTTCAGGCCGGCCTGCTTGAGCGCCTTGCTGATCTGGGGCAGCTGTTGCGGCATCCACATGCCTTCTTCGGCCTGGGCGGCGCCCAGATTCAGCAATGCCAGCGATGCCAGCACAGGGACTGCGGCCCGATGGGGCCAGGTCTTGAGTTTCATGCGAGGGTCTCCGCCCGGGTATGGGAAGCCGGCACCATACCTGTTTTTACGCGACTCTCGCAGTGTGAGGAGGCACTCAGACAAACCCTGAGTGCGCCGCAAGAGAGCCTAAAAAGAAGGCCCATGAAAAAGGCCCTCCAGCGGAGGGCCTTGAGAGCAGGTACGGCGGCGATCAGAGCGCGTTCATTTCCTTGAGCAGGCGGTCGGCCTTGTCGACCACTTTCATCTGCCACAGCATGTAGCGTGCATCCATGCAGATGCTGCGGGTCATCTGGGTGTTGAAGTCCCAGTTGGAGATGACGGCGTCCAGCGTGCCGTCAAACAGCAGGCCCACCAGTTCGGCACGGCTGTTCAGCACCGGCGAGCCGGAGTTGCCACCGGTGGTGTCCAGCGTGGCCAGGAAGTTGACCGGCACGGAGTCCAGGGACTTGACCGCGTACTTGTCGAACTGGCGCGCTTCGATGGCCTTGCGCTGCACCTCGGGGGCGTCAAAGTCACCGGTGCCGGTGTGCTTGGCGGTGATGCCGCGCAAGGTGGTGAAAGCCAGCCAGTCGTTGCCATCGGTGCCCGGCTTGCGGCCTTGGACATGGCCGTAGCTCACGCGCAGGGTGCCGTTGGCGTCCGGGTACAGGGCCTCACCCTTGCTGGCCTTGAAGGCCATCAGGGCGGCCATGGTGTTGGCATAGGCCTGGTCGATGCGGCCTTCCATTTCCTTGTCGCGCTTCTCGATGCGCTCGTCTTCCTCGTACAAGGCCACCGCGGCGGCGATGTAAGCGTCCTTGCTGGCGGCAAAGTCGGCGACGCTGCGGTCCAGCCAGGCCAGGCGGCTGGCCTTGTCGCTCAGCTGGGTGGCGGCTTGCAGTTCGAGCAGGCGGGCCTTGACAGCCGCTTCATCCATGCCGGCCTTCAGGCCCATGGCCTTGAGCAGGGGTTGGCTCAGTTGCTCGGCCGGCTGGGCCAGGTACTTGGCATAGAAGTGCGAAGCGAGGCGGATGTCGGTCTGCGCGTCGTAGCGGCGGTCTTGCGACTCCAGGCCTTGGCGCAGGCGCAGGGCGTCGCGCTCCTGGTAGCCGGGCTTGCGCTGGGCATCGGGCAGCAAGCGCTGCTGGGCGTTTTGGTAGAGGCCCCGGGCGGTGCCCAGCAGGCGCGGCGAATAGGCGCGCAGGCTGGATTCGGTGCGGGCCAGGGTCTGACGCTCGGCCAGCAGACTTTCCACGGCGGCCAGGTCGGCGCCGTACTTGGCGCGGCGAGCGGCGTCGCTGTTCACCCAGGTCTTGAGATCCTCAAAAGCCTTGCGCTTGCGCTCCAGGATGTCGCTGCCGGCATAGCTGGCCATCTGGCCCTGCATGTTCTTGGAGGCGTTACCCAGGCCCTGCACGGAGCCGGCCAAGGCGATCTCGGCCTCGCGACGGCCGCTGGTTTCCTGCTTGATCAGGTCCAGCTGGGTCAGCATGTTCTGAATGCCGGTGGGCTGGGAAAAGCTGAAAGCGAAATCCACTTCCTGCGGCAGGCGGTGGCGCTGGGTACGGCCGGGGTAGCCGGTGACCATGACGAAGTCGCCTTCGTTCAGCGGCGTGCTGGCCAGTTTCAGGTGGTGCTTGGGCTGGTAGGGCTTGTTGTCGGGGCTGAAGTCGGCGGGCTTGCCGTCCGGGCCGACGTAGGCGCGGTAGAAGCTGTAGTCACCGGTGTGGCGAGGCCAGATCCAGTTGTCGCTGTCGCCACCGAAGCGGCCCACCATATCGGCCGGCGCATGGACCAGACGCACGTCGCGGATCTGCATCTGCTTGATCAGCTGGTACTGCAGGCCGCCGTAGAAGCCGGCCACACGGCAGCGGTAGGCCTTGTCCTGCTCGCAGGCGGCGACCAGGGCTTTTTCCTTGGCTTCGATGGCGTCCACGCGCGCCTTGCCCGAGAGCGCGGCAGTCTTGGCGTCCAGCACTTGGGCGGTAACGTCCTTGACCTCTTCGGTCACGAAGATGCGGCTGCCCGGGGCGGCCGGCAGTTCGTCCTTGAAGTCAGCGGCCAGGAAGCCGTTCTTCAGCAGGTCGCGCTGCGGCGTCGAGTTGTACTGAATGCTGCCGTAGGCGCAGTGGTGGTTGGTGACCACCAGGCCTTGCGGCGAGACGAAGGAGGCGGTGCAGCCGCCCAGGCTGACCACAGCGCCCATGGGGAACTCGGTCAGTTGGTTGAGACGGCTGGGGTCCAGCTTGAGCCCGGCGGACTTGAGCTGCTTGGCGATCTGCGGCAGTTGCTGCGGCATCCACATGCCTTCGGCGGCATGGGCGGCGGTGATGGCCAGCAGCAGGCCGGCAGGGATCAGTCGTTTCATGGGAGCTGGGCGAGTTTTTGACGAAGTCGTGACGATACACAGCCACACCCAGCATGACGAAAGACACCCCAAGCATTCACCCAGTCACATGTCCTTATTTACCCTGATTTGCCGAGCACAGAGGCCCAAACCTGGGCAAACTGAACGGATTGCACCGTGCGCGCCTTGTCAGAGGAGCCTCATGCCGACGTCCGCCCCGCCGCTCGCTCCCTCAGCCACAGGTGCAGACCTTGCTGCGGCCGGTGTTCGGCTGGCGGACTTTCAGCTGCGCTTCGTCCAGGCTCACTTCGAGGAGGTGCTGCAAGCGCTCGAACCCTTGCTCGAGGAATTGCGCCACAGACACCCGCCCAGCGCCGAACTGCACCGGCTGCACGTGCGCGGCCTGCTGCTGCGCATGCGCAGCTTGAGCAAGTTCGACCGGCTGGAAGACATTCTGCACAGCGGTGCCGAGGCCCTGGAGCTGCTGGCACACGACGGGCCCACGGTCGAACGTGCCGAGGTGTTTGTCTTCCAGGCCTTCGCCTACAACCTCTTGGCCTGGCCCCAGCCTGCCCTCAGCGCCACCCAGCTGGCCTTGCAAGATGCGCTGGCCTTGGGTTCAACCGAGTTCTCGGCACAGGCGATGGAGCGCGCCGCCATGTGCTACCTGAGCATGGGCGATGGCCTGCTGGCCGAACGCTTCATGCTCGAAGCGATCGGCTTTGCCGAGCAATGCACGGCCTCGACGGCCAAGCAGCTGCGCTACTCGAATGCCCTGCATCTGGCCTGTGTGCTCTTCGATGCTTATCAGGATTGCGGAGAGGCCAGCGCCGCAAGCCAGTTGCTGCCGCGCTTTGGCCGGGTGCAGGCCCAAGGCGAGCACCATATGGCGGCACTGGCCCACAGCTGCTACATCGATGCCATCTGGCACGGCAATCAAGCGCGCTGGCTGCGCCGCGCGGGGCAGACTGAGCGTGCCGGGAGGCTGCTGCGCGAGGTGCTGGCCCTAGCGCTGGCGCGCGATTGGCAGGGCTTGATCCGGCCGATGCGGCTGGAGCTGAGTCTGGAGCTGCAGGCTGCCGGCCTGCACGCGCAAGCCTTGCAGGAGCTGCAGCGCCTGTTTGAGCCCCTCGACCTGCCTCTGCGCGAAACCCAGGCGCTGCGCGGCCTGCAGGCCATGGCGCGGAGTCAGCAAGCCCTGGGGCAGTCAACACAGGCCGAGCAGACCCAAGCAACGCTGGCCTTGCGCCTGCATGGCCAGCGCGAGCGCATCGCAGATGCGCAGCGCCGCCTGGCCGGCCTGGACCAGCGCCTGGTGGACATGTTGCAGGCGGCTGACCGAGCCCGCATCGAGCAGGACCTGCAAAGCATGGGGCAGCGTGCCCAGCAAGCCCGAGTGCTGCGCGTTCCGGGCATGGATTGGCTGCCCGTGGCGCTGCCGGCCTGAGCGGCGGAGCCTGCCGCAAAGCAAGAAGCCCTCACGAGGAGGGCTTCAGCGGGGAGGGAAACCTCGTCCTCGCACGGGGCGGCCGTTCAGTGCATCAAGCCAATCCACTCACCCGCG
Organism: Kinneretia sp. DJ1R-11; assembly: GCF_025717595.1. Classification (NCBI taxonomy): domain Bacteria; kingdom Pseudomonadati; phylum Pseudomonadota; class Betaproteobacteria; order Burkholderiales; family Sphaerotilaceae; genus Roseateles; species Kinneretia sp. DJ1R-11. The sequence goes on from NZ_JAJIRR010000006.1 coordinate 143,432, forward strand.
CGCTGGTAGTCGCTGAACAGGCGCAGCGCCAGCGCGCGCAAGCCCGGGTTGGCGCAGGCATGAGCCCGAGCCAGGCATTCAAAGGCATAGAGCCGGTCATACAGCATGCGGGTGGGCTGGAGTTGCTCGCCCTCATCGGCCATCAAGGCCTGGAAGCAATGCAGATCAGACAGGGCCACCGGGCCGACGATGGGCGAAGTGAGTTCGCCCAGCGCCTGATTCTGCTGCGGCAGTTCACGAGGAAGCGAAAAATCCAGCGGGATCGGCGCGCCTTGATTGAACTCGGGCAGAAGATGCAGCGGGATGATCATATGGGCCTCGCGATTCCGGCCTGCACAGGACCGGGATGGCGCCATGATGCCGGCCGCTGGCGAAACTTAAATGCGAAACAGCCGGTGATTCACCGGCTGTTTTCACTCAAGTTTGGCCGTTACGCCCGGCCACCTGATCGCTGAGCAGCCACTTGTTTTCGTCGCGAGCGGCTGGCAGGCTAGGCTGAGCCCAGACAGATTCAGTCCTGAGGACTGGATCTGCCTGGCGAAGGCCAAGGCCTCTGACCGCGGCGGCCGAAGCGCAGGGACCGGAACGTACTTCTTGTACGTGAGGATCCCGAGCGTTCGGCCAACAACGCATGGCAGCCGCGCAGCAGAAAACCGCCTCAGGTCTTCGGCAGGGTCACGCCGCGCTGGCCCTGGTACTTCCCGCCACGGTCCTTGTAGCTGGTCTCGCAGACTTCATCGCTCTCGAAGAACAAGACCTGCGCGCAGCCTTCGCCGGCGTAGATTTTGGCCGGGAGCGGCGTGGTGTTGGAGAACTCCAGGGTCACATAGCCTTCCCACTCTGGCTCGAAGGGCGTGACGTTGACGATGATGCCGCAGCGCGCGTACGTGCTCTTGCCCAGGCAGATGGTCAGCACATTGCGCGGGATGCGGAAGTACTCGACCGTACGCGCCAGCGCGAAGCTGTTGGGCGGGATGATGCAGTGGTCGCCTTCCATATCGACAAAGCTCTTTTCGTCGAAATTCTTGGGGTCGACGATGGAGCTGTAGACATTGGTGAAGACCTTGAACTCGGGCGCGCAACGAATGTCGTAGCCATAGCTCGAAGTGCCGTAGCTGACGATCTTCTCGCCCGCGGCGTTCGCGCGGATCTGGCCCGGCTCGAAGGGTTCGATCATGCCGTGCTGTTCGGCCATGCGGCGGATCCACTTGTCGCTCTTGATGCTCATTGCTGCAGGTCCCTCATTGGTATGCCGGCCATTTTAGGCGCGCTCATCCGGGCCGCCCCTCAGGGCTTGATCGTCACGCCGTCGAAGCGGTAATTGCCGTCCGGCGCCAGCTTGAAGCCCTGCACCCGCTGGCGCACCGCCACCGCGATCTTGCCGTGGGCGATCGGTGTCCAGGGCAGTTGTGCCAGCACCATGCGCTGGGCCTGGCTGTAGAACTTCCTGCGTTCCGGAATGTCCAGGGTCTGGCGGCCCTTGGCAAGAAGGGCGTCGTAAGCGGGGTCGCACCAGAAGCTGCCGCTGGCGGCACCGCAGCTCAGCTGGCCCAGGGTGGAGGCCGGGTCGGCCTCGCCGTTCCAGCCGATCATGGCGGTGTCGTGCTCGCCCTGGTCCACGCGCTTCAAATACTCGCCCCACTCATAACTGACGATTTTTGCGGTGACACCGACCTTGGCCCAGTCGGCCTGGATCATCTGCGCCATCAGCTGGGCATTGGGGTTGTAGAAGCGCTGCACCGGCATGGCCCAGAGCGTCAGGCTCAAGTCCTTGACGCCGGCGCTCTTGAGCAGCTCGCGCGCCTTTTCGGGCGAATGCGGCGCCGCCTTGAGGCTGGCATCAAAGGCCCAGCTGGGCGGCGCGACCAGAGAGTTGGCCAGCTCACCGGCGCCGCCGAACACCGTCTTGACCAGGGTGTTCTTGTCGATGGCCATGTCCAGGGCCTGGCGCACGGCCAGCTTGTCCAGCGGCGGCTTCTTGGTGTTGTAGGCGAGAAAGCCGATATTCAGGCCGGGCACGCTGTGGATTTGGATGGCCGGGTCGCGCTCCAGCTCGATCAGATCGGCCTGGTTGGTCAGCGCAGCGATGTCGCATTCATTGCGGCGCAAGCGCTGGGTGCGCACATTGCGATCGGTGGTGATGGCGAAGACCAGCTGCTCGACCACGGCACGATCGCTGCGGAAAAATTCCGGGTGGCGGCTGTAACGCAAGATGCTGTCGGGCTGGTAGCTCTTGTAGACAAAAGGGCCAGTGCCAACAGGCAGGCTGTTGATCTGCGCCGCCTTGCCGGCCTTGAGCAACTGCGCGCCGTACTCGGCCGACTGTATGGCGGCAAAGGCGTAGGTCAGCAGGTTCAGGAAGGTGGCGTCGACGCTGTGGAAGCGGATCTGCACCTCGTCATCCGCGATGCGATCCACGCCGGCGATCAGCTGTTTCCAGCCGGCCGAGATCACATAGGGCGAGACGATGGGATGCGCCTTGGAGAATGGATGCTGCGGATCCAGCAGGCGCGCGAAGGTGAAGATCACATCTTCGGCATTGAAGTCGCGCGTCGGCTTGAAGTAGGCCGTGCTGTGAAACTTGACGCCATGGCGCAGCTTGAAACGAATGCTGCGGCCGTCGGCCGCCACCGTCCAGCGTTCGGCTAAGGCCGGGATCAGGCGATCCGTGCCCGGCTCGTTGTCGATCAGCCCGTCAAAGATCGGATAAGTCGCCGCATGGTCAATGCCCGAGTCGCTGTTGGCCGGGTCGAAACTCTTGGGGCTGCCTTGGGCGCAAAAGCGTAAGGTGCCGGGCACGCGGACGGGGCCGGCCAAAATCGGGCCGACGGCGGACAGTGCAACGCTGGCCAGCAAGGCCCGACACAGCTGCTTCAGAAACTTGCTGGGCATATGCCCCTCCCGAACGAAATCAGACTGCATCGTCGCACGGCCTCCCCTTGCACCGACCCAATAGGTGCACCGAGTCACGGAGGAAAGCACTCTTGAAATCCTCGGAGCTTTCGTGGCTCAGCGTCCTGGCTCGCTCTGCGGAGGAACTGGTTCTTCGTCCATCAGCTTGCGGCTGCAATCGACACTGAGCCGTCGTTCGCGAAGAAATTTCAGCACGCAGAGCTCGCAGAGGACGCTGAGAACACAATCCTCGCTCTTCTTCTCTCTCTCTCTGCGATCTCTGCGAACCTCCGCGCACTCTGCGTTCGTACTCAAATCTCAGCGAACGACGGTTCTGTGCCGAATCCAGCCATCAATCCCGCCTCAATCGGCGGTGCAGCGAGTGCCCCTCTCAGCCCGCCAATGCCGGCGTCGTGATCTCGCCCGGAATGCTCTTGCGGGCAAACAAGGTGTACATGGTGGGCACGACGAAGATGGTGAGCAGCGTGCCCAAGCTCATGCCGCCGACGATGACCCAGCCGATCTGCTGGCGGCTCTCGGCGCCGGCACCGGTGGCCAGGGCCAGGGGCAAGGCGCCCAGCACCATGGCGCCGGTGGTCATGAGGATGGGCCGCAGGCGCAGGGCCGAGGCCTCGACCACCGCCTCCTTCGTGCCCTTGCCCTGCTGGCGCAGCTGGTTACTGAACTCGACGATCAGGATGCCGTGCTTGGTGATCAAGCCCACCAGCGTGATCAGGCCGATCTGCGAATAGACATTGAGCGTGCCACCGGCCCATTGCAAGGCCGCCAACGCCCCCACCATGGACAAGGGCACGGACAGCAGGATCACGAAGGGGTCGATGAAGCTCTCGAACTGCGCCGCCAGCACCAGGAAGATGAAGAGCAGCGCCAGCACAAACACCAAGCTCAAAGCACCGCTGCTGGACTTGAACTCACGCGACACGCCGTTCAGCTCGGTCGCATAGCCGGCCGGCAGAATCTGCTGCGCCGTCTTGTCCATGAACTCCAGCGCCTCGCCCAGCGAATAGCCCGGGGCCAAGCCAGCGCTGATGGCCACCGAGCGGCGTTGGTTGAAGTGGTTGAGTTCACGCGGGCTGACCGCTTCTTTGACCGTCACCAGACTGGACAAAGGCACCAAGGCATCGCCCTTGCCGCGCACATAGAGCTGCTCGATCTGCTGAGGCGTCGTGCGATTCTGGCTTTCTGTCTGCACCAGCACGTCGTACTGCTCGGCATCGCGCTTGTAGCGCGTGACCGCGCGGCTGCCCAGCATGGTCTCGACCGTACGGGCGATCTGGTCCACCGGCACGCCCAGGTCGGCGGCGCGCTCGCGGTCCACCTCGAGGAAGAGCTCGGGCTTGTTCAGACGCAGGTCGTTGTCGATCTGCACCAGGCCCGGGTTCTTGGCCAGGGCGGCGCTGAAATCGGCTGTGACCTTGGCCAGATTGGCGTAGCTGTCACCGGTGACGATGACGAAGTTGACCGGCCGCGAGGTGAAGCCCTGACCCAGGCTGGGCGGGGTGATGGGAAAGGCGCTGACGCCGGGCAGCAGATTCATCTGCGGCAGCAAGGCACGCGCCAACTCGGCGCTGGAACGGCTGCGCTGGTCCCAATCCACGGTGCGGAAGATCGCCAGGCCGCCGGCCACATTGCCGCCGCCGGAAAACACAAAGCGACGATCGAACTCAGGGTAAGTGGCGGCGATGTCCTCGATGGCATCGAGGTAGCGCGAGGTGAAGGCCAGGGTCGAGCCGTCGGGCGCGCTGATGGGCAGCACGATGACGCCGCGGTCTTCCTGTGGCGCCAACTCCGACTTGGCGTTCATGTAGAGCCAGCCCGTGCCGCCAGCCGAGGCCAGCATCACCAGCACCACCACCCAGCGCTGGCGCAGGGCCAGGCGCAAGGCGGCGGCATAGCGCTCGCTGATCCAGACCAACACCCGCTCCATGCCGGCATCGAAGCGTGTGGGCTTGGCGTTATGGCGCAGCAGCTTGGAGCACATCATGGGCGTGAGCGTCAGCGCCACAAAGCCCGAGACCAGCACGGCGCCGGCCAGGGTCAGCGCGAACTCGACAAAGATGCGGCCGGTGCGGCCCGGCGTGAAGGCCAGCGGCGCGAACACCGCCACCAGGGTCAGCGTCATGGCCACCACGGCGAAGCCGATTTCCTTGGCGCCCTTGAGCGCCGCCTGGAAGGGCTCCAGCCCTTCCTCGATGTGGCGGAAGATGTTCTCCAGCACGACGATGGCATCGTCCACCACCAGGCCGATGGCCAACACCAGGGCCAGCAGGGTCAGGGTGTTCACCGTGAAGCCGGCCGCGGCCATGATGGCAAACGAGCCGATCAGGCTGACCGGAATCGTCACCAGCGGGATGATGGACGCGCGCAGGGTGCGCAGGAACACAAACACCACCAGGGCCACCAGCACCACCGCCTCGGCAATGGTGTGATAGACCGATTCGATCGAGCGCTCAATGAAGAGCGCGTTGTCGCTGGCCGGGCGCACGGTGATGCCGGCCGGCAGGTCTTGCTGCAGGCGCGGCATCATGGCCGTGACGGCCGCCGACACTTCCAGCGGGTTGGCCGTGGCCTGCTTGATCACACCCAGGGAGACCGAAGGCAGGCCATTCAAGCGCACACGCGAACGCTCGCTGGCGGCTGCTTCCTCGATGCGGGCGACATCGCGCAGCTTGACCCCATAGCTGCCGACCTGGCGCAAATTCACCTCGGCGAACTGGGCCACGGTGTTGAGGTCGGTGCGAGCGGTGACGTTGAACTCGCGCTGCTGGCTCTCGATGCGGCCGGCCGGCACTTCCAGGTTCTGGCGGCGCAGCGCGTCTTCCACATCCTGCACCGTCAGCTTGTAGGCGGCCAGGCGGGCGGCATCGAGCCAGACGCGCACGGCATAGCGGCGGTCACCGCCGATTTCCACATCGGCCACGCCGGGAATGGTTTGCAGGCGCGGTTTGACGATGCGGTTGACCACATCGGTGACCTGCAGCGGGTCCAGGGTCTCGCTGGTGAAGGCGATGCGCAGCGTGGGCTGGGCATCGGCCTCGACCTTGGCCACCACCGGCTCGTCCACGGCCGTGGGCAGGCGGCCGCGCACGCGGGCGACGCGGTCGCGCACATCGGCGGCCGCGTTGTCGGGGTTCTTCTCGAGCTTGAAGCGCACCGTGATCTGGCTCGACTCCGAGCGCGAGATCGAGGTGACGATGTCGACGCCCTCGATGCCGGAGATGGAGTCTTCCAGCGGCTTGGTAACCTGGCTCTCGATCACCTCGGACGAGGCGCCCACCAGGCGGGTGCTGACGGTGACCACCGGCTCGTCGATGCGCGGGTACTCGCGCAGCGAGAGCTTGCCGAAGGACACCAGGCCTACCAGCAAGAGCAGCAAGGACATCACCGTCGCAAAGACCGGGCGACGGATGGAAGTTTCAGAAATCTTCATGGCCGGAGGGCTTTCAGCGGCTGGCGGCGGAGGACGCTGCGGTCGGTGCCGATGCCGATGCGGCTGGCTTGGCCGCCTTCTTGTCCACATCGACCACCTTGACCACCTGTCCATCGCCGCGCAGCAGCTTGGCCTGGCCGGCGGTGACGACGCGCTCGCCCTCCTTCAGCCCTTCCAGCAGCTCGACCTGGCCGTTCAGGCGCAGGCCCAGCTTGGCTTCGATGCGGCGGGCCTTGAGCTGACCTTCTTCTTCGACCAGCTTGATCACGAACTGCTTGCCAGCCAGCGGCACCAGCGCTTCTTCCGGCACCAGCAAGGCGCCGGCATGGGTGGCCAGCACCACCCGCACGCGGGCGAACAGGCCGGACTTGAGCTCCGGTGCCGCGCCCAGGACGCGCGCGCGCACCAGCAGGGAGCGGCCCGCAGCGTCCAGCGCCGTGTCCAGGGCCTCGATGCGTGCCTTGAAATTGCGGCCCGGCCAGGCGTCCAGCGAAACCTCGACCTCTTGGCCGGCCTTCAGGCGCGGCACATAGCGCTCGGGCAGGCGGAAGTCCACCCACATCGAGGACGCATCTTCCAGACTCAGCAGATCGCTGCCGTCCTTGACGTAATCACCGAGGTTGACGGCGCGGATGCCGACACGGCCCCCAAAAGGCGCGCGCACCTGCATGCGCGCCAGCTGCGCCTTGTTCAGCGCCACCTGCGCCTCGGCCACCTGCAGCGCAGCCTGGGCCTGGTCCACCACATTGGCACTGACGAAGTTCTGCGCCAGCAGCTCGCGGTTGCGCTGCAGCTGGGTGCGGGCAATGCCGGCTTGCGCCTCGGCTTGCTGCAGCTGGGCCAGCTGCAGGGCGTCGTCCAGCTGCACCAGCAGCTGTCCCGCGCGCACCATCTGGCCGTCGCTGAAGCCCAGCTTGACGATGCGGCCGCTGACCTCGGGCTTGAGCACCACGGCCTGGGCCGCACGCAAGCTGCCCACCGCCTGCGCCTCGTCCGCCAGATCGGCGCGCTGCACACGGCCAGCTTCCACCGGAATCGGGCCGGAGGGTTTGGCATCTTTCTTGTCGCCAGGCTTGCCGGAAGCAGCCTTGCCATCGGCCGGCGCAGCCATGGCATCGGCCGCCGGCACGCGGTGCTGCCACCACCAGGCAGCGCCACTCAATCCCAACAAGGCCGCAATGGCCACGACACGGTGCAGTTTTTTCGAGCTCATGGGTTCTCCGAGCGTGCACTCTAGCGGCTGCACAAGGCGCCCGCTGGCCTCAGGGCATGAAGCACGGACTGGATGGCATCAGTGACGGTGGGCGGGCGGCAATCGCACGGAGCGCGCCTGCCGCTGCCGCTGCGGCCAGATTCAGCGGCCGACCGAGGCCACGCCGCGGTTGGCCAGGGCATCGGCGCGCTCATTGCCGGGGTCGCCGGAATGGCCCTTGACCCAGCGCCACTCGACCTGGTGCAGCTTGCGCAAGGCATCCAGCCGCTGCCAGAGCTCGGCGTTCTTGACCGGCTTGTTGTCCGCCGTTTTCCAGCCGCGGCGCTGCCAGCCGCCGATCCATTCGGTCATGCCTTTGCGCACGTACTCGCTGTCGGTGTAGATGGTGATCTGGCAGGTGCGCTTGAGCGAAGCGAGGGCCTCGATCACGGCCGTCAGTTCCATGCGGTTGTTGGTGGTGTCGCGTTCACCACCAAACAGCTCTTTCTCATGGCCGCCGGCGCTCAGCCAAGCGCCCCAGCCGCCCAGGCCCGGGTTGCCCTTGCAAGCGCCGTCGGTGTAGATGACCACCACCGGCTTGGCGATGCTGACCGGCGCCTTGGCCTCGGGACTGGACGGGGGAACTGCTGCATTCATGGGTCGGGGGTCGCTGGTGAGATTCAAAGAGAAGAAGACGAAGGTGGCGCTGCAGCGGCCAGAGCCGGTGGCTCGGGCTGCCGCAAGGCCGGCATGGGGCTTTGGCTGGCTTGCGTCAGCACGGCCGGCGCCCCAGCCCGAGCGAATTTGCGCGAGCGCCGCAGACCGATCAGGCGCATGCCGTGCACGCGCTTGACCGCCTGGATGAAGTAGACCGCGCCCAGCACCGGCCACCAACGTCCGCCGATGGGCTCGATGCCGCTCCAGCGCTCCAACCAGACCTCGCTGCGCAGCGGCGGGCTGTAGCAGCCAAAACGGGCAGCTTCCACCTCAAAGGTCAGCAAGCGCAACCAATCGCGCAAGCGCCAGTAGCCCAAAAACTCACCCGCCAGGGGCAAGAAGAGCTTTTGTTCGCCCGGCAGCAAGCGACCGAGATTCTGCCTCAGGCCCCAGAGGCTGGCCGGATTGAGGCCCAGAATCACCAGCCGCCCCTCGGGCCGCAAGACCCGTTCGACCTCGCGCAAGGTCTGGTGCGGGTCGGGCGCCAGCTCCAGGCTGTGCGGCAGCACGACCAGATCGAGGCTGTTGCTCTCAAAGGGCAAGGCGTCAAATTCGCTCAGCAAGACCGGGCTGGCGAGCTGCGCGTGGTTGCCGCCCGCTTGATCCAGCGCCAGCCAGCGGTGCGGCATGCGGTTGGCGCGCAGGGCCGGCAGCTCGGGTAGGCCCAGCTGCAAGGCATGGAAGCCGAAGATGTCGGCCACGGCCGCGTCAAGCTGCCGCTGCTCCCACTGCAGCAGGTACTGGCCGGGCGGCGTCTGCAGCCAGGAGGCCAACTCTATAATCGAAGCTTCGCGTGTCATGCCAGGCTCGCTTCACGAGCCGCGCAGCGGAGCCGCAGCGGATGGCGGCATGGGGTCAGGTCTTGCAGGCCGACACCGGCCGGCCAGTCAGCGCACATGGAATGGAGTTCCCGGAATGAAGAACGGCGGAATGAAAACCTGCGCATGGAACTGACAGCCCTCCCCGCTTTCACGGACAACTACATCTGGATGCTCAGCGACGGCCGGGACGCCGTCGTCGTCGACCCCGGTCAGGCCGAGCCGGTGCTCGCAGCGCTGCAACAGCGTGGCCTGAGCCTGCGGGGCATTCTAGTGACGCACCACCATGGCGACCATGTCGGTGGCATCGCAGCGCTGCGCCCCCTGCTCGATGGCCAGGTCTGGGGCCCGGCGAACGAACACATACCCGAACCCTTCACGCCGCTGCGGGAAGGCCAGCGCCTGCAGCTGCTGGGCCTGGACATCGAGGTGATGGACGTGCCCGGCCACACCGCCGGCCACATCGCCTATGTGATCCGGCAGCCCGCGGCCGGCCAGAGCCCCTTGCTGTTCTGCGGCGACACCTTGTTTTCGGGCGGCTGCGGCCGGCTGTTCGAGGGCACACCGGCGCAAATGCAGGACTCGCTGGCGCGGCTCAGCGCCCTGGCGGCCGACACCCGGGTCTGCTGCACGCATGAGTACACCCTGGCCAATCTACGCTTCGCACGCGAGATCGAGCCCGACAACCGCGCCCTGGCCGAATACCAGGTCTGGTGCGAGGCGCAACGCGCCCAAGGTCAACCGACCCTACCCTCCCGCCTTGGACTGGAGCTGCAGATCAACCCCTTTCTGCGCTGCGCTGAGCCCAGCGTTCAGGCTGCAGCCCGTCGCCACGCCAGCTTCTCCGCCCTCGAGCCCTCGGCCGCGGGCGAGTTGCAAGCTCCGGCCGCCCCATCCCTCGCTGTCTTCGCCGCCCTGCGGCAATGGAAGAACGACTACCGATGACTTCACGCCCCACTTTGAGCTGCGGCCTGCAGCGCCTGTCCGCACTGGCACTGGCCGCCCTGCTCTGCGCTTGCGCCAGCAGCCCGACACAGACCGGCGAAACCAGCCCTCCCAGCGAACGCAACGCCTTGCCACGCAGCTTCGGCAGCCAGGCGGCTCCACCGGCCACCCCCGAGGCTCCGCTCTTGCTGAGCATGGGCAGCCAGACCGGGGCCGATGCGCTCGGCGCACCGACCGTGGAAGACAGCCTGCGCCCAGGCATGAAGATCGACCTGGACGCCCCGACCGCGCGCCGCGACCTCTGGGACCGCCTGCGCGCCGGCTTCCAATTGGAAGACCTGGAGAACGAGGGCGTGCGCCGCGCCGAGGCCTGGTACAGCGCCCGGCCCGACTATGTGCAGCGCATGACCGAGCGCGGCAGCCGCTATCTGTTCCACATCATCGAAGAGGTCGAGAAGCGCGGCATGCCGGCCGAGCTGGCCTTGCTGCCTTTCACCGAGAGTGCCTTCAACCCGCAAGCCATGTCCACCGCCAAGGCCTCTGGCATGTGGCAGTTCGTGCCGGCCACAGGCCGCGATTTCGCGCTCAAGCAGAACCTGTTTCGCGACGACCGCCGTGATGTACTGGCCTCGACCCGCGCCGCGCTCGACTACCTGGGCCGCCTGAACAAGATGTTCGGTGGCGACTGGCGCCTGGCGCTGGCCGCCTACAACTGGGGCCAAGGCAATGTGGCCAAGGCGATTGCGCGCAATCAGAAGGCCGGCCTGCCGACCGACTACGAGAGCCTGCGCATGCCTGAGGAGACGCGCTACTACATCCCCAAGCTGCAAGCGGTGAAGAACATCGTGCAGAACCCGGAGAAGTACGGCCTATCCCTGCCGCCGGTGGAAAACCACCCCTATTTCCTGAGCGTCCACATGGACCGCGATATCGACCTGGAAACCGCCGCCCGCCTGGCCGGCATCTCGCTGGAGAAGTTCAAGCAGTTCAACCCGCAGATGAACAAGCCGGTGATGTTGGCCGCCGGCAGCAACCAGCTGCTCCTGCCCTACGACAACGCCAAGGCTTTCGCCCAGAACCTCAACGCTCACCGTGGGCCGCTGGCCAGCTGGACCGCCTGGGTCGTGCCCAAGACCATGCACCCCTCGGTGGCGGCCAAGCAGGTCGGCATGGACGAAGAGCAGCTGCGCGAGGTCAACAAGATTCCGCCCCGCATGCTGGTCAAGCAAGGCTCCACCCTGCTGGTGCCGCGCACGGCCAAGCGCAGCGAGGACGTCTCCAGCCATCTGGCCGAAAACGCCTCGATCACTCTGGCCCCCGATGTGCCGGCCTTGCGCCGACTCAAACTCAAGGCCGGACGCAACGACAGCGTGACCACGGTGGCGGCGCGTTATGGCGTCAGCCCGGCGCAGCTGGCGCAGTGGAACAAGGTGGCAGTGGGCGCCAAGTTCAAACCCGGCCAGGCGCTGGCGGTGTACCTGCCCAACAAGCCGGCCGCCACGAAGCTCGCCAGCAACAAGGCCGCGAAACCGGCAGCCGCCAAGACCCGGGCCAGCAAGAACACCCGGGTGGCAGCGGCGGCCAAACCGGCCAGCAAGAGCAGCAAGTCGCGCCCGCTCACAGTCGCAGCGGCGCCCGAGACTGCGATGCGCACATCGATCAAGCGCTGAGTCTTCACGGCGCCAGCGCCACAAAGATCAACGGGGCCCGAGGGCCCCGTTTTCCATGCCGGCAAGCGCCTTATTTTGCGCCGACGAAGAACAGCGCAATGCTGCAGCCCAGGCCGACGAACCAGATCAGAGAGCGCAAGGCCGCCAGGTCGGCCAGATAAACGCCGATATAGCCGACCCGCGCGGCGATGAAGCCCATGGCCAGCGCATCGACCGTGGCCTGCGGCGCCTGCATTTGCTGCGCCGCCAGCACGCCAGCGATGAACAGAGGCAAAGCCTCGAAGCTGTTGGCCTGGGCGGCATTGGCGCGCGCCTGCCAGCCACTGAGGGTCGCCAGCCAGGCTCGGGGCTGGTGGTTGTCATAACCGCCTTCACGGCGACGCTTGCCAAAGCCCTTGGACTTGGCCAGACCGGCACAGACGATGGGCAGCAGGCTGGCGACGATGATGCAGGTGTTGGCGAGAGTCATGACTTCCTTGGGGTGAGGGCCGGGCCGATCAACGCCGATCGACCAAAGCGTGAGCGATGGTACCGAGATCCACATATTCCAGCTCGCTGCCCACCGGCACACCGCGCGCCAGGCGGGTGGCGCGGATGCCGCGCGAGCGCAGGGCCTCGGCCAGCACATGGGCGGTGGCCTCGCCTTCGGCAGTGAAGCTGCTGGCCAGAATCACCTCTTCCACGCCGGCCTCGGCGGCGCGGGCCAGCAACTCGGCCGCGCCGATCTGCTGCACGCCCACACCATCCAGCGGGCTCAGGCGCCCGAGCAAGACAAAGTAGTAGCCGCGGTAGGAATTGCTGCGCTCCAGCGCCGCCTGGTCGGCCGGTGTCTCCACCACGCAAAGCAGGCGCGCATCACGCTCGGGGTCGGCACAGACCCGGCACAGCGCCGTTTCGCTGAAAGTGTGACAACGCTCGCAATGGCCGATGTCCTCGGCGGCCGCGCGCAAGGCCCCGGCCATCAGGCGGGCGCCTTCACGGTCGTGTTGCAGCAGGTGGTAGGCCATGCGCTGGGCCGATTTCTGGCCCACGCCGGGCAGGCGCTTGAGCGCCTCGATCAGCGCGTCCAGCAAGCCGGCGGGCGACGATTCCGTCAACGTGCCGCGCTCAGAAAGGGAACTTCATGCCCGGGGGCAGAGGCATGCCTGCGGTCAGCTTGCCCATCTTCTGGGCGCTCACCTCTTCGGCGCGGCGCACCGCGTCGTTGAAGGCCGCGGCGACCAGGTCTTCCAGCATGTCCTTGTCGTCCGCCAGCAGGCTGGGGTCGATGGTGACGCGCTTGACCGCGTTCTTGCAGGTCATCAGAACCTTGACCAAGCCGGCGCCCGACTGGCCTTCCACCTCGACATTGGCCAGTTCATCCTGGGCCTTTTTGAGGTTGTCCTGCATGGCCTGGGCTTGCTTCATCAAGCCGGCGAGTTGACCCTTCATCATCTTCAATACTCCTCAATCAATGGTTCGGTGTTCGTTGGTTTTCAGTGGGACCGGATCGATCCCGGCACGATACGTGCGGTCTTGAACTGGGTCATCAAGGCCTGGGCAATCGGGTCGTCCAGCACGATCTGTTCGACCTGACGTTGGCGCGCCTGGATGCGGGCCAGATCGCGCAGCGCCGGCGAGTCCTGAGGCACGCCGGCCTCCAACTCGATCTGCACCGGCTTTTGCAAACCGGCCTCGAGGGCGACCTGCAGCTTGTCTCTCAGGGCCGGCTGACGCAGCGACTCACGCTCGACGCGCAGGCGCAGCTTGCAAAGGTCGGGGCCGTTCTCCAGGGCCACGCACTCGCTGCGCACGGCCAGCTCGCGGGTCAGGGCCAAGAGACCCATGGGCGCGATCAGCGCCGCCCATTGCGCACCGAGTTCGGTGGGCTGCAGGGGCACATCTTCACCGGCGGTGGAAGCATAGGACTGACGACCGGCCGGCTCGCGACTGCCACGTGGGGCCTGAGCCGGCTCGCCTTCGTCGAAAGCGGCCCCGCCTGCATACGAGCCAGCTGCGCCGTCTTCATCGCCCATCGGTGCATCGAGCCAGGGCGGCGGCTCACCGTCATCGCTGGGCCGGCCGTCGCCGGGCTCGTCCTCTACCACCGCCGCATGAACGACCGGGCGCGGGCGGAGGCGCGCACTGTGGCCATTTCCGCCGGCGGCTTGGGCTTCGGCTGGGCGAGTACGAAAGGCGGGCGCTGCGGGCTCAGGTACAGCTTCGGGCACGGGCTGTTGCGGCTGATAGGCAGCAGCCACTGGCTCCTGCGCCTGCGGCACCCGGATGGGCCGCGCTGGCGGCACTAGCTCGACACCAGCAAGCTCCGCGAGCGGAAGCTCGGGTGCCGGCAGCGGTTCTGGCGCAAGGACTGGCGCAGCAGCTGGCGCAGGTACAGCGGCAACAAGGGGCGCGACAGCCGGTGATACCGCGGGTGCCACGGCAGCCGCCGGCGGCGTCGCCCGCACCGGCCGAGCCAAGGCCGCGGCGGGCCTATTCAGCGTCTGGCCGGCCGCACCGGCGGGACGAAAGCTGAGCATGCGCAACAGCACCATCAGCAGGCCGGCGTATTCATCAGGCGCCAGGGCCAGCTCGGCGCGGCCGTGCAAGGCCATGCTGTACATCAGCTGGATTTCATCGGCCGGCAACAGCGCCGCCAGTCGTTCGGCCTCAGCCGTGTCCGGGTCGGTCTCGTCCAGAGCGCCGGGCGCAGCCTGGGCCACGGCCATCTGCTGCAACAGGCCGGCCAGGTCTTCCAGCGTGCCCGCAGCCGACAGGCCCAGGGCGCGCAGGCCGTCGGCCTGAGCCACCACGGCCGCACCGTCGGCGGCGGCCAGGGCATCGATGATGGCGACCACATGGCCACGGTCCACCGTACCCAGCATCTGACGCACGCCCTCTTCCACCAGCGAGCCGGCGCCGAAAGCGATCGCCTGGTCGGTCAGCGACAAAGCGTCGCGCATGGAGCCGCGCGCAGCGCGCGAGAGCAGGCGCAGCGCGCCCGCATCGGCCGGCACGCTTTCTTGCTTCAGCACTTGCGTCAGATGGCTGAGCACGGTCTGAGGCGCCATCGGCCGCAGATTGAACTGCAGGCAGCGCGAGAGCACGGTGACCGGCACCTTCTGCGGATCGGTGGTGGCGAGCACAAATTTCAGGTAGTCCGGCGGCTCCTCCAACGTCTTCAACATGGCGTTGAAGGCGGTGTTCGAGAGCATGTGGACTTCGTCGATCATGTAGACCTTGAAGCGGCCCATGACCGGTTTGTAGACCGATTGGTCGAGCAGCTGGCTGATCTCCTCGACCCCGCGGTTGGAGGCGGCATCGAGCTCGATGTAGTCGACGAAACGGCCGGCATCGATGGCCTGGCAAGCATCGCAGACGCCGCAGGGCGTGGCGGTGATGGTGCCCATGCCGTCGGGCCCGGTGCAGTTGAGGCTCTTGGCCAGGATGCGCGAGACCGTGGTCTTGCCGACGCCGCGGGTGCCTGTGAACAGATAGGCGTGATGCAGGCGTTGCTGGGTCAGTGCATTGGCCAGGGCCTGCACCACATGCTCTTGGCCCACCAGCTCTTCAAAACTGTGGGGGCGGTACTTGCGCGCGAGGACCTGGTAGCTCATGCGCGGCATTCTACGGGCCACCAGCCGCCCCGCCGGGCACCAGGGCCGGCCGGTGACCGGACAGGCGATAATCCCGGCCCATGAGCACGCCCGCATCCCACACCCCCTCCTCGCCCGACACCCTCAGCTACGAACAAGCCGGTGTCAATTACGACCTGATCGACCCGCTGAAGATCAGCGCGCAGCGTGCCGCGGCCGCCACCGGCGCCCATCTGGCCGCACATGGCTTCACGGAAGTGCTGGCCTCGCGCGGCGAGTCGGCCTATGTCGTGGATGTGGGCCCGTTCTATATCGCGTCCATCGTCGAATGCCTGGGCACCAAGACCCTGGTGGCCGACGAGATGCGCCAGCTGACCGGCAAGAACTACTACGACGGCATCGCCCAGGACACCATCGCCATGGCGGTGAACGACCTGATCACCGTCGGTGCCACGCCCCTGGTGGTGCAGGCCTACTGGGCCGCGGGCGGCTCGGACTGGTTCGGCGACAAGGGCCGGGCGCAAAGCCTGGTGGAAGGCTGGAAGCGCGCCTGCGACACCTGTCAGGTGGCTTGGGGCGGCGGCGAGACGCCCGCCCTGGCCGGCATCGTCGAGAGCGGCCGCATCGACCTGGCCGCCTCTTGCACCGGCCTGATCAAGCCCAAAGAACGCCTCTCGGTGGGCGACGAGCTGGGCGCCGGTGACGCCATCGTGCTGCTGGCCTCCAGCGGCAT
Organism: Kinneretia sp. DJ1R-11; assembly: GCF_025717595.1. NCBI lineage: Bacteria > Pseudomonadati > Pseudomonadota > Betaproteobacteria > Burkholderiales > Sphaerotilaceae > Roseateles > Kinneretia sp. DJ1R-11. The sequence goes on from NZ_JAJIRR010000006.1 coordinate 159,425, forward strand.
CCATGCCAACGGCCTGAGCCTGGCTCGCAAGCTGGTCGAGCGCCTGCCGCAAGGCTATCTGACCGAAATCGAGCCGGGCCTGAGCTATGGCGACGCCCTGCTCGCCCCCACCGTGCTGTATTCGCCGGTGACCGAAGCGCTCTACAAGGCCGGCATCCAGCCGCATTACTGCGCCAACATCACCGGCCATGGCTGGCGCAAGCTGCTGCGCCATCCGGGCCAGTTCACCTACCGCATCCACACCGTGCCCCCGGTCACGCCGGTGCTGAAGTTCATGCAGGAGCACGCCAAGCAGGATGACCGCGAGGCCTACTCCACGCTGAACATGGGCGCCGGCTTCGCCATCTTCGTGCCCGCGGCCGACGCCGCCCGCACGGTGGAAGTGGCCAAGGCCTGCGGCATCGAGGCCTGGGTCGCCGGCAGCCTGGAAGTGGGCGAGAAACAGCTGCTGATCGAGCCTCTGAACATCCGCTTCAGCGACGACGACCTGCAGCTGCGCTGATTCCGGCGCGCCGCGCATCGACACAGGGCGGCTGCGGCTGCCCTTTCTTTTTCCAGCCATGCACATCCTGCTGATCGAAGACGATTTATCGCTCGGCGCGGCGCTGCTGGAGGCGCTGAAGCTGGACGGCTTCAGCGTCCAGTGGCTGCGCCGGGCCGGCGACGCGCCACACCGGCTTGCAGATGCCGGCTGCGAAGCCGTGCTGCTGGACCTGGGCCTGCCCGATGGCAGCGGGCTCAGCTTGCTCAAGGCCTGGCGAGCCCAGAACGACGCCACAGCCATCCTCTTGATCACCGCGCAGGGCGAACTCGACGAACGCCTGGCCGGGCTTGACGCTGGCGCCGACGACTATCTGGTCAAACCCTTCGCAATTCCCGAGCTGCTGGCGCGCCTGCGTGCCGTGCGGCGGCGGCAAGCGGCGCAGACCGGCAAGGAGTGGAAATTCGGCGCACTGAGCTTGCTGCCGCAACAGTCCTTGGCCCGCATCGAGGGCCGCAGCCTGGAACTGACCCCGCGCGAGTTCCAGCTGCTGCTGGCCCTGGCCGAAGGCGGCGGTGAGGTGGTCGGCAAACACAAGCTGGCGCAAAAAATGGAGCCGCTGGGTGAGGCCATGGACAGCGCTGCGCTGCAAGTGCATCTGAGCAATCTGCGCCGCAAGATCGGTGCGCAACGCATTGGCACCCTGCGCGGCGTCGGCTACTGGCTGGAGTCCCTGCCATGAGGCGCAGCCTGGGGCGCCGCACGGTGGGCGCCTTGCTGCTGGCCTTCGCCCTGATCGCACTGGGCGTGGTGAGCCTGAACTATTGGTCGGTGCGCCAGGACATGAGCCGGCAGTCGCAAGCCAATCAGCTGGGCCGCCTGCTGGCCCGCAGCCTAGACGGCCTGGAGAATGAAGACAGCGCGCGCGCCGTTCTGCGCGGCTTCCTGGCCGAATTTGATCAACTGCGCGAAGAGGCCGCCTGGGAAGCCGGGCAATTGAGCGTGGAACTGCTCCGGCGCGACGGGCAGCGGGTTTTTCACAGCGGCCCCGAGCTCGGCGACAGCCGGTGGCCCGAAGGCATGAGTCAGCTGAATCTGGCCGGCAGGCCCTATGCCACCTTCCGGGCCGAGGGCCCGCTCTGGACGCTGCGAATCGCCGACCCGCTGCCCAGCGATGCCATGCTGCTGCAATGGCTGGCCTCGGAGGTGGGGCCGTCCCTCGCCCTGGCCCTGCCGGTGCTGCTGCTGACGCTCTGGCTGGCTGTGCGCAGCGGCCTGCGGCCCTTGCGCGAGTTCACCGCGCGCATCGCTGCGCTGGACCTGCGCCGCGATCTGGCGCCGCTGCAGCTGGATCTGCGCTATGCCGAGCTGCAACCGCTGGCCCATGCCTTCGACCGCCTGCTGAGCCGCCTGAGTGAGCAACGGGCCCATGAGCGGGCTTTCGTCCACGACGCCGCCCATGAGCTGCGCACGCCGCTGGCAGCGCTGGGCGCCCACACCCATGTGCTACTGCACAGCCCGGACGAAGCCGGCCGGCAAGGGGCAGCCGCGGCCTTGCTGCAAGGCGTCGAGCGCACCGCTCATCTGTCGCAGCAGCTGCTCGACCTGGCACGCCTGGACCCAGCCGCCGGTCCCGCCCCGAGCGCCGACTTTGACCTGGTCGAGCTCTGCGCCTGGGTGCTGCAACAAGCCCACCCGCAGGCGCGCCAACGCCAGGTCAGCTTGGCGCTGGACGGGCCTGAGCATTGGCCCTGGCACGGGCCCCGCCACGCGTTGCAATCGCTGCTGCAAAACCTGGTGGACAACGGCCTGCGCTACGGCGCGCGCGAGGTGCAGATCGAACTGAGCCCGCTGGGCCCCGCAGCGCTGCGCCTGGCCGTGCGTGATGACGGCCCGGGGATTGCGCCCGAGCTGCGCGGCCGCATGTTCGAGCGCTTCTGGCGCGGCGAGCATGCCCAAGAGCCCGGCAGTGGACTGGGCCTGGCGATTGCGGCCCAGGCCGCGCGCGGCCTGGGCGTCGAGCTGCGCTGCGGGCCAGGCCTGCATGGCCGCGGCATCGGCTTCGAACTGGACTTGCCCAGCCAAACACCGGGCTGAACGAGCTTTAGACGTTCTTTAGCACCCGCTGCCAAGAATCGCCGACTTCACACCTTGGAGTCACTGCTCGCCATGTCCGCCCCGCTCTTGCGCCGCCGCGCCTTTCTGCCCCTGCTACCCGCCTTCCTTATCTTGCCTGCCGCCGTCTTGAGCGCTTGCGGTGGCGGGGCGGAGCGCGAAGAAATTCGCCATCCCGAGTTACTTCAAGAAGCCGCACGCCTGAACGATGTGGCAGGTGCAGCGGTGGCAGCCGGCCTGGTCGGCGCCGTCTTCGGCAGCCAGCCTGAAGGACTGCAAAAGCTCTACCTCGGCAGCGCCGGCCTGAGCCAGCAGTCGCAAGGCCCGGCCCTGTCCAGCGAGCAGCCCTTTCAGCTCGGCTCCTTGAGCAAGTCGATGACGGCCGCCTTGGCCGCTGAGCTGGTGCGCCAGGGCAAGCTGCGCTGGGACAGCCGCCCGGCCGAACTCCTGCCCGAGCTCATCGCCCTGCAACATCCGGAATTCGCTGCCATCACCTTGCGCCAGCTGCTCGACCATCGCAGCGGCCTGCCGGCTTTTCAGGATCCCAGCGAACTCGAAGAGCTGGCAGACTACCTGGCCATCCAGACGGAGCCCCTGCCGACGAGCGACCGCGAGCGCCGACGCCTGCTCGCACGTTGGATGCTGGCACGCAAGCCCGCGCTGCCGCCTGGGCAGGAGCTGCTCTACTCCAACGCCGGCTACACCTTGGCAGGCGCCATGATGGAGGCCGCCACCGGCCAGGACTTCGACAGCCTGCTGCTGAACTGGGCCCGTGGCCTCGGCCTGGAACTCAGCTTGAATCCACCACCTCGCGCGCCGCAAGGCCATGTGGGGCCCACGCCGCAGAGCTTGAAGCCCTTCGAAGCGCTGGCGCCGGAATGGGCGGTCTGGGTGGACGGCGCGCTGCGCCCCTCGGGCAATGTCTGGATGACCCCGGCCGCCTACGGCCGCTGGCTGGCGGAGCATCAGCGCGCCCTGCAAGGCCAGAGCCATGGCCTGGCACCCGAATATGTTCAGCGCCTGCGCCAATTGCCCGAAGGCGAGTACGGCCTGGGCTGGGTGGCCATGCAGGCCCAGGGCCAGCGCGGCTTGGTCCACACCGGCGCCTACCTTGGGTTCATGGGCATGGTCTTTGTGCAGCAAGGAGGCAAGCAAGCCTACTTCGGCTTGAGCAATACCGAAGGCAATAACGAAGATGGGAACAGTTGGGTGCTGAATGTGCTGACCCAGGCCGTGCTGCAACTGGCCAGCCGCTGAACTTGGGCGCTGCTTGAGCGCCTGCGCATGCCCCTCGGCTCGAGAGCCCTGAGGCATCGACTACAATGCGTCCTGACGGGCCTCCTCGCATGGAAGCGCGGCCAACCGGGTCAGGTGGGGAACCAAGCAGCCCTAGCCGTTGTGACCAGTGCCGAGGTCGGGCTCGTCAACCCCAATTCTGAATTCAAGCCCGCCGAGCCCACTGCTCGGCGGGCTTTTTTCTGTGTGGTCGACAGGTGGACTGAGTCGGCAATCGGCACAAAGCAACCAGCTCGTCCTGCCTCGTGCGGCCCTGCAGTCCGGGCCGCCGCCGAGCTCATGGTTCCGGGGTCGGCCCTGCCGGGCCGACTGCCTTGCGCTGCTCGCGCCTCGGGGCTGGCGCATAACTCACTTCACTCACTGCGTTCGTTCCGTTCAGACAGACGCGCCAAGTCAGAGCTTGAANAAGCTTGCATCGCGGTCGATGTGCCCCTCGACGGTGGAACTCGCCACACTCGGAGGTGGCTCGGCCCGCCGACGGGTGATTTGTGCGCGGCCGAGGGCGCAGCGGAGCGGGTCAGGCGGGCGCGTCAGCGAACGCTTCAAGCTCTGACTCGGCGCCACTGTTTGACCACAGTGAGCGCAGCGAACGGAGGGAGTTTGGCGCCGCTGAGCCGCGCAGTGAGCACCGAGGGCAGTCGGCTCGCAGAGCCGACCCGGGCACCATGAGCGCGGCGGCGGGCAGAGTCACCGCAGCGCGAAAACCTGGCCATCGAAGTTCGGCGATGTGCCGTCTGCTGACCCTTTTGCATGATGGCGCTGAGTACGCCCCAATGTCTGCAGGGCAGAACAGAGCCACTGAGCGAGCGATCTAAACGAGTGAACTGTGGAATATGTGTCGAGCCGTCCAAGGCGTGAAACGCCGCGCCGGGCCAGCGCTTGTATTCTGAAATCGGCGAGCAAGGTCTCACACGACACGCTCCGTTCCACACCAAAAGGCGGCCCGGTTGGCGTCAGCGACGGTACCCAGTCCGATTCATCAACACTGAGCGCAACCATGCCAAAGCCGACCACTTCACCCACGCGAACTTCCCAATTCAGCAAGTCAGTGCGAGGCCTTTCCCTCGCCTGCGCATTTGGCGCCATGGCCGCCCTCGCACAAGCTTCGCCGGTCTTGCAAGGCCTCTACCTGCTGGACGGCAACGGAGTCAATGCCGCCGGTTCGGGGCCGAACCTCACAGCACCCGGTGCCGCTGTTTCCTTCGTCACCGGCTTGAGCGGTCAAGCAGCCTCCTTCGACGGCAGCGGCCGGTCCTGGCTGCGCGCCAATATCAACTCCAGTGGCAACACCAACCCCAGCTTCTCCTGGGGTGCCTGGGTCAAGCTGGCCGACCCCAATGCCTGGAACATTTTCTTGTCCAACGACAACGGCGGCTGGGACCGCTTCACCCAGGCCAACGGTGGCCGCTGGTCGGTTTCACACAATGGCGTCGTTCGATCGGGGGCGGCGAGCAGCAATGAGTGGACCCTGATCTCGCAGACCTTCGACGGCATCAACCAATCGCTCTACGTCAACGGCGTGCTGGCGATGACGGTGGCGGACAGCCCCAACGCCTCCCAGAGCTTCATCGACATCGGCCGCAACGCCAACGGCGCATATCCGCTGCGTGGGCTGATGGACAGCGTGTTCTTCTTTGACGACACCCTCAGCGCCCAGCAGATGGCGACCATCAACGCGGGCGGCGCCAAAGGAAGCGGTGTGCTGGCTGTGGCCGGTCTGGGCGGCACCGTTCCTGAACCTTCGAGCCTGATGCTGGTTGGCATCGCCGGCCTCCTGTTGCTGCGCAGCCAGGCCCAGCGCGGCCGACGCATGCAAGATGCCAGCACGACGAGCTAAAGCCTCGGTGGGCCATCGCTCACCGGCGACGCGGTCAGGGATTCATCGCTTCGAAGCCCCTGACCTCAGGGCCCTGCCCTGCAGGAGCATTCTGCGTTTCATGCGTGTCGCGCAGATCCAGCACGATCAGCTCATTGCGACCGCGATGCAGCCAAGGTGCGGGCAGGTAGAGCCGCTGCTGGGGGCCGATGTTCCAGTAGCGGCCAAGGTTGTGGCCGTTGACCCAGACCATGCCTTTGCCGAATTGAGAGAGGTCCAGGAAGGTATCGGCCGGCCTGCCGGTGATCTCGAAACTGGCCTTGAAGAAACGGCCCGGTCGTGGGTCCAGCGCCGCCACGGATGCCGCGGCCGGCAACCCCTGCACCCAGCGCTCGCGCAGAGGCAGCGGGTGGTGGTCCCAGCCCAGCAAGGTCATGCCGTTGAGGCTCACGCGTTCGGTGATTCCTTTGCGGTCGACCAGCAGCGGGCCGAAGTTGATGCGCCCCATGGCCTCAACCAGGATCTCCAGCAGCGGCTCGGCCGCATCGCTGGCGGGCAGTTCCAGGCTGTTCTCGCCCAGGCGGCGGTCCAAGTGACCGATCAGGCGGCCATCGAGGTACACACTGGCCAAGTCATGCAGACCATGCAGGACCAGCTTGCCGCTGCGCGCGCCGACCAGGCGGGTGCGGTAGAGCATCAAGCCCTGCTCATGGCCCAATGCTTCGAAGGTTTTGGGATGCGAGCTGCGCAGCGCTGGAGGCAAGTGTTGCCAGAGCGAGGCATGCGGCTCCAGCTGCATGGCTGGCAGGCTCATCACCGGGATCGGCGCGGGCAACTCGGGCAAAGGGTTGCGATCCTGGCGCAAGGCCGCGATGCGCTCGCGCAGCTGGAAGTACTTGGCGCGCGGCCGACCTTGCTCGTCGATCGGCGCGTCGTAGTCGTAGCTGGTGACATCGGGCTCATAGCCCTTGCCGCCTGAGTTGGCGCCAGCGGTGAAGCCGAAATTGCTGCCACCATGGGCGACGTAGAAGCTGAAGGACTTGCCCGCGCGCAGCAGGAAATCCACCTCCTTCAACAAAGGCTCGACTTCAGGCCGGGCCCAGGCCTCGCCCCAGTGGGTCAGCCAGCCGGGATAGGTTTCGCTGCTGAAGACCGGCACGCCGGGGTTGAGGCGCTGGGCCAGCTCGAAGTGGGCCGGCTCACTGCCCGAATCCAGGCCCACGGCCACGCCGGGCAGGCTGCCGGCGCCCAGCATCTGGGCGGTCGGGCCATCGGCGGTGTAGAACGGAATCTGCCAGCCCTCGGCGCGCCAGAGCGCAGCCAAGCGCTTGAGATAGCCGCGGTCATTGGCATAGCTGCCGTATTCGTTTTCGATCTGCAGCATCGCAATCGGCCCGCCGCGCTGGATCTGCAGCGGCGCCAGCGCTCGGGACACAGCGCGCACATAACGCGTCACCGCCTGCAGATAGCGCGGGTCCTGGCCGCGCAGGCCAATATCGGCATGGGCCAGCAGATAGGGCGGCAGGCCGCCCAGATCCCATTCACCACAGACGTAGGGCCCGGGGCGCAGCAGCAGCAGCAAGCCCTCGGCCTGGGCCAGGCGGGCGAAGCGGGCGATGTCGCGGCTGCCGGTCTTGAAATCAAAGCGGTCCGGCCGCGCCTCGTGTTGATTCCAGAACAAGTAGATCGGCACCGCATTGCAGCCCATGGCGCGCGCCATGCGCAGGCGGTGCTGCCAGTACTCGGGCGGGATGCGCGCAGGGTGCATCTCACAGCCGATCAGCTGGGTGGGCTGGCCATTCAGCAGGAACTCGTCCCTGCCCAGCTCGAAGCGCGCGGGCGCGCTCCAGGCTGGGGCGGAAAACGAACCGACCAGGACCAGCGCCAGCAGGCCGGCGATCCAGGAACTGCGACGCGGATTGCTCATGCTGCCGCTCAGTACTTGTCGTCGAAGGCGAAGATGGGCTTGCGCGTCTTCCACAGGCCTTCGGTGAAGTCCGGGAAGGCCAGGGTCTTGAAGCCCTCGGCGATGGACTGCTCGGACAGCGGCGTGATCGCGCTCCAGGCCACAGCGTCGTAGATGTCAATGGGCATGGGCGCATTGGCCTTGAGTGCTTCGACAAAGGCGTGAACGACGAAGAAGTCCATGCCGCCATGGCCGGCGCCTTCGGCCTTGGCCGCGTACTTCTTCCACAGCGGGTGTTCGAACTTGTCCTGATAGGCCTTGAAGTCCTCCCACTGGTGGGGCTTGCTGATGCCTTCGATGTGGATGGAGTGGTTCAAGTCCATCCACAGGCCATCGGTGCCTTGCACGCGGAAGCCCAGGGAATAGGGGCGCGGCAGCGAGGTGTCGTGCTGCAGGATGATGGTTTCGCCGTTCTCGCAGGCCAGGGTGGTGGTGACCACATCGCCGAGCTTGAACTTCACCTTGGCGCTGGGGTGGTCCTTGGCGCCCATCTTCTTGCCCACGTAATCGCTCAGGCCACGGGCCTTGCTGGCGAAGGCATTGATGTGGGTGAAACGGTTGCCGCGGTGGATGTTGGCGTACATGGCGCAGGGGCCGATGCCGTGGCTGGGGTAGAGCTCGCCATTGCGCTGTACCGAATGCTCGGTGCGCCAGCGCGCTTCGCTCCAGCCCTTCTCGCCGAACTCCACGCCGCTGCCGTAGGGCTTGGCCGGGTCACCGTTGTTGAACTTGACCGCACGCAGATCGTGCTGGTAGCCGCCCTGCAGATGGACCAGCTCGCCGAACAGGCCGGCGCGCACCATTTGCAGCACCGCCATCACATCGCGGCGGAAGCAGACGTTTTCCAGCAGCATGTATGGCGTGCCGGTGCGCTGCTGGGCGCGCAGCACGTCCCAGTGGTCTTGCAAGGTGATGCCGGCCACCACCTCGCAGCCCACGGGCACCTTGGCATTCATCGCATCGATGGCCATGGAGGCATGCAGCTCCCAGGGCGTGGCGATGATGACGCCGTCCAGGCCTTTTTGCTCCAGCAGCTTGCGGTAGGCGAGCTTGTCGCCGCTCTCGCCGTAGGTCTGCGGCTTGGCTTTCTTGAAGCGCTCCACCATGGCCAGCGCGCGGCCCAGCATGATGGGCTCGATGTCGCACAGGGCCACCACCTCGACATCGTCGCGGCGCAGCAGCTCGGTCAGCAAGACCTGGCCCCGCATGCCGGTGCCGATCAGGCCCAGGCGCAGGCGCTCACGGCCGGCCGCGCGGGCCGCCGCAGGCATCAAGGTGCTCAAACCCGCGGCGCCCAGGGCAGCGGAGCTGGTGGAGAGGAAATGTCGGCGTTGCATGGTGCGTGCGTGCATGAGGAAGAAAAAAGGGGGAAAGGACGAAAAACTGCGAGCTTGAACTTCAGCAGACGGCGCCGGCGCATTGTGGCGCCGCGCACCCGAGCGCGAAAGCCCGGGCGCGAAGCGGCCTGCCGATCAAGGCAAGGCGCTCAAATCCACGTTCGGCTTCTTGCCGGTCAACGGGCGGGTGAAGCTCTGGTTGGCCGGCACGGTCTCGTTGAAGAAGCCGCCGTTGCGCAGATAGAACTGGCCGCTGGCGTCGACACCGCCGGCAAAGTCCAGGCGCTGGCGGGTGCCGCCGGTCGGGTCGACGGTGAACCAGCCCTTGTTCAGCTCGGTCCAGGCGCCGCTCTTGTTGACGGCCCATTGCTGGCCCATCAGCATCTTGCGGCCAGCGAAGCCGTTGGTGTCGATGAAGTTCTCGCAGAAGGAATAGGGGCCGGTCAGCCAGGTGTTGGTGTTGGGCCGCTTCCAGGTGGCGATGAAGCGCCACTGCCCCTGCTCCACCGCGTAGAACCAGGAGGAATACAAGGTGTTGCCCTGGCCGTCCGGGCGCACCCGGGTGATGAAGGGATAGGTGGTGCCGGCCTTCCAGGGGTAGACCAGATAGCTCTGGCCGCCCGTGCCCTCGCCGCCGAACTCGTTGCTGACGACCTCGGGACCTTTGTTCACCAAGGTGGTCTTGCCGCTGTCGGCATCCCAAACCGAGAACAGCACCCAGCGTTCTTCTTCCTTCACCTGGATGCCGAAGTAGCCCTCGCCAAAGCCATTGGCCATGAAGTAAGACCCGACAGCGTCTTCGCCCACCGGAATGGTCAGCTCGTTGTAGAGGTACTCGGTGTTGGCCGGCGCGCTGTAGCTCATGTGCACCGAGGGGCCGCGGCGTGACCAGTAGTAGCCCCAATCGGCCTCGACATTGGCAAACACCAAGCCGGCCGCAGCCGTGCCCGTCAGCTCGATGGCCTGCAGCTGCGCGAACTCGGCGCCGGTGCGGCTCAGGCCCTGCACATCGATGCGCACATAGCCGGCCTGCGGCACATCGACCGTGGCCTGGGTGGTGAAGGGGCCGGCCGTGGGCGTCAGGCGCAGATTGAACTTCTTGCCCAGGGCAGAGACGCGCACCTGGCTGACGCTGCCGGGCGGCACCGTGCCCTTGAGGCTGATATTGAACTTGCCGGGCTGGGCCACGCGCACCCAGCTGCTGATGACGGTGCGGGCATCGCTCCAGTCCATCAGGCCTTCGTTGTAAGAGATCCACTCGGGCGCATCGGGCGCTGCGCTGGTGATGAAGGCATTGCCGGCCAGGGCCACGCGGGCGGGGCCTGGCTTGGCGGCAGTTGCGCCGGCGGCTGCGACGCCTTCGCCCCGGGCAGCCGCCTGCGCGCGCAGGCTGCTGGGGGCTGAATCGGCAGCGTCGGCGGCAGCGCGGGCGAGGCTGGGCTCCTCCGCCAGCGAGGCCGCGCCACCGCAGGCACTCAGGCCCAGCAAGGCCGCCAGCAACAAGGCATGGCGGAACACAGATCCAGAGTCAGACATGGCAGTTCTCGCAAGAAAAGAAAAGAGGTTGAAAGCGCTGGCGCCGGACTCAGAAGGCGTGGTTGTATTCCACGGTCAAACGGGCCGAGCGCGGCGACATGCGGCTGGTGACTTCCTGGTAATGCGGGCTGATGTGATCGTCTTCCTCGCGAATTTCGTTGTACGAGGCGGCGGTCTTCTTGTTCAGCACATTGAGCAGCAGGAACTTGGCGGTGAGGCCCTTGACGAAGCTAGGGCTGTAGGCCAGGTTCAGATCCAGCTGCGTGGTCCAGGGCGTGCGGCCGAAGCTGCCGCGCGGCGCCGGCTTGCCATCGCAGAAGAAGTAGCTGGCGCCATAGCCTTGGTCTTCCACCACCGACTCGGGCACATTGCCCTTGCAGTTCTTGGGTCGGCCCGAAGTCAGGTTCAGATTGCCGCCCACGGTCCACTCGGGCGTCAGCTGGTACAGGCCGTAGGCACGGATGGAGTGCGTGTGGTCATTGGGCAGGTAGCCGTAGGAATTGAGCATCAGCTCCTTCAGGTCGGTGCCCACGGTCAGGGCCACATCACCACCGCCGATGGAATCGATCTGACCCTCGGCATTGCCCTTGCTGCGCGACCAGGTGTAGTTGACGCGGCCGTACCAGCCATCGCGCATGGGGTGCTCAGCGAACAGGTTCAGGGCCAGGTAGTTGCGCTTGACCTTGGGGTTGCCCCAGGCCTCGGCCGAAATGTCCACGCGCGTCAGCTTGCCGTCGCCGGCCAGGTCCAGCCACAGGCTGTTCGCCTCGCCGGGGTTGATGACGGCGCAGGGGAAACCGTAGTGGCTGGTGTCCACGCCCTTGGCCTCGCCCCAGGCGTCGATGGGGCGCTGGTCGCAGGTGTCGTCGTTGGTGCTGCGCAGGGTGCGGTAGTTGAGCGAACCGCCCACCACCAGCTCCTTGCTCAGCGACTTCTCGAAGCCCAGGGCCAGCTCGTCCTGGTAGAGCGGCTTCAAGTCGATGGCGACGATGGTGCGCGGGTCCTTGCTCTGGCCGAAGGCATTGTTGGCCGAGACCACGTCCGAGATGGCATGCAGGCCCGTGGGCGCGCCGGTGCTCGGGTCCACGCCGGTGTAGGTGTAGAACTTGTCAGTGCTGCGGAAGGGGCTGGCCAGATTGCTGGACAGATTGGAGGGCACCGGCAGGTGGTAGCGGCCGGCATGGGCGAAGAGCTTGGTCGAGCCGTCGCCGTTGAAGTCCCAGGTGGCGCCCAGGCGCGGCGCCAGCATGCGCTTTTGCGAGATGAAAGGCTTGCCCTCGCTGTTGTTGTTGGTGAACTGTTCGTTGCGCAGGCCCAGGTCCAGCAAGATGTCCTTGGTCACCTGGTAGCGGTCCTGGATGTACTGGGCGCTCTGGGTGCTGGTTGGCGTGGCGATCGAGTAACTGATCACCTCGCTGACATAAAAGCCCTGGGCACCGAAGCCGCCGCCTTGCAGCGGCGACTCGAAAGCCTTGAAGGGTTTGGTGTTGGGGTCGCTCATCTTGCGATAGCTCCACAGGCCGCCGCCGGCCTGGCTCTTGCCCACCACGGATTCGACCTTGATATGGTCGATGCCGGCGCGCAGCGAATGCTTGCCCAGGCGGTACTCGGCGTCCAGGCGCAGCACCTTCTGGCCATCGCCCGAGCCAGGCGCGGGCAGATCGCCGCCTGTGGTTTGGCCGGCCGGGTAGATCAGGCCCGGCACACGCGTGGCGACCGAGGAGCTGGTCTGGTAGATGCCGGGCTTGTAGCCGAAGGGCGTCAGCGAATGGGTCGTCTTGGACTCGCCGTAGAGCGCCGTCACCGTCACATCGTCGTTCAGATAGCCGGTGTACTTGAGCACATCGACCTCGGCACCCGGCGCACTGCCGGCGCCGCAGCAGTTGATGCTCAGCGAGCCGCCGGACTGGATGCCGTCGCTCCGATTGGCGGCGTAGTCGTAGCCAAAGGCCTTGCTCTCGCCACGCGTGCGGTCGCCGATGCGGGTGTACTCGAAGTGATGGTTGTCGTTCAGGTGGTAGTCCAGCTTCAGCAGGTAGCGGCGCACCTGGCTTTCCGATTCGCTGTAGCCGGTCTTGCTGAAGGTCTGGCCGTTGGCCGCTGCGACGCTGCTGCTCTCGCTGGTGGTCTGCTCCAGCGCGGCGAACATGAAGAGCTGGTCTTTGATCAGCGGGCCACCGGCGTAGAGGCCATAGGTCTGGGTCTTGGAGTTGCTGAGGTTCTCGGAAATCAGCTTGCCGTCGGTCAGCGGGTTGGCCCCGGTGTTGGGGTAGTAGCTCGCGTCCTGCTTGGCGCGCCAGGAGGCCGGCACCACGGTCAGCTTGCCGCCCACTTCCCATTGATTGCTGCCGCTCTTGGTCGTGATGTTGACCACACCGCCGGTCGAGCGGCCGAACTCCGAGCTGTAGCCGCCGCTGAGCACCTGGGCATTGGCGATGGCGCCAAACGGCAGCTCGGAGGCACCCACCTGGGTCAGCAGATTGGTGACCGGAAAGCCGTTGATGTAGAAGGAATTCTCCGACGCACCCGAGCCACCGATGCTGGGCGCGCTGCCATAGGCACTGTTGGTGTTCTTGTAGGTGCCCGGTGCCAGTTGCACGATGGCGCCGATGTCCTGGGCAATCGGCAGCTTGGCCAGCTCACGCGCGGTGAAGGTCACGCCGTTGTTGGTGTTGGAGACATCGATGCGCTTGACGCCGCCGCTGACGCGCACGGTGTCCAGGCTGTTGATGGTGACGAAGTTCGCCTCCACGCCCTGCCCCACCAAGGCCTCGACCTCCTGACTCTTCTCCACCGCACTGCCGCGCAGCAACTGCACCTGGTAGCGCCCCGGCGGCATGGAGCTGGCCTGGAAGCGGCCGTTGGCATCGGGCTGCAGCGTGCGCTGCACGCCGGTGGCCAGATTCTTCAAGAGCACGCTGAGGCCCTCGCCGGGCGGCAGCTGTCCGTAAATCGTGCTGGTGGCATTGGACTGCGCCCGCACGGCCGGCGCCAGCGCCAGATTGAGCGATGCGGCGCCAAAGGCCAGAGCCAGGGCCTGGGCCACGGCGCTGATGCGCATGGCACGGAGACTGCGGTGATCCGACATGGGGAACTCCTGCGTGAGGTGTGGCGGGGAAGTAAAGGGAGACGCTGCCCTTGGCCAGGGCCGAAGCCCTGGCCGCACGACATCACCAGAACTTGTAGCTGGCCGACACGCTCAAGACACGACCGAAGATGTTGTAGCGGTGGTCATAGCCCTCCCAGCCATTGGGGTCGTAGTAGGGCTGTCGGTTGAACAGGTTCTTGACGTTCAGGCCCAGATCCAAATGCTTGACTGGGGTCCAGTTCAGCGACAAATTGACCGTCGAATAAGACGGGATGCCGCGGCGGCAATCGTCCGCCGTCAGGGCGCCACCCTTGGTCTCGCAAGCTTCCGGCGTGTAAGTCTCATCACCTGGGTAGTCGGCCCATTTGCGGGTGCCGGTGTAGTTGACGAACACACTGGTCGTGAAGTCGCGGTACTTCCAGTCGGCGTTCAGCGTGGCCGTGACCTTGGGGTTGCTGTGCAGGCCGATGTAGTTGCCCGACCAGCCTTCACCGTCCTCGTAGTTGTAGATGGTGCGGTTCATGATGGTGGTCTTCAGCCCCAGGCCCAGTCGGCCATAGTCACCCAGGCTGAAGCGGCCCTGGGCATCGAAGTCGAAGCCGTCCACCAGGGTGCGGCCGCGGTTCAAGTACTTGTTAACCAACCCGGCCAGATTGCCCACCGTGTACTTGGGCACGCCGGCCGCGCAAGCCGCCGCATTGGCGGGGTTGGCGCACATCGCGGCAACTTCCGCCATCACCGACTTGTCACCGTCTGACAGCGGCACGCGCTGGGCATTGGGTGCGCCTTCCAGGCCCGGGCCGTACTTCTCGACCGCGTCCTTGAACAAACGGGTGAAGTCTTCACGCACGATCTCGTTGCGGCGATAGACGAAGAAGTAGTCGGCCGAGACATTGAAGTCCTTGTGCGGCTGCAGCACGAGCCCCAGAGTCGAGATCTTGGCCTTCTCAGGCTGCAGGTCCTTGTTCGGCGGGGTCATACCGCCCACCACGGTGCTGCAGTTGCTGTTGAAGAGCTGGGTGCCGCGCTCGCGCTCAGAGGCCACGGCCGACTTCTTCAGCAGGTTGGCGATCGCATCGGTCTGCGTGCAGCGCAGCTCGTCGCGCACCACGGTCTGGGCATAGACGCCGCCGTTGCCGGATTCGGCCAGATTGGGCGCGCGGAAGCCTTCAGAGTAGGTGCCGCGCAGCATCAGTTCCGGCGTGGCGCGGTACTTCAGGCCGATCTTGGGCGCCAGATTGGCCGCGAAGTTGGGGTACTTGTCCAGACGCACAGCTGCGTCCATTTCCAGGTCCTTGCTCAGCGGCACGATGGCTTCGCTGAACAGGGCAGCCACATTGCGTTCGCCCTTGAACCAGGAACCGCCCTGCTGGGTGATGTCGCCGGCTGCGGCAGCCGGATTGCCCGGCGTGTAGAACTCCTCGCGCATCAGCTGAGCGCCGAAGGCCGCGCGCACGGCGCCAGCCTCGAGCCGGGCGACCTCGCCTTCGATCTTGCCGTCCCAGGTGGCCAGCTTGGTCCAGGACTGGATGTCGAAAGTCGGGAAGGCCTCGCGCAGCAGGGCCGCGTTGCTGTCGCTGTTCACGCCGAACTTGTAGGCCGGGTTGTCGGCGATGTAGGTGCGCTTGGTGACCGGATCGTAGGTGTAGGGGCCAAAGGCTTTCTCGAAGCCCTTCTTGCTGGTGTTGATGGTCTGGTAGAGGGTCGAGTGGCTGCCGGCCAGGCTGAGGGCCGACTCGTAGTCCCAGGCACCGAAGCTGCCGCGCACACCGCCCAGCACGCGGTAGCTCTTGTCCTCATTCTTCTGGCCGATGTGATTCAGATCGTCCAGCAGGTAATAGGTCAGGCCAGCGGCGCCGCCCATCTTGGCCTTGAGCTCGGGCGTCAGCTTGTTGTAGACGTTGTTCGGGCCCAAGAAAGGCTGGGTGAAAGTGTTCAGCGTGGTGCCGGTGTCGCGCGAGAACCAGTTGCTGGTCGAGCCGCTGTTAAAGAAGGCCGGGCGGTTGATCGAGCTCAGCTCGATCTGGGTGTAGTTGGCCTGGCCGAAAAACTCCATATCGGCACTGGGGGCGTAGACCCCGTTCAGGAACAAGGTGGCGCGGTCCGATTTGCCAACCACGGCCAGCTGATAGGGCAAGTTGTTGATCGCGCAGCTGCTGTTGGCACCGGTGACGACGATGCTGGTGCAGCCAGGCACGGCCATGCTGGAGCGAGCGTTCTTGCTGTCGAACACGAACTGGGTGCCGGGATTGAGCACACCGGGCGTGCTGCCATCGCTGATGCGGAAGTTCTTGATGTAGTTCGGGTTGTCGATGTAGTAGCCGGCCGGGCGCTTGTCCAGGGTGTCTTGCGGGGACACGGTGTCGCGCTGGTAGAGGTTGACCGAGCCGTAGACGTTGAACTTGTCGCGCGCCAGATCACCGAAGCCAAACATGGCGCTGGCCGAATGCTGGCCATAGGCCTTGATGCGCTGCGAGCTTTCGGTGTTGGCGCTCAGCTGCAAGCCGCTGAACTCTTTCTTGGT
This sequence comes from Kinneretia sp. DJ1R-11, assembly GCF_025717595.1. Lineage (NCBI taxonomy): Bacteria > Pseudomonadati > Pseudomonadota > Betaproteobacteria > Burkholderiales > Sphaerotilaceae > Roseateles > Kinneretia sp. DJ1R-11. Next base: position 175,584 of record NZ_JAJIRR010000006.1, read on the forward strand.
GATCACATTGATCACGCCGGCCACGGCGTCCGAGCCATAGATGGCGGAGGCACCATCGGTCAGGATTTCCATGCGCTCGATGGCGGCGGCGGGAATCGTGTCGATGTTGACGAACTGGGTCTGGAAGCCGTCCGGCGCGCCGTAGAAAGACAGGCGGCGGCCATTCAGCAGCATCAGCGTGCCTTGCGCGCCAAGGCCGCGCAAATTGGCCTGCGAGGCGCCGTCGGTGCCGGTGAACATGGAGCGGAAGTCCTGCAGAGCCGGCATATTGGCGGGCAGATTTTCCAGCACCTGCTGCAGGGTCTTGGCGCCCATGTTTTCGATCTGCTTGGCGTCGATCACCTGCACCGGTGAGGCGGTCTCCGCATTGATGCGCTTGATGCTGGAGCCGGTCACCTCGACGCGGTCCAGCTTCTCGCCAGCGTCTTTGCTATTCGGGCTCGCGGTCTGGGCCTGGGCCCAGGAGGCCAGGCCGGCTGCGGCCAGGACGGCCACCAATTTACTCGTACGTTTCATCGTCTCATCTCCAGGGTTTGGGCACGCCGCGACGCGGCTGGCCTGTTCTTGCCAACGAATGGGGGTTCAGTGAGGGGGGAAAAGATCGGGGAGCTGGCTGGGTCGTCAGCGCGGGGCAGAAGTTCCAGCTTGCGGCTGCGGCAGCGCGGCCTCGTGCTTCACCGTGGCGCCGGCCAGTCCCAGCAGTGAGGCATTGGCCCAGTTGGCGCAGACCTTGTGGGCCTGGCTGCCGGTGGCGCCCAGGGTGCGCAGGCTCAAGCGCTGCAGACCGCGCACATCGAGTTCGGGCTTGACCACGGCCGGCGCCTGGACCAGGCCGCTGTCGTAGAGCAGACGGCCATCACCCCAAACCTGGAACTGTAGGCCGCCGAAGCTGCGGCAGCTGTCGTCGACGCCGAGGTCGGCGCGGAACAAGTTCCAGTTGCCGCTGAGGCTGAAGTCCAGTCGGCTGCTGGCGCCCACGCCCAGGCCTTTGTGGAACTGCAGGCCGTTCATGCGCATCTGCGGGGCGGCGCTGGCTGGCCGGTCACGGCGCGCCGCGCCGAGGGCCGGCAGCTCGGAGAGGTAACGCTGCTGCTCGGCGGCACCTTCAGCCGCGCGGTGTTCGAGCACATGGAACTCCGACAGGGCGATGGGCTCGACCTCGCTGGGCACCAGAGCATTGAAGGCCTTGGCCGGCACGGCACCAGGCTTGTCAGCCACCGCCGTGACCATGGGGTCCAGCGCAGCAGGTGCATCGGCCGTGGCGTTGTGCGTGCTCAACACCCGGAAGCGCAGCAGGCGGCCGGCGGCCGGCTTGGGGAAGGTGATGGTCTGCAGGCCTTCTTTCAGCGGCAGGCGGCCGGCCAGCACCGGGGCGCCCCAGTCGCCGTTGTTGTCGCCCATGTAGACCTCGAAGTCGCGAACCTGGCCGTACTTCCAGTTCTTGTCATTGCGCGGCGCGATCTCGATGCCGTCGATCAGGCGGCGCTCACCCAGGCCCAGCACCCACTCATGCGGCCCGGCCTTCATGGCCTGGTTGCGGGTGCTGCGGAACCAGGTCTCGGGCTTGCCGTCGAACGCACGCTCGATGTTGTGCCCAGGCTCTTCGGCCGGGCGGTTGACCACGGTCAGGCTGTCCACCGGCACCTGGCGGCCCAGCACCGGGGCGGCCGGGAAATCCTCGCTACCGGCCAGCACGCTGCCCGCAGCGATCTTCAACAGGAAGCTGGCCGGCTGGCGGATGGAGCGCGGGCCGGTCTTGATCTGCACGGTGCCGAAGCGGTCGGCCGCATCGAAGAACCAGCCCTGGCTGGCCGCCTGCAAGGCCTGGGCATCGGCCAGCTCGGGCAGAAGCTGACCGCCCAACTCCACGGATGCCGGCTTGACCCGGGTGTGCACGCTCAGGGCCAGGCGGCGCTGCGCCAGCTGTCCGGCGTACTCGCCCTCGACCGCGCCGACCTGCACGCGCACATCGCCGGCGCCGTCCGTTGGCGCGCTCATGCGGATCAGCTGACGGCTGCTCTTGCCCTGCTCGCGGTACTGGCGGGTCAGTCCATCGTCCTCGTACAGGGTGAAGCTCGATTCACCGAGGGGATAGAGGTCCAGGCCCAGCTCGTCCTTGGGCTTTTCGCCGTCGTACAGACTTTCCGGGTAGAGCGGCAGGATGGCGCCGCCACGCACGAAGACGGGCAGCTTGTCCAGGCTGACTTGCAGGTCGATCGTGCGGCCGGCCTCAGGCGCGCGCACGCTGCGGCCGTCCCAGTAGTCGAACCAATGGCCTTGCGGCAGGTGGATGTTCTTGCGCCAGCCGCCCGAGGCGGCCTGGCTGCGGTAGACCGGCGCCACCAGCAGATCGCGGCCGAGCAGGAACTGGTATTTGTGCGCCTCGGTGTAGGCGGCCGGGTCTTGCGGGTGGTCCCACATCAGGCCGCGCACCAGGGGCGCGCCGCTCACCTCGGCCTCATGGGCCAGGGTGTACATATATGGCATCAGCCGCATCTTGAGCTTCAGGTACTTGCGATTGATGCTGCGGTAGGGTTCCTCGTAGGCCCAAGGGTGCTTGCGCGCGGCCTCGGCCCAGCCGCTCATACCCATCAGCACCGGCGTGAAGGTCTTCCACTGCAGGTCGCGGGTGTAAGTCTCGGGGCTGCCGCCGAAGATGGCGTCCACGTCGCCGGTGGCATAGACCTGGCCCGAGAGGCCGGAGCCGACCAGGGTCGGAATGTGCCAGCGGATGTAGTCCCAGCTGCTGCTCTGATCGCCGGTCCAGGTCACGGCGTAGCGCTGGATGCCGGCCCAGCCCATCACGGTCCACAAGAAGGGCCGTGCGTCGGAGTTGTCGAGAATGCCCTTGAAAGCAGACTGGTTGGCGTCCATGGCGAACTGGTAGCCCTGGCCGGTCCAGGCCACGTCCAGCTTCTGCGCGCGGCTGCCGGCCGTGCCGACTTCCCACTTGATCTTGTCCACGCCGTTCTCGGTCCACAAGCCGGTGCGGAAGCCCAGATCGGCCAGGCCCTTCACAACATCGGGCAGGTCGGTGTAGCCGCAGCCATAGCCGTCGTTGGGCAGGATCCAGCCGCCGGGCATGTCGTGCTCGCGGTATTTGCGGGCCACCGAGTTCAGCACATCGGGTGTCTTGCCGGTCGGGCCGTCGCTCCAGCCCTTGGGCACGGTGCCGGGCTTTTTGACGTTGTCGCCGTCGTTGTAGCAGTCGGCATCACCGTACTCATAGGCCCAGCGCGGCAACAGGCGGGCGCGGCCGGTCAGCTCGGTGTAGCGGGCCAGCACCTCGCGAATGCTCGGGCCGACGAAGAAAAAGGCGTCGAAGCGCCCCTCCTGGTGCTGCAGCGAGATCTGCTCGGGCGAGCGCAGGTCATAGCTGCCATCGCTCCAGGTGTTGCGCAACATGCCCCAGCCGCGCGAGCTCATCAGGAAAGGCGCGGGGCTGGGCCGATCGCCCTCTTCCCAGCCGCCCGAGTACGAAACCTCAAGCTGCTTGCCCTTGAACTCATAACGGCCATTCTGCTGGCCACCACCGAAGAAACGCTCGTCCTTCTGGCTGCTCAAAGTTTGCACGCTGAGCTTGTCGGCAATGTCCAGGCTTTGGGTTTCCTGCCAGAGCAGGCTGCGGTTGTCGGCCTTGTACAGCGCCAGGCGCAAGGGCTTCTTGTAAACGCGCAGGGCCAGGGCCTCGGTCTTGAGCAGGTGATGGTCGCCCTGATCGCTCCAGCTGTGCGCCACTGCTTGGTTGACGGTCTCGATAACGATGGGCGCGGCCTTGTCCGTGGCTGGCGGCAGCTGATCCTTGGCACCGGCCCAGAGGCGCAGCACATCGGGCTTGAGCAGGCTGATGCGCAGACGCATCTTGCTGTCGGTGCGCAGGTCCCATTGCTGAGCGCCCTCACCCGGTGCAGGCGTGGCCGAGGCCGGCACAGCCTGAATCTCGCGCAGCGCACCCAGCGGGGCCGCAGCCACCTCGGCAGCTGCCAGCAGCAGGCCACCGCAGACCTGGAACATGGCCAGAGCCAGGGCCGGCGAGCGCAGCGCTGTGGGTCGCACTTGCCTCTGTTGCTGCTGCGGTAAGCGGTTCTTGACCATCTGCGAATCCCTCTGAATCAACGACGTCCTGCAATTCCTCGAGCCCTGCCTTCATGTCGGCACGGCCCGGATTGCGGTGAATTTGTGCTGCCGACCCTGGGTGGCCGGCGCCTTCCAACTGCGCCGCGAGCCCCTCGCCTGTTTGCGCAAATCGAAAGCAATGAAAAGACTCTATGCAGCACAAAGCAAGATGTCAACGAAGAAAACCAGCAATATCCCTGCGAAAAAGACAAATTCAGTAGAAACCACTAGCAGAAATTCTTGCTATGCCGGTGAAAAGAAAGATTTTTATTGCTACATTCTCACTCTGAAAGTTTTGTTCTGGGCCGGCACTGCCCCACTAATGCAGCAATTGGCCGACAATTTCGAAAGTTAAATGTTTCGTTTCGAAAGAAATAAGCACTAAACAGAAGCAATGCCGCGGGCGTGCCAGAAGCTGGCCGCAAAAGAGACGAAACTCCCGCCTGCGACCGGCCTCGCCGGGCCTGCAGGCGCCGCCGCTAGAAGCACGCGCTCAACAATCAAGCCATCCAGACGCCACGGGCCCGCTGGCCCGACCCCGAGGAGACATGCGATGAAACCGACCGCCACGATTTGCCTTGACGCCACCGCCACCGCCGCCGCAGTGCCCGCAGCACGCCGCGCCTTCTGCCGCCGCCTGGCTCTGGCGGCCGGCAGCGCCGCCCTACTCTCTGCGAGCGTGCTGATCACTCCGGCCCTGGCCGCCGAGACCGCTGCGCCGATCAAGATCGGTTTCATCATCAAGCAGGTCGACGAGCCCTGGTTCCAGGACGAATGGCGCCATGCCGAGCAGGCCGCCAAGGACAAAGGTTTCACCCTGATCAAGATCGCCGCACCCGATGGCGACAAGCTGCTCTCCGCCATCGACAACCTGGCCGCGCAGCGCGCCCAGGGCATGATCGTCTGCGCCCCCGATGTGAAGCTGGGCCCGGCCCTGCAGGCGCGGGCTCGCCAGGCCAATCTCAAGCTGATCAGCGTGGACGACCGCCTGGTCAACGGCGCCGGCAAGCCGATCGAGGCGATCGCTCATGTCGGCATCTCGGCCGGCAATATCGGCGCCCAGGTCGGCGAGGCCTTGCTGGCCGAGGTGCAAAAGCGCGGCTGGAAGCTGGCCGAGGTCGGCGCCCTGCGCGTCACCTACGACCAGCTCAGCACCGCCAAAGAGCGCACCGATGGCAGCAGCGCCGTGCTGACCCAAGCCGGCCTGCCGGCCACCAACATCGTCAGCGCCCCCATGCCCAAGGCCGACACCGAGAACGCCTTCAACGCTGCCACCGTGGCCCTGACCCAGAACCCCAAGTTCAAGCAGTGGCTGGTCTTTGGCCCCAATGACGAGGCCGTGCTCGGCGGCGTGCGGGCCAGCGAGGGCAAGGGCTTCAAGGCCGCCAGCGTGATCGGCGTGGGCATCGGCGGCAGCCAGTCGGCTGTGAACGAGTTCGCCAAGGCCGAGCCCACGGGCTTCGTCGCCACCGTGATGCTGAGCCCGCGCAAGCATGGCTATGACACGGCGGTCGCCATGTTCGACTGGATCAAGAACGGCAAGGAACCGCCCAAGCTGACCCTGACCAGCGGCACCCTGGCCGACCGAGCCAATTTCAAGCAGGTGCGAACCAGCCTGGGCCTGTGACACCATGAAGCAGGACCTGCACATCCGCGCGCTCAGCAAGTCATTCCCCGGCGTGCGCGCCCTGGGCGGCGTGGACCTCGACATCCCGGCCGGCCAGGTTCATGCCCTGCTGGGCGAGAACGGCGCGGGCAAGAGCACGCTGCTGAAAATCCTCGGCGGCGAGCTGCGCCCCGATGGCGGCAGCCTGCAGCTCGCCGGCGAGACCCTGCAATTCAAGAGCGCCGCCGATGCGTTGAACCAGGGCATTGCCGTCATCCACCAGGAGCTGCAGTACATCCCCGAGATGACGGTGCTGGAAAACCTCTGGCTGGGCCGCCTGCCGCAGCGCTGGGGTTTTGTGCGCTTTGCCGAGGCGCGCGCGCAGATGCGTACCCAGCTGGCCCGCATCGGCATCGCGCTCGACCTGGACGCCCGCATGATCGAGCTGTCCATCGGCCAGCGCCAGATGGTGGAGATCTGCAAGGCGGTGCTGCGCGATGCGCGCGTGATCGCGCTGGACGAGCCCACCAGCTCGCTCTCCCACAGCGAGACCGAAACCCTGTTCCGCCTGGTGCGCGAGCTGCGCGATCAGGGCAAGGTGCTGATTTATGTGTCGCACCGCCTGGATGAGATCTTCGCCCTCTGCGACGGCGCCAGCGTGCTGCGCGACGGCCGCTCGGTCGGCCGCTTCGCCAGCCTGCAAGGCGTCAGCCGCGATCAGCTGGTGCAGGCCATGGTGGGCCGCGAGATCCAGGATGTGTTCGGCAGTGGCAGGAAAAAGCAAGGCGCGGCAGCTAACGAAACCGCTGCACGCAGCCCACGACTGCAGGTGCAGCAGCTGAGCGGCCGCAGCCTGCCTGAGCAGGCCAGCTTCGACGTGGCGGCCGGAGAGATCGTCGGCTTCTTCGGCCTGATGGGCGCGGGCCGCAGCGAGCTGATGCGCCTGGTCTTCGGCGCCGACCCGCGCCGCAGCGGCCAGGTGCTGCTGGACGGCGAGCTGATGCGCGGCGACTCGGTCGCCGGCTCGATCGCCGCCGGCCTGATGTTCTGCCCCGAGGACCGCAAGGAGCAAGGCATCATTGGCTGCCGCTCGGTGGCCGAGAACATCAACCTCAGCTGTCGGCGCAACAACTCCGGCCTGCTGATCAACGCCCGACGCGAGGCCGAGGTGGCGGCCGAGTTCATCGCCCGCCTGCGCATCAAGACGCCCAGCGCGGCGCAGGAGATCCGCCTGCTCTCGGGCGGCAACCAGCAAAAAGCCATCCTGGCCCGCTGGCTGGCCGAGCGCGAGCTCAAGGTGCTGATCATTGACGAGCCCACCCGCGGCATCGACATCGGCGCCAAGAGCGAGATCTACGAAGTGCTGCATGAGCTGGCCGCGCGCGGCGTGGCCATCGTCGTGGTCTCCAGCGAGCTGCCCGAGGTGCTGGGCCTGGCCGACCGCGTGCTGGTCATGCGCCAGGGCCGCATCGCCGGCAGCCTGGCCCGCGGCGAGGCCAACGAAGCCCGGGTGCTGGCCCTGGCCCTGCCCGATGGCGGCGCCCGCCCAGAAGCGCAAGCGGCCTGAGGCCCTGATCTCGAATGTCACCGAATCCCGAATCGACCCCGATGAACACGAGCACCGACTCTTTGTCCCACAAGCCCATGCCAGAGCCCATGCAAGCAGCCGCCTCCGCATCCCCTGACACGAGAAAGACTTTGCTGCGTCTGCTCGACGAGCACAGCCTGCTGCTGATCTTTGCCCTGCTCTTCGGCCTGCTCTCGCTGACAGTGGAGTACTTCTTCAGTGTGCCCAACATGATCGGCCTGGCCCTCTCGGTCTCGCAGATCGGCATGGTGGCCTGCGCCATGACCTTCTGCATCGCCTCGCGCGACTTCGACCTGTCCATCGGCTCCACCGTGGCCCTGGCCGGCGTGCTTTGCGCCACGGTGATCAACCAGACCGAGAGCATCGCCCTGGGCATTGCCGCGGCCCTGGCGGCCGGCGCCGTGATCGGCTGGGTCAATGGCGTGGTGATTGCGCGCTGGAAGATCAATGCCCTGATCACCACCCTGGCCACCATGGAGATCGTGCGCGGCCTGGCCTTCATCACCGCGGGCGGCCAGGCCGTGGGCATCTCGGCTGATGCCTTCTTTGAGCTGGGCAATGCCTTCTGGCTGGGCCTGCCGGTGCCGGTCTGGATCACCATCGCCTGCGTGGCCATGTTTGCCCTGCTGCTCAACCGCACCGTCTACGGCCGCAACACCCTGGCCATCGGCGGCAACCCCGAGGCCGCCCGCCTGGCCGGCATCAACGTCGCCCGCGTGCGCATCACCATCTTCCTGATCCAGGGCGTGGTGGCCGCGGCGGCCGGCGTCATCCTGGCCGCGCGCATCACCAGCGGCCAGCCCAATGCGGCGCAAGGTTTCGAGCTCAATGTGATCTCGGCCTGCGTGCTGGGCGGTGTGTCGCTGATGGGTGGCCGCGCCAGCATCTCGGGCATGGTGGTGGGCGTGCTCATCATGGGCACGGTGCAAAACGCGATGAACCTGCTCAATATCGACGCCTTCTACCAATACATGGTTCGCGGCGGCATCTTGCTGCTGGCCGTGGCCTTGGACCAACTGCGCCGCAAAGACAGCTAACCCTGGTTTTCGAAAGCAACTTCTTTTGTTTCATCGTAATTTCTTTTCTTTACGTCAATTTTCTTGACGAATCGAAAGTTAAAAGATAAATTTACCTGCAATCTTTCGATCCATCCGATGACTACTCTTCTCAACCGCTCCGCCAGCGACTGGCAGCAATTGCAAGGCCTGGCCACGGCGGAGGAAATCGCGCAGCAGCCCAGCGTCTGGCGTGAACTGGCCGCCTCGCTGGCCGACCATCAGGCCCAGCTGCGCGCCTTTCTGGACGCCTGGCTGAAGGAACCCAGCCACCGCGTCATCCTGACCGGCGCGGGCAGCTCGGCCTATGTGGGCCAAACCCTGGCCGACGAGATCAACCGCGACTGGCCGGCCGAGGTGCGCGCCGTGGCCACCACCAGCCTGCTGACCCACCCCGAGCTCTATCTGCAGCGCGAGCAGCCCACCTTGCTGGTGTCTTTTGCGCGCAGCGGCAACAGCCCGGAAAGCCTGGCTGCCGTCGAGCTGCTGCGTCAGCAGATCGATTCGCCGCGTTTTCTGAACATCACCTGCAATGCCGAGGGCGAGCTCTACCGCAACAACGCCGCCCGCGCCGACACCCTGAACCTGCTGATGCCGGCCGCCTCCTGCGACCGCGGTTTTGCCATGACCAGCAGTTTCAGTAGCATGCAGCTGGCCGCCCTGGCCGCCTTCAGCCGCGCGCCCTGGGCCGAGCGCCTGGCCCGCCTGGAACTGGTGGCCCAGCGTGCCGAGGCCTTGCTGGCCCAGCAGGCGGCCACCCTGGCCGAGCTGGCCGCCCAGCCCTTCGACCGCATCGTCTACCTGGGCAGCGGCCCCTTGGAGGCGCTGGCGCAAGAGTCGGCGCTCAAGGTGCTGGAGCTGACCAGCGGCCGCGTGCTGGCTTTCTCGAACACCTTGCTGGGCTTTCGCCACGGCCCCAAGTCCATGCTCAATTGCAAGAGCCTGGTCGTGATCTTTCAGTCGCAAGACGCACATGCCCGCCGTTATGAGCAAGACCTGCTGAACGAGCTGCTGCGCGACGGCATCGCCGGCCGCGTGCTGCTGATCGGCGAGGCCGGTCCCGGCGCGCTGCAGGGCGACAACCCTCTGCTGAGCCGCGCCCTGAGCGCCGAGCCCAGCGGCCTGAGCGACAGCTGGCTGACCACGCTGTGGCTGATCCTGGCCCAGCAGTACGCCCTGCACCGCTCGGTGGCCCTGGGCCTGACGCCGGACAATCCCTTCCCCGATGGCACGGTCAACCGGGTCGTGCAGGGTGTGGAGATTTATCCCTATGTCGAATCCGCTCGTGTCCACTGCGACTGAGTCCACCCCGCCGGGCGGAGCGCCCTGCTACGGCCTGGACATCGGCGGCACCAAGATCGAGCTGGTCGCCTTTGATGCTGGCTCGCCCGGCTTCGCCGAGCTCTACCGCCGCCGTGTGGCCACGCCGACGCAGGATTTCGAGGCCTTTGTCGAGGCGATTACCGAGCTGGTGATTGAGGCCGACCGGGCCCTGGCTTGCATCGGACGCGTGGGCCTGGGCCTGCCCGGCATCATCAGCCCGCAGACCGGCTTGCAGCTCAGCTCCAATGTGCCCGCCCTGAGCGGCCGCGCCGTGCCGCAAGCCCTGCGCGAGCGCCTGGGCCGGCCCGTGGCCATCGGCAATGACTGCCAGTGCTTTGCCCTGTCCGAAGCGCAAGGCGGCGCGGCCGAAGGCTTTGCTTCAATGTTTGGTGCCATTCTCGGCACCGGGGCAGGCGGCGGCTTTTGCGTCCAGGGCCGGCTGATCGCCGGCTACAACGGACTGGCCGGTGAGTGGGGCCACTGGGCCCTGCCGGCGCTGCTGCAACAGCGCCACCGCCTGCCCCTGCTGGCCTGCGCCTGCGGGCTGCAAAGCTGCGTCGAGCGCTATGTCTCGGGCAGCGGCCTGGCGGCCCTGTTCCAGCATTTCGGCGGCCCGGCTGGCCAGTCGGTGCCCGAGATCGTGGCCGCAGCCGATGCGGGCGACGCCCACGCGAGCCAAGCCCTGGCCCTGCATCTGGACCTGCTGGGCCATGCCCTGGCCGGCCTCATCATGGCCTACGACCCCCATGTGCTGGTGCTGGGCGGCGGCCTGTCCAAGCTGCAAAGCCTCTACACCGAGCTGCCCGAGGCCATCCGCCCGCATCTCTTTCAGGGCGTCAGCGTGCCGCCCATCCTGCCACCGCGCTTTGGTGATGCCGGCGGCGCGCGCGGCGCCGCGCTGCTGGCGCGCCAGCGTCTGAGCTGAAGCTCGCCGCCTCCCCTCCTTTTCCTTTCTGATCATGTCCCACCTGCTCGCCACCATCACCGCCCACCGCAGCGGTCAGCCTGTCGGCCTCTACAGCGTCTGCTCGGCCAATCCTTTCGTGCTGCAGGCGGCGATGGAAGTGGCGCAGGCCTACGACACGCCGCTGCTGATCGAATCGACCTCCAACCAGGTGGACCAGTTCGGCGGCTACACCGGCATGACGCCGCCGCAGTTCCGCGACTATGTGCAGGCCCTGGCGGCGGAGGCTCACTTCCCGCTCGATCGCATCGCCCTGGGCGGCGATCATCTGGGCCCCAATGCCTGGCAGCATTTGCCGGCGGCCGAGGCCATGGGCCATGCCCGCGTGCTGATCGAGGCCTATGTGGCGGCGGGCTTCGAGAAGATCCACCTCGACTGCAGCATGGCCTGCGCCGACGACGCCCGGCCGCTCAGCGACGCGACCGTGGCCGCGCGCTCGGCCGATCTGGCCCTGGTGGCCGAGGCCACGGCCGCGCGCCTGGGTTTGGCGCCACCGGTCTATGTGATCGGCACCGAGGTGCCGGTGCCGGGCGGCGAAGCCTCCCTGGGCGGCGGCGTGGCCGTCACCGCGCCGGCGGCAGCCGCCGCCACCTTGGCCGTGCATGAGCAGGCATTTGCAGCCCAGGGCCTGGATGCTGCCTGGCTGCGCGTGATCGCCATGGTGGTGCAGCCCGGCGTCGATTTCGACCACAGCCAGGTCCAGCATTACCAGCCGGCCGCCGCAGGGGCCTTGTCAGCCTTCATCGAAGCCCAGCCGCGCCTGGTCTTTGAGGCCCATTCGACCGACTACCAGACCGAAGCCTCGCTGCACGCCCTGGTGCGCGATCACTACGCCATCCTCAAGGTCGGCCCAGCGGTCACTTTTGCCCTGCGCGAGGCCTGGTTTGCGCTCTCGGCCATCGAGCGCGAACTGCTGCCGGCCGAGCACCAGGCCGATCTGCCCGGCGTGCTCGAGCGCTGCATGCTGGAGCAACCCAAGCATTGGGCCAAGCACTACGCCGGCAGTACGGACGAGCAGCGCTTGCTGCGCCGCTTTGCCTTCAGCGACCGCTGCCGCTACTACTGGGGCGAGCCCGAGGTGCAAGCCGCCCTGCAGCGCCTGATTGCCAATCTGACGGCCAGCGGCATTCCCTTGCCCTTGCTGAGCCAGCATCTGCCGCAGCAGTTTGAGGCCGTGCTGGCCGGCGAGTTGGCCGCCGAGCCCGCAGCCTTGGCCCGCCACAAGGTGGGGCTGGAGCTGGCGCGCTATGCCCGGGCCTGCGCCCGAAACTGCCATATGGGCTGAGAGCCGCCGACACATCGAAAGTACCAATAGCTCGATTCTTTCGTTCAACTAAGATTCATTCCGAACAAAAGCTTTCAACCGGGTCGGCCACAAGTCAGCTTGAGTTTGAGCCCATAAAACTTCTTGAATCGAAAGCCACGAGTCCATGAGGAATACCCGAGAGCGGCGCGAACAAATCCTGCAGATGCTGATGGAGCAAGGCAGCGTGCAGGTGGCCGAGCTGGTGCCCATGATGGGCGTGTCGGCCGTGACCATACGCACCGACCTGAGCGTCTTCGAGGACCAGGGCCTGGTCACCCGCAACTACGGCGGCGCCAGCATGAACCGCATGCCGCCGCAAGAGCAGAACATCCGACAGAAGGATGAGCTGAACTCGACGCTGAAGGAGCGCATCGGCGCACGCGCCGCCGCCCTGGTCGAGCCGGGCGACAACATCATCATCGACTCGGGCACCACCACCATGCCCCTGGCCCGACATCTGCGCCACCTGCCGGCCGACGCCCGCGTGACGGTGATGACCAACGGCCTGAACATCGCCTGGGAGCTGGCCGATGCCGAGGGTGTGGAGCTGATGCTGACCGGCGGCCTGCTGCGCAAGAAATCGCTGTCCATCCAGGGCTCGCAGGCCGAGGCCAGCCTGAACGGCTACAACTTCGACAAGCTCTTCCTCGGCGTGGACGGCCTGGACCTGCAGTTCGGCATCACCACCCACCACGAGGCCGAGGCCAGCATCAACCGCAAAATGGTCGAGCGCGCCAAAAAGGTCTTCGTCGTCAGCGACGCCTCCAAGTTCGGCCGGGTCAGCCTGCACCGCATCATCCAGATGGACCGCGTGCACACCGTGATCACCGATGCGGGCATCAGCACTGAATATCGCGAAGGCTTGCAGCGCCTCGGCATCGAACTCATTGTGGTGGATTGATGGCGACTCACGCATTCTCCTAACCTGTTATTTCCATGAACCCGCAGCAGTCCCTTTCGGGTCGCATCCTCGGCCCGCTGGGCTGGGTGCGCGGCCATCTCGAACTCCAAGCCGATGGGCGCATTCGAGCCCTGCATGAGGACGCCAGCGCGCCCGAGGACCGGCTGATCCTGCCCGGCTTTGTCGACCTGCATGTGCACGGCGGCCTGGGCGTGGACATTATGGAAGGCGGCGACAGCGCCCGCACCGTGGCGCGCGCGCACGCCCGCCACGGCACGACCAGCCTGCTGGCCACCACCATGACCGCGCCGCAGGGCGATATCGAGCACGCCCTGCAAGGCATTGGCGCGGTGATGGCCGAGCCGCGGGCCGACGAGGCCCGCATCCTCGGCGTGCATCTGGAAGGCCCTTACCTGAGCTCGCGCCGGCTCGGCGCCCAGCCCGACATCGTCAGCCGCGCCACGCTGGAGGCGGTGCAGGCCTTCTCCGCCTTGGCGGCCATCAAGGTGCTCACCCTGGCGCCTGAAATCCCTGGCCATCTGGCCCTGATCCCCGAACTCAGCGCCCTGGGCATCCGCGTGCAGATCGGCCACAGTGCCGGCAGCTACGAGGACGGCGTGGCGGCACTCAAGGCCGGCGTGGCCGGTTTCACCCATCTGTTCAACGGCATGCCTGGTCTCAACCACTACGAGCCCGGCATGGTGGGCGCGGCCCTGGCCCATGCCGAGTACGCGGAGCTGATCCCCGATCTGCAGCATGTGCACCCGGGCGCCATGCGCGCGGCCCTGCGTGCCATCCCCAAGCTCTACTGCGTGACCGACGCCACCGCCGCCACCGGCATGCCGGACGGCGAGTACAGCCTGGGCTCGCAACGCGTGCTCAAGTGCCTGGGCTGCGTGCGCCTGGCCACCGGCTCGCTGGCCGGCAGCGCCCTGACCATGGACCAGGCCTTGCGCAATCTGGTCGAGGTGGGCCTCAGCGTGGAAGACGCCTCGGCGCGCCTGTCGCGCAACCCGGCTGACTACCTGGGCCTGGCCGAGCGCGGCCGCCTGCAGGCCGGCGCCTGGGCCGATGTGGCGGTGTTTGATACGGACTTGCAGCTGCAACAGGTCTGGGTGCAAGGCCAGCCGGTCTCGCTGGCTTGAAGGCGGCCTTGAAGCTCGCCTCGGGAAACTCCTGAGCTCTGACTTTCGGCACACCCGGCCCCGCCGGCTAGGCTCAGGCCAACCGATCTCCACATGAGCTTTTTCTCTTGAATGCAGATGCCCGGTTTCGCAGGAAGCCGGGCATTTTCTATTTCTAGTCTCCGAACTTTGAATTCCGAACTCCCGCCATGAACGCCTTCAAACATTGCACTCTGGTGGCCTTGCTGCACGTGGCCGGTCTCTCGGGACTGAGCGCCAGTGCCCTGGCCGCATCTGCCGACCCAGCCGTTTCAGGGCTGGATCTGCCCCATTTCGACCGCAAGGTCAGGCCCCAGGACGACCTCTTCCTCGCGAGCAATGGCGGCTGGATCAAGGCCACCACCATCCCGGCCGACAAGGGCTCCTGGGGCAGCTTCGAGAAGCTGGCCGAGCTCAGCGACCAGCGCGTGCGCGCCCTGGCCGAGGGCCTGGCCGCGCAACCTCAGGCCGAGGGCAGCAAGGAGGCCAAGATCGGCCTGTTCTACGCCGCCTTCCAAGACAGCGCGGCCATCGACCGCCTGGGCCTGGCTGCGTTGCGGCCGCAGCTGGACGAGATCGCGGCGCTCGCCAGCCGTGAGCAGCTGCTGGCGTGGCTGGGCCGCGCCCAAGGGCAGATCAGCCAGCCCCTGCGTCTGGCCATCGGCCCCGACCCCAAGGAGCCCATGATCAACCGCCTGCAGCTGGCCCAGTCCGGGCTGGGCCTGCCCGAGCGCGACTACTACCTGAACCCGCGTGACCCCAGCCTGGCCAAGGCGCGCAGCGCCTACCTTGCCTACTTGAGCAAGCTGGCCCGCTTGAGCGGTGAAGCCCAGCCGGGTGAGGCCGCACGCCGCGTGTTGGCCCTGGAGACGCGCATGGCGCAGGCGCACTGGGACGTGGTCAGCAGCCGCGATGTGCAAAAGACCTACAACCCGATGACGCCGGCCGAGCTGAGCGCGGCCGCACCGGGCCTGGACTGGACCGCCTTCTTCGCCGCCGCCCAGCTCAAGGCCGTGGACAAACTGACCGTGGCCCAACCCAGCGCCATCCGCGGCCTGGCCCAGCTGCTGGCCGAGGCCCCGTTGGCCGACTGGAAGCTCTACGCCAAGCTGCACACCCTGGACGCCCACGCCGCCGTGCTGCCCCAGCCCTTCCGTGCCGCCGCCTTTGCCTTCCACGGCCGCGCCATGAGCGGCACGCAGCAAGAGCGGCCGCGCTGGAAGCAAGGCGTGGATGCGATCAACGAAGCCCTGGGCGAAGCCGTGGGCGAGCTCTACGTGGCCCAGCATTTCCCACCGGCGCAAAAGGCGCGCATGCAGGAGCTGGTGGCCAATCTTTTGGCGGCCTACAGAAGCTCGGTCGATGGCCTGAGCTGGATGACGCCCGAAACCAAGCTGCAAGCCCAGGACAAGCTGTCCAAATACTTGGTCAAGATCGGCTACCCCGACACCTGGCGCGATTACAGCGCCCTGCAGGTCAAGGCCGGCGACGCGCTGGGCAACCAGCAGCGCGCGGCGCAGTTCGCCTGGGCCCGCGAGGCCGCCAAGCTGGGCCAGAAGGTGGACCGCAGCGAATGGGGCATGGTGCCGCAGCAGGTCAATGCCTACTACAACGAGACCTTCAACGAAATCGTCTTCCCGGCCGCCATCCTGCAGCCGCCCTTCTTCGACATGAAAGCTGATGACGCGGTCAACTACGGCGGGATTGGCGCCGTGATCGGCCACGAGATCAGCCACGGCTTCGACGACCAAGGCGCCCAGTACGACGGCGACGGCATGCTGCGCGACTGGTGGCAGCCGGCCGACCGCAAGGCCTTCGAGGCCCTGGGCCAGCGCCTGGCCCAGCAGTTCAGCGCCTACCAGGCCCTGCCCGGCAAGCGCGTCAATGGCCAGCTGACCCTGGGCGAGAACATCGCCGACCTGTCGGGCCTGCAAATCGCCTACAAGGCCTACCAAGCCTCGCTGGGCGGCAAGCCGGCGCCGGTGCTGGATGGCTACACCGGTGAGCAGCGCTTCTTCCTCGGCTTCGCACAGATCTGGCGCGAGAAGGTGCGCCCGCCCCTGCTGCTGCAACAGCTGATGGCCGACCCGCATTCGCCGGGCCAGTTCCGCGCCAACGGCGGCGTGGTCAACCACGACGCCTTCCACCAAGCCTTCGGCACCCGCAAGGGCGACCGCCTGTTCAAGCCCGAGGGCGAGCGCATCCGCATCTGGTGAGCGCCCGCCTTCGACCCTGCCCCTTTTTCAGGAAGAACCTGCCCATGTTGATGATGAAAACCCCGTTCAAGCTCGCCACCCTGGCCTTGCTGACCCAGCTGGCCTTCGGTGCCGGCTCGGCCCTGGCCGCCGAAACTGCCGCGCCCATCATCCAGGGCCTGGACCGCAGCAGCTTCGACCCCAGCGTGCGGCCGCAGGACGATCTGTTTCGTGCCGTCAACGGCCTGTGGCTGAAGAACACCGAGATCCCCGCTGACAAATCGCGTTATGGCAGCTTCGACCTGCTGATCGACCAGTCCGACGCGCGCGTGCGCGCCCTGATCGACGAGCTGGCTCGCGGCCAGCACGCCGCCGGCAGCAATGCCCAGAAGATCGCCGACTACTACCGCAGCCACCTCGACATCGAGGCGATCGAGCGCGCCGGCCTGGCGCCCATCCAGCCGCTGCTGAAAGAGATCTCGGCCATCAAGGACCGGGGCGCGCTGGCGCAATGGCTGGGCCGCTCGCAACTGTTCGCCGCCTCGCCGGTGCGCGTGGGCGTGACGGCCGAGGCCAAGAACCCCAAGATGAATGGCGTGCGCATGGGCCAGAGCGGCCTGGGCCTGCCCGACCGCGACTACTACCTGCTCAAGGACGACGCCCGCATGGCCAAGGCTCGCGAGGCCTACCGCGCCTATCTGAGCCAGCTGGCCGGCTTCGCCGGCGAGGCCGAGCCGACTGCAGCGGCCCAAGGCGTGCTGGCCTTGGAAGAGCGCATCGCCACCGTGCATTGGGACAAGGTCGACAACCGCAACCCGGTCAAGACCAACAACCCGACCCGCGTGGCCGATCTGCGCGAGCAGGCACCCGGCTTCGACTGGACGGTCTATCTGGAATCGGCCGGCCTGGGCCAGGCCAGCAGCATCGATGTGGCCCAGCCCAGCGCCATCCGCGCCCTGGCCGGCCTGCTGGCCGAGCAGCCGCTAGAGGACTGGAAGCTCTACCTGCGCCTGCATGCCCTGAGCCGCAGCGCCGATGTGCTGCCCAAGGCCGTGCGCGAGGCCAACTTCGCCTTCCGCCAGGCTCTGACCGGCGCCAAGACCGAGCTGCCGCGCTGGCAGCAGTCCATCAACGAAAGCAACAGCGCGCTCGGCGAGGCGGTGGGCCAGCTCTGGGTGGCACGCCACTTCCCGGCCGCCTACAAGGCCCGCATGCAGACCCTGGTGGCCAATTTGATGGCCGCCTACAAGGACTCGATCGATGGCCTGAGCTGGATGAGCCCGGCCACCAAGGCGCAAGCCCAGGACAAGCTCTCCAAGTACACGACCAAGATCGGCTACCCCGAACAATGGCGCGACTACAGCCGCTTGGAAGTCAAGCCCGGTGACGCCTTCGGCAACAGCCAGCGCGCCGCCCGCTTCGCCTGGGAGCGCATGGTGGCCAAGGCCGGCCAGCCGGTGAACCGCAAGGAATGGGGCATGACGCCGCAGACCGTCAACGCCTATTACAGCGGCTCGGCCAACGAGATCGTCTTCCCGGCCGCCATCCTGCAGCCGCCCTTCTTCAGCATGGAAGCGGACGACGCCATCAACTACGGCGCCATCGGCGCGGTCATCGGCCACGAGATCAGCCACGGCTTTGACGACCGCGGCAGCCAGTTCGACGGCGACGGCGTGCTGCGCGACTGGTGGACCCAGGAAGACCGCGCCGCTTTCGAAGCCATCGCCGCCAAGCTGGTGGCGCAGTACGAGGGCTACCAGCCCCTGCCCGGCAAGCACATCAACGGCCGCCTGACCCTGGGCGAGAACATCGCCGACTTGTCCGGACTGCAGATCGCCTACAAGGCCTATCTGCGCTCCCTGGGCGGCAAGCCGGCACCGGTGATCGGCGGCACGAGCGGCGCCCAGCGCTTCTTCCTGGGCTTCTCGCAGGTCTGGCGCAACAAGTACCGAGACGAACGCCTGCTGCAGCAGCTGACCACCGACAGCCACTCGCCCGGCGAATTCCGCGCCAACGGCACGGTCAGCAACCACGACGGCTTCCACGAGGCCTTCGACACCAAGGCCGGTGACGCCTTGTTCAAGCCCGCTGCGGAGCGCCTGCGCATCTGGTGAGCAAGGCCTGAGCGACCTGAAGTAAAAAAGGCGGAGCGCCGATGGCGCCCCGCCCATTTCCTTGCCTGACTGGAACTCGGGGATCAGCTTTGCAGGCTGGCCACACGGGCGCGGCTCGGCCGGCTCGGGAGGCTGTGGCGCAGGATGCGCCAAATCACCTGAGCGAACTGTTTGGACAGCGAGCCGGTGTTGTAGTGCACACCGTAGCGGCGGCAGATCTCGCGCACCGCCGGTGCCATCTCGACATAGCGATTGGCGGGCACATCGGGGAAGAGGTGGTGCTCGATCTGGTGGCTCAAATTGCCCGAGAGCGTGTTCAGCACAAAGCCGCCGGCCAGATTGCTGGAGCCGCGGATCTGGCGCCAATACCAGTGGGCGCGGGTCTCGTTCTTCAGCACATTGCGATGGAAGGTCTCGACCTCGGTGGTGAAGTGCCCACAGAAGATGATGGTGTAGGTCCAGACATTGCGCAACATATTGGCGACCAGATTGCCCGTCAGCACCACCAAGAAACCGGGACCGGCCAGGGCCGGGAAGATCAGGTAATCCTTGATCAGCTGGTGCGAGATCTTGCGGCCGGCCAGCTTCAGTTCGCGGCGCGCGGCAGGGCCATGCTTGCCGAAATAACCGCCCTTGGGCAAGTTCTGGATGGCCACGCCCCACTGGAAGAAGAGCGCAAAGAAGACCGCAACAATGGGCTGAATCAGCGCCAGCGGCTGCCACTTCTGCTCGGGGAAGAGGCGCAGCAGACCGTAACCGATGTCGTCGTCGAGGCCGTGGATGTTGGTATAGGTGTGGTGGCGGAAGTTGTGGGTCTTGCGCCAGTTCTCGCTGGTGCCGACGATGTCCCACTCGAAGCTCTTGCCCTGGAACTTGGGGTCGCCCATCCAGTCGAACTGCCCATGGATGACGTTATGGCCCAGCTCCATATTGTCGAGAATCTTGGACAGACCCAGGGTCAGGGCGCCGACGATCCAAAAGCCGATCATCCAAGGCATGGGCAGAAAGGCGCCGATCATCAAAGCAGCGCGGCCGATCACCTCGGTCCAGCGCACGGTCTTGAAGATGTTGCGGATGTAGCGCGCATCGCGCACGCCCAGATCGGCCACGGTGCGGGCACGCAGGGCCTCGATTTCAGCGCCGAACTTTTCCAGCTCGTCGTGAGACAGATTGCGGGTCAGGGACTTGCTCATGGGCTGTTTACAGATCCAAACTGAGGTCGGTACAGGCGCGGCTGACGCAGATGCGTATCGCGCTATTGGGCTCGCTGCAGCGCTCGCCGGTGTTCATGTCTTCGGCCAAGCCTTCATGCTTGGTGCAAACGCAGCTGTGGCAGATGCCCATGCGGCAGCCCGATTGCGGGCGCAAGCCTTGGGCTTCCAGGGCGGCCAGCAGGGACATGCCCGAGGCCACCTCCAGCGTGCGACCGGAGCGGCGCAGCTCCACTTGCACCTGGTGCTTGCTGTCGGTGTTCAGCGGCACAGCGGGCGTGAAAGCCTCGGCCTTGAAGCTGGCGACCTGGCCACTCAGCAGCTCGCGCGCCAGCGCGACAAAGCCACCCGGGCCGCAAGCCAGCGCCTGCAGCTGACCGGCGCCCTCGGCCAGGCGCGGAGCCAGCAGCTCGGCATCGATGCGACGGCCGCCTTGCTGGGTGGCGATCAGCTGAAACTGGAAGTTCGGGAAGCGCTTGGCCAAGGCCTGCAGCTCGGGCACAAAGCAGGCCTGAGCGGCCGTCTTGACCCAGTACATCAGGGTGACGGGCTGAGGCATCTGGCGTTCGGCCTGCTCACGCACCAAGCTCATCAGCGGCGTGATGCCGCTGCCAGCGGCCAGCAGCAGGTGGCGAGCCTGGGCCTGAGCTGGCAGTGTCAGTTCACCATAGGCGGGGCCGATGTCCAGGACATCGCCGACCCGGGTCCGCGTGCACAGCTGCGTGGACATCAAACCGCCATCGATCTGCTGTACCGTGACGGCGATTCGGCCATCGGCGCGCGGCACATCACACAAGCTGTAGGAACGCGTCACCCGGCGGCCATCGATTTCGACGCCGAGGTTCAAATGCTGGCCGGGCCTGAAACCCTGCCAGTGCCGGTTGGGCTGCAGCACCAAGGTCACCGAGCCCAGCGCAGCCTCCTGGCGCTCGACCACGCGAGCCAGGGGGCGCTCCCAGGTCCAGAGGCGGTTGATGTGGCCGGCCCAATAGTCAAACACGGCCGGGTCCACGAATGAACGGGCCCAGCGGCGCAGCAGGCCGGACTGAGAGGCAGGGAGAGAAGTCGAAGCAGTGGTCGTCAAAGCGGTCACGAAAGGCACTCCGTCCAGGGGGAAACACTGAACTGCCGTCATTATATGCATACGCATACAGATTTATATACGCTCGTATATTAATTAAGACTTCGTTATGATGCGAGCCTCGTCACGCCCGCCTTCATGACCCCAACGCTCGCGCCACCGCCACTTGCCGATCTCTCAAGCCCCGCCAACGGGCTGGAGCTTCCCGAGAGTTCGGGCGCCAGCGGCCCTGGGCGCAAAGCCTTGATCACGCGCGACGACATCGTCCAGGCGGCGCTCAAGCTGGTCGGGCCGCACCGCAGCATCTCCTCCTTGAGCTTGCGTGAGGTGGCCCGCGAGGCCGGCATTGCACCGAACAGCTTCTACCGCCAGTTCCGCGACATGGACGAGTTGGCCGTGGCCCTGATCGAACGGGCCGGCCTGTCGCTGCGCAGCATCATCGGCGAAGCCCGGCGCCGCTCCAGCGGCGGCGCCAGCGTGGTGCGCAGCGCCGTGCAAGCGTTCATGGACCAGCTGAGCTCGGGCGATGTGCTGCTGCACATCCTTTTGCGCGAGGGCACGGTCGGCTCGGATGCGTTCAAGCATGCCGTCGACCGCCAGCTGAGCTTTTTCGAAGAAGAGCTGAGGCAGGATCTGATCCGCCTGGCCGAGGCCAATGGCACCGGCCTGTACGAGCCGGGCCTCACGGCCAAGGCCATCACCCGCCTGGTGTTCGCCATTGGCTCCACCGCCATGGACTTGCCGCAGGACAAGCTGCCCGAGCTGACCGAGCAGTTGGTGGTCATGGTGCGCATGATCGTCACCGGCACCCAGACCATGTCCGTGGTGGGCTCCCCTGACCGGGCCCCAGCCGCCAAGGCCTGAGGTTCAACACCGCAGGTCAGCGACCCTGCTGGCCCTAGCCCACCCCTTCAGCCAAGCCTGGCGTGAAACCGCACCCGCCGGACGCAGCAGCAATTTCCTGCCGACCATGAAAAAAGCACCGACTGCTTTCGCATTCGGTGCTGGTTTCATTCTTAATTTTGGTGGGCCCTGAGTGACTCGAACACTCGACCTACGGATTAAGAGTCCGCTGCTCTACCAACTGAGCTAAGAGCCCTACGCTTCTCTTGTCTTGCTTGGCGTCAATTTGTTAGCAACCTTGCAAGCCTTGCAGTATAGCATGATTTTTTAGAATTTCCACTGTTTCAGCGAATATCTCAAAAATCTGCTTTTCAGCTTCTTCGCACTTACCGAACAACAGAATTGCTCTTGGCAAGATGGTGGGTCGTGCGGGACTCGAACCTGCGACCTACGGATTAAAAGTCCGCTGCTCTACCAACTGAGCTAACGACCCATCAAGCGAAGCCCATCATTATAGCCAGAATTTTTTGCTTCCGGCAATACTTTCACAAGAACTTCATGTGCAATGAAAAGCGGTTCCTCAGCGCGCACGGGCCAGCACGGCCTGGATCAAGGCCGCCGCCGCCGCCATGCCAAAACTGGCCGTCACCGCCACGCTGGAGCCATAACCATGGCAGTTGAGCGTGCCGTCGACGGCACAGGCTTCACCGCCCTCTCCTTCCTCGGGCGGGCGGTGTACCGCCTCACGCGAAAACACACAACGCACACCGAGCTTGCCTTGCCGCGGAGCACCGTATTCCTTGCGCAGGCGCTGGCGCAGCGAAGCAAGCAAAGGATCATGGGTGGTGTCCGCCAGGTCTTCGATGCTGAGCAGATGGGGTTCGCGTTTGCCACCTGCGGCACCCACCGTCACAAAAGGCAGCTGGCGCGCGCGCGCCCAGGCCGCCATGCAAGCTTTGGCTCGCACCTGGTCGCAGGCATCGATCAGACCGTCGACCCGAGACTCGGTCTCGCTGCCACCCAGCAGGTCCGGCCAGTTGGCGGGCTCGACAAATTCTTCGATCACCCGCACCTCGCAGCCGGGATGGATGTCCTGGATGCGCAAGCGCAGGGCCTCGCCCTTGGCCATGCCCACCGTCGACCCCAAAGCTTGAATCTGGCGATTGATGTTCGATTCGGAGACCTGATCCAGATCGATCAGTGTCAGGCTGGCCACGCCGGAGCGTGCCAGCGCTTCCACGGCCCAGGAGCCGACGCCGCCCAAGCCGACCACGACCAGATGCGCGACGCGCAAGCGCCGATAGTCGGCTTCACCGTACAGGCGCCGCAGACCACCGAAACGACGCTCGCTGTCGGCCGGAAACTCCGCCAGACCAGGCTGGCCGGCGGCCGCATTCATGGCTTCGGCCATATCGTCTTGTCCTTGCATATCCATCGAGCCAGAGATCCTGTTGGCGCACAAAAAAGGCTCTGCACGCAGAGCCTTGACCGGTTGGGAAACACCAGCCCCCTTACTTGAGCGCGGCCAGCCGTTCCTTGCCAGCCTGCGCCGCTTCGGACCCGGGGTAGGCCTTGATCAAATCACCGAGGCTGCGTCGGGCTGCCTTGGTGTCCTTGAGCTCGATCTGGCAATTGGCCAGAGCCAACAAGGCTTCTGCCGCGCGCGGGTGCTCGGGGTTGCCGGAAATGAAGGCCTTGAAGGTGGCAATCGCTTCCTTGTACTCACGCTTGCCGTACTGGGCGTTGCCCTGCCAGAAGCGCACCGAGTCGCTGTAGCCACTGGCCGGGAAACGACGAGCAAAACTGCTCAAGGCCTCGCCCGCTTCGTTGAAATCGCCGCGCCGGACCAAGCCCATGGCCGCCTCGTACTGACGGCGCTCCTCTGGGTCCACCTGAAACTCGCGGCCATCGAGTGCCACTTTCTGTGGCTCCATGGGCTTCAAGCGCGAATCAAAGGCTTGCAGCTGGTCATTGAGCTTGCGCTGGGTCTCGGACAGCTCGCGTGCCAACTGCTCGTTCTGGCCGCGCAGCTTGGCGATCTCGGCGCGCAAGGTGTCGATCTGACCATTGAGGTCCAGCAGGCTGCGGCGCAAAGGACCGAGCTGATCCTGCACCAAAGCGCTCAGCTGCTCGGCGCGCTGACGCTGGGCGTCCTCGCTCTGTTGCAGCTTGGCACGCAGATCGAGGATGGCCTTGCGGGCGTCCTCGTCCTCAAACAGACCGGCACGCGCCGGTTGACTCAGGGCCAAGCCCAGCACCAGGCAGAACGGCAGCAGCCGCGGCAACTTCATCTCACTTGTCCTTCAGCTCGACGCGGCGGTTCTTGGCCCAGGCGGCTTCGTCGCTGCCTTGAACGGCGGGGCGCTCCTTGCCGAAGCTCACCGCCTCGACTTGTGCTGCGCCAACGCCCAGCAAGCCCAGGGACTTGGCCACGGCTTCGGCACGCTTCTGACCCAAAGCCAGGTTGTACTCACGGCCGCCGCGCTCGTCGGTGTGGCCTTCCAGGCTCAGGGCAATCTTGCGGTCGTTGTTGAGGCGCTTGGCATGGGCTTCGACCAGGCCACGGAATTCGTCCTTGACGGTGTAGCTGTCCAGATCGAAATAGACCACGCGCTGGCTGGCCACGGCGGCGGTCAGCTGGGCACCCAGATCCACGGTTTGGACCTTGGATTCAATCGTAGGCTGGGCACTGGCCGAGGAATTGGTCGGAGCCGTCTGGGTCACCGGACGGGTTTCCACCGGCGCCGGCTCATCCAGCTTCACGGCAGTGCTGCAGCCTGCCAGGGCGGCAGCGGCCAAGAGGGACAGAGCAAAACGCGTCATCTTCATGAAAAGCACTCCTGTTTCGATCGCATGGATCGGTCTTGAAAAGGTTTCGCCGCTAACCGGTCCGGTCGGCGCATCAACAGCTGCGAATTGTCATACAGCTTGCACAAGTTTCTCTCGTGGCAAGCGCAAAGAAATCAACGGCCAAAGGGACCCCAAGTCGGCTCTCGCACATCGGCCAGGGTGGAAATCAGCTTGGCCTTGATACGGCCATCCAGGGTGCTGGTCATCAGCACATCGCGGCCGCCAGCGCGGGTGGCATAGACGATCAGACGGCCATTGGGAGAGAAGCTCGGGCTCTCGTCGTCGCTGCCATCGCTGATCTGCTGCACCACGCCTGAGGCCAGGTCCATCACGCAGACGCGGAACTGGCTGCCGTTCAGGCGGGTGACAAAAGCCAGGCTGCGGCCATCAGGGCTGACGGTCGGGCTGATGTTGTAGTTGCCGCTGAAGCTGATACGCTCAGGCGCGCCGCCGCCCACCGCCACGCGGTAGATCTGCGGGCTGCCGCCGCGGTCGCTGACGAAATAGATGGAGCGGCCGTCGGGCGCGAACACCGGCTCGGTGTCGATGGCCGAGCTTTGCGTCAGGCGGCGCACGCCGCTGCCGTCGCGGTTCATCACGAAAAGCTGGGAGCCACCCTCGCGCGACAGGGTCAGCACCAGCGACTCGCCATCTGGCGAAAACGCGGGCGCACTGTTGCTGCCGCGGAAATCGGCCAGCTTGCGGCGACGGCCGGTTTGCAGGTCCTGCACCCAGACCACCGCCTTGCGTGTCTCGAAGGACACGTAGGCCAGCTCGCGACCATTGGGCGACCAGGCCGGCGAAATGATGGGCTCGGGGCTGGCCAGGGCAACCTGACCGCCCTCGCCGTCGGCATCGGTGATGCGCAGGCTGTAGCGGCCGCCAGCTCGGGTGACGTAGGCCATGCGAGTGGCGAACACGCCGCGCTCGCCGGTCAGCTTTTGATAGATGGTGTCGGCAATGCGGTGGGCCGCCAATCGCACATCCTCTGCGGTCACAGCATGGGCTTCACCGCCCAGGTCGGCGCCCTTGACCACATCCCAGAGCTTGTAGCGCAGATCGAAACGGCCATCGGCCAGGCGGCTGACCGAACCGGCAGCCAAGGCATCGGCCTGTTTGCCACGCCACTCGCTCCAGTTCGGTGCGCTGCCTTCGAACAGGCCCGGCGCGGCATCGATGATCTTGAACTGGCCGCTGCGCTCCAGGTCGGCGCGGATGATGGCGGCCACGGCCTGGCCGCTGGCCGATTCGTCACGAAAATCCGGCAGGGCGATGGGCAGCTGCGAGCCACCCACGCCGGAGATTTCCACCCGGAACTGGGCCAGGGCAGGCCCAGCCAGCACGGCGGCGGACGCCGCGGCGGCTTGCTGCAGGAGGGCTCGGCGCGAAAAAAGGTCGGACATGGAGGTGCTCATGAAAAACAAAGCGAAGGGGTCCACAGCGCAGGCCGTGGGCCAGGGTCGGGATTTTGCCTGAGGGCGTTAAAGCACACCGCTGATGCGGGCGTTGTAGCGCCAGGCGGCACCGACGGCCGCAATCAGAGCAACACGATGTCGTAATGCTCGGTCTGATTGGTCGGCTCGGCCGTCAGCGAGATCGGCTTGCCGATGAAATCTGACAGGCCGGCCAGATGCTGGCTTTCCTCGTCCAACAGCATCTCCACCACATTGGCCGCTGCCACGACGCGGAACTCCTTGGGCGAGAACTGGCGCGCCTCGCGCAGGATCTCGCGCATGATGTCATAACAAATCGTTCGAGCGGTCTTGACCTGGCCGCGACCTTCGCAGGTCGGGCAAGGCTCGCAGAGCATGCGGGAGAGCGACTCTCGCGTGCGCTTGCGCGTCATCTCGACCAAGCCCAGCTGGGTGAAACCGCCCAAGGTGACCTTGGTGCGGTCGCGACTGAGCTGCTTGCGGAACTCGGTCAGCACGGCCGACTTGTGCTCTTCGCGCGTCATGTCGATGAAGTCGACAATGATGATGCCGCCCAGATTGCGCAGGCGCAGCTGGCGCGCGATGGCGCCGGCCGCCTCGAGATTGGTCTTGAAGATGGTGTCGTCGAAATTGCGCGCACCGACAAAACCGCCGGTGTTCACATCGACCGTGGTCATGGCCTCGGTCTGATCGAAGATCAGATAGCCGCCCGACTTCAGATCGACGCGCCGGGCCAGGGCGCGGCTGAGCTCCGCATCAATATTGTTCAGATCGAAGATCGGTCGCTCACCACGGTAATGCTCAAGCTTGGCGGTGGCTGCCGGCATGAAGGTCTCGCCAAAGGCATGCAGCACGTCGTACTGCAGCTTGGAGTCGATGCGGATGGAGCCGGTGCGATCGCTGGTCAGGTCACGCAACACCCGCTCGACCAGGCTCAAGTCCTGGTGCAGCAATGTGCCCGGCGGCGAGTTGAAAGCGCGCTCACGAATCGCCGCCCATGCTTTGCGCAAGTAGGCAATGTCGGAGGCCAGCTCTTCGTCGCTGGCATCCTCGGCATTGGTGCGCAGGATGAAGCCGCCGCCGCCGCCCTCCTCGGCCTTGCCGACCAGAATCTGCATGCGCGCGCGCAGCTGTTCACGAGCCTCGTGCGAACCGATCTTCTGCGAAATGCCGATGTGCTCGTCCTGCGGCAGGAACACCAGCATGCGACCGGCGATGCTGATCTGGCTGGACAGACGCGCGCCCTTGCTGCCGATCGGGTCTTTGATGACCTGCACGGTCAAGGTCTGACCCTCGAACACCAGGCGCTCGATCGGCGTGGCCACGCCGGCTTCGCCATGGTGGCCTCGTCCCGCCTGGGTGCCGGTCAGGTGCAAATCGGCCACGTGCAAAAAGGCGGCCCGCTCCAGGCCGATGTCGATGAAAGCGGACTGCATGCCAGGCAGCACCCGGGCGACCTTGCCCGAATAGACATTGCCCACCAAGCCCCGCTCCAGCGTGCGCTCGACGTGGAGCTCTTGCACCGAACCGTTTTCCACCACGGCCACGCGCGTTTCCTGCGGCGACCAGTTGATCAGGATGTCTTCCATGGCGTCTCGTCTCAATCCTCGAATGCTGTCGCAAATGCTGTTGCAAGTGCTGTTGCATGAGGGCCGTGAAACGTTCGGGCCTTCATGCGACAAGACTCGGTCTGTCGTCGGCGCCCCTGCTCGCGAAGATCGGATCTCAGAAGCGCCAGCCCCAGGCGCTCAGCAATTGCGCGGTCTCAAACAGGGGCAGGCCCATGATGCCTGAATAGCTGCCCTCGATGCGCGAAATCCAGGCGGCCGCCTGACTTTGTATCGCATAGGCGCCCGCTTTGCCGAAGGGCTCGCCGCTGTCCACATAGCGGCGCAAAGCGTCCTCGCCAACCGGCGCGAATTCGACTTCTGAGACGTTGAGGGCAGCCTCCCGCCGCTCAGCTTGCCCCACAGCCACCGCCGTGATCACGCGGTGGCGACGCCCGGCCAGCAAACGCAGGGTGCGCAGCGCGTCCTCAGCGTCAAGCGGCTTGCCCAGGATCTGCTGATCCACCGCCACGGTGGTGTCGGAGCACAGCACCGGTGCTTCGGGCAGGCCACGCGCAGCGCGACGCAAGAGCGCGGCATCGAGCTTGGCCTGGGTCACACGCGCCACATACGCCTCAGGCGCCTCACCGGGCAAAACGGCCTCTAAGGCCTCGGCGTCTTCCTCGGGCCCAGGCAGCAAAAGCTCATGGCGCACACCGAGTTGTTCCAGCAGCTGTCGCCGGCGGGGGCTTTGTGAAGCGAGATAGATGAAAAGGCTTGAGCTGCTCATTCTCGGTGGTAGGGGTGGCCGGTCATCACGGTCCAGGCGCGGTACAAGCCTTCGGCCAGCAGGACGCGGGCAAAGGCATGAGGCAGGGTCAGGTCGGACAGGCGCAAGGTTTCGTCGGCCGTGGCCTTGAGGTCAGGATGCAGACCGTCGGGGCCGCCGATGAAGAGGGCCGCATCACGGCCCTCACCCATCCAGAGCTGCATGCGCTCGGCCAGCTGCTTGCTGGTGCGGCGCTCCCCACGCTCATCGAGAATGATGCGGCGCACGCCCTTGGGGCAGGCCGACTCCAGACGCTGCGCCTCGGCCGCCATCAATTGCTCGGCCGTCTTGCTGCCCCGGGTCTCGGCCTTGACGACCTTGAGCTCCAAGCGCATCTCGGGCGGAAAGCGCTTGGCAAAGTCCTCATAGGCGGTGTCCGCCCAGGCCGGCTGACGCTGGCCCACGGCGATCAAGAACAAACGCATCGTTCAGACGAAACTCAAACGTTCTTCTTGAGCGCTGTCTTTTTGGCGGCCGGTTTGGTGGCCGGTTTGGTGGCCGGTTTGGTGGCCGGCTTGGTGGCCGGTTTAGCGGCGACCTTCTTGGCCACAGCCTTGACGGCTGGCTTGGCCGCGGCTGCCTTGGCCGGGGCCTTCTTCACACCCACGGTCTTGGTCGCAACCTTCTTGGCCGCAGGTTTCTTGGCAGCGGGTTTGGTCGCCGGCTTGGTGAGGCCAACCTTGATGGTTTTGGCGGCCGGGGTCTTGGCATCGACCTCGCGGCTGCTGGCGCTCTTCTTGGCCGGAGCCTTCTTGGCCGCGACCTTCTTGGCTGCTGGCTTGGCTTCCGCGGCAGCTGCTGCCGCCTTCTTGCTCACGCCCGGCTTGCCCGGCAGCGAGGGCTTGACGGCCGCTTTCTTCTTGGCCGCAGTCTTCTTGACCGGTGCCGCGTCGTCTTCTTCATCCTCTTCTTCCGAGGCCTTGACCAGCTTGGTCTTGCCGTCGTTCAGAGCCAGCTTGACCGGCTTGCCGCCCCAGATTTCTTCCAGGTGGTAGTAGTCGCGGATGGCCGGCTGCATCACATGGACGACGGCCGCGCCGCAGTCGACGATGATCCATTCGCCGTTCTCTTCGCCTTCGCAGCGCAGCACATCCATGCCACGCTCCTTGACTGTCACGCGCACGCTGGAAGCCAGGGCCTTGGTCTGCCGGTTGCTGGTGCCGGACGCGATGATCACGCGTTCGAACAGCGGCGACAGGTGCTCCGTGTTGAAGACCACGATGTTCTGGGCCTTCACATCTTCCAAACCATCGACGATGGCGCGTTGCAGCTTACGAATGTCCATTCAGTACCTACTCACTGTAAAGACGGTGCTGGGCAATATACCCCGCGACCGCGTCGCCCACCAAGGGGCGGATGTCCTCGCCACGCGAGGCCAGCTCGCGCACTTGGGTTGATGAAACCTGCATCGCTGGCAGGGCCAGTTTCAGCAAGGAATGGGGCTCCTTCTGCACATCGGCAGAACCCCGAACTTCTTGACCCGCCCGTGCCGCCACCGCCAGCGTCACCCGCTGCAGCAACTCGCGCCACTCGCGCCAGCTGTGCAGGCGCTCGTACTGGTCTTGACCAATGACGAGGAACAAGTCCTGGTCCGGATGTGCGGCCTGACGGGCCCGCACGGTGTCAATGGTGTAGCTGGCGCCGTCGCGCTCCAGCTCGCTGTCGTCGATGGCAAAACGCGACTCACCCGCCAGCATCAGCGCCACCATGGCCCGCCGATGCTCGGGCGAGGCCAGGCCGCGCCCCGTCTTCTGCCAGGGCCGCCCGGCCGGCAGCCACAGCAGCTGATCCAGCTCCAATTGCTCCAGCGCACAACGCGCCAGGGCCAAATGGGCCACATGCACCGGATCGAACGAGCCCCCGAACAAGCCGACCCGTGCCCGGCGCGGGCCGGGTGAAGCCGACAGGGCGGGGTCTAGAGCCATAGATGGGTGGCCGGCTCATGCGCCCAGTCGCGCGGGCGCAGGAAATCGCTGTACAGCCGCGCTTCCTGCGTGCCCTCTTCCGGTGCCCACTGATAGCGCCATTTGACGATGGGCGGCATGGACATCAGGATGGACTCGGTGCGCCCACCCGACTGCAGGCCGAACAAAGTGCCACGGTCGAAGACCAAATTGAACTCGACGTAACGTCCGCGACGGTAAGCCTGGAAATCGCGTTCATGCTCGCCATAGGCATAAGCATGGCGACGCTCGACGATGGGCAAATACGCCGGCAAGAAAGCATCGCCCACCGAGCGCATCATGGCGAAAGCCGCCTCAAAGCCGCCCTCGGCGTGGTCATCAAAGAAGATGCCGCCGATGCCGCGCGGCTCGTTGCGGTGCTTGAGGAAGAAGTACTCGTCGCACCACTGCTTGAAATGCGGGTAGAGCTGCTCGCCATGCGGCTGCAGGGCCGCTTCGCAGGTTCGATGGAAATGCTGGGCGTCGCGCTCGAAGCCGTAGTAGGGCGTCAGGTCCATGCCGCCACCGAACCAAACCACCGGTTCCTGCCCCTCGGGCAAGGCCGCGAACATGCGCACATTCATGTGCACGGTCGGCACAAAGGGGTTGTGCGGGTGCATGACCAGGGACACGCCCATGGCCTCGAACGGCGCACCGGCCAACTCGGGCCGATGCTGGGTGGCGGACGGGGGCAAGACCCGCCCCCGCACATGCGAGAAATTGCAGCCACCGCGCTCGAAGACGGCCCCGCCCTCGATCAGACGCGACAAACCGTCCCCTTCCAGGCGGCTGCCGGGCTCGCGCGTCCAACCATCGCTGACAAAGGGGTTGCCATCCACCGCCTGCAAGGCCGAGATGATGCGGTCCTGCAAATCGAGCAGGTAGTCGCGGACCCGCTGGGTATCGAGGGTGGCCGTGCCGAAGCTGGGTGGTGTGCTCATGTCTTGGTGTTCATCCGGATCGGACTGGCCAGATGGTGGCGCTTGCCGCGATAGGGGGCGAAATGCTCGGCCATCAAGGCCAGGTCGGCCTCGACATCGCCACTCAGGCGAACGAAGCGGTTGAGCGCAATGGTGCGGGTGGCGAAGTCGAATGTGGCCAGGCCGACCGGCGCGCCGGCTTGCAAAGCCACTTGGTAGGCGCCCGAACGCCAGCCCTGGGCCAGCGAACGTGTGCCCTCAGGCGCGGCGGCCAGCCAAAACATCTGGCCCGCACGTGCGGCTGCTTGCATTTGTGCGGCCGTGTCGCCGACCAGACCGTTGCGGCTGCTGCGGTTCACCGCCACACCGCCCAGCGAACGGATCCAGGGGCCGAACACGGGCACGCGGAACAGGCTGTCCTTGGCCCAGAAGCGCAGGCGCACGCCCAGCGCCGCCTTGCCCAGCAGGCCGAGGACGAAGTCCCAGTTGGAGGTATGGGGGTAGACCAGGATCACGCCCTGCTGCCCCGGCAGGCCCGGGAAATCAAGCCGCCAACCCGCCAGCGCCAGCAGGCCACGCGCCAGGCGACTGCCCCGCGGCTGCACCGGCATAGGGCCGCTGATCCACTGCGGCACGGAGGGCAAGCTGGACTTCGCTGTACTCAACGCTTCACCGCACGGTGACCGATGTCCTGGCGGTACTGCTTGCCATCGAACTGGATCTGGACCAGGGCCTCATAGGCGGCCTGCTGCGCCGTGCGCACCGACTCGCCAAGAGCCGTGACGCAAAGCACGCGGCCGCCCGAGCTCTGCAGCTTGCCGTCGACCTCGGCGGTGCCGGCATGGAAGACCATGACGTTTTCCGCGTCGGCCGGCAGGCCGCTGATGGCATCGCCCTTTCGTGGAGTGAGCGGATAGCCGTGGGCAGCCACCACCACGCCGAGCGCCACGCGGCGGTCCCATTGCAGCTCGACCTGGTCCAGCGTGCCATCGGTCGCGTGCAGCAACAGATCGAGCAGATCGCTCTTCAGCCGCATCATGATGGGCTGGGTTTCCGGATCGCCCATGCGGGTGTTGAACTCGACCGTGCGCGGCTGGCCGTACTCGTCGATCATCAGGCCGGCGTAGAGAAAGCCGGTGAAAGGAATGCCGTCGCGCGCCATGCCCTGGATGGTGGGCATGATGATTTCGTGCATGGCCTTGGCGTGGACATTGGGCGTCACGACCGGGGCGGGCGAGTAAGCGCCCATGCCGCCTGTGTTCGGGCCTTCGTCGCCGTCCAGCAGGCGCTTGTGGTCCTGGCTGGTGGCCAGGGAGACGACGTTCTTGCCGTCGCAAAGCACGATGAAGCTGGCTTCCTCGCCGTGCAGGAACTGTTCGATGACGACGCGCGCGCCGCCTTCGTTGTGCACCACGCCCAGCTTGTTGTCAGCCAGGATCCAGTCGATGGCCTCATGCGCTTCGGCCAAGGTCATGGCCACGACCACGCCCTTGCCCGCGGCCAAGCCGTCGGCCTTGATGACGATGGGCGCACCTTGGGCCTCGACGTAGGCATGGGCCGCCGCCGCATCGCTGAAGGTCTCGTAAGCCGCCGTGGGAATGCCGTGGCGCTTCATGAAGTCCTTGGCGAAGGCCTTGGACGATTCCAGCTGCGCGGCCGCCTTGGTCGGGCCAAAGATGCGCAGGCCACGGGCGCGGAACTCGTCCACCACGCCGGCGGCCAGGAAGGCCTCGGGGCCGACCACGGTCAGGGCGATCTTCTGCTCCTCGGCGAAGTCGGCCAGCGCCTTCACGTCGGTGATGGGCACATTCTTCAGACGCGCGTCACGGGCCGTGCCGCCGTTGCCGGGCGCCACAAAGACCTGGCTCACGCGTTCCGCCTGCGCCAGCTTCCATGCCAGCGCATGTTCGCGCCCGCCATTGCCCAGTACCAAGACCTTCATTCGATGACTTCCATGCGCTGCATCAGCGCTTTACTTGCGGTTGCTCTTGCCCGTGCGAGTGTCACGTCAGCACGGCGGGCCGGATCAGACTTCGATGGCGGCGTTGTGATAGACCGCCTGCACATCGTCCAGGTCCTCGATCACGTCGAGCAGTTTCTGCATCCGGGCGGCATCATCGCCGCTCAGGCTGATTGTGTTCTCAGCCCGCATCGTCACTTCGGCCATCTCGGGCTTGAAGCCGGCGGCCTCCAGGGCCGCTTGCACCGCTTCGAACTCAGTCGGCGGCGTCAGCACTTCGATGGCGCCGTCTTCGTCGGTCACCACATCGTCGGCGCCGGCCTCCAGCGCCACTTCCATGATCTTGTCTTCTGAGCTGCCCGGGGCAAAGATCAGCTGGCCGCAGTGCTTGAACTGGAAGGCCACCGAGCCATCCGTGCCCATATTGCCACCGTACTTGCTGAAGGCATGGCGCACCTCGGCCACCGTGCGGACCCTGTTGTCCGTCATGGTGTCGATCATCACAGCCGCGCCGCCGATGCCATAGCCCTCGTAGCGGATTTCCTCGTAGCTGATGCCGTCGAGGTTGCCGCTGGCCTTGTCGATGTTGTACTTGATGCGGTCGGCCGGCATATTGGCGGCCTTGGCTTTTTCCACCGCCAGACGCAGGCGGGGGTTGTCCTTGATGTCCGGGCCGCCCTGGCGCGCTGCCACCGTGATTTCACGGATGATGCGAGTCCAGATCTTGCCGCGCTTCTCGTCCTGGCGGCCTTTGCGATGCTGAATATTGGCCCACTTGGAATGACCAGCCATATGGCTCTGCTCCTGCTGGATGCGCCTCAGGCGCACCCTCATTTGAGTTGGATAGACTGCGATTTTAGCTTTGCCACCCGGACACCCCATGCCTGACCCGATTCTGCTGGCCCGCCGCGACGCCATTGAGTGCTTTTTGCTGCCCGCCCTGGCCAACCGCCACGGCCTGATCACAGGCGCCACCGGCACCGGCAAGACCATCAGCTTGCAGACCCTGGCCGAGAACTTCAGCCGCATCGGCGTGCCCGTCTTCATGGCCGATGTGAAGGGCGATTTGACCGGCATCTCGCAGGCCGGCAGCCTGTCGCCCAAGCTGCAGGCGGTGCTCAAGGACCGCGGCCTGGAGGCGCCGGCATCGCTGGCTTGCCCGACCACGCTATGGGATGTGTTCGGCAAGCAGGGCCACCCGGTGCGCGCGACCGTGTCAGACATGGGTCCGCTCCTGCTCTCGCGCATGCTGGACTTGAACGAGACCCAGCAAGGCGTGCTGCAGATGGTGTTCAAGATCGCCGACGACGCCGGCTTGCTGCTGCTGGACCTCAAGGACTTGCGCGCCATGCTCCAGCATGTGGGCGAGAACGCGGCGCAGTACACCACCGAGTACGGCAATGTCTCGGCCGCCAGCGTCGGCGCCATCCAGCGCGGCCTGCTGCAGATCGAAGCCCAGGGCGGCGACCAGTTCTTCGGCGAGCCCATGCTCAATATCGCCGACCTGATCCAGCAGGACCGCGGCCTGGGTGTGATCAACATTTTGGCGGCCGACCAGCTGATGACCGCACCGCGGCTCTACGCCAGCTTTCTGCTCTGGATGCTGTCCGAGTTGTTCGAGACCCTGCCCGAGGTGGGCGATCTGGACAAGCCCAAGCTGGTGTTCTTCTTTGACGAAGCCCACCTGCTGTTCAAGGACGCGCCGGCCGCCCTGGTCGAGCGCATCGAGCTGGTGGTGCGACTGGTGCGCTCCAAGGGCGTGGGCGTCTATTTCGTGACCCAGAACCCGCTGGACATCCCCGACGCCGTGCTGGGCCAGCTCGGCAACCGGGTGCAGCATGCCCTGCGCGCCTTCACGCCGCGCGACCAGAAGGCCGTCAAGGCCGCGGCCGAGACCATGCGGGCCAATGCAGGTCTCGATGTGGCCACAGCCATCACCGAGCTGGGCGTGGGCGAGGCCCTGGTCAGTCTGCTGGACGAGAAAGGCCGGCCCAGCGTGACCGAGCGCGTCTTCATCCTGCCCCCGGGCAGCCAGATCGGCCCGATCACGCCCGAGCAGCGCCAGGCTTTGCTGAAGAGCTCGCTGGTGGCCGGCGTCTACGAGCAGGCGGTGGACCGCGAATCGGCCTACGAGAAGCTGCGCGGCCGAGCGCCCGCGGCGGCCGGACCAAGCGCTGCAGCCCCGACCCCGGACGGCAGCGGCGCCGCAGAAAACGAGGATGGCGGCGGCCTGCTCGGCGGCCTCAAGGATGTGCTCTTCGGCAGCACTGGCCCACGCGGCGGCCGACGCGAAGGCCTGGCCGAGACGGCGGCGAAGTCGGCCCTGCGCAGCATTGGCTCCTCGGTCGGCCGCGAGATCGTGCGCGGCGTGCTGGGCAGCCTGCTGGGCGGCAGCGCGGGAAAAAGCAGCAGCCGGCGCCGCTGAGCTCGGCGCTTCGTCGCCTCGCGCCCACCTGTTTCATTTCGCGCCGCTACCGGGCCGGCGGTCGCAGCGCGCTGGCCGGTGGGCGCGCCAGCCCTGACACTCCTGCCGTCCCCTGCACATTTTGCTGCCCATGACCACGTCCACATCGACCGCCCGGCCTCGGCGTCTGCTGCACCAAGTGATGATCATCGCCGGTATCACCGGCTTCATGAGCCTGCTGCTGACCCTGCAAACGCCGGACGCCTTCGGACGCAACTGGCAGCGCACCCAGAACCAGTGGCTGTACTGCCTGTGCGTCACCCTGGGCTGTTCGGCCATGATCCAGCTGCTGGCACAGGCCTGCACCGTGTTGATCAATCTGCGACGCACCCGTCAAGGCCTGGAGGCTCAGGGCTGGCCGGGCTGGCCGCTGATGTTGCTGTGCCTGCTCTTGGGCACCTTGCTCGGCTACTCCCTGGGCATCGAGCTTGGCAATGTGCTGACCGGACGCAATGAGCCGGGCCTGTTCCATGTAAATTTGCGATCGGCGGCCGGCATGCTGGGAGTCTCGCTCTTGCCCGGCCTGGCCCTGACGATTTACTTCGTCGGCAAGGGTCAGGTCGAGGCCGCCCTCACCCAGGCCCAGACGGCCCAGCGCCTGGCCGCCGAAAACCAGCTGCGCTTGCTGGAGTCGCAGCTGGAACCGCACATGCTGTTCAACACCCTGGCCAACTTGCGCGTGCTGATCGGCATGGATTCGGCCCGGGCGCAAAGCATGCTGGACCACCTGATCGCCTTTCTGCGCGCCACCTTGAACGCTTCTCGCAGCGGCAGCCACCCACTGCGCGAAGAGTTCGCTCGCCTGCGCGACTACCTGGCCCTGATGCAGGTGCGCATGGGCAGCCGCCTGCAACCCCAGCTGGATCTTCCGGCCGAGCTCGCCGAGCTGCCAGTGCCGCCCCTGCTGCTGCAGCCCCTGGTGGAGAACGCAATCAAGCATGGGCTGGAACCGGCCATTGCCGGCGGCCTGTTGAAAATAAGCGCCCGGCGCGCGGGCGATCAATTGATTCTGGAAGTTCTGGACCATGGCGTCGGCTTGTCTGCGGCCAAGCCCAGCCCTGAGGCCGAGGGCACACATTTCGGCCTGCACCAGGTGCGCGCCCGCCTGTCCACGCAGTTCGGCCCTGCCGCCGGTCTGGTTCTGCAGGCATTGGAAGCCCCAGGCCATGGCACCCAGGCCCGGATCCACATGCCCCTGATGCCCGTGGCAAAACCTGACCCCCACCCTGCCCCATGAACCTGCCCGCCTGCACCGCCCTGATTGCCGAAGACGAAATCCTGCTGGCCGAGAGCCTGCGGCAAGAGCTGAGTCGGATCTGGCCGGCGCTCGAGGTCGTGGCCATGGCCGGCCACGGGCAAGAGGCGGTCGACCAGGCTTTGCGCCAGCGGCCCGACATCTGCTTTCTGGACATCCGCATGCCGGGCCTCAGCGGCTTGGAAGCTGCAGCGGCCCTGGCCGAGGACTGGCCCAGCGAAGGCCCGCCCTTCCCGCTGCTGGTCTTCGTCACCGCCTACGACCAGTACGCTTTGCAGGCTTTTGAGCATGCGGCTGTGGACTATGTCCTCAAACCGGTCCAGGCCGAACGCTTGGCGCAAACCTGCGAGCGACTGCGCAAGGCCTTGCTGGCCCGCCAGACCGAGCAGCCGGCGCCAGCCTTGTTGCAAAACACCGTGGATCAGCTGCGTCAACTCTTGAGCGCAGGTGGCCTGGCAAGCAGCATCAGACGCCCCGAGCCACTGCGCCTGCTGCAAGTCAGCATCGGCCAGACCATACAGATGGTGCCGGTGGACGAGGTGCTCTACTTCGAGGCGGCCGACAAATACGTGCGGGTGCTGACGCGCAACAAGGAGCATCTGGTGCGCATTTCCCTGCGCGAGCTGCTGCCCCAGTTGGACAGCCAGCGCTTCTGGCAGGTGCACCGCAGCGTGGTCGTGCGGGCCGATGCCATCGACCGCGCGGTGCGCGACGAGAGCGGCCGCCTCACCCTGCACCTGCACGGCAGCCCCGACACACTCAACGTCAGCCGCATGTACGCACCACTTTTCAAGGGCATGTGAGCCCGGGCCGATAAAATCGCGGCCAAGTCCATTTTGAACAAGGCATTTCGCCTTCACCGCATTCCAATCCCGCCCTGCACGGCCGGCTGAAACCCCATGTCCCACACCCACGACGCTGCCAAAGACGAGGCCAAAAACGAGGCCGCCAAGCCCGGCAACAATTTCCTGCGCACCATCATCGAGCGCGACCTAGCCCAGCAAGAAGGCCAGCCCCAGCGTCACTTTGCCGGCAGCCCGGGCGACGCCGCCCACCATGCAGCGGGCCCCCTGGACCCGGCCAAGATCCGCACCCGCTTTCCGCCCGAGCCCAATGGCTATCTGCACATCGGCCACGCCAAGGCCATCTGCTTGAATTTCGGCCTGGCGCGAGACTACGGCGGCATCTGCCATCTGCGCTTTGACGACACCAACCCGGAGAAGGAAGAGCAGGAGTATGTGGACGCCATCAAGGAGATGGTGTCCTGGCTGGGCTGGGACTGGAACCAGGGCGGAACCTCGCACCTGTTCTACGCCAGCAACTACTTCGACTTCATGTACCGCGCCGCCGAGCACCTGATCAGCGACGGCTTGGCTTATGTTGATGAACAGACGCCGGAAGACATGCGCGCCAACCGCGGTGACTTCAGCACCCCGGGCGTCAACAGCCCCTTCCGCGATTTGGGCGTGGCGCACCATCTGAACCGCTTCCGCGAGATGCGCGAGGGCAAGCACCCGGACGGCGCCATGGTGCTGCGGGCCAAGATCGACATGGCCAGCCCCAATATCAATCTGCGTGACCCGGCGCTCTACCGCATCCGCCGCGCCACCCACCACAACACCGGCGACCAATGGTGCATCTACCCGATGTACACCTTCGCCCACCCGATCGAAGACGCGCTCGAGCGCATCAGCCACTCGATCTGCACCCTGGAATTCGAAGACCAGCGCCCCTTCTACGACTGGCTGCTCGGCCATCTGGCCGACGGCGGCCTGCTCGAGCGCCCGCTGCCGCATCAGTACGAGTTCGGTCGCCTGAACCTCAGCTATGTGGTCACCTCCAAGCGCAAGCTGCGCCAGTTGGTCGACGATGGCCATGTGACCGGCTGGGACGACCCACGCATGCCCACCCTGGTCGGCATGCGCCGCCGCGGCTACACGCCTGATAGCGTGCGCGCCATGGTGGAAGCCACCGGCGTGACCAAGAGCAATGCTTGGCTGGACTACAGCGTGCTGGACGGCTGCCTGCGCGCCGATCTGGAAGGCAAGGCCGCGCGCGCCATGGCCGTGCTCGACCCGGTGCAGCTCAAACTGACGAATTACGCGGACATCTTCGGCAGCCTGGAACACCGCGAACCCTGCAGCGCCCCCGCCCACCCGCAGCTGCCCGAGCTGGGCCAGCGCAGTTTCAGCCTCGGCCCGGCCCTGTGGATCGAGCGCGAAGACTTCATGGAAGTTCCGAGCAAGGGCTACCACCGCCTGTACCCCGGCAACAAGGCACGCCTCAAGGCCGGCTACATCATCGAATGCACCGGTTGTGAAAAGAACGAAGCCGGTGAAATCACCGCCGTGCTGGCCGCCATCGTGCCCGACACCAAGAGCGGCACGCCGGGCGCCGACGCCGTCAAGGTCAAGGGCGTGATCACCTGGGTGGGCGCGCACGAAGCCATCGCCGCCGAACTGCGCCTCTACGACCGCCTGTTCACCGAAGCCCAACCCGATGCCGGCGGCCGCGATTTCCTCGAAGCCATCAATCCGGGCAGCCTCAAGGTGGTGACCGGCTACCTCGAACCCTCACTGGCTACGGCTGCCGCCGATGTGAAGGTCCAGTTCGAACGCCACGGCTACTTCGTAGCCGACCGCATCGACCACCGCAGCGACAAGCCTGTCTTCAACAAGATCACGGGCTTGCGGGACAACTGGGGCGCAAAGTAAACAGGGCTTGAAGCGGCGGCTTGCGGACCTTGGCTTGGGTGACGATCGGGCCGACTGGGTGCTCTGCTCCGTTCATGTCCCCCGCCCCCAGCCTGCGGCCGGGGGCTCCTCCTTGACTTCACTTCGCAGAGCACCCAGCCGTCCCGATCCAGCAAGGCCCTGCCCCATCGACGAGGGCGCCAATCGGTGGCCCTGACAAGGGGTGTTGGGTGAGTGCTGAAGCGAAGTCAAGGAGGAGGTCCGCGCGAAGCGCGGGCCGGAGGACATGAGCGGAAGCACTCGCCCGATGCCCCTTGGCACAAGCCCAACCTCCAACGGCTGCTCTATGCCGACAGACGCCAGCCACCGGCTCACCTGAGCCGGGTCGTCGCGAAGCGAGTTAAGACAAAAGAGCCGCATCACCCGAGGTGATGCGGCTCTTATTCTGTTCAGGAAATTCTTGATCGAGGGAGCAAAGTGCAGCCGCTTTGGGCTGCTGGAGCCCTTCTACTCGCGTGGCTGAATCACCGGCGTGGCGTACTCATGGCCTACCACGGCGCGGGCGAACAGGTAGTTCTCCAGGGCCTTGGCGCTCAGCGAATCGAGTTGCACATCACCGCGCGCATTGCAGGGGAAAGACAAGGCTTTGCCGGTGTGGAACAGCGACTGAAAGCGCAGCTCATAGGCGCCCGGCCCGGCCGGTGGGCGAATCGTTTCGGTGTTCGGCTGCAACATGGCGGCTTTGTTTGCTTCCCTGTGGTCCATCAAAAATGTGTCCATGAGGTGTTCTCCAACGACGTCTTCATGTTCCTTGGGTCCTTGATGTAAGACTAGGCCCCGGATGAGGGGTTCAACATGTGCAAACGTCTCGTTTCAACGTCGGCGCAGGGCCCGCGGTGGACTAGGAAGTGCGCTGACACGAATTCATCACACTTTTCTTTTTGTCCAGTCCCGCAAGACCAGCCGCCACGGACCTCAAGCTCAAGGCTTCAGATGCCGGATGAAGAAGTCCGTCTGCGAGCGATCCAGGTGCAGACGTGCTTTCTTGCCGCTGATGCCGTGAGCTCGGCCGGGATAGATCACGGTCTCGAACAGCTTGCCTTCGTTTTGCAGGGCGTCGATCAGGCGCAGGCTGTTCTCGAATAGCACGTTGTCGTCGGCCGTGCCATGGATCAGCATCAAGGGCTTTTGCAAAAGGCTGGCTCGGCTGATCAGATTGGCTTCGGCGTAGGGTTTGGCACGGCCACCCTCAGGCAGACCCAGATAGCGCTCGGTGTAAGCGGTGTCGTAAAGCATCCAGTCGGTCGGCGGCGCGCCGGCAATGGCGGCTGCAAACGGCGTGTCGGCGTCCAGCATGGCACGCGCGGCGAGGTAGCCTCCGTAAGACCAGCCGGTGAAGCCGATGCGGGCCGGGTCCACCGCTGGCACGAGCTTGCTCAGCTGACGTGCGGCCGCGAACAGATCGGCCAGTTCGGCCTTGCCGAAGCCTTCGGCATGGGCGCGGGTGAATGCGCGGTCCCGGTAGGCCATGCCGCGCGTGTCCAGCATCAGCACGCCAAAGCCCTGACGCTGCAGATAGGCGAGCAAGGCCGTGTCACCACTCCAGCGCCAGCCCACCGTGGCCGTGCCGGGCCCACCATAGGCCTTGACGATGACCGGATGGCGCTGACCCGGCTTGATCCCAGACTTGAGCGGCGGCAGGTAGAAGGCATTGAGCGGCGTCTTGCCATCGGCCGCCAAAATGTCGAGAACCTGCACAGCGGGCGTGATCGCGGCCAGCAGCGGGTCCGGTGCATCACCTTTGAGGGGCAGGCCCGGCTGCTGACCGTCCAAAGCCAACACCTCGGTGCGTGGCGGCTGGCCCCAGCGGGACTCGGTCAGCAGCAAATGGCGGCAGCCCTGGTCGGCACGGGCATCGCGCCAGCGGCGAGCCTCGCCGGGCTGTAACACGCGTGCCTGGCCCTGCCAGTTCAGCTCAAAAATCTCGCGCCCACGGCCGCGTTCGGTGGCGCCCGAGAAGACCAGGCCCTGATCACGCTGGCAGATCAGGCGGGCCACCGGCTCGGCTTGCTGGCTCAGTTGCTGGCGATCGCCGCTGACACGGTCGACCAGCCAGAACTGGGCGCGGCCGCTGGCTTCGCTGGTCCACAGCAAGGCCGGCTTGCCCGAACGCAGCTGCGTCGGCAGTTCGCGCAAATCTTCTTGCACCTCGACCCAGGCCGGATCGCGCTCGACCAGCACGCTGCGCGCCTGCGCCTGCGGGCCGCTGAATTCCACCAAGCTCAGCTGCTTCTG
The DNA here is from genome assembly GCF_025717595.1 of Kinneretia sp. DJ1R-11. Classification (NCBI taxonomy): domain Bacteria; kingdom Pseudomonadati; phylum Pseudomonadota; class Betaproteobacteria; order Burkholderiales; family Sphaerotilaceae; genus Roseateles; species Kinneretia sp. DJ1R-11. The sequence goes on from NZ_JAJIRR010000006.1 coordinate 217,239, forward strand.
GTCGCGCGTGAACCACTGCAGCCAAGGCGTGCCATCGGCAAACCAGCCGGCACGTGGGATGTACTCGGCCTCCGGTGGCAGACTCAAAGCCTGGGCCGGCGCCTGTGCCGTGACGTCAAAGACCAGCGCACGCACCGTGGCATTGCGCTCGCCGGCGCCGGGGTAGCGCTGGCTCGTCATGGCCATGCGGTCGGCAAAAATCTGCGATCGGGTCTTGAGCGGCACCTCGGACTCGTCCACCTCCAGCGCCAGGATGCGATGGCCATCGGGCGACCACCAAAAGCCACGCTGACGGCCGAACTCCTCGGCCGAGATGAACTCGGCCAAGCCGGTGCTGCGTGTCTCGCTGCCACCCTGGCTCAAGCGCCGGGCTGAGCCGGGCGCTGCGCCGTCCAGGCTTTGCACCCACAGGTCGCCGCCCTTGACGTAGGCGATCTGGCGGCCCGAGGCATCGCAGACCGGGTCACGCTCAGGCTCGGTTTCATCAAAGGTCAGGCGCTGGCTGCGAGGCCCCAGCTCCGTCAGTTCGACCAGGTAGAGATCGCCCGACAGCGGCAGGATCAAGCGGCGGTCATCCTTGCCGCACCACTGATAGCCGGTGATGCCACGGCCTTGCACGCGCCGGCGCTCCAGCGCCATTTTTTCAGCCTCGGTCAGGCGCACGCTTTGCGCGCCGATCAGGTCGCTGACTGACACCAGCCGTTGAGCTTGGCCGCCAGGCAAGGCCTGACCCCAGAGCTCGTTGATCTCGCTGTCCTGCGCCGAGCCGCGCAGATAACTGACCCAGCCACCGCCTGGCGACAGCTCAGGCGCACGTGGCAGGCGGCCGGCCAGAGGCGGCTCGCTGTGTATGCGCTCCAAGCTGATGGCCGCCGGAATGGGCTTGGTGGCGGCGACGCTGGGAACAGCGCTGAGGGCCAAAGCCGCCAGCAAGGCGACCCGCCACAGGGAAGGCGGCAAGGACAAAGAAGTGGCGTGAAATTGCATGCGGCATGCTAGAGCCCCCCACCTCGCTCGCCTATCGAGACAAGCCCTTGCGAGCCGGTCTGATGAGCGCAGGCCGCACGGGGAAGCCAGAGCCGCCGCAGCCGCTGAGCCTCAGTCCAAGCTGCTCAGGTCCGCCATGCGGCGCACCTTGACCTTGCGGCCTTTGAGCTTGCCCTCGCTGAGGCGGCGCGCGGCCTCTCGGGCGATGCTGCGCTCCACCGCCACATAGCTGTGGAACTCGGTGATGTTGATCTTGCCGACCTGCTCGAACTTGAAACCTGCTTCGCCGGTCAGGGCGCCGAGGATGTCGCCTGGGCGGATCTTTTCCTTGCGGCCACCGAGGATCTGCAAGGTGTCCATGGCGGGCTGCAGCGGCGCGCCGCCGGCGTCTTTCAGGCTGTCCAGCTTCTGCCAAACGAACTCACGCCCCAGCAGCTGCTCGATGCGGCCGATGCGCCCCATTTCGTCCAGGCTGGCCAGGCTCAGGGCCAGGCCTTGCGCGCCGGCGCGGCCGGTGCGGCCGATGCGGTGCACATGGACCTCGGTGTCGGGCGTGACCTCGACATTGATCACGCATTCCAGCTGCGCGATGTCCAGGCCGCGCGCGGCCACATCGGTGGCCACCAGGACAGAACAGCTGCGGTTGGCAAACTGGATCAGCACCTGGTCGCGCTCGCGCTGCTCCAAATCGCCATGCAAGGCCATGGCCACAAAGCCCTGACCGTTCAGCACATCGACCAGATCGCGGCATTGCTGTTTGGTGTTGCAAAAAGCGATGGTGCTGGCCGGGCGGAAATGGCGCAGCAGCTGCGAAACGGCATGCAGGCGATCGCCCTCGCTGACCTCAAACGCGATCTGCTCGATCTGCGCCGGTGCCTGGCTGGCGCTCGCGCTGCTGTTGAGCTTCACTTCCTTGGGCTCGCGCATGAACTGGCTGCTCAGCTTGGCGATGCCTTCCGGGTAGGTGGCCGAGAACAGCAGGGTCTGGCGCTTCTTGGGGCATTGGCGAGCGACGGTGACGATGTCGTCGAAGAAGCCCATGTCCAGCATGCGGTCGGCCTCATCCAGCACCAAGGTGCTGAGTGCGCCCAGATTCAAGCTGCCGCGTTCGAGATGGTCCATCACCCGGCCCGGCGTGCCCACGGCGATGTGGCAGCCGAAGCCCAGCGATTCCATCTGCGGCTTCATCGGCGAGCCGCCGCACAGGGTCAGGATCTTGATGTTGTCGGCGGCACGGGCCAGGCGGCGGATCTCCTGCGTCACCTGATCGGCCAGCTCGCGCGTCGGACACAGCACCAGCGCCTGGACATCGAAGCGGCTGGCATCGAGCCGGTGCAACAAGGCCAGAGCGAAGGCGGCCGTCTTGCCGCTGCCGGTCTGGGCCTGGGCGATCAAGTCCTGACCCTCCAGCGCCAGCGGCAGGCTGGCGGCCTGGATGGGCGTCATCTGCGTGTAGCCCAGCTGGGCCAGATTGGCCTGCATGGCGGCGCTCAGCGGCAGCTGAGCGAAGGAGAGTTTGGAGTCAGGCGTGGGGGCGTTCATCGCCGGATTATCCCTGCTGCGGCTCACACCCCTCGGGAAAACACCAATCCGCCGACCAAGAGCTCAGCAACGGCGGCCTCAGCCGCCCGCTTGCTTGACCGTCCACGTGCCTTTTTTCTTGAGCAACTCGATCACGCGCTCGCGGTGGTCGCCCTGCACTTCGATCACGCCGTCCTTGACCGTGCCGCCCGAGCCGCAGGCAGCCTTGAGCTCCTTGCCCAGGGCGATCAGGCCGGCTTCGTCCAGCGGCACACCCTTGACCAGAGTGACGCCCTTGCCGGCCCGGCCCTTGGTCTCGCGCGAGACGCGCACGATGCCGTCGCCCTTGGGCAGCTGAGGCCGGCCGCAGCGGCAATCGGCTTTGGCCTGGCGGCATTCAGGGCAGGTGCGGCCGCTGTCGGTGGAATAAACCAAGCCGGACAAGGCGCCCAGGCCGGACAGGGATTTGCTGGACTTCATGCGGTGCAACTTTCTACTTCTTCATCGATCAGACGCGGACGGAGTGGCCGCGGCCCGCGATCGTCCGGGCCGAACATCTGCAGGTCCAGATCCTCGGGCGAATTGACCGTGCGCAGGCGCAGATAGGCCTCTTCCGCCTCGGGGTAATGCCGGCGCAGGTAATGCAGCCATTGTTTCAGGCGGCCAGCCTGGTGGCGATGGGCGACGTTGCTGCGCACCAGATCAAAGAAGCCGCGCATCAGCGGCAGCAGCGCGGCCCAGCTCAGCGGCGGCCCATCCGGGGACTGCAGGGCCAGGGCCAAGCCCGGGTTGGCGACCATGCCGCGGCCCACCATCAAATCGCTGCAGCCGCTTTGCGCGCGGCAGTTCTCGGCGTCGGCCGGCGTCCAGATCTCGCCATTGGCCACCACCCGCACCTGCAACGCCTCGCGCACCGCCGCGATGCGGTCCCAGTAGGCCGGCGGCTTGTAGCCATCGGCCTTGGTGCGGGCATGGATGACCAGCTCCTCGGCGCCGCCGTCCTGCATGGCCAGGGCGCAATCGAGCGTGCGGTGGCTGTCCATATAGCCCAGACGCATCTTGGCCGAGAGCGGCATGTCGGCCGGCATGGCCCGGCGCACGGCCGAGACGATCTCGTGGATCAGCTCCGGCTCGTCCAGCAGCACCGCGCCGCCGCGGTGGCGGTTCACGCACTTGGCCGGGCAGCCGAAATTGAGGTCGATGCCGGCCGGACCCAGGGCCGCCAGCTTGGCCGCGTTCTCGGCCATGCAGACCGGGTCGCTGCCGAGCAGCTGGGCCCGCACCGGCACGCCCGCCGCCGTACGCCCGCCGTTCAGCAGCTCGGGCACGATGCGGGTGAAAACACGGTTAGGCATCAGCATGTCGGTGATACGGATGAACTCGGACACGCAGCGGTCGATGCCGCCGACGCGGGTCAGCACATCTCTTAGCATGTGATCGAGCAAACCCTCCATCGGCGCCAACAAGATCATGTGAGCCCCTCGTCCAGCGGGTACGCTGGCCGGTCCCCCGAGGGGACCGGCATCCTGCGGATGCCACGGGCCGGCTTGGGGCGGCCCGGCGCTCGGCCCTCAATGCAAGGCAGTTCCATCGGCTCAATCATGGCAAGCCTCCGCGGCCTGCAGGTCTTGATGCGTGAGGTACAGGCGCAGATCAAACTCCAGCTGACCGTAGGCCGGCTCCATATGCTGGCAAAGCTGGTAGAAGGCCTTGTTGTGGTCCAGCTCCTTGAGGTGGGCCAGTTCGTGCACCACGATCATCTTGAGGAAGTCCGCCGGGGCTTCCTTGAACAGGCTGGCAACGCGAATCTCGCGCTTGCTGGTCAGCTTGGCGCCCTGCACGCGCGAGGCGCGGGTGTGGGTGCCCAGGGCATGCTGCAGCACCTTGAGCTTGGCATCGAAGCAGACCTTGGACAGGGGCGGCGCATTGCGCAGGTAGCGATTCTTCAGCGCCATGGTGTAGTCGAACAGCGCCGTGTCGCTGCGCACCTCGTGGCCCAGCGGATAGCGGCGCGCCAGGGTCTCGCCCAGGCGGCCGGCATCGATAAGCTGCTGCACCTGCAGCAGCAGCTCGGCCGGGTAGCCGGCCAGGTACTTCAAAGTCGGCATCACGAAGTTCAGCTCGGCTGGGCGAGTGCCCCGGGGCTGCTGTAGTTCGCGGCGATCCAGGTCTCGAACTGATTGCACATGGCTTCATCCCCCTCGCGGTTGTCAGCCAGCAACTGCTCGCCGTGGACGATGCGGATCTCGGCCGCCAGAGCCGATGGGAACTCGCTCGGGTACTGGCGCTGCGCGGCGGCGGCCATGCTGGCCTGGGCCTCGGCCCAGCAGTCCTCGACCGACTGGTTGCAGGCCTCGGCCAGGTAGCGGGCAGAGAAGCCCTCGCCCGTCAGGCTGCGCAAGGTGGCGTCGTGATCGATGCTGTTGCCGGGCTCCCAGTAATGCGCCGACAGCGCCGGGCCGATGGCCGGGTTGTCGGTCAAATAGCCATGCTCGCGCAAGAAGTGAGCGCGGGTCTGATAGACGGCCATATGGGCCAGCAGATAGCCCTGGTAGGACGCGGCCGATTCCTGGTTCAGCAGATGCGGAATCGCCAACATGGGCCGCGGGCTGTGCACACCCAGCACACGCAGCTCGGTCGCGCGCGCCAGGGCCAACACATTCTCGGCTGTCAGTGCGTCGTCTGGCATGGCATACAGCGCCGCCTCGAAATAGGGCACGACGGCGATCGAGCGCTCGTCAAAGGCGCGCATGGGCTGGCTGCTGGCGATGCGGGCGCGGATCAGCTCGTCAGGGATGGCCTCGCCCGCGGCGTTATGGGCATAACGCTTGAGCCAATCAGCATCGCCGAGCAGGCTGTCGCAGAACATGGACTGCGTCTCGGCGTAGGCCATCGAGGTCGGCGCGAACTCCTGCGAAAAGCAAGGCGAGTTCTGCACCACATTGGCGAAATGCGCCGCATGCCCGCCCTCGTGGAACAGGGTGTTGATGGCACGCAGGCCGCTGCCGACCTGGTCGGGCTTGGCCTCGGCGGTGAAGTTGATCTGGCCCGGCACCCAGCGGCCATGTGCATCGACATGGCTGGGAATGGGGCCGTGGCAGAAGCCGTTCTGGTACTTGCCGGCACGCTCCAGCAAGTCCAGCTGCAAGGTGGCACCCCGGTACTGGATGCCCAGGCGGCGGAAGCTCTGCACCCAGCGGCGCAGTGCGGGGCCGAAAGGCATATAGGCATCCATGCGGCGCACCACATCGCCGGCCGAGTAGAAGCGCAGATTCCAGGGCTGCAGGGCCTGCTCGCCATGGCGGGCACTCAAATCGGCCAAGGCTCGGGCATTGGCCACATCAGTGCGCCGTACGAAATCGTCGAGGATGTCCTTCAGCTGCTGCGGCGTCATGCGCTCGTTCTTGTGCAGCTTGAGCTCGAAGTAGTTGTCAAAACCCAGGGCCCGGGCGAAGCGGTTGCGCAGACGCACCAGGTCGAGAAAACCGTTCGCCAGCACCCAATGCTCGATGTGATGGAAGGCTTCGAGCGAGCTGCGCCGGCGCGACTCCTCCGGGTTGGTGGCCAGATTGGTGGCCAGCATGGACAGCGAAGCCACCTCACTCTCGCCCGCCTCGTTGATATGGCGCGGCTGGAGCTCGCGCTTGGCGGCGAAGATGCGGCTCTCGGCCTCGATCAGCTCGGCCATCAGGGTGCGTCCGGCTTCATTGTCGATGATATTGGCCTCGAACACGGCCAACCAGCCGCCCAAGCCGTGCAACAAAGCTGCGCGTTCTGGGCTCTCAACTGCCGATTCCAGGCGAGCGATGTGCTCACGCGTGGCGGCCAGGCGGGCCGGGTCGGAAATGAAGGCTTTGTAGGTGCCTTCGGCCCGCTCGAAGCCAGCCTGGTCCTCGCTGGTGGCCATGTACGTGGCCCAGAACAAGTCTTCCTTGGTCTTATGGACCCGGTTGTAGTCCAGATTCAGCTGGTCGAAAAAGGCGCGGGCGCGTTCCATGTGACGGGCTCTTGTGAAGTCGGCAGGGGCGAGAGCATAGCGTCTGCCCTGATTTGCAGCATCATGGCTCCATGAGCAGCTGCTTTCAGATACGCCTGATCCAAGCCGAGGGTCCAAGCGAAACCTTCACCGCTCGGCCCGAACAAAGCGTGCTACAGGCCGCACTGCAGGCGGGCGCCTCCATGCTGAGCAGCTGCCGCAATGGCACCTGCCGCGCCTGCGTGCGTCAGCTGCTGGAAGGCGAGATTGCCTACCGCATCGAGTGGCCGGGGCTCAGCCGCGAGGAGAAGGCCGCCGGCTGGATCTTGCCTTGCGTGGCCGAAGCTCGCAGCGACCTGCTTCTAGCCCCGGTGCGGGGCAAAGACTGAAACGCCGTACGGGCTGAACCCGCTCAGGCACGCGGCGCGCTGTCGGGCGCGGCGGCTGGGTCCGACTCGGGCGGTGTTGCCGCGGCATCGGCGCCTGCCTCGGCGCCAGCGGTGGCCTCTGTCATGGCGTCCACCAAGGCCTGGCCCGGGTTGCGCTCTTTGGCCGTGACGTCCAGGTAATGCTGCTCGATGAAGCTCTTCTCGACCAGATTGCGCTTGAGCGAGTCCTCGAGCTCCTCAATGCGGCCATTGAGCTTCGCAATCTCCTTCTCCAGCTTGGCGCGGGTCTCGACCACGGCTTCGTCGGGCGCTTCGTCGTGCTCCGGAGGGTCGGCCGAGAGCACCTCCAGGTCATGACGCAGCTTCTGGATGGTGCGTTCGGCCGTGGCCAGTTGCTCGCGCTGCGCCTGAGCTTCACGTTCCAGGGCTTTGATGGCGCTGGCACTGGGCGGTGCCTCGGCTGCCGCTGCGGGCGAGGCATCGGCAGGCCCGCGCAAGGCCAGGTCCTCCAGTTCACGCTGCAGGCGCGCCGCAGTCCGCTCGGCGCGCTCTGCCCGGATCTCGAAGCTGGTGGCGCGATCCTGGGCCTGGGTCACCTGGCCGCGCAGCTGGTCGAGGCGCTGCTTGGCCGCCGCCAACTCACCGGCATCGCCGCTTGCGGCTCCAGATCTGATGCGGGCATGGCTCTGGTTGCGCAGGCTCTCCTCGAGGCGCTCGCGGGTACGCCCCAGCTCCATCTGCACGCGCTGGCGCTGGGCCAGCAAGCGATCAACCTCATTGCGATGGCTGCGCTTGAGGCGCTCCATCTTTTCCTGATCCATCTCATGCGCCTGCGCGGGCCAGGGCTCGCGCTCGGCCTCGCGTTGCTCGCGCTCGGCCGAGCTGTCCATGCCGTAGTTGTTGATCAGACTGCGCACCAGCTGGGGCAGCTCGTTCAGCGCCTGCATATCGGGCGGCAGACCGCCACCGAAGGCACCGCCGCCGCTGCCGCCACGACCTTCCGCCACGCGCATCAACTCATGGGCGGCGATCTTCATCTCGCGCCCGGCGTCACGGGTCTCGCGCAGGGCATTGACGATATGGATGTGGTTGCTTTCCTCGTAGCGTGTCATGCGCCAGTAGGTGGCGATGACGACAATGATCACCACCACATTGGCGAGGAACAGGCTGACGCCGGCAATGCCTTCGACGGTCAATTCCATGACGGATCACGTTTCATCGACTCAGCTCCACTGCGGCGTCAAAAGCCGACTCAAAGGCGTACAAAGGCCATGCGACCCTCGCCATAGCCCGGCACCGACAGACGGTAGTCGCTGCGCCCGGCGTCGCGCTCCATCAGGCTGCGCAGTTTGTCAAAGGGCTTGGCGACCAGATTGACCACTTTCAGCGAGACCGGCCCCGTTCCTGGTTCACGCATCAGGATCCCAGCGGCCGAGCGCAGGAAAAGATCGGCCTGCTTCATCATCTCAGGTGTCGGCACACCCGATTGCAATGCGGCGCGCACCGGCGGCGGCTGCAACTGCGCGCCACCGCCGCCCAGGATGCAGCAGGCATTGACGTCGAGGATGCCCAGGGCATGCGGGGTCTTCTGACCATCGGCCACATACATGGCCAGGTCATGGGGCAGCTTCAAGTCATCGAGACCCTGGCCGGGCGCGGGAATCAAACGGAATGGAATCTCGCGCATCTGCGACTTGATCAGCCGATTCAGAGCTTCGGCCGACTCGAGCGCCGGCACCGGGCCTTTCAAGGCCTCACGGCAGGAAGCCAAGGCCGCCTGCACCTCGCGCAACAGGTCCTCATCCTTGAAGGGCTTGTTGATGACGAAGATGGCGCCGTTGCTGCGCGCCTGGGACAAATGACGCTCGGCCGTCTCAGTGGTGACGAAACCGACCTTGATCTCATGGCGGCCAATCTGGCGCAGGGTCTGCAGCATCTCCAAGCCGCCAACCTTGGGCATATGCCAGTCCGAGATCACCAGATCGGGCTCGAAGCTGGTGACCAGGCGCAGGGCCTGCTCGCCGTCCATGGCCAGCTCGAACTGCAGCGGCCCTAGAGAGGGCGTCTGCAGCACGCGCTGGATGATGGCCTGGATGGCTCGGCTGTCGTCGACGATCAGGACACGCAGTGGGGCTAGGTTGGCTGTTTGCATGGTCTTGTTACTCGCGGCAGAAGCTGTCATCCAGATGGATGTCGGTCAGCATGACGACCAGACGCCGGGGCTGGTCGCTCAATTCGAAAAGGGCGCGGCGTTCACCGCGGTGGCTGAGATCCGGCCAGCGGCTGAGTTCCAGGGGTTGGGGCAGGCCCAGATTGGCCAAGCTGGAATCGTCCAGGCATTCCATCAGGCTGGCGCTGAGGATGTTGCACAACTCGGCTCCGGCGTCCTGCAAGTCGGCGGCGCTGAGCTGCTCAGGTGGCAGGCCGAACATGGCGGCCGCCAAGGCCTGACTCTCGGCGGCCCCCAGGAGCAACAGCACGATGGCACGAGGGTGGCTGCTGAAGCCGGTGACGCAGTCGGTGATGGGCAGCATGAAGCATGCATCGTCGGCCCGGGGAGCCGGCGGATCGGAGCTGGGAGCAAAGGCACAGCTCTGCCCGGTCAGACCCGACCAGGCACGCGCCAGATTGCTCAGAACCACCCCTTCTTGCACTCGAAAACCTCCAAGGCTGGGAGCTCAGTGTCCCCGGCTTTGGGCGGCGGACAAGCTCGGAGCAAACGGCACAAGACCTGCCATCTCGTGGCAAAAGCCCCCGCATCCACGGCGCACACTCGCTCCACAGCCGCTGTGGACAAGTCCGTGCACAGCCTGCGCATGCACGCTGCAAGTGATTGATTTCACGAAACCTTTGCTGGTTTGCTGCAAAAACTGGCAGCGGCGCCGCAAGCGGCCCGGCCACCGGGCCGGATAATCCCGGGTTCGCTGCGCCCCACCGACATGCATAGAACCATCTTCACCACCCCCGTCGTCAACACCTTGTTGCGCCGCTTCTCGCTTGCGTTCCTGAGGTGGCGCGGCTGGACGGTTTCAGGCAGCTTGCCGACCGAACATCCCAAATGCGTGCTGATCGCCGCACCCCACACCAGCAACTGGGACCTGCCCTACACGCTGATGGTGGCATTCGCGCTGCGCCTGAATGTCTACTGGATGGGCAAGCAACAGATCTTCCGCTGGCCCTTCGGCCCGGTGATGCGCTGGCTGGGCGGCATCAGCGTGAACCGAGAGCAGTCCAGCAATCTGGTGGCCGCCTCAGCCGCCGCCTTGGTGGCCGCGGATGGTCCGGTGCAGTTGATCGTGCCGCCCGAGGGCACTCGCAGCAAGACCCGCTATTGGAAGACCGGCTTCTACTGGATCGCCCACACCGCGAAAATGCCCATCGTGATGGCCTATATGGACTACGAGCGCAAGCTCAGCGGGCTTGGGCCGACCTTTGTGCCGAGCGGCGACATCGAGGCCGATATGGTCAAGATCAAGGCCTTTTACGCCCAGTTCAAGGGCAAGAACGCCTCGCAGTTCGACCACCAATGAGCGAACACCACGACAGCGCCGCGCCGCCAGCCCCGCTCGCCAAGAAACCCAAAGACCCATTACACGGCATCACCCTAGAAGCCATGGTGACCGAGCTGGCGCACTACTTCGGCTGGCGTGAACTGGGCGAACAAATCGCCATCCGCTGCTTCCAGCAAGACCCCAGCGTCGCCTCCAGCCTCAAGTTCCTGCGCAAGACACCGTGGGCACGCGCCAAGGTGGAAAGCCTCTATCTGTTCATGAAGCGCGAACAGGCGCGCCAGCGCTAACGGCCAAGAGGCAGCATGCCGCACAGAGCCGTCATTCGCTGAGATTTGAATACGAACGCAGAGTGCGCGGAGGTTCGCAGAGAGAGAGAAGAAGAAGAGCGAGGATTGTGTTCTCAGCGTCCTCTGCGGTCCTCAGCGAGCTCTGCGTGCGGCAACTTCCTCGCGACCGACCGCTCCGTGCCCTTAGGCGCCATGCAAGGCCCTTCGATGCGCCCACAAAAAAGGCCGCTTCAGCGGCCTTTTGATTCATAACTCGCAATCTCAGCGCCCTTCAGGCAGCTCGATCTTCAACTCCAGCACGTCCATATCACCATGATGCTGAACATCGACGTTGATGTCCTTCATGTCGATGTCGATGTACTTGGAAATCACCGCCAGCAGCTCGTTCTTGAGCTGAGGCAGGTAGTCGGCGCTGGGCTTGCGGCCGTTGCGCTCATGGGCCAGGATCAGCTGCAGGCGCTCCTTGGCGACGCTGGCCGTGCTCTTCTTTTCGCCCAGAAAGTATTTGAGGAAACTCATCCGGTCCTCCCGCTTACTTGCCGCCAAACAGGCGTTTGAACAGGCTGGGCTTGACGGCTTCGATGAAGCGCATCGGCTTTTCTTCGCCCAGGAAGCGGCTGATCACATCCTTGTAAGCCTCCGAAACATCGGTGCCTTGCATATGGATGGCAGGTGAGCCTTGGTTGGAAGCTTGCAGCACCACTTCCGATTCCGGGATCACGCCGATCAGCGGCGTGCGCAGGATCTCGTGGATGTCTTCCAGCGACAGCATATGGCCGCCCTCGACCCGGTTGGGGTTGTAGCGGGTGATCAGCAGGTGCTCCTGGATGGGGTCCTTGCCTTCGATGGCGCGCTTGGTCTTGCTGTTGAGCATGCCCAGGATACGGTCCGAGTCACGCACCGAGGAAACCTCGGGGTTGGTCACCACCAGAGCCTCGTCAGCGAAGTGCATGGCCATCAGTGCACCGGTTTCGATGCCGGCCGGCGAGTCGCAGACGATGTACTCGAAGTCCATGGACTTGAGCTCTTCGAGCACGCGCTCCACGCCTTCATAGGTCAGCGCATCTTTGTCGCGGGTCTGTGAGGCGGCCAAGATGAAGAGCTTGTCCAGCTGCTTGTCCTTGATGAGCGCTTGGCTGAGCTTGATCTCGTCATTGATGACGTTGATCAGGTCATAGACCACACGGCGCTCGCAGCCCATGATCAGGTCGAGATTGCGCAGACCGACGTCGAAGTCGATCACGCAGGTCTTGTGTCCACGCAAAGCCAGGCCGGTTGCGAAACTGGCGCTGGTGGTGGTCTTGCCGACGCCACCCTTGCCCGAGGTCACCACGACGATCTTGGTCATCGAATCAGTTCCTTTCAAAACTACAACTGAGGCGGCCGGCGCCAGCGCCGACCTGCTTTTTTCGTTCCGACCGGAGATTCCGGCCATTCTTTCAAATCAGGCGCTCAGAGCTTCAGCGCTTCCATCACCAGCTTCTCGCCCTCTAACCGGATCTGGGCCGGCTTGCCCTGCACCGTATCGGGCAAGGGGTTCTCGGTGGTGCGGTAGATGCCGGCGATCGAAATCAGCTCGGCTTCCATGCTCGCCGCAAAAATTCGCGCCTCGGTGTTGCCGCGCGCGCCGGCAATGGCCTTGCCGCGCAGCGGCGCATAGACATGAATATGGCCATCAGCGATCACCTCGGCACCGTGGTTGACCAGGGCCAGCACGACCAAATCGCCGCCCTTGGCATAGATGCGCTGGCCCGAGCGCAGCGGCTTGTCCACCACCAGGGTGCGGACCGCTTCGCCCGGCACGGCGACTTCACGAATGACCTCGTGCACCACTTCCCGTATCACTTCCTGCACCACGGGCGCCGGCTCCACCGAGCGTGCGCGAGGCGCTGCTGGCACTTCGGGTTCGGGCGCTTCGCCCAAACCCAAAGACAGGGCCTGCGCCAATTCAGCCGGCTGGGCGCCGTACACCGCCACCGGCGCCATGCGGTGGCGCCGTAGCAAGGTAAGCAAAGCTGCCACATCAAGGTCGGCCCGCACCGGCAGCACGGGCTCCAGGCTGAGCTGGGTCGGCTGCTCTCGCGCATCGCTCGCCTCTGCCGCCTCCAGCGGCAGCTGACTCAGATCGATCAGCAAGGGCTCGTGACCGAACACATCGGGCGTGTCGCCCAAGCGAAGCTCCAGCTGGCGCCCGAGTTCGGACAGGTCTGCGGTCTTGAGCTGCAGCGACAGCAGACTCAGCGTCGTGCTCTTCAACTCAAAACCCTCGGCGGCTTTGGCCGCCGTCCTTCCCTGTTGTGCCTGAGTCATCTGTTGCCCTGATGCCGATACCGTGCAAAGTGCGCGATTTTAGCCACGCGACGCGCGCGAGGACCTAGGCATCGCCCCCGATACCGACGCATGCCTGCACAAAAACCAGGCAAACCAGCAAAGCGCCAGCCCTATCAAGTACTTAGCAAGGCTATCGAGATTCAGCCCACAAAGTTGTCCACAGCAGCTGTGCAAAAACAAGGCATGTCTGTCACCGCAATGTCACTGAATTTCGCGACGAAGCGTGTTCAGGGCTTGACTTATCCCCACTTCTTGATCCACAGGAATTGGATCAAGCAACTCTGGGGCCGCGCCGGGCAGCTCGCGCGGACGATCGCTAAGTCATTGATTCATATAGAAACAGCAAGGGTGCCGCGAAAAGAGGCAGATTAAGCCAGATGGCCTCGCCACAAGGGTTTGGCGCGCTCCAGAGGGCCTTGTCCACAAAGTTATCCACAGCGAAAGTGGATAGTCTTTTTAGACCATAAGAATCAGGCACTTAGGGCAGATGCTTCATGTTCAACCGAGCTTTTTGCGCTAACTGGAGACGGACCAGAACCAAGCCGGCGCGCCGGCCACAGCGTCCAGCGGTTACAGTGACACCCCTATCTGCGCCCCGCAGATGCCTTGCAGGAGCATGTCCTTGGCCACACCGAACTACTCATACGAAAAACGCCAACGCGAATTGGCCAAGAAGAAGAAAACTGAAGAGAAACGCCAGCGCAAGCTGCAAAAGCCGGACGGCAGCCCCGACCAGGACGCGCCCACCGAAGACGGCAGCGGCGAAGTTGCCCCCGACGAAGGCGGCGTCAGCTCCGATCCTGCGGCGCCTGCCACGAGCAGCTGAGCCCGGCCCGCTGCGGCGGCTGCGGCGAGGCCTGTGCACGCATGGCCCTAAAATGCGCGCCTCCCAGGCACCTCCGCCAGGCCCGCAAAGACACCATGACACGCAAGCTCTTCGTCACCACCGCCCTGCCCTATGCCAATGGCAACTGCCATATTGGCCACATCATGGAGTGGACCCAGGCCGATATCTGGGTGCGCTTCCAGCGCATGCTGGGTCAGCAGGTGCATTTCGTCTGCGCCGACGATGCCCACGGAGCGCCCATCATGATTGCCGCCGAGAAGGCCGGCATCACGCCGCAACAGTTCGTGGCCCAGATTGCGGCCGGCCGCAAGGCCTATCTGGACGGCTTCCACATCGCCTTCGACAACTGGCACTCGACCGACGGAGTCGAGAACCACGAGCTGTCCAAGGAGGTCTACAAGGCCTTGCGTCGCAACGAGCTGATCGAGGTGAAAACCATCGAGCAGTTCTTCGACCCGGAAAAGGCCATGTTCCTGCCGGACCGCTTCATCAAGGGCGAATGCCCGAAATGTGGCGCCAAAGACCAGTACGGCGACAGCTGCGAATCCTGCGGTGCCGTCTACACACCGACCGAGCTGAAGAATCCCTTCTCGGTGCTCAGCGGTGCCACGCCGGTGATGAAGAGCTCGGAGCATTACTTCTTCAAGCTCAGCGATCCGCGCTGCGTCGAGTTCCTCGAGCAGTGGACGCAAACGCCGGGCCGCCTGCAGTCCGAGGTGCTGAACAAGATCAAGGAATGGTTCACCAAGGATGAAGACGGCAAGGGTGGGCTCGGAGACTGGGACATCAGCCGCGACGCGCCCTATTTCGGCATCGAGATTCCCGATGCGCCGGGCAAGTATTTCTACGTCTGGCTGGATGCACCGATTGGCTATCTGGCCTCGCTGAAGAACTACTTCAGCAAGACCGGCCAAGATTACGAGGCCTTCATGGCCGACGAGTCGGTGGAGCAGATTCACTTCATCGGCAAGGACATCACCTATTTCCACACCTTGTTCTGGCCGGCCATGCTGCATTTCAGCGGCCGCAAGACGCCCAACCATGTCTTCGTGCACGGCTTCCTGACCGTCAACAACGGCGAGAAGATGAGCAAGAGTCGCGGCACCGGCCTGGACCCGCTCAAGTACCTGAACCTGGGCATGAATGCCGAGTGGCTGCGTTACTACATCGCCGCCAAGCTCAACGCCCGGGTCGAGGACATCGACTTCAACCCCGATGACTTCGTCGCCCGCGTCAACAGCGATCTGGTCGGCAAATACATCAACATCGCTTCGCGCGCCGCCGGCTTCCTGTCCAAGCGCTTCGACGGTCACCTGTCGGCCGATCTGGGCGTGGAAGGCCGTGCCCTGCTGGACGGCCTGCGCGCCCACAGCGGCACCATTGCCGAGCTGTACGAAGAACGCGAGTTCGGCAAGGCCTTGCGCGAGACCATGCTGCTGGCCGACCGGGTCAACGAATATGTGGACCAAAACAAACCCTGGGAACTGGCCAAGCAAGAGGGCAAGGACGCCGTGCTGCACGATGTCTGCAGCGTCTGCATCGAGGCCTTCCGCCTGCTGACCATCTACCTGAAACCGGTGCTGCCAGTGCTGGCCGCCAAGGTTGAGACCTTCCTTCGCATCGCGCCGCTGCAATTCGCCGACAGCGCACGCGCCCTGGGCGCCCACCAGATCGGCGCCTACGAGCACTTGATGCAACGGGTCGATCCCAAGCTGCTGGAGGCGCTATTCGAAGCACCGGCCGCAGCCGCCGCGCCCAAGCCCGTGCCCGGCGGCGAGGAGCTGGCGCCCGAGATCAAGATCGAAGACTTCAGCAAGGTCGATCTGCGCATCGCCAAGATCGTCAAAGCCGAGCATGTCGAGGGTTCGGACAAGCTGCTGCGCCTGACCCTGGATGTGGGCGAAGGCCGCCTGCGCAATGTCTTCAGCGGCATCAAGAGCGCCTACCAACCCGAACAGCTCGAAGGCAAGCTGACGGTGATGGTGGCCAATCTGGCGCCGCGCAAGATGAAGTTCGGTATCAGCGAGGGCATGGTGCTGGCTGCCAGCCACGCCGATGAAAAGACCACGCCCGGCATCTTTGTGCTTGAGCCATTCCCCGGCGCGCAGCCAGGCATGCGGGTACGCTGAAGCGAACAGGCCCATGCCGCAGTGCGCCCGGGTTCAAGCCTGCACGCCGCGTCGCCGGGCCCTGGGCCTGATGGGCGCCGGCATGCTCGGCGCTGGCCTGCTGATGGGCCCGCTAACGTTGCAGGCCGCCGGCATCCGCCAGCGCTTGCTGATGAGCTACAACGACGACTACGCGCCCTACTCCTTCATTGACCCGCTGACCCAGCCCGGGCGCGTCCAGGGCATCCTGCCCGATGTGCTGCAGGCGCTGCTGAAGGACCTGGACAGCATCGAGATCGAAAACCTGGGCCTGCCCTGGCGGCGCGCCCAGGCCGTGGTCAAGCTCGGCCAGGCCGATGGCCTGTGCACCTTCGCCTCGGATGAGCGCAAGGTCTACGCGCACTTCAACGACGTGCCCCTTGTCGAACTGCGGCCGCATCTGTTCTTCAGCGCGCGCCATCCACAGCGTGCACAGCTCGAAAAGCTGCGCTCGCGTGAGGAACTCAAGGCCTTTCAACTGGTGGACCAAAAAGGCAATCAATGGGCCGAGCAGACCCTGGCTGATTTCCCCCATGTCGAGTGGACCACCGGCCATGACGCCATCTTCCGCATGGTGATGGCGGCGCGTGGTGATGTCCATGTCTCCCTGAGCCCCCTGGTCACGCAGTGGCGACTCAAAAAACTGGCCATCCACGCTCAGGTGATGTCGATCCCGGCCCCATATATGGCCGCGTCCGTGCCCTTCCATGTGGGCCTGCGTCAAGACTTCCCCGGGGCGCGCCAGATCATCGCCCATCTCGACCGCCGGCTGAGTCAGTCCAGCAGCGCGCAGCTGATCGACAACATCGTGCGCAACTACGCCGGCTGATCAGCGCCTCAGTTGCAGCCAGCAGGCGCAGAATCAGTGCAACGCCATGTTGCCGCTCCACCCTTTCCGACCCCGCTCGCTGAGCCTGCTGCAGGGCTACAGCCGTCAGCGCTTCATTGCCGACTTGGGCGCCGGCTTCACGGTCGGCATCGTCGCCCTGCCGCTGGCGATTGCCTTCGCCATCGCCTCGGGCGTGAAACCGGAACAGGGCATCTTCACCGCCATCATCGCCGGCTTCCTGATCTCGGCCCTGGGTGGCTCCAGCGTGCAGATCGGCGGTCCGGCGGGTGCATTCATCGTCGTCATTTACGGCATTGTGCAGCGTTACGGTCTGGCGAATCTCCTGATAGCAAGCATGCTGGCCGGCTGCTTGCTGACCGTCATGGGCGCCCTGCGTCTGGGCGCCTGGGTGCGCTACATCCCGGTCAGCATCGTCATCGGCTTCACCAATGGCATCGCGGTGCTGATCGGCCTGTCCCAGCTGAAGGACTTCCTCGGCCTGCCGATTGCCCACATGCCGGCCGATTTCTTCAGCCAGATTCACTTGATCGCACAGCATCTGGGGCAGATCAATCCGATGGCGCTCCTGGTCG
Source organism: Kinneretia sp. DJ1R-11 (assembly GCF_025717595.1). NCBI lineage: Bacteria > Pseudomonadati > Pseudomonadota > Betaproteobacteria > Burkholderiales > Sphaerotilaceae > Roseateles > Kinneretia sp. DJ1R-11. The sequence goes on from NZ_JAJIRR010000006.1 coordinate 234,658, forward strand.
GCAGCGCCTGCGTGGCCATCGTCAGCCTCTGGCCCAAAACCTACGCCATGGAGCGCGGAGCCCAGGCCTGGCGTGCTCGCCTGCGGCATTCGATGGCCTTGTTGCCCGGAACCGTGATTGCCCTGATCGCCGCCACCCTGGCCTGCTACGGGCTGGACCTGCCGCTCGAAACCATTGGCAGCCGCTTTGGCGGCATTCCCCAAGCCCTGCCCAGTTTTGCCTGGCCGAGCTTCAGCTGGACCGGGGTCAAGCAGCTGCTCATGCCCACGCTGACCCTGACCCTGCTCGGCGCCATCGAGTCGCTGCTCTGCGCACGCGTGGCCGACAAGCTCAGCGAACAACCGCGCCATGACCCCAATCAGGAACTGATGGCGCAAGGCATTGCCAATCTGCTAACACCGCTTTTCGGTGGCATCCCAGCCACCGGCACCATCGCCCGCACAGTCACCAATGTGCGCGCCGGCGCCAGCAGTCCGGTGGCGGGCATGGTACATGCGCTGGTGCTGCTGATCATCGTGCTGGCAGCCGCGCCCTTGGCCGCCCATATCCCGCTGGCGGCCTTGGCAGGAATACTGCTGGTGGTGGCCTGGAATATGGGCGAGTGGCACGAATTTGCGCGCCTGCGCCACTTCAGTCGGCCCTACCGCACCATCCTGCTGGGCACCTTCGGCTTGACCGTGATCTTCGACTTGATGATCGCCGTAGAGGCGGGCCTGGTGCTGGCCTGTCTGTTCTTCATCTACCGCATGAGCACCCTCTTCACGGTGCAAGTGCTGCCGCGGGAAGGGCTGCCACCCGGCACACGGGCGCTCAAGCTGTTCGGGTCTTTGTTCTTCGCCGCGGTCGGCAAGGTCGAGGGACTGAACCAGGCCTTGCAAGCGGGTGAGCACACCTTGGTGCTGGACATGCACATGCTGATCTCGATGGACAGCTCGGGTCTCGATGCGCTCTTGCAGTTGCAGCGCAGCCTGCAGAAACAGGGCCAGACCTTGCTGCTATGCGGGCTGAACGAGCAGCCGGCCAGCTTGATCCAGCGCGGCGGCTTGGCCGAGGCCCTGGGCCCGCAAGGGATTCATGGCGATTTCACGCAATGGCTGGTCTCGGCCAAGGCAGCAAGCCTGTAAAATTCAAGCATTGCGGTCCGCCGCCCCTCAGCACCTGCCCACACCATGCCTCTGTTCTGGAAAGCCTACAAGTCCGAAGCCAGCACCTTCATCGACGAGCTCAAGGCCAAGAAGCCGACGCTGGAAGCGGAACAGCGTGCCGGCCGTGCCCTGCTCTGGGACAAGCCAGTGGACCGAGCCGCCCAGGCAGACTACCGGGCCGCACGTGTCGAGCAGCAGCCCTACGTCTACCAGACCCAGGCCAAGTAAGCCGCGATTCCGGTTCTCGCACCGACCGAGACCATGAGCAGCGAGCACCCGCCCGCGGCCGACCTGCCGCCGCCACCGGCCGACCCTCTGCCCGGCTTGCCGGAGACCATCGACAGTGTGGCCGTGGCGCGGCTCTACGGCGAGCCGCTGTTCCAGATGCCGCTGGACCTGTACATCCCGCCCGATGCGCTGGAGGTGTTCCTGGAGGCCTTCCAGGGTCCGCTGGACTTGCTGCTCTACCTGATCCGGCGCCAGAACTTCAACATCCTGGACATCCCGCTGGCCGATGTGACGCGCCAGTACCTCAGCTACGTCGACCAGCTGCGCAAGCACAACCTAGAGCTGGCCAGCGAGTACCTGCTGATGGCGGCCATGCTGATCGAAATCAAGTCGCGCATGTTGCTGCCGCCCAAGAAAAGCGAGGACGGCAAAGAGCCTGAGGACCCGCGCGCCGAGCTGGTGCGGCGTCTGCTGGAGTATGAGCAGATCAAGCTGGCTGCAGCCCGGCTGGACGCCCTGCCGGTCTTGGGTCGGGATTTTCTACGGGCCCAGATTCACATCGAGCAATCGCTGCAGCCACGTTTCCCGGACGTCGACGCCAATGACTTGCGCGACGCCTGGCTGGACATCCTGCGCCGCGCCAAGCTCAATCAGCACCACAAGATCACGCGCGAGCAGCTGTCGGTGCGAGAGCATATGAGCATTGTGCTGCGCCGGCTGCAAGGGCAGCGCTTCGTGGAGTTCGAGCAGCTGTTTGATGTGTCACGCGGCCAGTCGGTGCTGGTGGTGACCTTCATCGCCATGTTGGAACTGGCGCGCGAGCGCCTCTTGGAAATCACCCAGGCCGAGGCCTTTGCGCCAATTTATGTGCGCTTGGCCTATACGCCAGTCTGAAACCACCCGGCCCAACCGGGCCTGAGGCTCAGAGCGGGGCCACCCGCCAGGTCGAGAAATGCGCATCGGGCTGACGCTGCACCATTTGCCCGACGGCCAACACCGCCTGCGTACGTGAACCGACGCCCAGGGCCTTGAGCACGGCTGCCACATGATCCTTGATGGTCTCCACCGAAACCCCGAGCTCGCGCGCGATGATCTTGTTCGGCTTGCCTTGCAAAAGCAGGGCAAGCACATCGGTCTGGCGCGGTGTCAGGGCCAAGCCCTCCAAACCAGTCGTCACCTGGTAGTTTGAAGCGAGCGCCTGTTGCTGAATCTGCTGCAGCTTGCTTTGCTGCGGGCTCAGACCATCGGCGCGTGCAGCGCTGTCCTGCTCCGAGCTGCCATCTGAGCCCAGACCCATAGGCGGCACATAGATGCCTCCTGACATGACCAGTTTGAGCGCCTGAGACAGCAGCTCGGTCTCGGCACGCTTGGGCACAAAGCCCATGGCTCCCTGGTCAATCGCACGGATCACATCGCTGGCACGGTCAGAGGCGGAGATGATCACGACTGGCAGGGCCGGATAAGCGGTGCGGAACTCGTCCAGCACATCGAAACCGCTGGCGTCGCCCAACTGCAGATCCAGCAGCACGAGATTGAAGTCGCTGTGAGCCAACAAAGCCTGGCGCGCGGCCGCCGCGCTTTCGGCGCCGACCACCTGCACATGATCGCCCATGCCCTCGATGACGGTCTTCAAAGCCGCCAATATCAGCGGGTGATCGTCGATCAGCAAAACCTTCATGCCCATCCTTCAGCGCAGCCTATGGTGTGTCTCATGCGGGCTGAATGATAGAGCGCCGCAGGCGACTGGGGTACACACCCCGATGGGTGATACGCCCGCACAGCTGTTCTGAAGGCGCACGGACTGGGGTGCTGCGCATCAGGGTGACTTGGCGTCCAGCCAGGCCGTTAGCGGCGCCCATTGCGCCAGGTCGCGCTCGACCCGACCTTCGGCGACATCCCAAAGGCTCAGGCCTTGCGCCGCCAGCTGCACATAGTTCTGAGTGTCACGCAAGATGGCCAGCACGGGCGTGTCCAGCCCGGCGAGAAAGCCGCGCAGCTGCTGCAGGGACAGCGTGCCCTCCTTGGCGCGCATGCCGACCAGGGCCAACTGGGGTAGACGCTTGGGAGGGTCATCACGGCTGCGCAGCTCCGCCAGTTTCTGGACAAAGTCAAAGCTGGCCTGGATGTCAAACATGCTGGGCTGCAGCGGGATGATGAGTTTGTCAGCCAGCTTGAGCAGGGTCTTGAGGCGCTTGCCGTCCAGGCCGGCGGGCGAGTCCAGCACGACGTGGCTGACTCCCTTGGGCGGCTTGACGACTTGCTCACCGTCGAAATCCCAGCCCTGGATCAAGGGCAGCTGCGCCGGGCGCTGGGCCAGCCAGCGGCGGGCCGATTGCTGTTTGTCGACGTCGCCCAACATGACTTTGTGGCCGCGCGACGCGAGGTAGCCGGCCACATTGGTCGACAAGGTGCTCTTGCCGACCCCTCCCTTGGGATTGGCGATCAGGATCACGGGCATGGGCACACTCCTCAGGGGCGTCAACAAAAGCCGCTGCAAGCGACAACACAGTCCGACATCCTAACGGTGCCCTGCTCGGGTTAACCTCGGCGCATGCCCGAGATTTCTGACATCCTCATCCTCGCTGCCCACCCCGATCGGGCCCGGTCGCGTGTCAGCGCCGCCCTGCTGGACGCACTGAGCGCCCAGCCTGCGCGCTGGACCCTGCATGATTTGTATCGCCGCTACCCCGACTACGCCATCGAGGTGGCCGAAGAGCAGCGCGCCTTGAGCGCCGCCAAGTTGGTGGTGCTCTTGCACCCGCTCCATTGGTACGGCATGCCGGCCCTGCAAAAGCTCTGGGTGGACGAGGTGCTGAGCTTTGGTTGGGCCTACGGGCCCGGCGGTCGCGCCCTGCACGGCAAGGATGTCTGGTTGGTCAGCTCCACCGGCGGCAGCGCCGAAGCCTACAGCGCCGGCGGCCACCATGAACATCCGATCGGTGATTTCTTGCTGCCCTACGCCCAGACCGCGCGCATCTGCGGCATGAATTTCCTACCGCCCCTGCTGCTGCACGGCGCCCACCAAGCCGGCGAACCGGAACTGCAGCAGCATGCCCAGATCTTCATCGACAAGCTGATGCACTACCCACAATGGTGCGACGCCGGGGCCCGCAGCGCGCAGTCCATCCCGGAAGTTCCGCTGGACGCCCGCCCGGCCCCGTTCTCAAGCCTGCAACGCCAGCCGCAGGAGGCGCAGCCATGAGCGCCGCCGGTAGCAGCTGGCTGCATTTGCCCCTGGTCTGCCTGGGCGCAGCGGTGGTCGCCGTGCCACTGGCACGTTTTCTGCGCCTGGGCTCCATCCTGGGCTATCTGATCGCCGGCGTGCTGATCGGACCCAGCGTGATGGGCTGGGTCAGCGAGCCGGGGCAGATTCTGGAAGTGGCCGAGTTCGGCGTGGTGCTGATGATGTTCCTGGTGGGCCTGGAGCTGGAACCCAAACGCCTCTGGGCCTTGCGCCGGCCGATCTTCGGCTGGGGTTCCTTGCAGCTCTTCGGCTCCGCCGCTCTGCTCCTGGGCCTGGCCTTGCTGTTCGGCGTGCCTGCTGGACTTGGCCTGGTACTGAGCTTGGGTCTGGCCATGTCGTCCACGGCCGTGGCCCTGGCGGTGCTGGCCGAGCGCAATCTGGGCCGCACCACGGCCGGGCAGAGCATCCTCAGCGTCGCCCTGCTTCAGGACATCGCGGCGATTCCCGTGCTGGCCTTGGTACCCATCGTCGCGGCCGCAGGCGTGGCTGCCACCGCCGCGGACCCCAGCAGCGGCGGCAGTGGCTGGGCAGCAGCCAAGGCCCTGGGCATGGTGCTGCTGATCGTGCTGGGCGGTCGCCTGGCCTTGCGACCGGCGCTGCGCTGGATTGCACGCAGCCGCACACCTGAGATCTTCACCGCGGCGGCCCTGCTGCTCGTGATCGGAACGGCAGCCCTGATGCACAGCGTCGGTCTGTCCATGGCCTTGGGCGCTTTTCTGGCCGGCGTGCTGCTGGCCGAGAGCGAATACCGGCGCGAGCTGGAAACCGATCTGGAGCCTTTCAAGGGCTTGCTGCTGGGCCTGTTCTTCATCGCCGTGGGCATGGGCTTGGAACTGCGCGTGCTGCGCGAGCAGACCGCCCTGGTCCTGGGTCTGCTGGCCGCACTCCTGCTCTGCAAGGGTCTGCTCTTGAGCTTCATGGCGCGCTGGATGCAGATCCCGGTGCTGGAGCGCCCGGTGTTCGTCATCCTGTTGGCCCAGGGTGGTGAATTCGGATTCGTGGTCTTTCAACTGTCGCAGCAGGCCGGCTTGATCGATGCCACCCAAAGCTCGGCCCTGGTGGCGGCCGTGGCCCTGTCCCTGGCCTGCACGCCGGCCCTGCTGCTGCTCAGTGATCGCCTGTTGCTGCCGCGCTTGCAGCGCCGCAAGGAGGCGGTGCCTGGAGAGCAGGAGGCGCCGGAGCCTGCACCCATCCTGATCGCCGGTTTTGGGCGCTATGGCCAGATTGTCGGTCGCCTGCTGTTCGCCCACGGCTATGAAGCTACGGTGCTGGACCATGACGCCGAGGCGATCGAGACCATGCGCAAGTTCGGCTGGCGGGTGTTTTTCGGCGATGCAACGCGCCTGGACCTGCTGCGCAGCGCCGGGGCAGCACAGGCGAAAGTGCTGGTGATCGCCGTCGACGATATGGAGCAAAGCCTGGCGATTGCCGAGCTGGCACGCGAACATTTTCCGCAAGCCCGGGTGGTGGCTCGGGCACGCCATGTGCGCCATTACTTCGGCCTGCGCAACCTCGGCGTGGAGCTGATCGAGCGGGAAACCTTTGACGCCGCGCTCAACAGCGGTCGCAGTGTCATGGAGGTTTTGGGGCTGGAGCCCCATGCCGCACGCAAGCTGGCCTGGCGCTTCCGCCAGCACAATATCGAGCAGCTTGAGCAAATGCTGCCGCTGCAACACGACACCGGCGCCCTGATTGCCGCCGCTCGCCAAGCAAGGCTGCAGCTCGAAGCGCTGATGGCCCAGGAGCGCGAACAGGCCCGGCAGCAACAGCAAGCCCGCGCCGGCGGGAGTTGGAGCCGCGCAGACAAGCAAGAGCCCGACCTCAAGCCGAGCAAGGATTGAGCGACTGCAGCGACAATCGGCGCCTATGTTTGCCCCCTCCCAACTCGAGGTGCGCCGTTTTTTCTGCGCCACCTACCGCAAGCTGCGCGACGGCCTGCCCTTGATTCCCATGGAGGCAATCGCCGCCGACTGGATCGCCCAGCATCCGGAGTACCACGCCGAACTCGACGACGAGGAAGCGGCGCTGGCCGCGGTGTACAGCGTGGAGGAGGGTCGAACCAACCCCTTTCTGCACCTGTCCATGCACCTGACGATCAGCGAGCAGCAGTCCATCGACCAGCCGCACGGCGTGCGCCAGGCGGTCGATCTGCTGGCGGCCAAGCGCAATTCGCTCCATGAGGCCCACCATGTGGCCATGGACTGCCTGGGCGAGATGATCTGGGAATCGCAGCGCAGCGGCCTGCCGCCGGACGGCCACGCCTACCTGGACAAGGTGCGAAAAAAAGCCACGCAGTGAGCGTGGCTGGCAGCGAGGTCGGCTCTGGGGCCCATAGCGACCCGGGCCGGCTTGGGCTCAGGCCTGAATCGAGGGGCCGCCCAAGCTCTTGCGCTCACTCTTGCCGAGCGCCGAGTACAAGCCCGTGGGCTCGCCGGGCATCAGCACATCGATAGCGCGGTCGAGTGCGGCCGTGGCACGGGCCAAAGACTCACGCTGCGCTGCCACTCGCCCGCCGGCCTGGACCAAGCGGTGGCGCAGATGCGGTGGCACGACGCCGGCGCGTGCGGCTTCGCTGAAGCTGGCAATGGCCTGCGCCAAGGCTTGGTGTAGGCGACCGGCGTACTGTTCGATCGCCTGGGTGTCCCGGCGCAACAAGGCGTCGCCGAGCAGATTCAGACAGCTTTCCACCTCCAACAAAGGTTGTTCGAGTTGCTGGCCGACCGCGGCCGGGCTGGATTCAGTTGGAGGCAAAGCGTGCATGGCTGTCCCCGCCATAAGGCGTTGAGAACGCGTTGGGTATCAATCGAAACTCCTGGCAGCAGGCCGACTCGCGCTTGCTGACCCTGCCGTCAAAGCGCCTCAGTGCGGCGACATGCGACTGAGCATTTCCTGGGCATTGGCAATCAGCTTGTCGGCAATGACATTGGCATTGACCGTGAATTTGCCGTCTGAAATCGCCTGGGAGATGCGGCCGACCTTTTCCGTGTCAAAGCTGCCATCTTCAGGAACGCCGGCTAGCAGCTTGGTGGCATTGGTCGACAGCTCCAACGTAGCGCTGGCTTCGGGCGCCTTTTTGCCGGCCACCGCTGCGGCCGCGCCCTGAGCCTGCGAACGCCCGGCCTGGGTTGCGCCCGCCTTGTCGGCACCAACGGCCGACGCTGCGATTTCTGGGCTATTACCGATTTTCATGGTGCTCTCCATAGGCCTGGGTCATGCCCAAACCTGTCCAGGTTTTCCGGTGTATCGACGCTCAACATGAAGACTTTAGTACTTTCGACAAGATCGACCCCACCCCGCGGCAGTTTGTCACTGCCACAGAGCTGCGCCGCAACACCGGCCGGCTGAAGCGAAAGGCTGTTCACAACAGCACCTCCACCCGCCGCTCACCGACGACCCGACCCGTCACGACCCGCCCATTGTCAAAACGGACCTTGACGTTCTGTCCTTCCAGACCTGCGGCCATGGCCTGCCCTTCGCCGGCGACGGCATAACCCGGGCCGGACACCCGGACCTGCACCGTCTCACCCGCAGCGAACCATTGCCGCATCTTCAAGCTGCTGCTGCTCAGCGCCTCGCCAGCCGCCACCGGGTGGCTGAGCGTACGCCCCAGCAGACCGGCGGCATCTGTGAACACCGCGCCAGGCACTGCAGCTATGTCTATTTCGGCCGTTGCCAACTGCGCTTGAGTCAGATTGACCCCCGAAGCCAGGGGTTCAGCGGCCACCACGGCGCGGGCAAACACCCGCACCTGCACCGGCACCGTGACATTCCAGCGCGCACGGCCGTCGACGCAGCGCAGACCGACGCGGGTGCGACCCCACATTTGCAGGCCAGCCGGCAAATAGGGCTGCACCTGGCTGCAAGGCGCCAGCTTCAGACGAGGATCGAGTTGCCCGACCTGCACATCCACCCGGGCCTGTGCCGGCATGCCGGCACGCGCTCCGCTCTGGGCCATGTCCTGCACTTGCAAGCGCAGCTCGGCACTCAAGCCGGACAGAGCTGCAGCCGGTGCCTGCGAGCGAGCCACCAGGGGCAGGCCAGCGAGCACCAGCAGAACCGCCAGCGCCGGACGGCGGAGCGACTCAGTTGCAGGAATGTGGGCTCGGGAAATCATGCGTGGACTTTAGGCCTGCCCCCCCGTCGCCCTTGGTCCGAAATGCGCAGCAAAGCCCATGCTATTCCCGCTAATGTTTTGGAAAGCACCCAACACAATCCTTTCACATCGCCCAATCCCGTCCATCCGGCCGGAACCTGGCAGCTCTGCAGCTGTCCAGGCGTGGCGCTCCAGCCCGAACATCACCGGGGCACGCATCATGCTGAATCGACTCACCGACAACCTGAACTTCCAGACCCAGGCCCTGGCCTTGCGCTCGGAACGCCAGCGCATGCTTGCCAGCAATATCGCCAATGCGGACACCCCGGGCTTCCAGGCCCGCGACCTGGACTTTGCCCGCGCCCTGCGCGAGGCCACGGCTTCAAGCAGCACGGGCAGCGGCAATCTGCTGAGCACCCATGGCGGCCATATGGGGCTGGCGGGCGGCGGGCGCAGCGAAGCCAGCAAACTCTACGCGGTGCCGGCCCAGACCAATCTGGACAGCAACACCGTCGACATGGACCGTGAGCGTGCCAGCTTCGCCGACAACACGGTCAAGTACGAGGCCACCTTGCGCTTCATCAGCGGCTCGGTGCGCACCACGCTCGACGCGATGAAATCGCACAACGCGTCCTGATGCACTGAGCGCCCACGCAGTCACCCGGCCAGGAGCACCCCATGTCCATGTTTCAGATCTTCAACGTTGCCGGCAGCGCCGTCAGCGCGCAGAGCCAGCGCCTCAATGTGGTGGCCAGCAATCTGGCCAATGCTGACACCGTGGCCGGCCCCGATGGCAAGGCCTACAAGGCCAGGCAGGTGGTGTTTCAGACCGCGCTCATGGGGGCCAGCGGCGACCAAGCGGCGGCCGGCGTGCGCGTCAGCACGATCAGCGAAGACCAGACCCCCGGCCGGCGCGTGCACGACCCCAAGCACCCCAAGGCCGATGCCGAAGGCTATGTGACCTACAGCAATGTCAACACGGTCGAGGAGATGGTCAACATGATCTCGGCCTCGCGTTCCTACCAAAACAACATCGAGGTGATGAGCACCGCCAAGAACCTGTTGCTCAAAACCCTGCAGCTCGGCCAGTCCTGAGCTCCACCTGAAAGAGGCCCGCCATGGATGTCATCAGCGCCGTCAAGTCAACCGGCACCACCACCAACTCCGCCCAGGAATCGGCCAGCAAAAAGGCGGTGGACACGCAGGACCGCTTTCTCAAGCTGCTGGTGGCCCAGATGCAGAACCAGGACCCCATGAACCCCATGGACAACGCCCAGGTGACCAGCCAGATGGCACAGATTCAGACAGTGAGCGGCGTCAGCACCCTGGACACCAGCATCAAGTCCCTGGCCAACCAGTTCACCCAGATGCAGGCTCTGCAGAGTGTCTCCTTGGTCGGCCGCGAGGTCAGCGTGGAAGGCAATCGCCTGCAAATGAGCAACGGAGTCGCCGAGGGCAGCTACGACATCAGCAGTCCGGCCGATGCCGTCAAGCTGGAGGTACTGAGCCCAGCCGGCGGCGTCATCGACACCGTCCAACTGGGCGCCCAAGGCACCGGGCGCCATGACTTCAAGTGGCCTTCCGACAAATACGCAGACGACGCCGGGCTGAAGTTCCGCATCACCGCCACCAAGGGCACGGCGGCCGTCAGCAGCACCCTCTATGCCCAGGACAAGGTGCTGGCCGTCAACACGACGGGCACCTCGCTCAAGCTGCAGCTGCAGAACGCCGGCCTGGTGGACTACGCCAGCGTCAAGACCTTCGACTGACGCCGCGCGCACAGCAGCCACTCCAGCAGTCCATCACAACAGATCCATCCGAAGGAAACACCATGAGCTTCCAACAAGGCCTCTCCGGTTTGAACGGCGCGAGCAAGAACCTCGACGTCATCGGCAACAACATCGCCAATGCCGGCACCTACGGTTCCAAGGCTTCTCGGGCCGAGTTCAAAGATGTCTATGCCGGTGCATTGAATGGCGCAGGCGGCAGCCCGGTCGGTATCGGTACCAGCCTGGCGGCCGTGGCACAGCAGTTCACCCAAGGCAATATCACGACCACAGAAAGCCCCATGGACCTGGCCATCAACGGCGGTGGTTTCTTCCAGGTCAGTGATGGCGTCAACCCGATCATGTACAGCCGCAATGGCCAGTTCAAGCTCGACCGAAACGGCTACGTTGTCAACAACGACCAGCTCAAGCTGATGGGTTATCCGGCCGATGGCAGCGGTGTGATCCAGCCGGGCCTGGCCCAGCCACTGAAACTGCCGACCTCGGGCATCGCACCCAAGACCACCTCGGAAATCACGACCGAGTTCAACCTCGACTCGCGCTCCAAGATCACGGCCAATGCCGCTGCGCCCGGCATCGACATGAAGAACCCGGCCACCTACAACAACGCCACCTCGCTGACCGCCTACGACGCCAAGGGCCAGGACGTGGCCATCACCATGTACTTCCAGAAGAACGAGCCGGCGGCCGACGGCAGCACCACCTGGAACATCTTCGCCACCGCCAACGGTGTGCCCTTCGCCACCGACGCACTCGGCGGCGCCATCGGCACCGATGCCAATGGCAACCCATTGACGCCCTATGCCACCGTCACCTTCCCCAAGACCGGCGGCAAGCCCATCGACCCGACCGCCAAGATCAATATGGATGTACCGGCCGGCAAGAACGCGGCCGGCGCGACCACCCTGGACATTCCAGGGATCCAATTCGACATGCTCGGCGCCACCGAGAACGGCTCCAGCTTCGCGGTCACCAACCTGACTCAAGATGGCTATGCCCCGGGCCAGCTCTCGGGCATCCTGATCGAGAACAGCGGCATCGTCATGGCGCGCTACTCCAACGGACAGTCCAAACCGGCCGGCCAGGTTGAGCTGGCCACCTTCCGCAGCCCGCAAGGCCTGCAGCCCATGGGCGGCAACGTCTGGGCGCGCACCTTCGCCTCGGGCGAGGCGGTGGTGGGTGTGCCAGGCGATGGCAATCTGGGCAAGCTGCAATCGGGCGCCCTGGAGGAGTCCAACGTCGACCTGACCGCCGAGCTGGTCAATATGGTCACCGCCCAGCGCGCCTACCAGGCAAGCGCCCAGACCATCAAGACCCAGGATCAGGTGCTGCAGACCATCGTCAACCTGCGTTGACCTGTCTGAACCTGAATCCACTCTCGCCTGACTGAAGCCAAGGACCCGCCATGGACCGCATGATCTACCTCTCGATGGCAGGCGCCAAGGCGGCCATGCAGCGCCAGGATGTACTGGCCAACAACCTGGCCAATGTCTCGACCAACGGCTTTCGCGCCGAGCTGCAGGCCTTTCGCTCGGTGCCGATTCGCGGCGACGGCGCCAGCACCCGCGCCTACGCACTCGAGACCACCACCGGCTACAACTCCGACCCCGGCGTGATGCAAGCCACCAGCCGAAATCTCGACGTGGCCATGAAGGGCAACGCCTGGCTGGCCGTGCAAGGACTGGACGGCACCGAGGCCTACACCCGCGCCGGCGCGCTCGATGTCAACGCCGAGGGCCTGCTGGTCATGCGCAATGGCTTGCAGGTTCAAGGCGATGGCGGCCCCATCAATGCACCGCCGAACACCGAGCTGTCGATCGGCAACGACGGCACCGTCAGCGCCAAGGCCGCCAATGGCACCAGCACCACCATCGGCAAGCTCAAGCTGGTCACGCCCGAGGCGCGCATGACACGGGGCGCCGACGGCTTGTTCCGCGCCCCCGATGGCGACCTGCCCGCCGACCCCACGGCCCGCTTACAAGACGGCGCCCTGGAAGGCTCCAACGTCAGCGCGGTCGAGACCATGGTCAGCATGATCGCGGCCGGCCGCCAGTTCGAGCAGCAGATGAAGCTGATGCAGATTGCCCAGACCCAGGGCCAGCAGTCGGCCAAGCTGCTCGGCACCTCCTGACCTCCCGATTCGCCTGAAGGACACCCACCATGATCCGCTCACTCTGGATTGCCAAGACCGGCATGGAGGCCCAGCAGACTCAGCTGGACACCATCTCCAACAACCTCGCCAATGTCGCCACCAACGGCTTCAAACGCTCGCATGCCGTGTTCGAGGATCTGATCTACCAGAACCTGCGGCAAAGCGGCGCCAACACCACCGAACAGACCCAGCTGCCCACCGGCTTGCAAGTCGGCCTGGGCGTGCGCCCGGTCGCCACCTCGCGCATCTACAGCCAAGGCAATCTGCAGCAGACCACGAACAATCTGGACCTGGCCATCAAGGGCAATGGCTTCTTCCAGGTGCAGATGCCCGACGGCACCACCGCCTACACCCGCGACGGCTCCTTCCAGCTGGACTCGGCCGGCCAGATCGTCACCAACAACGGCTACACGGTGCTGCCCGGCATCACCGTGCCGGCCAATGCCCAAAGCCTGACCATCGGCAACGACGGCACCGTCAGCATCACCGTGCCGGGTTCGCCCGCGCCGCAGACCTTGGGTCAGGTGCAGCTGGCCAATTTCGTCAATCCGGCCGGCCTGGACCCCAAGGGACAGAACCTGTTCTCGGAGACCGCCTCATCGGGCACACCGAATGCTGGCGCGCCCAATGCCAATGGCCTGGGCGCCTTGCAGCAGGGCTTTGTCGAAACTTCGAACGTCAATGTGGTTGAGGAGCTGGTGTCCATGATCCAGACCCAGCGCGCCTACGAACTGAACTCCAAGGCCGTGCAGACCTCGGACCAGATGCTGCAAAAGCTCGCCCAGATCTGATGGAGCGCCTCATGAAGACCCTGCCTGACGCCCGATTCCTGCTGACCCTGGGCAGCGCCCTGTTGCTCGGCGGCTGCAGCACCTTGTACCGCGAACCCCAGGTCGAGCTGCAGCACATGCCGGTGGTCAATTTGCCGGCCCTGCCACTGCAGCCACCCAACAATGGCGCCATCTACCAAGCCGCAGCCTACCGCCCCCTGTTCGAGGACCACCGCGCCCGCTTGGTCGGCGACACCCTGACCATCCAGATCGTCGAAAAAGTCACGGCCAGCCAAAGCAGCACCAGCGAGCTGAACAAGAGCGGCTCGCTGACGGCTGGCGTCACCGCCCTGCCCTTCATCAGCGCCAACTCCTTCGGCCGGGCCTCGGCCGGCGGCAGTTCGGCCACCAAATCGACCGGCAAGGGCACGAACGAAAACACCAACGACTTCTCCGGCAGCATCACCGCCGTGGTGACCGCCGTGCTGCCCAACGGGCATCTGATGATCAGCGGCGAGAAGCAGATCGGCGTCAACCATAACGTCGATGTTCTGCGCTTCTCGGGCCAGGTCGACCCCCGTTCGATCACCCAGGGCAATGTCGTGCCCTCCGCGTCCGTCGCCAATGTTCGGATCGAACAGAAGGGCCGCGGCGCCACCGCCGACGCCCATGGAATAGGCTGGTTGTCGCGGTTCTTTTTGAACCTTTGGCCCACTTAAGTTTGCCCAGAATCGGTCGTAGAGGATTCCCCCTCCACGACCATCATGCAAACAGCCACCGAAAAACTCCTACGCGCCCTGATCGGCCTTGCCGCCCTGCTGGCCAGTGCCGCCTTGTGGTGGCCCGTTGAGGCCGAAGCGGCCCGCATCAAGGAAGTGGCCGCGATCCAAGGAGTGCGCACCAATGCCCTGACCGGCTACGGCCTGGTGGTCGGCCTTGATGGCACGGGTGACCAGACCACCCAGGCCCCCTACACAGGCCAGAGCTTGGCCGCCATGCTGCAGCAGTTCGGCGTCATCCTGCCGCAAGGCGTGACCATGCAGCCGCGCAATATCGCCGCGGTCATGGTGACCGCTCAGCTGCCCGCCTTCGCCCAGCCCGGCCAGCAGCTCGACATCGCCGTGTCCTCGGTTGGCAATGCCAAAAGCTTGCGCGGCGGCACCCTGATCACCACCCCACTGCGCGGGGCCGACGGCCAGGTCTATGCCCTGGCACAAGGAAATCTGATCGTTGGCGGTGCCGGCGCTTCGGCGGGCGGCTCGAAGGTCCAGATCAACCACCTCTCGGCCGGCCGCATCCCGGCCGGCGCCCTGGTCGAGCGCTCGGTGCCGACACCGTTGCAGAACGGCGACTTCATCCAGCTCGACCTCAACGCCGCCGACTTCAACACCGCACGAGCCGTGGCCCGCGCCATCAACAAGGCCAAGGGCGCCGGCGTGGCCCAGGCCATGGATGGCCGCGTGGTGCGCGTGCGCGCCCCCAACGACCCCGACGAACGAGTCAACTTCCTGGCCGATATGGAAAACCTGGCCCTGGACTTGGCCGAACCTGCAGCGCGCATCGTCATCAATGCCCGGACCGGATCGGTGGTCATGAACCAGGCCGTGACCCTGGCCGCCTGCGCTGTTGCGCACGGCAACTTGTCGGTCACCATCAGCTCCACACCCCAGGTCAGCCAGCCCAATGCCATGTCGGGCGGACAGACCCAGGTCACCGAGAAAGTCGACATCTCCATCAAGCAAGACCCGGGCTCGCTGATCCAGCTGCCCGCCGGTGCCAAGCTGGCCGATGTCGTCAAGGCGCTGAATTCGCTGGGCGCCACGCCGCAAGACCTGCTGGCCATTCTGCAAGCGATGAAAACCGCCGGCGCGCTGAACGCCGAGCTGGAGGTGATCTGATATGGCCCTCTCTCCCAACAATGGCATGGCCCTGGGCGGTGGCACCAGCCTGGGCAATGACCACCGCTCGATCGAAGCCCTGCGCTCGGCCGCCGCGCGCGACCCCAAGAGCAGCATCCGCGAAACCGCCAAGCAGTTCGAGTCCCTGTTCATGCAGGAGGTGATGAAGAGCATGCGCTCCAACACCATGGCCACCGGCATGCTCGAGAACTCCGCCACCCAGATGGGCAGCGAGATGCTGGACACCCAGTTCGCCGGCAAGATGACCGGTCTGCCCGGCGGACTGTCCGATGCGATCGCGCGCCAACTGCAGCGCCAGATGGGCGTCAGCGATGGCAAGGCCGAGCCGCTCAAGACCTTGCAGCCCCTGCCCACACTGGCCAAGAAGAATGTGGCGCCTCATGTGGCCAGCTTTATCCAGAAGCACGACGACGCGGCCAAGGCCGCAGAAGCCAGCACCGGCATCCCGGCCAGCTTCATGATTGCCCAGGCCGCACACGAATCTGGCTGGGGCAAGCGCGAGATCAACACCAAGGACGGCCAGCCATCCTTCAACGTCTTCGGCATCAAGGCCACGTCGGCATGGAAGGGTGCCGTGGCCGAGGTGCAGACCACCGAGTTCATCGACGGCAAAGCCCAGCGCGTCACCGCCAAATTCCGCGCCTATGGCAGCTATGAAGAAGCCTTCAAGGACTACGCCAAGCTGATCAGCAACAACGAGCGCTACAGCAAGGTGGTGGCGCAGGCCCAGAACGGCGGCGCCAAGGGCTTTGCCCAAGGCTTGCAAAACGCCGGCTACGCCACCGACCCCGACTACGCCAGCAAGCTGGCCCGGGTCATCAACACCACGGTGCGCGTCCAGCGCGCCCTGGCCTGAAGTTCAGGCCTGAGGAGCGCAAGCCATGAGCGGATTGCTGTCCATCGGCGTACGGGCGATGTTTGCCAATCAGGCCGCCCTGCAGGCGGTCGGGCAGAACATCGCCAATGCAAACACCCCGGGCTATTCCCGCCAGTCGGTGGTGTTGACCACGCCGGAAGGCCAGTACACCGGCGCCGGCTATTTCGGCAAAGGCGTGACGATCCAGACGGTCGAACGCTCGCACAATGAGTTCCTGACCCGCCAGGCGGCCGGCAGCAAGTCGCTGGCCCATATGGACTCGACCCGCATGAGCCAGCTGTCGCAGCTGGAGAAGATCTTCCCGCCTGGCGAAACCGGCTTGGGCGCGGCCGCAGGCCAGTTCCTGAACGCCATGGTGGATGTCAGCAGCCGGCCCTCCGACCCGTCCGCGCGCCAAGTCGTGATGGGCCGGGCGACCGAAGTCGCGGCCCGCTTTGCCAGTGCCGGCCAGCAGCTGGTGGAACTGCAGTCGGGCGTGGTCAGCGACCTCAAAGCCAATGTCGACGTGGTCAACCAGTTGAGCAAGCAAATCGCCTTCGCCAACGACCAGATCTCGCGAGCCAACGGCAATGGTCACACCCCCAATGACCTGCTGGACCAACGCGACAAGCTGGTCTCCGAGCTCAGCCAGTACATCCAGGTGTCGACTCTGCCGGCCACCGATGGCACCTTGGGGGTTTTCATCGGCGGCGGCCAGCGCTTGGTTCTCGGCACCGAGGCACAGCAACTCACCGTCACGCAGGACCCCTACGACAGCCAGCGTGCGGCCCTCAGCATCACCGATTCCAGCGGTCCGCGCTCCTTGGATGAAAGCGTGCTCACAGGCGGCTCGATTTCTGCCTTGCTGCAGTACCAGAACAAGGACCTGCAGGACGCCCGCAATATGTTGGGCCAGATGGCAGCAGCGCTGGCCTCGCGGGTCAATGACCAGCAGGCCCTGGGCCTGGACCTGTCCGACCCACCGGGCAAGGGCGTGCCGATCTTTGCCTTCGGCTCACCTCGCGCCTTGCCGGCGAGCACCAATGCACGCGCCCCCGACGGCAGCTTTGCGTCTGATGTGACCATGACCATCACCAACGCCAGCCAGCTGCAGGCCAGCGCCTACCGCCTGGAGACCGATCCGACCGGTGGTGGTGCCAGCTACAAGCTGACCCGGATCAGCGACGGTTACAGCCAGACCGTGGTCAATGGCGACACGGTGGATGGCTTCCGCATCGACTTCTCGGCCACACCGCCTGGCCCCGGTGACTCCTACATCCTGGAGCCCGTCGCACAGGCTGCCGTGGAAATGCGCCGGGTGCTGGAGCAGCCTACCGGCATCGCCGCCGCGTCGCCGCTGACCGCGACCACCAATGTCGACAACAAGGGCTCGACCACGGTCAATTCCATCTACGCGGTGAATGACAAGTTTGACGCCAGCAAGCTGCCCATCAGCCTCGCTTTCGGTGACCCCGACCCAGTCAACCCCGCCAAGCTGCAGTACACCCTGACCCTGGGCGATGGCTCGGTGCTGACCGGCACCTGGTCAGCCGGCCAGAACATCGGCAACCAGCCCACCGCCGTGCCGCCGATCGACCTGGGCTTCGAACTCAGCCTGAACGGCGTGCCGCGCAAGGACGACACCATCACGCTGGAGCGCACCCAGTTTCCGGCCACCAACAACGGCAATGCCAAGGCCTTCCTGAACATCCAGGGCGAAAAATTCGTCGGCCAGCGCGTGCGCGCCGATGGCAGCGTCGCCGTTGGTGCCACCATCAACGAAGCCTACTCCGCCACCATGAGCGAAATTGGTTCGCGGGTGCAGGGTGCCACCTATTTGTCCAGTGTCTCCGTGGCGGTGGCGGCCGAAGCAGAATCCAGCCGCGCTGGCCAGGCTGGCGTCAACCTCGACGAAGAAGCCGCTCGGCTGATGCAGTACCAGCAGGGCTACCAAGCCGCGGCCAAGGTGCTGCAAGCCGCCCAGAGCCTGTTCGATGAATTGCTGCGCCTGGCTGCGCGCTGAGCTCTCAGCGGCTGGCAGGCACTGAGCCGACCCCATACGAATAAGGAGCACCGCCATGCGCCTCGCCACATCCAATATCTTTGACACCAGCATCGCCACCTTGCAGCGCCGCCAGCAGTCCATGCAAGCTTCGCAGCAGCAGCTGACCTCGGGCAAGAAAATCAACCTGGCCAGTGACGACCCGACCGGCGCCGCGCGCGCCGAGCGCTCGCTCGCCACCATCGGCCGGGTCGATGCCAACCAGCGCGCCTTGGAAGCCAGCCGCAACGGCATGACGCTCAGCGAGGCCGCCCTGGGCGACGCCAACGAGCTCCTGCAGCAGATGCGCGAGACCATGATCGCTGCGGGCAACGCCAGCTACAGCGATGCCGAGCGCGCCGGCTTGGCCAACAAAATTGCCGGCCTGCGCAACCAGCTGCTGGCGATTGCCAACCGCGGCGATGGCGCCGGCGGCTATCTGTTCTCAGGCCAGGGCGCCAGCGACCCGCCCTTCCTGGACCAAGCCGGCGGCGTGCGCTTCAATGGCGTGTCGGGCTCCATTCAGACCGGCAATATCGACAACTTCCCCCTCACCGTGGACGGCCGTCTGGTGTTCGAGCAAGCGAGCAGCGGCAACGGCACCTTCGAGACTGGCCCCCTGCCCAATCTGATCTCGGTGCCGCCCGGCGCGGCACCCAAGGGTTGGATCGACGCCGGCCGCACGGCCGACCCCTCGCAGCTGACCGGTCACAACTACTTGGTTGAAATCAGCGGCACCGGGCCCGGCGCCACCGTCACCGTGACCGACACAGACCTGGGCGCAGCCGTGATGTCCGGCCCCTTCACCCCGGGCAAGGCCGTGACCTTCGACGGCATGGCCATCAACATCTCAGGGCAGCCGGTCGACGGCGACCGCTTCGAGATCAAGCCGTCCACCAACTCGCTGAAGCTGTTCGACGTGCTGGACCGCACTGTGGCCGAGTTGCGCACGCCGCTGCGCACTGGCGTCGAAATTTCCCAGTCCAACTCCGGCCGCGTGCGCGACCTGGATGCGGTGATGACGAACTTACAA
Organism: Kinneretia sp. DJ1R-11; assembly: GCF_025717595.1. Lineage (NCBI taxonomy): Bacteria > Pseudomonadati > Pseudomonadota > Betaproteobacteria > Burkholderiales > Sphaerotilaceae > Roseateles > Kinneretia sp. DJ1R-11. Next base: position 253,926 of record NZ_JAJIRR010000006.1, read on the forward strand.
AATGTTCGCAGTCAGCTGGGCGAGAGGTTGAATAATCTGGATGGCACCGAGTCCCGCATGGCGGCACTCAAGCAGTACAACCAAGCCGAACGTTCCGCGGCCGAAGACCTCGACATGGTGCAAGGCATTTCCGACTTCCAGAACCAGCAAACCGGCTATGACACGGCGCTGAAGACCTATGCGATGGTGCAGCGCATGTCGCTGTTCCAGTACCTCAACGTTTGATTCCCCCAGCGGCTTCATGAACCATCCCATACTCGGCGCCATTGCCCTCGGCTACACCCCTTTGATCGACCGCCAGCGCATGGTCGGCGCGACCCGACTGACCGTGGTTCCCCTGCGTCCGGACGCGCCGCTGGAGGCAGCCGAGCTGCTGGCCGCCGTGGCCGAAGTCTGGCCCGCCGGCGGCGGCCAAGTGATTCTCAACGTCATCAACGAAGGCCTGCTGACGGCCTTGCTGAGCAGCGAGCTCAGCCCCAATGTGCTGATCGAGGTGCCGGCCTTCATGGCCTGTGACGCGGTACATGCAGAACTTCTGCTGGCACTGAAAAAACGCGGCACCGGCCTGCTCTTGAAAGGTCGACCTGCCGCGGCCGTGCCAGCCGAGCTGCTGCCCTGCTTCAAGCAGGCCGTACTCGACCTCGATGACGAAAGCCGGCCCTCCGATGTGGCCATGCCTGCCTTGCCGCGCTATGTGGCGGGCCTGCGCAGTGCGGTCGACATCGATGCAGCCTTCGGCCGCGGCGCAACCGGCGTGATCGGCTGGCCCATGCAAGGCCCCTACGAGCCGCCGGCCAATGCAGCGCGCAGCGATATTCAGGCCGACCTGCAGGTGATCGTTGAGCTGATGTCCCGGGTGGATCAGGATGAAGACATCGAGCGCTTGGAACAGACCCTCAAGCGCGACCCCAGCCTGGCCTTCAAGCTGCTGCGCTACCTGAACTCGGCCGCATTTGGCCTGCCAGTCGAGGTGTCTTCCTTCCGGCACGCCATCATGCTGCTGGGCTATCCGCGCCTCAAGCGCTGGCTGGCCCTCTTGCTGACCACGGCCAGCAAGGACCACAGCATGCGACCCATCATGTTCGCCGCCCTGCGCCGCGGCCTGCTGATGGAGGAGCTGGCCAAGAGCATGAGCGACAGCGAGCTGCGCGACGAAATGTTCATCTGCGGCTTGTTCTCCCTGCTCGACCACATGCTCAAGCAGCCCTTCACCAAGCTGCTGCAGTCGATTCCCATGCCCGAACGCGTTCGCCAGGCCCTGGTCGAAGGCAGCGGCCCCTACCAACCCTATCTGGAGCTGGTGCACGCGATCGAGAACGAATCGGTCTATGACTTCCGCAGCGCCGCCGAGCAGCTGATGCTGAGCGCCGAGGAGATCAACCAATGCGTGCTGCGGGCGCTGAGCAAGGCCGCCCAGCTCGAGTGAACCCGGCATCCCCCGGGCGGCCCGTAAACTCGGCGCCAATGTCAGCCCAACTCTCTCTCCTGCCCCAAGACCTCGCCGCCCTGCGCGGCGTGTTCGGGCTCATCAGCGACCCGGTCCTGCTGCTCGGCGAAGCGCTGGAAGTGGTGGAAGCCAATCCCAGTGCGCAGAGCCTTTTGGAGCAAGCCGCAGGGCTGAGTGGTGGCAAGGGTCTGCACGGCCTGCAGACCAGCCATGGCGGCCGGGTCGGCGACTGGTTGCGTCTGGCCAGCCGGGCCCTGCTGGACGGCCGACAGGGCCCACCGCCGACCGGCATCAAATTGGTCAGCGGCCAGAAAGCGCTGCTGACCCTGGTGGCGCTGGAGCCCCGCGACGATGATGCAGCGCGCTGGATGCTCCATGCCCGCCCGGAAGAGAAACACCGCGGCAAGCCGGCGGCCGGCAAGGCCAACTCGCCCGAGCCCGCCGCAGAGGGTCAGGTCTTGCCTAGCACCCCAGCGCCCAGCCCTGCTGCAGCCCCTGCCCAGCCGGGTGAGGCCGGCGCGCGCGAGCAGCTGCTGCGTGAACAGACCGAACGCGCCCAGACCGAACTGGCCCAATGGTTCGAAATGAGCCCCCTGCCCATGTGCAGCTTCGACGCGCAGGGCCTGCTGCTCAAAGCCAACAGCGCCTTCAGTGCACTGTGCCTGCGCCCGCTGAGCACCTTGCACGAGGCCGATGCCGCCATCCAGCAATTGCTGGCTTGGGACCAGGGCCGCCTCAGCGAAGCCCTGACGGCGCAGGACGAAGGGCTGCTGACCCAGGCCACCCTGATCGACCCGGCCGGGCGCACGCGCTGGCTGCTCGGTCGGCTGCGGCCCCTGGCAGGCAGCGGCGGCTCAGCACGCCGCTTCCTGGCTGTGCTGGAGGACCGCAGCTCGGAGCAAGAGCGAGACCTCGCTCACCAGCAGCTGGACGCCCTGATGGACACTGCCGGCGTCGGCCTGGCGACTTTCCAGCAGGATGCCGGCTGGCTGCGCCCGCGCGCGCCGCGCACACCGCCACCGGCGACAGGCAGCCTGGGCCAGACAGCCGCCAGCCAGCGCAACTCGCTGGCCAGCCTTCAAGGCGTCGGCCGCGACATCGTCGAGCCGGGCTCGCTGCATGAATTCGAACGGCTGCAGAAAGCACTCAAAAAAGGCGATCGGATCGAAGTCCGCTACGCCGTACGCCACCCCGAACTGGGCCGGCGCTGGCTGCTGACCCGGGTCGAGCCCGGCCAGCTGGCTTCGGGCAAACGGACCACTTCGGTCGTCACCCTGGACGTGACGGCCCAGGCCCAGGCCGAAACCCGCAGCGAGCAACTGTTGCATGAGTTGACCACCATCATGGACAGCGCCAGCCTGGGTCTGGCCTATCTGCGCGGTGACCAGCTGGTGCGCTGCAATGGCGGGTTCGAACAGATGCTGGGCCTGCCCGGTCTGCAACATGCCGGCACGCCGGTGGCGCAGCTGTTTGCGGCCCTGCCCGAACTGGCGCAGCAGGTGCAGGACGCCCTGCCCAAACTACAAGCTCAGCAAACCTTCGAGGCGGAATTCCTGCAAGTGGGCAGCGAAGCGGCCCAGCCGCGTTGGCTGTCCCTGAGCCTTCGTCAGGTGCGCGCGGCCACCCCGGCCGGCGAGGCCGACAGCGGCCCGCCGCGCGACAGCGAAACCATTGTGGTCATCAGCGACATCTCGCGCCTCAAGGCGCAGCAGAGCGAGCTGGAGGCCCTGGTGCAGGACCGCGAGCTGATGTTCAGCCTGTCCGACGTCGGCATCGCCATCTTGCGCAAGGGCCGCATCGCCCGTGCCAATGACGCGCTGGCCGCCCTGACCGGCTACCGCATCCACGAGCTCGGCGGCCTGGCCCATGAAGCCCTGTTCGAAAGCCCACAAGATTTCGAGCACCTGAGCGCCGAGGTGCGCGAGGCCTTGCAAAACCGAGGTCTCTGGCGTGGTGAACGCCGGGTGCGACGCCAGGACGGCAGCGTGCTCTGGATGCAAGTCAGCAAGCGCGTGATGCGGCCCGGCGCCCCGGACGAGGGCATCATCGCCACCTACGTCAATGTGGACGACCGCTGGCGCGCCCAGCAGTCGCTGATGCTGCAGACCGAGCGCGAACGCGCGGTGCTGGACTCGGTGCTGGTCGGCATCGTCACCGTCGGCCGCGGCGGCATCGAGTGGATGAATCGCTCGGCGCGACGCATGTTTGGCGGCGACCTGAGCGAGTTTGCCGGCCACTCCATGAGCATTGTGGCCACGCCGGCGTCTGACCACCCCTTCCGCCAGACCCATTACCTGGACGAAATGACCGAGGGCCAGACCGAGGCCTTCGAGTGCCGCCTGAAAGCGCGCGACGGGCGTGAATTCTGGGTGGTCGGCAATGTGGTGGTCACTGGCGCGCGCGGTACCGGCCGCCAGCTGACCTTCGCCCTGCTCGACATCGACCGCCGCCGCCAGGCCGAGGCCCAGACCCTGCAGGCGCAGGCCTCGCTGAGCCGCATCATCGAAGCCGCGCCGCTGGCCATCAGCCTGCATGACGCCAAGACCTTGCGGGTCGAACAGATCAACCAGGCCGCCGCCGCGCTGGCCGGGCGCAGCGAAGAGGAACTGATGGGCGCCAGCCCCGAGGACTTGTTCGGCCCCATGCAGGGCGAGCTGATCCGGCGCGATATGTTGAGCGCCCTGTCCGCCAGCGCCAGCACCGTGCTGCAACGCGAGTACCGGCTCGGCGAGGGCGAGCATGAACGCGTCTGGGACGCGCGCATCCTGCACCTGGCCGGCACCGGCGACAGCCCCGACGCGATCGACGAAGGCACGCCCGAGCAGCTGCTGCTGGTGGCCAGCGATGTGACCGAGCACCGCGCCGCTGAAGAAGCGCGCTTGCAAGCCGCCATCTCGCAGCGCGAATTGCTGGTGCGCGAGGTGCACCACCGCATCAAGAACAATCTGCAAGGCGTGGCCGGTCTGCTGCAGCAGATCGCGGCGCGCCGACCCGAGGTGGCCGGCGTGATCAACGAGGCGGTCGGCCAGGTGCAAGCGATTGCCCAGGTCTACGGCCTGCAAGTCGGCAGCTCCGGGCCGCTGCGTCTGCGCCGGGTGGTGGACGCCATCATCGGCTCGGTGCAGCGCATGAGCGGGCGCCAGATCGCCAGTCACATCGAAGGCGCCACGGCCGAACGTGTCAATGACTGGACCCTGCCCGAGGCAGAATCGATCCCGATCGCCCTGACCCTCAACGAGCTGCTCAGCAATGCGCTCAAGCACAGCCCGGCCGGCGCTGTCAGCTGTACCTTGCACTGCGGAGCCGATAGCGTCAGTGTGGCCATCACCAATCCGGGCCGTCTGCCGGCAGACTTCAGCCTGGCGCAAGTGCCTGGCGGTGTTTCGGGTCTGGGCTTGGTACGCGCCCTGTTGCCGCGTCGCACCGCCCGCCTGAACCTGGAGCAGGAGGGCGAGCTGGTGGTCTGCCGAGTCGAGCTGCTGCAACCGAGCGTCAGCCTGCTGCCAAACTCTCCCACAGCCCCGTAGTCACCCCAGGGCGCCCCCTTCGCTGGTTTGGGCGACAATGCCGCCAAACACAAGGTCGGCAGCAGCCGGCCATATTCCAGCACAGCGGGGGACCTCCAACGGTGAGCAGCAAGGGCAAGATTCTCGTAGTCGACGATGACCGTCTGGTTCTGGCGACCCTGACCTATGGGCTGGCGCAGGCCGGCTTCGAAGTCATTGACGCAGACAACGGCGACGACGCCATCCTGCTGGCGCGCGAACACCGCCCCGAGTTGGCCTTGCTCGACATCCGCATGGAAGGCTTGAGCGGCTTCGATGTCGCCGCCTATTTGCGCGAGTACCTTCAGATCCCCTTCATGTTCCTGTCGGCCTTTGCCGACGAGGAAACCGTGGCCAAGGTCAAGGAGCTGGGCGCCGTCGCCTACCTGGTCAAGCCGCTGGACATTCACCAGATCGTTCCCGCGGTCGAAGCTGCGTTTGCCCAGCGGCGCCAGAACCCGAGCCAGGAAGCAGCGCCCAGCGCCCATGCCCGGCGCGATCCCCACCCGGTGCTCGACGATCTGCAAGCACTGGCCGTGGGCGTGCTGATGCACCGCTACTCGCTGGCGCGTGGCGACGCCCTGGCGCGGCTGCAGAAGCTGAGTGCCAGTGAAGGCAGGTCGGATGCCGAGCAGGCTCGCCTGCTGGTCGAAGCGGTGGAGATGCTGGCTCAGCCAGCCAATGTGAAGTAAAACCGGGCGCCCTCGCCCACGGCCGACTCGGCCCAGATGTCGCCGCCATGGCGACGCACAATGCGGCGCACCGAGGCCAGGCCGACGCCCGTGCCCTGGAAGTCACTGGCGCTGTGCAGGCGCTGGAAGACGCCGAACAGGCGGTCGGCGAAGCGCATGTCAAAACCGGCGCCGTTGTCGCTGATCCGATAAGTCCATTGCCCCTCTTCCAGCTGTGCCTCGAAGCGGATCTGGGCCTGCGCACATTTGCCGCTGTACTTCCAGGCATTGCCGAGCAGGTTCTCCAACACCATGCGCAAGAGGGTCGGGTCACCCTGCGCCACCATACGGGGCTGGATGTGCACGGTCACCGAGCGCTCGGGCGCACTGCGGCGCAGCTCTTCCACCACGAAGCCGGCCAGCTGAGACAGGTCGACCGGCTGGCGCGCCAGCGGCTGGGCCGAGAGCTGGGACAGCGACAGCAAGGAATCGATCATGCTGTTCATGCGCGCGGCCGCGCCCATGACCCGGTCCAGGTGGTCGTTGCCGATGCGATCCAGCAAGCGACCGTAGTCCTCTTTCAAGATGCGGGCAAAGCCCTCGACCACGCGCAGTGGTGCGCGCAAATCATGGGAGACGGTGTAGCTGAAGGACTCGTGCTCGCCGGCATCGCTGGGCGGCGGCAGGGCCGGTGCCGTGACCGGCGGCAAGAGTGCCAAGGCGTAGCTGCCGGATGCATCGGTGTAGGCGCGTGGCAAGTGCCCGCTCAAGCGTTCGCACAGGCCGGCGCTGAACTGGCCCTGGCAGTCTTGCCAGCGTTCGCCAACGCGCGCGCCGGCCGCTGCAGCCTGCGAATTCTGAGCCAGCAGCAGAACCGGTGGCACGACACTGAGCAACCAGGCCGGGCCGGGCAAGGCCTCCAGCCAGGCGGTGCTCAGCACCGGCGGCGGCAGATCGAGCGGCAAGGCCAGCTCCTGCAAAGGTCGGGCGCTGCCGCAATAGCCTTCAAAACAACCCTGCGCATCCCAGCGCGCAAGGCCGTGCAAGAGCCACAAACCGGAGTGCGGCGCGCCGTCCACCGCCTGAACCTGCAGTTCAAACTCCTGCCTCTGCTGGCCGAGCAGCTCGCGCAAGCTACCGGTCGCGCTGCCCTCGGCGCCACTCAACAAGTGGAAGCGCTCCCAAAGCGCCTGACAGGTGCTGTGGCCGACCCACTGGGAGCTGAGCGCCTCACGCGGCCCCTGCCAGCGCACGAGATGGTGTTCGGCGTCGGTGGCCCATTGCCAGTCGGTCTGTAGCTGCGACATCAAGCGGCTGTGCTGCCGCGCCTCGCGCAGGCTGTCGTGCAGACGCTGGCGGGTCAGTCGCACGCCCACATGCCAGCCCAAGCCAGCCACCAGCAAAAACAGCAGTCCGGTGCAAAACACTGTCAGCAGGCTGACCGTCCAGCTCAGGGAAACAAGCTCCTGCAGCGCCACGAACCAGGCCAAACTCAGCAAGGAAACGCCAGCCAGCAGCAGCGCCAGCGTGGCAGCGGCGGCCCGGCGGGGCAGGCGGCGTGTGCTGACACGGGCATCGCTGGAGCTGTTCATGCGAGGCATTGTACGGAGCACGATCGGGCGCTCAGCGCACTCAGTGGAAACGCACCGTCAGCCGCCCTCAGACGCTTGGATCAAGTCCTTGACAGTGCGGCTACATTCCGTCAGTGACTGCCATCCACACCGTCTTTTCAGCCCGTCAAGCCGAGGCACCGGCATCGCCGGCGGCTGGCTTTTCAGCAGGCAAAATGAAGTCCGTCAGCTCACCGCCCAGCCGGGCGAGGGAAAACCGCGTCAAGCGCCATAAGAATTCTCAAGCTTTGCTACCGCAGCCCCGATATCCTGATCAGGCCACGTATGCCTGCCTGCCCGCACAGGCGCCGGACGGTCGACATCCCGTGCTTGCGCATCTCGTCCAGCCGCCATCTGCCTTCTGACATGTCCACGCCCACGCCGCCTCTAGCCCACACCGACGTGCAGCCTGCCGCTGCGAGCACCTGCCTGGACCCGATTGCCCTGGAACGGCTGCGCGAGCTGGACCCAAGCGGCCAGAACAAGCTGATCGAACGCGTGCTGGCGGCCTATATGAAGTCGCTCGACCGCATGCTGCCCGAGCTCAGCCAGGCGCGCGGCGAAAACCTGGACCTGCAAGTGATTCGCCACATCAGCCACACCCTCAAGTCCTCCTCGGCCAGCCTGGGCGCCATGGCGCTGGCCGAGCGCTGTGCCGAAATCGAGACCCTGGCCAGAAATCAGCAGACTGAAGGCATGGAGACCTTGTTGGACGCTATGCTTGACGACATCCAACAAGTGCGCCTGGCACTCACCGCCCTCGCCCCGACGACGCCATGAATTCAGCCGGATCGACCATCCACGACGAACTGCCGGAACGCGCCAAGGTGCTGCTCGTCGATGACGACGAGGTCAACCTGCTGCTGACGGCGGCGGCACTGCGCGAGCGTGGCTTCGAGGTCACCGAGTCGGCCAGCGGCGAAGCGGCCCTGGGGCAGATCGCGACCATGTCGCCGGACCTGATCGTGCTCGACGCAATGATGCCCGAGTTGGACGGTTTCGAGACCTGCACCCGCCTGCGTGAATTCCCCGGCTTCGAGTCGACCCCGGTGCTGATGCTCACCGGCCTCGACGACGATGCCTCCATCAATCGCGCCTACCAGGTCGGCGCCACTGATTTCTTCGTCAAGTCCACCCAGTGGAGCCTGCTGGCCGGCCGGCTGCGCTACCTGCTGCGCAGTTCGCGCACCCGCATCGAGCTCGAACGTAGCAAGGCCAGGCTGGCGCGTGCGCAGGATTTGGCCCGCATGGGCAGTTTCGAATGGCATTTGGGTGGCGGTTTCACCCTGGCGGCGGAAGCCCTGCGGGTGTTCGGTCGCGGGCCGCAGGAAGGGCTCGATTTCATCGGTGTGATGCGCATGATCCCGCATGAAGAGCGTGCTCTTTTCCTGCGCCTGCTGCGCGACGTGATCGCCCACAACTCGGTGCTGGTGACCGACCTGCCGGTGACCCTGCTCGACGGCCGCCAACGTGTGGTCCATATCGAGGCCGAGCCAGAATTCAACGAGCAAGGCAATGCCAACGGCTACACCGGCGTGATGCAGGACGTGACCGACCGGCGCCAGGCCGAGGACCGCATTCGCCAGCTTGCCCACTTTGACGCCCTGACTGGTCTGCCCAACCGGCGCCAACTGATCTGGCGCGTCGAGCGCGCCATTGAGCAAGCGCGTCGCGGCGGCCATGAAGTCGGACTGCTGCTGATCGACCTCGACCGCTTCAAGATCATCAACGACACCTTGGGCCATGCCGCCGGCGACGAGCTGCTGATCGAGGTGGGCCGGCGCCTGCGCGCCTGCGTGCGCCATTCCGACCAGGTCATGGAAGGCATGCTGGAAACCATCGGCGGGCGTTCGCACCGCACGCTGGAAGCGGTCGGCCGGCTGGGTGGCGACGAGTTCGTGGCCCTGCTGCCCGAGATCACGGACGAGCGCGATGCCGAGCGCGTCGCAGAGCGCGTGCTCGACGCCATGCGCGAGCCCATCTTCATCTCGGGCCAGGAGTGCTTTGTCACCGCCAGCGTCGGCATTGCCATCTACCCGCGCGACGGCCTGACCATGGCCGATCTGCTGCGCAATTCCGACGTGGCCATGTATGCCGTCAAATCGCAGGGCCGCAATGCTGCGGCACTCTACACACCGCAGCTGGCCGGCCAGGGCCGCGAGAAGCTGGAGCTGGAAAGCGCCCTGCACAAGGCCCTGGAGCGCGGCGAAATCGTGCTGCATTACCAGCCCAAGATCGATGTGCGCGCCGCCCGCATGGTCGGCGCCGAGGCGCTGATGCGCTGGAAGCGCGGCGACAAGTTGGTGCCGCCCAGCGAGTTCATTCCGCTGGCCGAGGAGACCGGCCTGATCGTGCCGCTGTCCGAATGGGCGCTCAAGGAAGCGGCGCGCCAGGCCAAGGTCTGGCAGCTCAATTTCGGCTTCTCGGATTCGATCGCCGTCAACCTGCCCAGCCGCATGTTCGAGCGCTCCGATCTGGTCGAGCACATCCATCAATGCGTGAGCGCCTATGGCGTCCCGCACCGGGCGATCCAGCTGGAGATCACCGAAAACAACCTGATGAAAGACCTGCAGAACGTCATCCCGGCTCTGCACCGGCTGAACGAAGTGGGCGTGGAGATTTCCATCGACGACTTCGGCACTGGCTATTCATCGCTGGCTTACCTGACGACGCTGCCGATCTCCGAGGTCAAGATCGACCGCACCTTTGTGCGCGACCTGGGCATCACGCCGCAGAGCTCGGCCGTGGTCACGGCCATCATTGCCCTGGCCCGCGCCATGGGCCTGCGCGTGATCGCTGAGGGCGTGGAGACCCTGCGCCAGATGGATGTGCTGCACCGCCTGGGTTGCAGCCTGATGCAAGGCTTTCTGTTCAGCAAGCCGCTGCCGCCGGAAGAAATCGAACTGTGGCTGGCACAGACCGTGCTGCCGCGCAAAGCACCCTGGATCGCCCAGGCCCACAACGAACTCGACGGCGACTCGGGCACGGCCGGCAGCGGCCTGCCCAGCGGCACGCTGCGACCCCATGGCGGCAAACTGCCCTTGAAATGATGGACGACTCACGCCGCCCCGCGCCTCTGCCCGCCAACTCGGCCCGCAAGCCCGGCGCCACGCCGCCGGCCCAGATCGCCAAGGCCGCCTTGCTGCGCCTGGCCCAGGCCCAGCTGGAGCCGACGCCCGAGAACTATGCGCGCGCCTTTGCCATGGAATCCGGTGTCGAGGCCGCCGCCGCGGCCCTGCCCGAACGGGCCCAGGCCGTGCTCGCCAAGCTGCTGAGCATGGGCGTCAGCAATGCACAAGTACGGCTGGAGCTGCAGGTCTGCGTGCGCGAGAACCGCTGGGATGAGGCCCTGCGCGAGCTGGAGCGCTTGCAGCGCAGCGAAGGCCCGGGAGCCCAGGCCGAGGCCATGGCCCAGACCCTGGAGCGCCTGGTGCGCGGCCTCGAACGCGGCGGCCGCCAATGGACCGTGGCACGCAAGAAAGATGGCCTGCAGCGGGTGCTGGAGGGCAACCGCAGCGACGGTCAACGCCTGCTCAAACGCTTGGATCAGCTGGTCAACAGCTGGGACAGTGACGTCGCCGACGCCAGCATTGCCACGTCGGAGGAGCCCGGCGGCACGCCCAGCCAGTTTTTTGCGGAAGAAGATTTTCCGCCCAGCACCCTGGAGCCGACCGAGCCTGAAATCAGCGGCAGCACGGGCAACCATGAAACCCTGAGTTTCCGCGCCGCAGGTGTCGGCCTGCCCAGTCCCTGGCCCGGCATCGAAACCAGCTTGCAGAGCACGGTCCAACATGCACTCAAGAGCCCGGAGCGCTATGCAGACGAGTTGATGGCCGAGCTCGACGCTGCCCACCTCGATTTGCAGGCCGGCGGCCCCACACCCGAAAAAGCGGCATTGATCGAGACCCTGTGCCAGCGCGCGCGCCATCTGCTCGACCACCGCCAGCATCTGTTCGGCGAGCTGGGCGAACTCTGCCGTGAACTGAGCGCCAGTCTGGTCGACTTGGCCGAGGATGATTCCTGGGCCAAGGGCCAATGCGAGGCCATGAACGACACCCTGGAGCAGGGCCTGAGCGGCCGCGGCGTGCGCTCGGTCACAGAGATGCTGAGCGGCACGCGCGAGCGCCAGCGCACCCTGCGCGAGGAACGCAGCCGCGCTCGCGATTCGCTCAAGTCCCTGATCCATCAAATGCTGGCCGAGCTCGGCGAGCTGGGTCAGCACACCGACCGCTTCCAGAACAGCGTCGGCCGCTATGCCGAGGTGATCGAAAAGGCCGACTCGCTGGAGAGCCTGACCGGCGTGGTGCGCGAGATGGTGGAGGAAAGCCGCAGCGTGCAGTCCCTGGTCAAGCAGACCCAGGATCGCCTGACCCTGGAGCATGACAAGGCCAGCAGCCTGAGCCGCAAGGTGGCCGAGTTGGAAGGCGAGTTGCAGCGCCTGTCCAATGAAGTGCAGACCGACCAGCTGACCCAGATTGCCAACCGGCGCGGCCTGCTGGCAGCCTTCGCTACCGAGCAGGCCAAGGCCGAGCGCGAAACCGGTGACAACGCCCTGATCGCCTTGGCCCTGCTGGACATCGACAATTTCAAGAAGCTCAACGACACCCTGGGCCATGGCGCCGGGGATGTCGCGCTCAAGTCCCTGGCCGAGCGGGTGTCACAGCATCTGCGGCCGGGCGATCTGGTGGCCCGCTACGGAGGCGAGGAATTCGTGCTCATGCTGCCCAGCACACCGGTGGCGGAAGCCCAGGCCGTGCTGCAGCGCCTGCAGCGCGCTTTGTCGGCCAGCCTGTTCATGCATGAGGGCAAGGACGTGTTTGTCACCTTCTCGGCCGGCGTGACCCTGTACCGCCCAGGCGAGACCCTGGAAGTGGCCCTGGACCGCGCCGATGTGGCGCTCTACGAGGCCAAGCACACGGGCAAGAACCGCGCCTGCGTCGCGCCCTGAGAGTCGCCATCAAAATCCTTCTGGCGTCGTTGGACCGGCTTGCCGTACTGAGCGTACTGTCTGCACCGGTCCGCCTAGCCAGACCTGCTTCGCTGGCTTTTGCTGGCGACTCTAATGCTCGGAGCGCGCCAAGGGTTCAGAAGCCAAAGGCCAGCCGCAAGCCACCCCAATGGCGACCCTGCACGGTGATGGGCGCCGAGGCCTCCTTCAGTAGCACGAAGCGGCCGCCGCCCATATCGCGGCGGTAGGTCTGCAACAGGAAGGGGCGCTGATTGCGGGCCGAGGCCAGGCCGGTGCGGTCGTTGAAAATGCGCCGGTAGCGGCTGTTGGCCGTGTTCCAAACCACATCGCCGGGGCGCTGCGGCTGGCAGTACTTCTTGTTGTGGGTGGCCACATAACCATTGCGATCCACGGCAATGCAGTACACCACCTTGTCGCTGAGCTGCAGCATCGCTTCCTGAACAGCCGGAAAGAGGCGGTCGGCGAGTTCGACAAAGTCGCTCAAATGTTGAGCCGGCTCGCTGCCGGCGACCGGGCGATAGCGCTCATCGAAAAGTTGCTGCATGGAGATCTTGCGGCTCTGCAAAGCCTGCTCCAGCAACTCGGCAATCTGTGCGGCGCCGCGCTGCGCCGCCTCGATGTACAGCGCGTCCTCGACCTTGATGCCCGAGGCCGCGATCTGCTCGATCAGCTCCTCTGACAGCTTCAGGAAACGATTGCTGCACTGCGCGGCACTGTCCAGGCTGATCATGGCCTGCTGGATCTCCTGCTCCAGTTCAATCGCACGATCGCCGAGTGAGGCTGTGATGCGCTCGCTTTGCTGGGCTGAACTGGCGATGCGGTCGACATCATGCTCGACATCGGCGAAGGCTTGGTGAATGGCGCTTTTGTGTGCCTGACCCCCATCGCTGCGCAGCTCGCGGCTGAACACTTCGATGCGCGCATCAAGAGCCGACAAAGTGCCCATGATGGCCTTGGAGGAAGCGTCAACCTTGCCGGCCAGGTCCTTGACCGCATCGGCGACGACGCCAAAGCCGCGCCCGGCCTCGCCAGCGCGTTTGGCCTCCACCGATGCATTGAAGGCGACCAAGCGGGTTTGTAGGGCGATTTTGCTGATGTCTGAAGCCGCGTCGGACACCTCGCGCAAGGTCTGCACGATTCCGCCAACCTCGTTGCCAATGCCAGCCAGGGACTGGCGGGCCCGCAGCACCGCGTGACGGCTTTGCTCGGTGGCCTGGTTGATGCCTTGCTGGGCTTGCTGCACCTGGACCAGTTCGCCGGACAGGGCGCCCATGGCTTCGCACTGAGTGTTCACCACCTTTTGGGCGTCTTCCAGCACGCCGCGCACCTCGGCGGCATCGCGCCCGACATGGGACACCGAGCGTGACAGACTCTGGACCAGCTGGGTCAGAGCCTGGCTGCCGTCGGCTGCGGCCTGGGGCGATCGCGGCTTGGGGTCCGCCCCTGCAGGCGCGCCCGGCGTGCCCCGCTTCATTCCGAAAAACATAGGCCCCTCCCCTTGGGCACGAGTCGCCCGGCTGCCTTGCAGGCTAGCAGCAAAGTCCGACGGGCGCCGCTGAAGCGGAGAATTACCAATCGCGCAGCTTGACGCGCAGGCGGGCGATGGCCTGGCTGTGCAGCTGGCAGACGCGCGATTCGGTCACCTTGAGCACGACCGCGATCTCTTTCAGGTTCATGTCGTGCTCGTAGTACATGCTCATCATGTGCTGCTCGCGCTCGGGCAGGTTCTTGATGGCCGCCACCAGGGCCTCGCGCATGCGGTGGTCCTGCAGGCGCAACATGGGGTTGTTGCTGTGGTCGGCGACATGGCGATCGAGGAAGTCCTCGTCTCCCTCGTCGCCCGACATGTCTTCGAGGTAGACCAGCTGGGTGCCGCGTACCTTGCCAAGCAAGTCCTGGTATTCGTCCAGCGGGATCTTCATCTCGGCGGCGATCTCGCTCTCGACTGGCGCTCGGCCCAGCTGCTGCTCGAGCTTGCGCACCGCGCCTTCGATCTCGCGCTGCTGGCGGCGGGTGCCGCGGCTCATCCAGTCGCCGCCGCGCAGCTCGTCGAGCATGGCGCCGCGGATGCGCTGGGTGGCAAAAGTTTCGAATTGCACACCCTGGCCAATGTCGAAGCGCGAGAGCGCATCGGTCAGGCCGATCAGACCGACCTGGATCAGGTCGTCGATTTCGATATTGGCGGGCAGCTTGGCGATCATCTGATGCGCCAGTCGTCGCACCAGGGGGCTGTACTGCTTGATCAGCGAGGAGTTATCGAGGCGGCCTTTGGCGGTATACATCATCAGCTCCTGCGGCAATCAGTAGGTGGCAGCCATGGCCGGGCGGGCAGCGGCCGTCATGCGCACGGGCGGGCGCAGCGGGCTGGCGTTGACCGAGGCTTCCAGCGCGGCTCCTGGCGGGGCGGCCAGCAGCAACTCACGGGCCAGATGGCGGATCTCGGGCGAGACCGGTGCCGTCGGCGGTGTCTTGGGATCCAGGCAGGCCCAGTCGCGCAGCACGGCACCGAGGAAACCATCGGCGCAAGAGCTGATCTGCTGGGCAATGCGGTCGGACAGGCGCAGCTGCGGCGAGCTGGCCAGCAGCAGGCTGTAAACCATCAGGCCGGCGCGGCTGGCCAACCACTTCATTCCGGCGTAGGCATGGGTGACGCTCATGCTGTCGGTGTCAGCCAGCAGCACCGGGCGCACCTCGCGCAGGGCCACCACGCGGGCCAGTTCGGCCGCGCTGGCGTGCAGCAGCACGACATCGGCAAAGGGAGCGGCATCGGTCACCGCTTCCAGGAACTGGGCGGCCGAGCCGTTGGCATTGATATAGCGCATCGGCAGGCCGCGGGCGGCCAGGTAAGACACATCCTTGGACAGGCTTTCAATGCAAGAGGCCAGGTCCACGCTGGCCAGCTCAGAGGGCTTGGGCGAGCTCTCGCCGGCATCAACCACCAGGGTGTGCAGGCCCAGCTCGGCAAAGGCCGCGCACAAGCCTTCCAGCAGCACGCCGCCGCCCACCACATGGGGGTTGCTGACGACTGGGATGAAGCGCACCCGCGAGCTGGCGAACAGGCGGCGCAAGCCATGGGCCTGGTCCTGCGGGGCGTGGGATGAAGAGGTGCTGTGAGCGTCGCGCATGATGGGTGAGTCTCGGTTGGCTGCTGCGTCAGGGCTCAGAACATGCCCATGGCGGCAGTGTGCGAAGAGCCAAGCGCGGGCCCTCCGGCGAAAATCAGGTTCACATCGGCGCTGTCCATGCGCCAGGCGCCGGCGGCCGTGCTGCGCAGCGCGCGCTGCACCAGAGCCTGGGCCGAGAGACGGTGCCAGTCTTCGGGCACGCGCTGGCCGTTGGTCACGCCCAGCACGGTCAGCTTGTGACGGATCAGGGTGTCCAGGGCCGGGGCCAGCTTGACGGCCTCATCGATCTTGGACAGCACCAAGCCGTGACAATCCTTGGCACGCCAAGCCGTGGTCACGTCCTCGATGGTCTCGCCTTGCTGGGCGGCATTGACGACCAGAATCTTGCGCACGCTGGGATGGGCCAGCATGTCCAGCAGCTCCTGGGTGCGGCTGTCGCGCTGGGCCATGCCTGCGGTGTCGATCAGGACCATCTTCTTGGCCGAGAGCAGCTCCAGCAGGTCCTCCAGCGAGGCGCGGTCGTGCGCGGTGTGGACCGGCACGCCGAGGATGCGGCCATAGGCACGCAGCTGCTCGTGGGCGCCGACCCGATACGCATCCAGCGTGATCAGGCCGAGATGGGCAGCGCCAAAGCGGGTGGCAAAGGCGGCGGCAATCTTGGCCGTGGTGGTGGTCTTGCCGACGCCGGTGGAGCCGATCAAGGCAAACACGCCACCCTGCTCTTCCAGGGCCGGACCGGTTTCGTCGGTGTGCAGATTGCGGGACAGCACATTGGCCGCCCACTGGGTTTCATCGGCCGGCTCGCCCTTGGCGGCTTGTGCACCCTTGAACTCATTGGGGCAGCCTTCGACCAGCTTGCGCACCAGGGCGGGCGAGAAACCCAGCTCCAGCAGCTTTTGCGTCAGGCGGGCCTGGATGGGCTGGCGCTGCAGCTTTTCCATGAAGGCCAGGGCGCCGAAACGCTCTTCGATCAGGCCCTTGACCTGGCGCAGCTCGTTCATCATGTCCTGCTGGTCGCGGCGGCCGCGGCCGGGCAGATCGGGCAGTTCAGCGGCCAGACCGGCGGCCGACAGGTCACGGCCGGCATGGGGCATGCGGATCTCGTCGCGCAGCACCGGCGGCGAAGGCGGCACGGGCAGCGGGCGACGCGCCGCGGTCTGAGCCGGCTCCGGGCGACGCGGTTGCATGGCTTGCAAGGCGGCCTGAGCACGCTGCTGACGCACGGCATTGAGCGAGCTGACGCCGGGCTGGTCCTGAGGCGCGGGCGCCTCGGCCTGCTGCTGGGCATAGACCGGATCGGGGGCACCGTCGAGCTCGGCTTGGCGGCGCTTGAGTACACGTTCACGCACATAGTCCTGGAAGGACAAGGTGCTCATGGCCAGGGTCTGCACATCGTCGGCGACCTCGTTGCCGAAGCCGCTGACCGGATCGTTGTGGCCGAAGCTCGGCTCGCTGCGCTGGCCGGTGCGGGCTGCAAAGCTCTTGGCGGACGGATTGATGACCGGCGAGGACGGTGCAGCGGGGCGTGCCGCCAGACGGCCGGGCGAAGCCACACGCGGTGCAGTGGCGGCCACGCGCTCGATCTGGGACATGCCCTCCGGCGCCATGGCCAGCACTTCCACGCCTTCGGCGCAGGGCTTGTTGGACAGCACGACGGCGTCATCACCAAAAGCCTTGCGGACCAGGGCCATGGCTTCGCGTGATGTGCGGGCGGTGAAGCGTTTCACGTTCATGGGGCCTCCTGCCGATTTGCCTCAAAGGAGGCCAAGCCCCCCAGAGACCTGAAAGGGCTCTTCACGCGCCCTAGGGGCAGCGAACAAATGTGAGCGTGGGGGTTCATGCCGCCCCTCCGATGATGGAACCGATACGGATGGAATGAGTCTCAGGAATTTCGCTGTGGCCCAGCACCTTGAGGCGCGGCGCAGCGCGGCGCAGCAGGCGGGCCATGGGGGCGCGGATCAAGTCAGGCACCAGCAGGCAGGCGGGCACGCCGCGGTCTTCCTGGGCTTGCGAGGTTTCAGCGGCGCTGCGGGCCAAGGTGTCGGCGACACCGGGGTCCAGGGCGGCGCCGTTGGGGGAATTCAGGGCTTGCGTAACCAGGCGCTCCAGCTCGGGCTCGAGGGCGATCACATCGAGTTCCTTCACCGGGCCGTAGATCTGCTGAACGATGGCCGGGGCGATGTGGGTTCGGATGCGACGGGCCAGCTCGGCCGGATCGCTGATCTGGGCGGCGTTCTCGGCGATGGACTCGACGATGGAGCGCATATCGCGGATGTGCACGCCCTCTTCCAGCAGCAGCTGGAGGACACGTTGCAAATTGGCGATGCCTAGCATTTTGGGAATCACATCTTCGATCAGTTGCGGCGCCTGCTTGGTCAGGTGTTCAACCAGGGCCTGGGTCTCGACTCGGCCCAGCAGCTTGGCCGCGTGAACCTGCATCAAGTGTGAAAGATGGGTGGCCACCACGGTCGAGCAATCAACCACGGTAAATCCGGCCATTTGCGCCATATCTTTCTGGCGCTCCTCGATCCAGACGGCGGGCAGGCCGAAGGCGGGATCGGTGGTCTGCGTGCCGAGCAACTTCTGGGTGGCCTGACCCGGGTTGATGGCCAGCCACATGCCAGGGAAGGCCTCGGCCTCGCCCACCACGGCACCACGCAGGCTCAGGCGGTACTGACTGGGGCGCAGCTCCAGGTTGTCGCGGATGTGTACAGCCGGCGGCAGGAAGCCGACCTCTTGCGCGAACTTGCGCCGCACGCCTTTGATGCGGCTGAGCAGATCGCCCTCGCGGCTCTTGTCGACCAGGCTGATCAGGCGATAGCCGACCTCCAGGCCCAGGGTGTCGACCGGGATCAGGTCGTCCCAGCTGGCCTCGGCATTGGGCTCGGCGGCCACGGCGACAGGCGTCTTGGGCGCGGCTTGCGCCGCCTTCTGGGCCGCCTGGTCGCGGGTGCGCAGCCACCAGGCCAGATAGCCCAGGGCGCTGGCGATCAGCAGGAAAACCACATGGGGCATGCCCGGGATCAAGCCCAGCATGCCGATCACACCGGCGGTGATGGCCAGAGACTTGGCCGAACCGAAGACCTGGCGGCCGATCTGGCTGCCGATGTCTTTCTCGGTGCCAACCCGCGACACCACCATGGCCGCGGCCACCGAGATCAGCAAGGCCGGAACCTGGGCCACCAGCGCGTCGCCGACCGCCAGCAAGATGTAGGAATCGGCCGCCTGGCCGGCCGACAGGCCATGCTGGACCACGCCGATGATGAAGCCGCCGACGATGTTGATGGCCAGAATCAGCATGCCGGCCACGGCATCACCGCGCACGAACTTGCTGGCACCGTCCATGGAACCGAAGAAGTCGGCCTCGTCGCCCAGCTCGGCACGGCGGCGTTTGGCCTCGGCCTCGTTGATCAAGCCGGCATTCAGATCAGCATCCACTGCCATCTGTTTGCCGGGCATGGCGTCCAGGGAGAAGCGCGCACCGACTTCGGCGATCCGCTCGGCACCCTTGGTGACGACGATGAAGTTGATCACCACCAGGATGGCGAAGACGATCAGGCCGACCGCGAAGTTGCCGCCAATCAGGAAGTGGCCGAAAGCCTCGATCACCTTGCCGGCAGCGCCGGTGCCGGTGTGACCTTCCATCAGCACCACGCGGGTCGAGGCCACGTTCAGCGACAGGCGCAGCAAGGTGGTGAGCAGCAGCACGGTCGGAAAGGCCGCGAAGTCCAGAGGCTTGACCATATGGGCGGCCACCATCATCACCATCACCGCCATGGCGATGTTGAAGGTGAACATCAGGTCCAGGGCGAAGGGCGGCAGCGGCAGCACCATCATGGACAGCACTAGGATCACCGCCACCGGCGCGCCCAGTGCGCTCAGCAGCGCGGCGCGTGGACCGAACAGGGCCTGCATCTGGGCAATCAGCGCATTCATTCTTGGTCATCCTCCAGCAGGTCCAGATCGGCGGCCGAGCGGGCATGGGGTTTGTTGTGCGGGTCCAGTTCGGGCGGCACCTGCGGCGTCGGCTGCTCAGGCTTCTGGCCGCGCCCGGCCATGGCGGCGCGCAGCTGGTAGATGTAGGCCAGCACCTGGGCGACGGCACCGAAGAGGGCGGCGGGGATCTCGCGGTCCACCTCGGCGTGGGCATAGAGCGCCCGGGCCAGCACCGGCGACTGCAGCACGGGGACCTTGGAGTCCTTGGCCAGATCGCGGATCTTCATGGCGAGCAGGTCGGCGCCCTTGGCGACCACCTTGGGTGCAGCCATGCTGGCTTCGTCGTACTTGAGCGCGACCGCATAGTGGGTCGGGTTCATCACCACCAGATCGGCCGTGGGCACAGCCGCGAGCATGCGGCGCTTCGCCATCTCGCGCATCTTGGCCCGCATGCGGGCCTTGATCTCCATATTGCCCTCGACCTCTTTCATTTCCTGCTTGGCCTCTTCTCGGGTCATGCGGATGCGGCGCAGGTAGAGCTGGCGTTGCAGCGGCACGTCGATGGCGGCAAACAAGGCCAGGGCCACACCGAGCAGAACCAGGCCGCTCATCAGTTGCTGACCCGCATAGGCCAGGGCCGCGGGCAGCGGCACGCTCATGATGCTGATGTAGGCCGCCATGCGGTCCTTGAGCACCAGAGCGCCGACCACACCCAAGACCACGGCGAGCAAGACCGCCTTCATGGCCTGGCCGAGGCCCTGCCCGCTGAGCAGCCGGCCGAAGCCGCTGATCGGGTTGAGATGGGAGAACTTGGGCTGCAGGGGTTTCATGGTCCAGTTCCAGCCCCCCAGGGCCAGATTGCTGGCAATCGCCACCAGCAGCAGGCCGGCGCTGATGGGCAGCATCAAGCTCAGGAAATGCAGGGTCAGCTCGGTCAGGCGCATGGCCATGAAATCGGAGCGGGCGAGCTGGCGGGCATCGAAATGCAGAGCACCTTCGAGCATGCGCTGCAGGGAGCTGGCAATGCTGGGGCCACCGACTGCCAGGATCACCCCGCCGGCGGCCATCATGGCGAAATGAGCCAGGTCCCGGGAACGCGGCAGCTGGCCCTCTTCCCGTGATCGTTGGATCTTGCGGGCTGAGGCCGGTAAATTTCTGTCCTGTGCGTCTTGGTCGGCCATGGCGAATGCGGTTAGACGGGCAGACTCACTGCCCGTGTCGCCATTGTTCGCGGCAGGCCGGAAAACTTAAGCCAGAAAAGGCCTGGGAAAGCGCGCTTTCACTGCGCCCGACACCCGGAAGCGCATCTCCAGTGCTCCACGGGGCCTCGGTCGGCTTGCGGCACGAAGCGGAAATTCAATTGCAACCACAGAGGCACGGAGGCACAGAGCAAAAACCAATTCGGCTTTGTATTTCTCTGTGCCTCTGTGCCTCCGTGGTTGCCTTTTGCATTCGGCTGCTTTGTGCCGTTAGCCGCCACACGCCCCTCGACGAGGAGCAGACATGAAAAAACCCGCCGTAGCGGGTTTCTCTCTGGGATTTCGTCGAGTGGCCGGCTTCAAAAGCCCAAGCTGGCAAGCAGGTCGTCGACTTCGCCTTGGTCGGCGACGATGTCGGTACGACCTTCGGGGTTGACCACCGGGCCCTGCAAGATGTTGGGGTCGACCTTTTCGCGCTGCTCGGGCGGCACGATGGACACCAGCAATTTGACCAGGCTGTCTTCGAGATCATTGGCCAGGGTCACGACCTTGGCCACCACTTGGCCTGTCAGGTCATGGAAGTCCTGCGCCATCATGATGTCGGTCAGATGGCCGTCAATCCGAGCCGTGCGGTCCTCGACTTCCTTGACGAAATTCATCACTGCACCACTGGCCACCGCCTTGACCGGGTCCGCCACGATGGCCGCAGCCATGGCATTGGTCGCGGAGGTGATGAAGGCGTGGTCTTCCTTGGCCTGGTCGACCGAGTTCAGCACCTTGTTGGCCGCCGCCGCCGTCTTGGTGGCGATATAGCTCAGCCGGCTGCGCGCGTCAGGCAGACCGTCGGTCGCCACCTGCAGCTTGGGCATCACGCCCAGCTGCTGCATGGTGTCGTGCAACACCCGCGTGATGGTGCCGATCTGCTGAAAGACTTCAGGAGAGACAGACAGCGGATCGGTGCCGCTGGTGAGTTTGCTCAGATCGTCCAAATGCATGGTCGTCTCCTGGTGCTCAGGCCGAAGCGGCCAGTTTCTGCATGATCTTGACGACCTTTTCCTCCAGCGTGGCCTTGGTGAAAGGCTTGACGATGTAGCCGGCTGCGCCGCTCTGGGCGGCCAGCACGATGTCTTCCTTGCGGGCCTCGGCAGTCACCATCAGCACAGGCAGGTGCTTGAGGTTGGGGTCTTCCTTGATCGCCTTGAGCAACTCGAAGCCGGTCATATTCGGCATATTGATGTCGCTGACGACAAAGTCGTACTTGGCCAGCTTGAGCTTGCTCAGGGCGTCCACCCCGTCTTCTGCTTCTTCGCAGTTGTTGTACCCAATCTCCTTCAGCAGGCCGCGGACGATGCGACGCATGGTGGAGAAATCGTCAACAACCAAAAATTTCATGTCAGTGCTCATGGCTTTCCTCGCAGGGGCTAGAGAGACTTATCGGGGTTTGGGGTTGGAACTTGAGGGGATTTTCGCTGCCGCCGGAGCATCAGCAACGCCCGCCTCATCGCTTTCTTCTTCCGGGGGAACATTCTTCAGTACCGCGTCCTCAGCATCGCGGTTCATGACAATGATGCTGATGCGGCGGTTGATCGGACTTTCAGGTTGTTTGGGCTCCAGCAACTTGCTGGACGCCAGGCCCTGGACACGGAGCGTACGCGACTCGGGCAGCCCGCCCGCAATCAACTCGCGCCGGGAGGAATTGGCACGGTCGGCCGACAGCTCCCAGTTGCTGTAGCCACGCTCGCCACCGGCGAATCCCAAGGCATCCGTGTGTCCTTCCAAGGTCAGGCGGTTGGGCACTTCGCTGAGCACCGAGCCCAACTCCCGCAACAAAGCCCGCATATAGGGTTTCACAACTGCGCTGCCGCTGTCAAACATCGCACGGTTGTTTTCATCCACGATCTGGATGCGCAAGCCTTCTTTGGTCATGTCCAGGCGGATCTGTCCGCCGAGCGTTGCCAGCTGAGGGTTGTTCGCCAGCACCTCCTCGACCTTGTCCTTGAGTTCCTCCAGCCGGGCCTTCTCCGCCTTGCGCTGCTCTTCCTTGAGCGCGCGCAGGCTGAAAGTGCGCTGACGGGCCTCGACATCACCGGCCTTGACCTGGCCGGACTCGCGCGTCAGGTCCTTGCCGCCGCCCTTGACCACATGCGAGGAATCACCCGAACCCGAGCCGCCCTGCATGGCGACTTTGAGCGGTGAGCCGAAATAGTCGGCAATGCCCTTCTTGTCACCCTCGGTGGTCGAGCCGAGCAGCCACATCAGCAGAAAGAAGGCCATCATGGCCGTCACAAAGTCGGCGTAGGCAATCTTCCAAGCGCCGCCATGGGCGGCATGGCCGCCCTTCTTGACGCGCTTGATGATGATGGGCTGGAGCTTCTTGGCGTCACCAGCCATCACGTGCCCCCACGTCGCCGATTACGGCTCCTGCCCCCCGAGGGGGCGCGGCACGCCTTGGGAGCGGCCCGGCGGCGTGCCATGCCCCCACCTCGCCGATGACGGCTCCTGCCCCCCGAGGGGGCGCGGCACGCCTTGGGAGCGGCCCGGCGGCGTGCCATGCCCCCACCTCGCCGATGACGGCTCCTGCCCCCCGAAGGGGCGCGGCACGCCTTGGGAGCGGCCCAGCGGCGGGCCAGGCCCCCACGTCGCCGATGACGGCTCCTGCCCCCCGAAGGGGCGCGGCACGCCTTGGGAGCGGCCCGGCGGCGGGCCAGACCGCTTCGAACAATCGATTGGGCTTGCTGCTGCTCATTGCGCTCACTTCTTCTTCACATGAGCTTCGAGCTCAGAGAAGGTGGGGCGGTCGCCGGAGTACAGCACCTTGCGACCGAATTCGATGGCCACCTGCGGCGCATAACCCTGCATGCTGGCCAGCAAGGTGGTCTTGATGCACTGCAATTCCTTGCCCGCATCTTCCACCTTCTGCTCCAGCAGTCCCGCCAGCGGCTCGGCAAATCCATAGGCCATCAGAATACCCAGAAAGGTACCGACCAGGGCCGAACCGATCATGCCGCCCAGCACAGCCGGTGGTTGACCCACCGAGCCCATGGTGTTGACCACGCCGAGCACGGCCGCCACGATGCCGAAAGCCGGCAGACCGCCGGCAATCCGCTGCAAGGCGGCCACGGCCGCATGTTCTTCTGCATGGTGGGTGTCAATCTCGGCGTCCATCAGCGACTCGATCTCGTGCGCATTGAGGTTGCCAGAAACCATCATGCGCAGGTAATCGGTAATGAACTCGGTGACATGGTGATCATTCCCCACCACCGGGTACTTCTGAAACAAGGGCGAGCTGTGAGGGTCCTCGACGTCTTTTTCAATCGACATCAGCCCTTCCTTGCGAGCCTTTTGCAAGATGTCGTACATCAGGGCCAGCAGCTCCATATAGCGGGCTTTGCTGAACTTGCTGCCCTTGAAGCAGCGGCCCAGGCCGGCCACGGCGCCCTTGACCACCTTCATCTGGTTGTTGGCCAGGAAGGCGCCAATGGCGGCCCCCAGAATGGTGGTCACCTCAAACGGCAAGGCGTGCAAGATGACGCTGATATTGCCGCCGTGGGCAATATAGACGCCGAAGATGCAAGCCATGGAAACGGCCCAACCAATGATGACGAACATGGTGTTTTCTTAGGAAGCTCTCCAGCCCTTATCGGCCGGAGCGGGTTGCGCTTGAGTGTGCCCGGCCGGGCCGCGGCCGTTCGCTTCAACTGGCCGGCTTTGACCGGCCAAAACCAGCTCCATCAGCGCGCCGGCCCTGGCAGGCGGTAGACCCAGACCCGGTGCCGGCCGCCGAGTTCCAGACAAGCTTGCGCGACTTGACCCTCAATTTCGAAGTCCAGGCTGACCAAGGAGGCTCCCGGGCGCATCTCGGCCCGGGCTTTGGCCCAGACTCGTGCCATGGACTCGGGCCGCTGGAACACATAGACCAGGCCGAAGGGCTGCCAGCTCTGCGCCCACATATCTCCCCGCTCGATCTGCGCCCAGGGACAGAGCCAGCCGGCGAGGCGTGCCAACAAAGGGCTCCACTCGATGCCCTGCAGTTGGACCTGCGGGTAGCTGCGGCGCAGCTCGCGCAAACCATGGCCCAGGCCGCAGCCGGCATCGAGCACGCGTTCGCCGTCCGCCAGGGGCAGCAGCTCGCTCAGCGCCTGCAAAGCATGGCGAGGGGTTGGAAACAGGGGCGCGTCGCCCCAGCTGCGCCGCGGGTAGGCCAGCAACAGCAGCGCCAGCGGCAGCAGCCAGGCCCAAGCCGGCCACGCGGCTGCGCCGCCGGTCAACAGCATGGAAAGCGGGAAGCCCAGCGCCACCATGAGCCTGCGCCAGCGTGCGCTGTGAAAAAACGCCAGTGCGGCGCCCAGGAACGCTGCGGCCAGCAAGGCGGACATGGGCGAGACCCCGAGGCGCTGCAGCTGCATGAACAGCAGCCATGCGGCACCCCAGCTCAGCAAGGCAGGCAGGGGCCAACGCGTCAGAGGCATGGGGGGGCAGCCGCGGACAAGATGAATCGAATACGGCGCAAAGGCCTTCAGTGCATCTGGATGGCGCCCTGGGCGCGGCCCTTGCCG
>NZ_JAJIRR010000060.1:0-375 GCF_025717595.1 Kinneretia sp. DJ1R-11
ACGTTATCCATCATGCTGAGTCGATCAGAAGCTAGAGACCTAGCTGTTCGCAGAATTGCGGCAACAGTCACTGAGCTGCCGCCAGAAGACGAGCTGGTCGTAGTTGACGAAGCAACGATTGAGCGCCCATGGGGCTTGGTCTTTTTCTACACGTCCAAGATTTGGCAAGAGACGCAGAACATTTCGTATGCGCTAGCTGGTAACGCGCCATTGCTCGTCGATCGACGAAATGGCGCAACGCACTTCCTGGGTACAGCTCAACCAATAGAGGCATACCTTCGGGAGTATGAAGATTCAAGTGATCCATATGCTGTCAAGTAGTCGCGAAATGGATAACCTGTCATTGGAGCGGACCGCCTTCGGCGTCCGCTCACT
>NZ_JAJIRR010000061.1:0-372 GCF_025717595.1 Kinneretia sp. DJ1R-11
CACGGTGTTATCCGACACTGAGCGTCGCTATACAACACGTTGTGCAGCAAGCTAAGCCGCGCGTGAAGATCCGCTTTCGGTTCGGCGATCGCCGCGATCTCGCGGGGCAATACGCCTCGCGCTTGTACGAGTCGGCCGCTGTTCAAGCCAATTCAACCTCCGGCTGCCATGATCTTGCCGGCTTAGGCTCGGCCGCTTGGTTTCCTTTTCGTCTTTCGCCGCCAGCGGGCAGGCGGACAAGGCGCTTGGCGCCTCGGGCGTTCGCCGCGTGGGTACCGCTTCGGTATGCTGTGAGCCACTTCCACGGCAGTGCCTTCGAAGCGGCTCTGCACAACCTGTCATTCGAGCGGACCGCCTTCGGCGTCCGCTCAC
>NZ_JAJIRR010000062.1:0-367 GCF_025717595.1 Kinneretia sp. DJ1R-11
CGCCTTCACGACCGACCAGGTCAAGGCGCTGACCACCGATGACTTTGCGGCCATCGGCACCGGCGGATTGCGTGGGCTCAGCTCGGTTCAGGTCGGCGTGCTGACCACCGAACAAGTGGTGGCCTTGACCACCGCCCAGAGTGCCTCGCTGAACAGCGCTCAGGTCACCGGCCTGAGCAGTGAACAGATGGCCATCCTGGCCACCGATGACCTCAAGTCCATCAACACCGGTGCCCTGCGTGCCCTGAACTCCGAACAGCTCGGTTCCCTGACTTCCGACCAGCTCGCACAGCTGACCACCGCGCAGGTCAATGCCCTGACCAGCACGCAGATCCAAAGCCTCAGCACCGAGGATCTCAATGCCCTG
>NZ_JAJIRR010000063.1:0-360 GCF_025717595.1 Kinneretia sp. DJ1R-11
GCCGCAGGCGATCGGCTCGAGCGACCGGTTATGCAGAGCCAGGTCGAAGGCACTGCGGTGGAGGTGGCCGACAGCATACCGAAGCTGTACCCATGAGGCGTTCGGCTGAGGCGGCAAGCGCGTTGTTCTTCTGCGGGCCACCAGCGAACCAAGAAGAGAGTACGAGCAGCCTGGCCAAGACCGGCGAGATCACAGCGGCCGGAGGCTGGCACTGTGCGGGAAGCCCCCGACTCCGAGGAAATCACGGCGCAATGCGCAACGCCATCGTGGCGGTCGCCAGACCAAAAACGGGCCTTCAAGCGTTTCTTAGCTTGCTGCATAACGTTTGAGCTAACCGGCCCGCGACGGCAGGACGCCGCC
>NZ_JAJIRR010000064.1:0-307 GCF_025717595.1 Kinneretia sp. DJ1R-11
AGAATTCTTCGACGAGCCGTTCTGGGTTGCGCGTTCGCGGCAATCACGCGGCGCTACGGGCCGAGGTGTTCTCGCATTCGGGCTCGGCGCAATCAGCCCCCGCTTTCGGTCGTCGTGATCTTGCCGGGTCAAGCCAAACTGGCCGTCCGCTTTCTTCGGTTCGCCGCCTGCCGCATGGTGAGGAGGCAGCCTGTCGCCTCAGCCGCCTGCGGCGTGGGTACCGCTTCGGTATGCTCTCGGCCACTTCCACCGCAGTGCCTCCGAAGGTGGCTCTGCATAGCCGGTCGTTGCAGCGGACCGCCTGCGG
>NZ_JAJIRR010000007.1:0-274124 GCF_025717595.1 Kinneretia sp. DJ1R-11
AGGGAGGACCCGGTGGGGAGTTTTTTTACAGCCTCAACGTTCGAATTAACGGGCGCCGTAAGGCGTCCCGTTGAATGAGGGGTTAGGCGCCACCGGCATAGGAGATAAGTTCTTGCTCTTCATTCAAGTCGATGATGATGCGGGCAATGCGATGAGATAGACCAGCTTGGATGAACAGGCGAGAAAGCGCAAACAGTACTTCCTCCGGCGGGCCTGGGTGCGAGCGGCAGACGGAGCATTCGTAGTGCTGAACACTGCCCGATGTGCTGCTCAACCAGAAGCCCGCTACTTGTGACACTGCGGTTTGAATCAGCATATCTGCCTCACCCTGCCGCTCAATCGCAACTGAGAACGGAGCTTGGATAAGCAGTGGCGCGAGCGAAGACAGTCCGCTAGGAACCACAAGATCAATGAGGAAGTCGTCATCCATTGAAATGGCGCCTAACGTGTTGTATATCGATAGCTAACGCCGTATATCACGGCAAGTGTCGTAATAACCGACTGCGAGCAAAGCCAGGCAAGTGCTTGTCGGGGTTAGGTTTTTTGTCCAAACGACTGCCTCTCCTGGTTCATTAATTAAGACACCAAAAGCCGCGCTTGTTACAAAAACATGCCCGGTACGCATGGCATCGGCAAGTGATTGGCCGGCCCGCATATTGCCATCAAATCATGGCGGCTTTGACGTCTCACGACTGAAATGGGTGGCCACTTTTCGGTGGCCTCGGCCCACGGCTGTCGTTTCGGATGCCCAGCGCCGCGACACCCCAGTCTCAAAGATTGCTCGAGAACAGCCGCCGCAGAAACAGCTGCTTGAAGCTGTGCGCCTCATTGAGGCCCAGGCGCTCCAGCCAGGCCTCGGGCACCGGGGTTTTCGGTCCCAGGCTCTTGACGATGAGCTTGACCAGCTCGACCGGGTGGTGGCTGGCGTGCTTGAGCTTTTTGAGCGCGCGCACGATCTGCATTTCCTCGTCGCTGAGGTCGGTGCCGAAGGGAAAATCGGGCAGCACGCCGCAGTTGCGCCAGGGGCGCAGCTGCTCGCGCAAGGCCTCGGGCAGATTGCGCCGGGCCGAGGCTGGCAGCTGGTAGTCGGCCGGCAGCTTGCCATGGGCCTTGGCCTCGTCCATCAAGCCCTGCTGGAAGCGCGAGTCGCAGACCTGCAGCAGGCGGGCAATCACCTCGGCATCGCTGCAGCCGCGCAAGTCGGCCACGCCGTACTCGGTGACGACGATGTCGCGCAGATGGCGCGGGATGGTGCAGTTGGCGTAGTGCCAGACGATGGAGCTGCTCAGGCCCTGGGCGTTGTCATGTGTGGCGCGCAGCAGCAGGATGGAGCGGGCCCCCTTCAGTGCATGGGCCATGGCGACGAAGTTGTACTGACCGCCCACGCCCGAAACCATCTGGCCCGAGTCGTAGCCATCGGACGAGGCGGCGCCCAGCAGCGTCATCTTCATCGTCGTGTTGATGAAGCGGGCATCGCGGCGCTGCGCGCGTTTGAGAGCTTCTGAGCCCAGGGCGTCGCCGTAGAGCTCGTTGATGAAGTGGATGCGCGTCATGGCGATGCGCTGGCGCAGGCCTTCGGGCAACTCGCGCAAGCGTTGGTAGAAATCGCGCGGGCCGAGGAAGAAGCCGCCGTGCATCAGCGTGGCCCGTCGCCAGGCCGGGCCGATCAACTCGGGCGCCATGGCCTCGCTGCAATTCGGCCAATGCTGGCCTGCATAGGCCAGCCGTCCATCGGCCTGCAGCTCGACCTCGGGCTTCAGCAGACCCTGGGCCTGAAGAAACTCCAGGTCGCAAAGGCGAAGCGGCGAAGCGATGCGGCCGCGCTCCTGCAGTGCACGGATCACGCTCGCTTCGGGCTGCGGGCCCAGCTGGCCCGCCAGGGCCAGCGCTTGCAAATCCAGATCGTCGAACACCAAGCGGCGGATCAGCCCGGCATCGATCAAGCGCATGAAGCCGTTGACGAACATCTCAGAGCAGCCGTACAGGCCCTGCTCGAAGCGGCCCAGCTCGCGCCCTGCCTGCGGGTCAGACGGACTGCAGCCGGACAGCCCAGCCAAGATGGCCCGGTAGTCGGCATTGCGGGTCTCGCGCACGATCAGGGCCTGGGCAATGGCGTCACCGAGCGAGCCGATGCCGATCTGCAGCGTGCCGCCGTCCTTGACCAGGCTGGAGGCATGCAGGCCGATGGCGTAGTCGGCCCAGGAAATGGCGGCATTGGGCGGTGCGAACACGCTGTGGCTGCAGCCCGGCCCGCTGAGCAGCAGGCTGAACAAGCCGGCGTCGGCCACGGCCGGCCCGGGCATGAAGGGCAGGGCCTCGTTGACCATGGCCACGCTGAGCACCGGCTGCCCGATTCCGGCCTGGTGCTCGAGCAGATCGAAGCTGAGGTCGGGGTTGCAGGACAGGGAATACTCGCGCTCACCGGTCTCCGGGTTCCGGCGCGTGGCCACCGCCTGCATCAGCAGATTGATGCCCTGGCTGCACATGTCCCGCACGGCAAAGCTGTAGTTGGTGCAGATGAAGCCTTGCTGTGCCGCCTCGTTGCCGAGGTAGTCGGCGGTCTTGAAGAAAAACTCCTGCACCGAGATATTGGGCGGCAACTGGCCGGCGCGCAGTGGCGCCACATAGGCCAGGTCAGGGTAGTCGGCGAACACCCGCTCGACCAGAGGCGCCAGGAAATGCTGCTCCAGCTCGGTGCGGCCCTTGGGCCGCTCCAGCGACAGCGCGGTGTAGATGTGCAAACGGCGCTCAGGCTGCGCCGCCACACGCCGGTAGAGCGCGTTCAGCAGCGGGTTGGGCTTGCCCACGCCCAGGGGCAGGGCGAGCCGGATCTCACCGGGCAGGCGGCGCAGGATCTCGTCCACCGCCGCCTCCACATCCGTCAGCAGCACAGGCTGCGCCACTGCAATTGCCGCCGCCGCGGCCTCGTCCGTTTCCGGACCTTGGCTCTTCTTGTTCAATCGTGTCTCCTGTCCGGCCTCTTGATGGCTCGTCTTTTGGGGCAGGTCTTGGGTGGCCGTGAAAGCCCACCATCGCCCGTGCCACAGTTTCGCCCCCACTGCCAAGGGTGATCTTGACATTCAGCAAGTCCGCCACAAAAGCGGCGTTTGCCCCTCAAAAAGCGGGATAGTCCTCCCCCGGGCCTGCGGGGGGCGCTGTGCGCCCACACCTTGGCCTGTGCTGAAATGCCCGGCTGCACCGAGACCTGCTGTCGACGTACCCGTTCCTCATTCGCCTTTTATGCACGAGCCCCTGGACTTGCCGGCCTGGTTGCCGCCCCTGCGCAGCGCCCTGCGGCGCCTCGGACCGCGCCCGGCGCACTGGCTGTTCTGCGCCTTCATCACCCTGGTCTGCGTGGCGCTGTCGCAATTGGTCGTGTCCCTGCTGGGGCGCGGTGACCGGCCCACGGCGGCCCTGGTCGCGGCGCTCTGCGGCCTGTCCCTGGCGGCCGTGTTCAGTGCCTGCGTGCTGGCTCTGTTGGCCCATCTCGACCGGGCCCTGCGCTTCACCGCCCGCTATGCCACCCGGGACAGCCTGACCGGCTTGTGCAACCGCCGCCAGTTCCTCAGCCTGGTCGAGCGGGAATGGTCGCTGGCCCGGCGCTACCAGACGCCCTGCGCCCTGGTGCTGATCGACATCGACCATTTCAAGCGCATCAACGAAGCCTTTGGCCACGCCTGTGGCGACATGCTGCTGCGCCAGGTGGCCGAGGTCAGCGGAGAGACCCTGCGCCAGGCCGATGTCTTGTGCCGTTACGGCGGCGAGGAGTTCATGCTCTTCCTGCCGCACACCGACCCACTCGGCGCGCTCGATGTCGCAGAACGCATACGCGAGCGCGTGCTGGCCATGGATTTCGCATGGAATGCCCACCCGGTGCCGGTCAGCGTCAGCATCGGCGTGGCCGTGCTCAAGAGTGGCCACGTCGGCCTCGACGACTTGCTCAATGAGGCCGATGAGGCCTTGCACCTGGCCAAGGCCGAGGGCCGCAACTGCGTGCGCGCCGGCCCGGGCCTGCTGCCGGGAACGTTCAGCGCCTTGCAGGCCTGAAGCGCTCAGTACCGGCCGTACGGGCCGAGCTCAAATCCGCAGCGCTCCCGCATAGCCGGTCAGTTCCAGATAGCCGAGGCCGCTGCGCCGGCCCTGGGCGTCGAGCAGCTCGGCCGCGCCTTCCCAGTAGCGCAGGCCACCGGTGATTTCCTGGTCGTCCAGCAGGGCGCGCAGGCGCTGCTCGCCTTGCGGTGTGCGCAGCCGCCATTCCAGCGGGTAAGGAGCGCCGCCACGCGGGCTGTCCCAGTGGCGCAGCGCCTGCATCTGAACATCCTCAGGCGCGAAGGTCAGCGTGCTGCCATCGGCCCGGCGCCAGCTGCCGCCACTCCAGAGCGTGCTGCCGTCGGCGCGGCGCAGGCGGAACACGGTCAGCGCACCGCCGTCGCCGAGGTTGATGCCGGCCCAGTCCCAGCCGATGGCGCTCTCAGTCGCTGCCGCGCCAGCTGCCCCAGCGTCCGAAGGCTTGCCCAGCAGATGCTCGCTCCACTCATGGTCCAGCCAGGAGCGCCCCTGCAGGCTCAAGACCTGCCCGTCCAGCTGCAGCTGCGCCTGGCTGAGCAGCTGCACCTGGCTGTAGTAATGGCTGAACTGCTCGGGCTGCGGCCCTTTGCGAGAAAAGCCACCGTCGCCCTGCAAAAGCAGGGCTTGGCTGGCCTGCAGCTCCAGTTGCAGCGCGAAACCGCCGCTGCGGCTGCTCAGAGCGGCCCGGTAGCGGTCCGGGCCGGAGCCCGGCACCCTGGCCAGGCGCCAGTCGGCCATGCGGACGGCACAGTCCTGCTCGCTGGCCTCATTCAGGCCGGCGACAGCGCGGCCCAGACGCTGATCGTGGCGCAGGCGTCCGCTCGGGCGCAGATCGCTGAGCGCGCCATGGGCCAGCAAAAGCTGGCGCGCGGCCAGCCGGCTCGGGTGCTCGGGTGCCGCCGGGCCGCGCCGGCGAAAGAAGGTCAGCTGGTAGCCGAACTCCGGCTCCGAGCGGCCCGGCCGCGACAGGATGCCGGTCAGATACCACCATTCAATGGCTTGTTCGGGGTGAGCGCCAAAGTCACGCGGAAAACTCAGCCGGGCAGGGCGCACGGCGCCGGTCGAATCGAGCGCCAGGCTCGCCCCCGGCAGCAGGCCCAAAGCTGCCGCTTGCATCAGCCAGGCGCGCCGGCCCGGCACCCAGTCGCCTGGCTCGCCCTGCATCACCAATCCTCCTTGACCGCTTGCACCGCCTGCTGGGCCACGGCCCGGTAGCCCGCCAAGAGCGAGGCCAGCACGCCGGCCACGAACACGGCGGCCAGCAGGGCAGCGAGGCGCCAGCCGGGCAGGCTCATGTCCATGCTCCAGTGAAAGCTCTGCGGGTTGACCACCCAGATCAGCACCGCACTCAGGCCCAGGCCCAAGGCCAGGCCGGCAATGGCGCCAACGCCGCACAGCAGCAGGGCTTCCAGGCCCAGCAATCGCAGCACATCGGCGCGCGTGAAGCCCAGATGCAGCAGCAGGCCGAACTCGCGCCGCCGCGCCAGGGCCTGGGCCGAAGCGGCCGCGGCGATGCCGAACAGACCGATCGCCAAGGCCACGGCCTGCAGCCAGACGGTGACGGCAAAGCTGCGGTCGAAAATGTGCAAAGAGATGGCGCGCAACTCGCTGACCGCGGCGATCTCAAGATCCTGCGGTTCGGCGGCCAGGGCACGCAAGGCCTCGCTGCTGGCTTTGGGGTCGGCACCCGGGGGCAGCCAGAGGTAAAGCTCGGTGACGCGCAGGTCGCCACTCCAGGCCCGGTAGGCGGCCAGCGGCATCAGCACCGCGCCGCTCTGGCGCGCATAGTCGCGCCAGACGCCGCGCACAAACACGGGCAGCGGTGGCCCGCCCGGCTGCAGGCGCAGCTGCACGGTCTGGCCCGGCCGCAGGCCCTGAGCATCGCGCAGGGCTTCGTTGATGTAGATGGGGGTTAAACGTGTTTGGCCCGCCGGCGCGGGCGCGAGGGCGCCGGCCAGGGGCAGGCTCTGCTCATCGAGCTCACGCGCTTGCAGGTCCAGCGGATCGGCCCCGACCGGCATGCCGTCGAGCCAGACCTGCTGGCTGCGTTGCAGCCTGATATCGCGGAGCTGAGCGCTGCCCCGTATCGCGTCCACCAGGGCCGGCGGCAGGGGTGCCTGCTGGCCGGCACTGCCGCGCAGGGCCGAGCGCAGGTAGAGATCGGCCGGCAGCATCTGGCTCAGCCACTGGTTCAGCGAATCGCGAAAGCTGCCCACCATCACCAGCATGGCCACCGACAAGCTCAGTGCCACCAGCACGCCGGCCAGGGCCCGGCTGGCCTCGCCGGCCTGGTCGCGGGCGCGCTCACGCAGCAGCAACAAGCTCGCCCCTGGCCGGCTCCAGGCCAGCAGCCCCAGGCTCAGGCGCAGCAAGGCGGGCACGCAGGCCATGCCGCCGGCCAGCACCGCCAGCATGGCGGCATAGGCGGCGACCGGAACCCCGGCCAGGGCCGCGGGCCAAGAGATCGGCGGCAGCAAGGCCAGACCCAGGCCCAGCACCAGCAGGGCCGGGCCCAGCCAGACGGGCGGCCCCTCGCTCAAACGCTGGCCCAAACCCTTGAGCACCTGGGCCACCGGCATGCGCTGCACACTGCGGGCCGGCAGCCAGGCACTGAGCAGGCTGACCGCCAGGCCCAGGCCGCCGAAGAGCAGGGCGGCCGGCAGCTGCGCGGCACTGAACTGCAGGGCCGGTCGCACGCCGCTGATGGCGGCCAGGCCCAGATCGCTGCCCAGCACCCGCAGGCCCAGGCCCGCCAACTGCCAGCCGAGCAGCAGACCCAGGGCACTGCCGAGCAAGCCCAGCATCAGCCCCTCCAGCAAGACCAGGGCCGAGCGCTCACGCGCACTCATGCCCAGCACCCCGAGCAGCGCCCATTGCGGCAGGCGTTGGGCCACGGACAGAGAAATCACTGCAAACACGAGAAAGCTGCCGGTGAACAAGGCCATCAGCGAGAGCACGCCGAGGTTGACGCGGTAGGCCTGCGTCAGGCGGCCCAGGCGCGCGCTCTCGTCGGCCGGAGGCGTGGCGCTCAAGCCCGCTGGCAGACGCTGGCGGGCCAGCCACTCGCTCGGCGAGACACCGGGGGCCAGGCGCAGATCCACCCGCTCGAGCTGGCCCAGACGGCCGAACAAGACCTGGGCGGCGGCGATGTCCACCACCGCCCGCGGCGGACCGCCGTCCGGGCTGCTCGGGCCGATGCGAAGCTCCAGGTTCTGCACCTGGCCGCTGTCGGGGCTGGCGGCGCGCAGGCGCAAGACCTGACCCTCGGCCCCGGCCGGCCCAAGGCGGCGCAGCAGCGCGGCATTGGGGAAGATGCGGCCCGGGTCCAGCCCATCCAGCGGCGAGGCCAGGCGCGGCAGCAGATCGGGGTTGATGGGCCCCGCCTGCAGCATGTCCAGGCCGATCACGGTGACGTTGAAGGGCTGGCCCTTGGCATCCAGGGCTTGCGCCTGGCCGCCCAGCACCGGCGAGGCCTGCGCCACCTCGGGCAGGCCGGCGATCTGGGCATAAGCGTCTTCCTGCACGGTGCCGCCAGGCGTGCGCAAAACCAGGTCGGGCTGGCCATTGAGGCTGGCCGCAGCGCTGCCGAACTCGGCCAGGGCCGCGCCGTTCAACAGATGCACGCCGTAAGACAGGGCCACACCCAGCGCAATGGCCAGCAGGGCCAAGGCCTGGCGCCCGGCCTGGTGACGCAGTGCCGGCCAGGACAGGAAGCGCAGCCAGGCGAGCAGGGCGCGCGGGCTCAAGGTGAAGGGGCGCTCATCATCAGGTCTTCCAAGCGCAGGCAGCGGTCGGCCCGCTCGGCGGCACGCTCGGAGTGCGTGACCAGCAAGCAGGCTGCGCCCTGGGCATGGACCTGATCCAGCAGGAGGTCGAGCACGGCGCTGGCACTGCGGCTGTCCAGATTGCCGGTCGGCTCGTCGGCCAGCACCAGGGCCGGCTTGTGCACCAGCGCCCGGGCAATCGCCACCCGCTGCAGCTGGCCGCCCGAGAGCTGGCGCGGCAGGCGCTCGGCCAGATGGCTCAGGCTCACCGCCTCCAGCATCTCCTGCACCCGCTCGGCATCGGGCCGCTGCAGCAGCAAAAGCGGCAGGGCGACGTTGTCGCGCACGTTCAGATAGGGCAGGACATGGAAGGCCTGGAACACAAAGCCGAGCTGAGCTCGGCGCAGGCGGGCGCGCTCGCCTTCGCTCAGGCTGCCCAGGTTCTGGCCCAGCAGCTGGATGCTGCCGGCGTCCACCTCGTCCAGGCCGGCCAGGCAGTTCAGCAAAGTGCTTTTGCCCGAGCCCGATTCGCCCAGCAGCGCGACCAGCTCGCCGCGCCGCAAGAGCAGGTCGATGCCGGCGAACACCGGCGTGGCGCCATAGCTCTTGGCAATGCCCCGGGCCAGCAGCAGCGGCAGCTCGGTCATGTCACGGGCTCCGCGGGCACGGGCTCCGCGGCATCGGCCTGCAGGATTTTTTGCAGCAGAGCCAGCACCTGGATCTGTGCTTGGGGGTGGTCGCAGGCCACGATCTGGCGCTGCGGCATGCTGCGCAGCCAGGTGATCTGGCGTTTGGCCAGCTGTCGCGTGGCGGCGCTGCCGCGTTCGGCCAGGCTGCTGAAATCGCCGCTGTCCAGTGCTTCCCAAGTTTGGCGGTAGCCGACGCAGCGCATGGACGGCAGGTCCAGGCTCAGGTCGCCGCGCGCGCGCAGGGCTTTCACTTCCTCGACCAGGCCGTCCTGCAGCATTTGCTCGAAGCGCTGGTCCAGGCGGCGGTGCAGCCAGGCGCGGTCGCTCGGCTCCAGCGAGATCAAGGGCCAATCGACCCCCTCGCTGCGCTGCTGGTGCAGCTCGCTCATCGGCCGGCCAGCCAGCTGGCAGACCTCGAGCGCGCGCTGAATGCGCTGGGAATCGAGCGGAGCTAGGCGCGCTGCCGTGGCGGGGTCAAGTCTTGCCAGCTCCGCGTGCAGGGCCGGCCAACCGAGTCGGGCGGCGCGCTCATCAATCTCGCGGCGCAAGCTTTCATCGGCCTGCGGCATCTCACTGAGGCCGTCGAACAAGGCTTTGAAATACAGCATGGTGCCGCCGACCAGCAAGGGCAGATGGCCGCGCGCCAGGATCTCATCGCTCAAGCGCCGCGCCGAAGCCACGAACTGCGCGGCCGAATAGGCCTCGGTCGGTTCGAAGACATCGATCAGATGGTGGGGCACGGACGCGAGCTCGGCCCGCGTCGGTTTGGCCGTGCCGATGTCCATGCCACGGTAGACCAGGGCCGAATCGACGCTGATGATCTCGATCGGCAGGAACTCGGCCGCGGCCAGGGCCGCCGCCGTCTTGCCCGAACCGGTCGGCCCGGCGATGCAGATGGGCCGGTGAAAGCGAGAAAAAGCCGGGGCCGTCATCAGTCGAAACGCTCCCAAGGCGTCAGGAAGCGCCACTGGCCGACCGGCAGATTGCCCAGATTGATGCGGCCGATGCGCACGCGCTTCAGGCCCACCACCTTGAGGCCGACCTGCTCGCACATGCGGCGGATCTGGCGCTTGCGGCCCTCGCGCAGCACAAAGCGCAGCTGGTCTTCGTTCTGCCAGCTGACCTTGGCCGGCTTGAGCTTGACGCCGTCGAGCTCCAGGCCGTGGTTGAGCAGGGCCAGGTCTTCGGCCGGCAAGCGGCCGTCTTCGCTCTTGACGCCGTCGCGGCCCTGGTACTCGACCCGCACCAGGTATTCCTTCTCGATGGACGAATCCTCACCGATCAGCAGCTTGGCGATGCGGCCGTCTTGCGTCAGCACCAGCAAGCCGGTGGAGTCGATGTCCAGGCGGCCGGCCGGGGCCAGGCCGCGGGTGTGGCCGATGTGGTACTTGATGCCCGAGCTGTCCTCGGTCCAATGGGTGTCGGTCTTGACCAGCACGGAGGCCGGCTCGTAGCCGTCTTCGGCCTGGCCGGAGACATAACCGATGGGCTTGTGCAAGAGGATGGTGACGCGCTTGGCCTGCTCTTTGTGGGCCAGCGGGTCGATCTCGATCTTGACGTCGGGCGCGACACGTTGGCCGAGCACGGCCAGCTTGCCGTCGACGCGCACCCAACCTGCGGCAATCCATTCATCGGCTTCGCGGCGCGAGGCCAGGCCCAGCACGCCCATATGCTTGGACAGGCGCAGGCCTTCGCTGTTGGCGTCGATGAAGACATCGTCGCGGTCGTCGCCGTCATCGCCTTCGTCGAGCTGGCGACGCAGCTTGGCGGCCGCTTCGCGCAGATGGGCGGGCAGTTGCTCGCCGGCGCGGTGCTGGGCGGCGTTCGGCCGGCTGTTCTGCTGGCCGTACTGCTGGCCGTACTGCTGGCTGTTCTGTTGGCCATCAGGCCGGGACCCCTGGCCGAAACCAGGGCGCGGGCCACTGGCGCGGCGCTGGTCCTGGCGCGGTTCACGGTAGCCCTCGCGGTTGGCTTCGCGGCCACCGCCAAAGTCACCATCACGGCGCGGCTCCTGCGCATAGCTGGGCCGCTGGCCTTGCCAACGGTCTTCACGCGGGCCGGGGCCGCCGCGCTCGCTCGGATGGCGTTGTTGCTGAGCTGGGTTGTAGCCGCCCGACTGGGGCCGCTGTTGGCCCTGGCCTTGCCCATAGGCGGGGCGACGATCGTCAAAGCGCGGGCGCTGCTCGTCGCGGCCATAGCCGCCGCCACCGCCGCTGCCTTGCGGACGTGAATCACGTGAATCGCGCGGGTCGCGTTGATCGCGATAGTCCGGCCGGCCTTGCGGGCCGCCGCGCGGGTCGAAGCGCTGGCCCTCATTGCGACCCTCACCACGACCATCACCGCGGCCTTCATTGCGACCCTCGTGCCGGCTCTCGAACCGTGGGCCTTCATTGCGCCAGCCGTCGCGTGCGGGCGGGCGCTGTTGGCCCGGGCCGCCGCGGCCGGGGCCGCCTTGGTAGCCGCCGCCCTGGGGCGCCGGGCGGTCGCCACGCGGGCGATCAAAACTGGCTCGCTCGGGCGGGCGGCCGGGCCGGTCTTGCTCGCCACGGCGCTGCTCGAACTGGGCCTGGCGTTGCTCGCGCTCGGTCTTGGCAGCCTCCAGGCTCTGGCGCGGGCGCGACACGCCCTTGCCGCGGATCGGCGCGCGCCGTTCGCCATCGGCGTTGCGTTTGTTGCTGGAACCGGGCGGGCCTGCAGTCTTCTTGTTGAGTTTCAAAGTGGCCATGGTGCCTCCGGGTTTCCGTCAAAGAGAAAAGAGCGATCGTGGGCTGCGCTGCCAAAAGGCCTCAGCGCCCACGCAGGAAAAGGGCGTCGAGCTCGCGCATGCTGAGCTGGCGCCAGGTCGGGCGGCCATGATTGCACTGATCGGCGCGCTCGGTGCGCTCCATATCACGCAACAAGGCATTCATTTCGTCCAGGCTGAGCTGGCGGTTGGCGCGCACGGCGCCGTGGCAGGCCATGGTGGCCAGGATCTCGTGCTGGGCGCGCTCGATCGCATGGCTGGCGTCGAACTGGGCCAGCTCGGCCAGCACGCCGCGCGCCAGCTCCACCACATCGCCACCGGCCAGGGCCGCCGGGCGTGCCCGCACCGCCAGCATCTTGGCCGACAGCGGCGCCACATCGAGACCCAGGCGGTTCAAGGCCTCGGCATGCGCTTCGGCGGTGGCAATTTCCTGCGCCGTGGCGGCAAAGGTGACCGGGATCAAGAGCGGTTGCGATTCGATCGCCGCTGCTCCGAGGCTGGCCTTCAGGCGCTCGTAGACCACGCGCTCATGGGCGGCATGCATGTCGACGATGACCAGACCCTGAGCGTTCTCAGCCAGCACATAGACGCCCTGGATTTGGGCGATGGCGCGGCCGAGCGGCCAGTCGTGGTCAGGCAAAGGAGACAGCGGAGCGGGCGCCTGCGGGGAAGGCTGGGGGCCAGGTCTTGCCTGGGCCGGCACGCTCTGGCCGTACAGCGCCGCCACTTCGGCCAGGCCCAGCGAGGCCTGGCTGTTGCTGCGCCAGCTGGGTGTGCCGCTGTAGAGCGGCGCCTGGGCTTCCTCGGCCCGCGCGGCAGCGGCGGCCGTGGCATTGAACCAAACCGGCGGCGAACCGGGTACCGGGCGATGGCCGGGCACTTCGGCGGCGGCCGACTGAGCCGCCAGCGCCTCGCTCACGGCGGGCTCGGCCGAACGCGAGGTCGCCAGCGCGTCTTGCACCGCATAGCGCACCTTTTGGTGCATCTCGCGGCCGTCGCGGAAGCGAACCTCGATCTTGGTCGGGTGCACATTGACATCGACCCGGTCGGGCGCAATCTCGATGAACAGCACATAGCAGGGCTGGCGGTGGCCGTGCAGCACATCTTCATAGGCCGAGCGGATGCCGTGTGCGATCAGCTTGTCGCGCACATAGCGGCCGTTGACATAGACGTACTGCATGTCAGCGCGGCTGCGCGCGGCCTCGGGCAGGCCGGCACGTCCGTAGATGCGCAGCGGGCCGCTCTCGGCATAGACCGCGCGGCTCTCGGCCATGAATTCCGTACCCAGCACATCGGCCAGGCGCGCTTCCGAGCTGCCGGCACGCCATTGCTCGACCAGCTTGCCCTCATGCCAGACGGTGAAGCCGACATCGGGTCGGGCCAGGGCATGGCGGCGCACCGACTCCACGCAGTGCGCGAGCTCGGTGGCGTCGGTCTTCAAGAATTTTCGCCGCGCCGGCGTGCTGAAGAAGAGCTCGCGCACCTCCACACTGGTGCCGCGCGAGCGGGCGGCCGGCACCAGCTCGCCCGAGCGGGCGTCCAGGCGGTGGGCATGGGCCGCGCCTTCGAAACGGCTGGCCACCGCCATCTCGGCCACCGAGGAAATTGCGGCCAGAGCCTCGCCGCGGAAACCCATGGTGGCCACCGACTCCAGCTCGTCCAGCGAGCGGATCTTGCTGGTGGCATGGCGCTTGAGCGCCAGCGGCAGCTCTTCGACCGGGATACCCAGGCCGTCGTCTTCGACCACGATGGCGCGCACGCCGCCGGCCATCAGCTTGACCTGGATCTGCGCAGCGCCAGCGTCGAGCGCGTTGTCCACCAACTCACGCACGACCGAGGCCGGGCGCTCCACCACCTCGCCGGCAGCGATCTGGCTGATCAGTTCATCGGGGAGTTCGCGGATGGCGCGGCGCGGAGCCGAGGGCAGGGCCGGTGCAGCAGACAAGAAAGGCTCGGGGGCGGATACATCCATGCGCCTATTGTAAGAAGGGGCAGGCCCTCAAGACGGCAAGGTGGCCAGGAAGGCGGCCAAAGCCGTGTTGAAAGCCTCGGGCGCCTCCAGCGAGGGCAGGTGGGCCACGCCCGGCAGGACGGTGCGGCGGGCGCCGGCGATGCGTGTCACCATGGCCTCGCAGCGCGGGAAAAAGTAGCCGAGGTCCAAGTCACCCCAGAGCAATTCGCTGGGCACGCTGATGTGCTCCAGGCGCGGCCAGATGGTCGGGGCTTCGAGCGCCGTGCCGGGCGGCGTGGCGCGCAGCATGCGTTCGTCCATGTCCAGAAACAGGGCACGGGCGGCGCCGCCGACGCGACCCTCGGTGCTGCTGGGGCCGTCGAGCCACAAGGCGGCCAGGGCCCGGTTGGCGGCGGCCAGATCCCCGGCATCCATGGCGGCGTCGGCAGCAGCGTCCATGGCCAGCTCGCGTTCATTGAGCACAGGGGCCGGTCCTCCGGTCACCGACGGCGCCACCAGAAAGAGCCCGGCGACACGCTCGGGCCGGTCCAGAGCAGCCTCAAGGGCCAGGCGTCCGCCCAGGGAGCAGCCCACCAGCACCGCCCGGCTCAGGCCGGCCGCGTCCAGCACGTCCCAGAGATCGGCCAAGTGGGAATACTCGCCAGCCGCTTCGATCCGAGCCTGGCCATAGCCGCGGCGGTCATAGGCCAGCACGGTGCGCTCGACCGCAAAGGCCTGCAGCTGCTGCAGCCAGAGCCGGTGGTCGCAGACGCCAGCATGCAAAAACACCAGCGGCGGCAGGCCGGAACTGGCATGGCGCAAGAGCAGGCAGGGCAGTTGGGCGCCGTTTACGGGGATCCAGGTCAGAGAATTCATGGGGTGCAAGTTGGCAGCGAGGCGGTGAAGCGCTGATTCTGACCCGGCGCGCGGTCCC
This sequence comes from Kinneretia sp. DJ1R-11, assembly GCF_025717595.1. Taxonomy (NCBI): domain Bacteria; kingdom Pseudomonadati; phylum Pseudomonadota; class Betaproteobacteria; order Burkholderiales; family Sphaerotilaceae; genus Roseateles; species Kinneretia sp. DJ1R-11. The sequence goes on from NZ_JAJIRR010000007.1 coordinate 14,150, forward strand.
GGGCCCTCCGCAGCGGTCATCAAGCGCCCGCATAATCCGCCGCCATGGAATTCCTCAGCTTCTTGATCGACTTCATCGTCCATGTGGACAAGCACATCGCCGCTTTTGTGGCGACTTACGGCGCCTGGGTCTATGCCCTGCTGTTCCTGATTCTCTTTGTCGAGACCGGAGTGGTGGTCATGCCCTTTCTGCCCGGCGACTCCTTGCTCTTTGTCGTCGGTGCGCTGTGCGGAGCGGGCCTGATCAATCTGCCCATGGTGCTGCTGGTGATGCTGGTCGCGGCCATTCTGGGCGACCAGTGCAATTACATGATCGGGCGCTATTTCGGCCCCAAGGTCTTCCAGTGGGAACAGTCGCGCTTTTTCAACCGGCGCGCGTTTGACGCGGCCCATGAGTTCTACGAGCGCCACGGCGGCATCACCATCGTGGTGGCCCGTTTCATGCCGTTTGTGCGCACCTTCGCGCCTTTTGTGGCCGGCGTGGCGGCCATGAGTCGGGCCAAGTTCACCGCCTACAACGTCGGCGGCGCTCTGCTCTGGGTGCTGAGCATCACCTTGCTTGGCTACGCCTTTGGCAACCTGGCCTGGGTGCAGGCGAATTTCTCCAAGATCATCTGGGCCATGATTCTGATCCCCGGCGTGATCGCCATTGCCGGCGGCCTGAAGGCACGCAGGACCAAAGCACAGGGCTGAACGCCCCCCACGCCATCTCCTTTTCTCTCTTGAAAGCCTGCTGCCATGAACTCTCGCGTGTCACCCGCCATCACCCTGGCGACTTCGCTGCTCATGGCCAGCCTGGCCAGCCCGGCACGGGCGGCCGAACCCAGCCGCCTGCTGCATCAACCCAGCATGTCGGCCGATCAGCTGGCCTTTGTCTGGGCCGGTGATATCTGGGTCAGTGACCGTCAGGGCCGCAACCCGCGCCAGCTCACCCAGCATGCGGCCGCCGAGTTCGCGCCCAGTTTTTCGCCCGACGGCCGCTGGCTTGCCTATTCGGCCAGCTACGACGGCAACACCGATGTCTATGTCATGCCGTCCAGCGGCGGACAGCCCCGTCGCCTGAGCTGGCACCCGGGCGCCGATGTGGTCAATGGCTGGAGCGCGGACGGCCAGCGCGTGCTGTTTGCCTCGGCCCGTGAGGTGGCCAACAACCGCAGCAATCAGCTCTACGAAGTGCCGCTGCAGGGCGGGCCTGAGCGCAAAATCATGGAGGCCGTGGCCTACGAAGGCAGCTGGTCGCCCGACGGCCAGCGCCTGGCCTACCGCCCCTACCGCGGCGCCCATGGCAACACGGCCGGCTGGCGCTTGCATCGCGGCGGCACCACGCCGCCGATCTGGATCATCGATCCGGTAAAGAAGACCTGGCAGCAGGTTCCGCACGAGAACGCCAGCGACAGCAATCCGGTCTGGTTGGGTGAGGAAATCGTGTTCATTTCCGACCGCGATGGCCATGCCGCCAATCTCTTCGCCTTCCACCCCAAGACAAAGGCCTTGCGCCAGCTGACCCAAGAGCGGGTCTGGGATGTGCGCAGCGTGGCCGCCCGGGATGGTCAGCTGGTCTACGAGGTGGGCGGCCAGCTCAAGAGCCTGGACCTGCCCAGCAGCCAGAGCCAGACGCTCGCCATTCAGCTGCAGGCGCAGGCGCCGCAGGCCCGAGAGCAGTGGCGCGACGCCAGCCGCCAGATCAGCTCGGCCCAGCTGTCCAACACCGGCAAGCGTGTGCTGGTCAGTGCCCGCGGGGACGTCTACACCGTGCCGGTCAAGGACGGCTCGATCCGCAACCTGACCCAGAGCGCCGGTGTGCGAGAGAAGGACGCACTCTGGAGCCCGGACGGCCAGCGCGTGGCCTACCTTTCGGAAGCGCCGGGCTTCACCCACCAGCTGATGCTTCGCGCAGCCACGGGTCTGGACCAGCCGCGTGCCATCGCGCTCGGTCTGCCCGGCGAGAAGCCCCAAGTTGCTTCGACCTACTACACCTTGCTGGCCTGGGCACCGGACGGCCGGAGCCTGGCCTACCAGGACAACCACCTCAATCTCTATGCGCTGAAACTGGACGCCAGCGGCCAGACCGGCAGCAGCCAGCGCATCGGCAGCAGCCCGCGCCGGGCCAATTTCAAGGTCAGCTATTCCAGCGACAGCCGCTGGCTGGCCTACACCGTGCGGGCGGCCAATCATTTCTCCCAGATCCGTCTGCATGAGCTGCAAGGTGGCCGGGATGTCGCCTTGAGCGACGGCCTCAGCCATGCCGACAACCCGCAGTTCGCCGCTCAGGACTACCTCTACTTCACCGCCTCGGTCAATTCCGGCCCCAGCCAGGTCGGCTTGGACATGAGCACCCAGGATCGGCCGCTGCGTGCCGGCCTGTTTGTCGCCGTGCTGGCGGCCGATGGCAAATCGCCGCTGCTCCCGCGCAGCGGCGACGAAGAGCTGCCCAAGAAGGACGAGGCGAGCAAGGACGCCGCCAAGAAGGACGGGCCGAAGAAAGACGACCCAAAAAAGGATGAGGCCAAGAAGGACAGCAAGCCGGTCCGCATCGACCTCGAGGGCCTGGACCAGCGCATCGTCGGCCTGCCGGTGGCCGAGCGCAATTACGACTCCCTGGCCGTGGCCGCCGATGGTGCCTTGTTTTACTTGCAGCGCCGCCAGCGCGGTGCCAGCGGTGAGCCCCCCGAGAACGCCGAGGCCGGCAATGAGGCGGAGCTGTTCCGCTTTGATTTCAAGGAACGCGAGAGCAAGCAATTGCGCGCCGGCGTGCAGGCCATCAGCCTCAGCGGCGATGGCAAGAAGTTGCTGTTGGTCGGAGCCAAGGGCAAGCTCGAGATCGCCGATGCCGGCGAAAAGCTGGAGGCTAAGCCCATCGATGTGAGCGGGCTGAGCGCGCGCGTCGATGCGCGCGCCGAATGGCGGCAGATCTTCGACGAGGTCTGGTGGATGGAGCGCGCCTACTTCTACGACCCCAAGCTGCATGGCCTGGACTGGGACGAGGTCTACCGCCGCTATCTGCCTTTGCTGGACCATGTGCAGAGGCGCGAGGACCTCAACGATTTGCTCGTCGAAATGATCGGCGAGATGCAAGTCGGCCACAACCGCGTCGGCGGCGGCGATGTGCACCAGGAGAAAGCCGTAACCGTGGGCCTGCTCGGCGCCGACTTGCGCACGGAGCCGGACGGCCGCGTGCGACTGGCCAAGATCTACCGCGGTGACCGTTGGAACCCCTTTCTGAAAGCACCCTTGGCTGCGCCGGGCCTGGGCGTCAAGGACGGCGACTGGCTGCTGGCCGTTGACGGCCGGGCACTCGATGCGAAAAGCAATGTGCATGCCCTGCTGGAGAACAGCGTCGGCAAGCAGGTGCAGCTGACGGTCAGCAGTAGCAGTAGCAGCAGCGCCTCGGCCTCGGACAAGGCCGCTGCCAGCCGCGTGATCACTGTTGTGCCGATCGCCGACGAAGCCGGCCTGCGCCGCTGGGACTGGATCGAACGCAACCGCGCTTACGTCGACCGGCAGTCCGGCGGCAAGATCGCCTACGTCTATATGCCCGACACCGGTGGCGATGGCTTCCAGCACTTCAACCGCATGTTCTTTGCCCAGATCGACAAACAGGGCCTGATCCTCGACGACCGCCGCAACGGCGGTGGCCAGGCCGCTAACTATGTGACCGATGTGCTGAGCCGGCCTTGGCTGGGCAGCTGGAAGGACCGCGACGGTCTCACGCATGACACGCCCGGTGGCGCCATCTATGGCCCCAACGCCATGCTGATCGACCAGGACGCCGGCTCCGGCGGCGACTTCATGCCCTATGCCTTCAAGCGCCTGGGCCTGGGCCCGCTGATCGGCAAGCGCACCTGGGGCGGCCTGATCGGCATCTCCAACAACCCGCGCCTGATCGACGGCGCCAATCTGGTCGTGCCTTACTTCCGCTTCTTCACACCGGACGGCGAATGGCGCATCGAGAACGAAGGCGTGGCCCCGGACCAGGACGTGGACCTGGACCCGCTGCAAGTCAACGAAGGCCGCGACAGCCAGCTCGACGCGGCCATTGCCGATGTGCTGGGCCGACTGAAGACCTACCAGGCGCCGGACCGCCAGAAAGCGCCGGCCATGCCGACGCAGCTGGGGCGGTGATTGCTCTGAAGGCTTAGGGCTTGGGCTTCGACTGCTGTGCCCGCTCGTAGAGCCAGCGCAGCAACGGACCGAAGCAGGCCTGCGCTGAGAAATGGGTACTTGTGTAGCGCCGGGCCGCTTCACCCAGCGCGGCGCGCTGCTGCGGCTGCAACAGCAGAGTTCGGCAGGCCTCGGCAAAGGCCTGCGGCTCATCGGCCAGAAGAAAGGCGGTGCCGGCCCCGTCCAAGATGCCGCGCGCTCCTTCGGCCGTGGTGACCAGGGGCAGGCCGTGGCCCATGGCTTCCACGCTCTTGATCTTGAGCCCGGCCCCCCAGCGGACCGGGTTGATGGCCACATCCATGCCGGCCCAGGCCTGCTTGAAATCGGCAACAAAACCATGGCGCTGGAAGGCTTTGAATTCGGGGCGCCAGCGCTCGCTGAGCCAGCCGTAGAGATGCATTTGCAAGCCTTCGACCTGGCCTTCGAGCAAAGGCCAGACCCGGTCGGCAAACCAGTCCAGACCATGGAGATTGGCGGCCCAGTCACTGCCCACCAAGCCGAGGTGCCGGCGCTCGGCCTGCAGCGGCAGGGCAGCGAACTGCACTGGATGCGGGGCAAGCAGTGCGATTTCGCCCAAGCGCGCCTGCACCAGACCGTGGTCCTCGGCCTGGATCAGGAGCACCCGCTCGTATCGCGAAAGCAGAGCCATTTCCTGCTCGAAACTGAGGGTGGTGTGCACGGCCACCGACTGACTGCGGCGTGACTCGGCCGCGCGGCTTTCCAGATCATGGGTATCCAGCACAGCGGCCACACCGGCCGGCAGGAACTCGCGCAAGCCATGCAGGGCCAGGCGCTGGAAGATGCAGGCGTCAAAGTCTTGAGCGGCACACAGGCTGACCAAGGCCTCACGTTCACTGGCCTCATTGACCGGCCCCTGGATGCCATAGACCGCTGCCTGCACGCGCAGACGGCGCAGCAGACTCAATTCGTCGGCGTGAAGCGCGCCCAGGTAGAGCAGGCTCAGCTGGCAATGAGCGCCCAGCACCCAAACCAGGGCCAGCACGCGGGTGCGCTCACCGGCGCCCATGCGCCAGAACGGGATTCGTGTGAGCAGCAGAACACGCGGCTTCATCGGCAGGGCTCCGGCTGCAAGGGCGGCTCGCAAGCAAGCAGGGCCTCGCATTGCTGCACCACCGCAGCCACGCTGTCCTGCTGCCGGTAGTCGCGATGTTCATGGGCAAAGGCCTGGGCCGCCGTCCGGTAGCGCGCCGAGTCGAGCATCTGGCGCAGGAGGCGCGGCAGATGCTCGGTCTGATCCACCAACAGCGCTTCAGAAACCCCCAGCGACTGGAGCCGCCGCGCCGCCATCCATTGCTCGGTCTGCATGGGCAGAAGCAGCAGAGGCTTGCCGGCCAGCAGCATGGCGGCCGTGGTGCCTGCGCCGCCGTGGCTGAGTGCCAGATCGCAGCTGCGACTGAGCGCATCCATGGCCAAGGGCTCAGCGCTGAGCTGCATGCGCCCGCCGCTGAATTGCGCCAAGGTCTTGCGCGAGGCGCCAGGCACATGCGCCAGCACCGAAGCCGGCAATTCTTGCAAGGCTCGAAGCACTTGCTCCAAAGGCGCGTAGCCCGGTTTCAGGTAGGCAAAGATGCGCGGGCCGGGGCCATCGGGCCAGCGCGGCTCTTGCCCCTGTCCGAGCTGGAAGATCGGCCCCAAGTAATGCGGTGCGGGCGCCGGCGCCGCGGAACGCTGTGGGTAGTGATCCAGTTCTGCAAAGCTGCACAAGGCCTGCGCATCACAGTGCAGCAGGTCGGCAAAGGCCGTGAGTGCCGGTGCATGCAAGGCGGCAAGCACGTGGTTGGCGGTGGCCAAGGCATGGGCCTCGGAATCTTGCAGACGAGCGTTAGGCTGCGGCTGCCACCAAGCAAAGGGCGGCAGCGGCTGACAGGGGGGCGGCAGGCAAAAACCGTCGCCGAAATTCAGACGCGGCAGGCCCAGCCCCCGGGTGGCGAGCAGGGCGGTCGGTGCGTGATCGAGCACCAGCAGATCGGGTTGGATCAGGGCCAGAAGATGGCGCCAGGCCCGACAGATACCGGTGAGGGCGCGCGGATTGAGAAAGCCGAAAGGCATCAGCAACTCGGGGTAGCTGATCGGACTGGGCAGCTGGGTCAGGCGTCCCAACCACAGCGGCGCTTGCAGGGCCGGCACATCATGCGGGCTCAGCAGGGCCTCAGCGCCGAGCAGATCACGGAGCACGAAGACCGGCCGGTGACCCCGTTCGCGCAGGGCCAGGGCCACGGGCAACAGGCGTGACAGATGACCGTAGTCACCTCCGAGCTCCCAGGCAAAAACAATCGTGGCCATATGACGGTGGCACCCGGCAGCGGAGCCGCGGGCACAGTTTCAAAGTTCAGCAAGAGAAGCGGCGCCCGCAGGCGCCGCCAATGAATCACCCGATCCGCGAGTGCCGCGCAGGCTGCACTCCCGTCAGGTCGTACAGACCGATCAGGCCTGGCTCGCGCCCTTGCGACGGCGCGTCGTGGCTGCCACTCCGGCCAGGCTCAGGCCCAGCAGAGCCAAGGTATCCGGCTCCGGGACGGATGCCGTCGGGCTGATGTTGAAGTTGCTCGGATTGCCCCAACCAAATGGGTCACCGGAGCGCGCCGTGGCCGAACCCGAACCGCCATTGTTGCAACCCTCGAATGCCGGCACAAAGTCGCCCTTGGCCGCAAGCGTCGGGCAATCGCCGTAACCGCCACCGCCGCTCTGCAGCTCACCGGAAACCGTGGCGACGATGTCGTAGTCCAGGGTGAAGCTCTCGCCCACGCCGATCATGCCCATGCTGACATTGAACACCGCGTTGTTGGCGTACTCGCTGCCGCAGCTCATATAGCTGGCGAGGCTGCCCAGGTCATCGCTGGCGCAGGTGCTGGTGCCATCGACGGCCTGGGTGCGCGTCGTGTGATCGCGGGCCACGGCCACGCCGTTCTTGCTCACCTGCAGCAGCAGATCCGCAAAGCCCAGACCGGTGCCGCCGATGCCCAGTTCGCCGCTGTCCACATGGAAGGCGAAGTTGAAGAGCTGGGCCACACCGGTGGTGTTGGTGAAAGTGCGGCTGTAACGGGTGCTGGTCGAGGCCGAGAAGCTGCCGTTGCCGGTCACCCGGGCACCGAAATAGCTGGTTGCACCTGCATCGCCATAGGTGTGGAAGAACACCGAACCGTCGGCCGTGTAGTCGTTGAGATAGAAGTCGGCGCCGGTGGCCGTGGTGCTGGGCGGGTTGGTGACCATGCCGTCCACGCTGCTGCCACTGCTGGGGAGGGCGTAATCGGCAGTCAGGCGGATCTGGCCGTCGGTCATATTGCCGACCACCACCGGTGCCGCCATGGCGAAGCCGGACAACAAGGCCAGCACGCCGGCGCTGACATGCTTGAGTTGGAAGTTGCTGTGTTTCATCGGGAGATCTCCGTTGTTTTCAGAATGTGACTTAGTTCACAAATCCAAACATGCAAGATCCACGCCATGCGCAGCAAGCTCAACAGACATCAGGCCCGGGAGTCCAACATGCCGGTGAACGCCAAGTTTTCCGACACTGATGTTTACCCTAGAATCCAAAACCGGCCGCCAGCAGGACTTCAGCTGAGAGCGCGATGCCGCGCCAGCGGCGGGTTCTTGGCGAAGTAACGGGCGATGCCGGTGGCCAAGGCCTCGACCAGCTTGGACTGGTAGTCGGTGTCGCGCAGTTGCGCTTCTTCCTCGGGGTTGGAGATGAAGGCCGTCTCCACCAGGATGGAGGGCACATCGGGCGCCTTGAGCACGGCAAAACCGGCCTGCTCGACCCGACGCTTGTGCAAAGTGCCGACGCGGCCGATCTGGCCCAGCACCTCGCTGCCGAGCTTGAGGCTGTCCTTGATTTGGGCCGTGGTGCTCATGTCCAACATGGCCTTGAGCACGCTGGCATCTTTGACCGCGGCATTGACCCCGCCGACCAGATCGGCGGCGTTTTCGCGGCTGGCCATCCATTTGGCGGCCTGGCTGCTGGCCGCACCGTCGCTGAGCGCGAACACCGAGGCACCGCGCGCCTTGGGCGTGAAGAAGGCGTCGGCATGGATGGACACGAACAGGTCGGCCTGCACCCGGCGGGCCTTCTGCACCCGCTGCTGCAAGGGCACGAAGTAGTCGCCTTCGCGCGTCAACAGCACCCGCATATTGGGGTTGCGGTTGAGCCGGTCGCGCAGCTGCTGGGCAATCGCCAGCACCACATCTTTCTCGCGCAGGCCGCTGGGGCCGATGGCACCGGGATCTTCGCCGCCATGCCCTGGGTCCAGGGCAATCACGATCAAGCGATCGAGTTTGGCCTGCGAGGGCTCGGACGGCGCCGCCACCGGAAGCGTCGGCGCCGGCGCGGGTGTGTTCTGCGCCTGCGGCGCGGACGCCGAGCTGGCGCCAGGTTTGGCCGAGGTCTGGGCATTCAGACTGGGCTTGTCGAGCTTGGCAATCAGATCACCGAGCGCATCCTGCACCGACTGCGCCGCCTCTTGCTCGGCCTGGACCTTGTCCTTGATCAGGGCCAGCAGAGGATCGACCGCCACCTTGGGGTAGAGATCAAACACCAAGCGATGCTGGTAGGCCGCCACCGGCGCCAAGGTGAAGATCTGCGGCGCCACCGGCTGCTTGAGGTCCAGCACGATGCGCACCACGCGCGGCGTGTTCTGGCCGACGCGCACGCCGGCGATGAAGGGGTCATCGGCCTTGACCTTGCCCAGCAGGCCGCGCAGATTGGGGCTCAGCTCCAGGCCGTCGACATCGATGACCAGGCGATCGGGGGCCTCCACGAGAAAATGCGTCGCGGCCAGTGACCGGTCAGACTCCAGCGTCACCCGGGTGTAGGCCTCGGCCGGCCAGACCCGCACGGCGACGATATTGCTGCCGGCATGGGCGGCCGCAGCCGCACCCGCGGGCAGGGCGCGCAAGATCAGGACCAGGCTGCCCATGGCGCGCAGCGCCTGGCGCCGTTCGGCGAAGCCGGGCTTCACGAAGCCTGCTCCAGCTGCTGCAGCAAGACCTGACCCCGGGCTGTGCCGGCGCGCAGCTCGACCTGGCGGCTGTCGTCGTCCTGTGCCTCGATCCAGACTTGCAGATCGGCCGTCGGCAGCATGCCCTCGGCCTTCTCCGGCCATTCGCTGAGCTTGAGCCCGGGCGCGCTGAAGATGTCGCGAAAGCCGGCGTCCTCCCACTCGCGCGGGTCGCTGAAACGGTAGAAATCGAAATGGCTGACGAGGCCGGCCGAACCCCAGTCGGCCAGGTCATAGGACTCCAGAACCGCGTAGCTAGGGCTCTTGATGCGCCCGGCGACGCCCAAGGCGCGCAGCAGATGGCGCACCAAGCTGGTCTTGCCGGCGCCGAGGCTGCCATGCAGCTCCAGGCTGGCGTCAAGCAGGGTCGGGCAGAGCGCCAGGCGCTCCGCGAAAGCCTGGGTGGCGGCCTCATCGGGCCAGCGCAAAGAGCGAGTTTCTAGAATGCGCAAATGACGCAGGCTCCACAACAATCGAACAAGGATGACAAGTCAGCGGACTTTGACGCAGCGACCGTGATGGCCGATCTGCAGCGCTGGGCTCATGAGCTGGGATTCTCACAGATCGGCGTGGCCGATATCGACCTGCACAGTGCCGAAGCGGGCTTGCTGGCCTGGTTGCAGGCCGGCTTTCACGGCTCCATGCACTATATGCAAAGCCACGGCCTCAAACGGGCCCGGCCGGCCGAGCTGGTGCCGGGCACGCTGCGCGTGCTGAGTCTGCGCATGGATTACCTGCCGCAAGACAGTGCTCCCGACTGGCAAGCCGTGGAATGGCAGCGTTTGAGCGATCCGCAGCGCGCCCAGGTCTCGCTGTATGCCCGTGGACGCGACTATCACAAGGTGCTGCGCGCTCGCCTGCAACAGCTGGCCACGCGACTGAGCGACGCCGTCGGGCCTTTGGGTTACCGCGTCTTCACCGACTCCGCGCCGGTGCTCGAGGTGGAGCTGGCGGCGCGCTCCGGCATCGGCTGGCGTGGCAAACACACCTTGACCCTGCACCGGGACGTGGGCTCGATGTTCTTTCTCGGCGAGATCTACATCGACCTGCCGCTGCCGCTCAGCGAACCGGTCACGGCGCATTGCGGCCAGTGCACGGCTTGCCTGGACGCCTGCCCGACCGGCGCCATCGTTGCACCCTACCGCGTCGATGCGCGGCGCTGCATTTCCTACCTGACCATCGAGCATGAGGGCGCCATCCCGCTCGAACTGCGGCCCATGATTGGCAACCGCCTCTATGGCTGTGACGATTGCCAACTGATCTGCCCCTGGAACAAGTTCGCCCAAAAGTCCCGCCTGGCCGATTTCGACGCCCGGCCGGCCATGGCGCGCGGCGATCTGCTCGCGTTCTGGAGCTGGGACGAAACCCAGTTCCTGCGTCAGACCGAAGGATCGGCCATGCGCCGCATCGGCCATGCGCGCTGGCAACGCAATCTGGCCGTGGTCTCGGGCAATGCTCTGCGCCACAGGGAATGGCCCGAGCTGCGCGCCGTGCTGCAGACCCTGCGGCCGGCGGCCAGCGAGCTGCTGGCGGAGCATCTCGACTGGGCGCTGGCGCAAGCGCCTGCCCTGCCTACACCCAGCGCAGCACCACCAGCCACAGCGGCAGACTGAGCATGCCCAGCAGGGTGGACAAGGTCACCAGGCCGGCCACAAAAGGCCCATTGCCGCCCATGCGCACGGCCAGCACATAGGCGCTGGAGGCGGTGGGCAGGGCGGTGAACAAGAGCAGCGTGGCGCGCTGCGGCGCCGGCAGCTGCAAGGCCAGAGCCAGGCCGAGCCCGACCAGAGGCAAGGCCAGATGGCGAATGCCCAGCAAAGCGGCTGCCAGGCCCGGCGCCTCACGCAGTGCGCCGAAACGCAGACCCGCACCGACCGCCATCAGGCCCAGGGGCAGGGCGGCCAGGCCGATGCGGTGCAGGGTCAGGGCGGCGGGCTCGGGCAGTTTGAGACCCAGCAAATTACCCGTCAGGCCGGCCAAGGTGGCCAGGATCAAGGGATTGCGTGCGAGTTCGCGCAAATAACCGTGTCCCCCGTGTCGGGCCAAGGGCCAAACGGCGGCGATATTGCAGATTGGCACACACAGCGCGATCAGCAGCGCCACCCAGGCCACCCCTTGTGCGCCGTGCAGGCGTTCGGCCAGGGCCAGGGCGATGAAGGAATTGAAGCGAAAGGCAGTCTGCGCGCCCGAGGCATGGAAACGGGCATCGACGCCGGGCAGGGCGCGCAGGCTGTAGGCCAGCAGCACGCCGATCACGCAGCTGAGCACGCCGCCGAGGGCCAGGTCGGCGGTGGCACCCGGCTGCAAAGGTGTGCGCAGGATGGAATTGAACAGCAGCACCGGGAACAGCAGGTAGTAGACCAGGCGCTCGGCGGCCTCCCAGACCGGGCGGTCCAGGCCGCTGTAGCGGCACAGCAGGAAGCCGCAAAGGATGAGCAGGAAATCGGGCAGCAGCAGCAGCAAGACATCGGGCATGGCCCGCAGTGTGCCAGGGGGCCGGCCACCCTGCTGCGCGCAGCCGAACGGCCGGGGGCGTTCGGCGCTACCGCTCAGCGCGCCACTGCCTGCGCCGCCCGAAGCGCTTGATGCGGGTATCGTTAGACCTATGTTCAGACTTCCGCGACGCCCTATGCCTGCAGCCTTCACCACGCGCTCAGCCCTTTCCACCCCGGCGTCCTCGCGGCGCCAGTGGCTGTTACGAGCCAGCGCTGTAGCCGCCACCGCCTGGATGTCCGGCCCGGTGCTGGCTTTCAAATACGAAGACCAGGAATTCGAGGACAAGATCCAGCTGGCCGGCAGCGCCTTGCTGCTGAACGGCGTGGGCAAGCGGGCGGTGTCCATCTTGCGCGGCTATGTGGCCGGGCTGTACTTGAGCCGCAAGTCCACCACGCCGGACGCTGTCTACGCCGCCAGCGGCCCGAAGCGGGTGCAGATCCGCATGCTGCTCGAGGTTGGCGCCGAGGAGTTCGTCAAGGCCGTCAACAAAGGTGTAGGCCGCAATTGCAGCGAGGCCGAGAAAGAAGCACTGAGCACGCGCCTGCCCCTGTTCACGCAGAACCTGCAGTCGGTCGGCAAGGTGCGCAAGAACGACCTGATCAATATCGACTACCTGCCCGAACAAGGCACGGTGCTCTACGTCAACGGCAAGCAATGGGGTCAGGCCGTGCCCGGCAACGACCTCTACACCGCCTTCCTGAAGGTGTTTCTCGGCGACAAGCCGGTGGACAAGCGGCTCAAGGCGGGCTTGCTGGGCGAGGCCACCAGCTGAGCTACGTAGAAATGCGTGCTTGAGGTTCCCTCGCTCGGGCTAGGATGGTGAAAAATCACCTCCTGGAGACCGGAATGAAGCAGATCAATCGTCGCAGCGCCATCCGTTTGAGTGCCGCCGCAGCCGCCTGTCTGGCCCTGGGGCCAGTGGCAGCGCAGACGCCTTATCCGAGCGCGAAGCCGGTGCGCCTGATCGTGCCTTTCGCCCCGGGAGGCACCACCGACATCATTGCCCGCGTCATGGCCGAGAAGGTCAATCAGGCCCTGGGTCAGAACATGCTGGTCGAGAACAAGGCCGGCGGCGGCGGCTCGGTGGGGGCCAACGAAATCTCCAAGGCCACGCCCGATGGCTACACCCTGGGCGTGGCAACGGTATCGACCACGGCGGCCAACCCGGCCATCAACCCCAAGATTCCGTACAACCCGATCAGCGACTTCACGCCCATCATCAATATGGCGGCCACGCCCAATGTGATCGCCGTGCACCCGAGCTTTCCGGCGCGCGATTACAAAGGTTTTGTGGCCGAGCTCAAGAAGAACCCCGGCAAGCACAGCTTTGCCAGCTCGGGCACCGGCGGCATCGGCCACCTGCAGATGGAGCTGTACAAAAACCTGGCCGGCGTCTTCGTGCTGCACATTCCCTACCGCGGTGCCGGCCCGGCCTTGAACGACACCGTGGCCGGCCAGGTGCCGATGATTTTCGACAACCTGCCTTCGGCGCTGCCCTTCATCAAGGACGGCCGCCTGATCCCCATCGTCGTGGCGGCGCCGCAGCGCTTGGCCGTGCTGCCCAATGTGCCGACCTTCAAGGAAGTCGGGCTGGAACCGGTCAATCGCATGGCCTACTACGGCGTGCACGGCCCCAAGAACCTGCCCAAGGACATCGTCGCCAAGGTGCATGATGCGGTCAAGAAGACGCTGGAGCTGCCGGACGTCAAGAAGCGCATCGAGGACACCGGCTCCCTGATCATCGCCAACACCCCGGAACAGTTTGCCGCCCAGATCAGTGCCGAATTTGATGTCTACAAAAAGGTCGTCGAGCAGCAAAAGCTCAAGCTCGACTGAAGCAGGAGGCGGCGAGGCCGCGACGAGCTCGCCAGGGCAGCGCGCGGCCGAGCTGGCCAGCCAGCAGGCGATCGATGCCTTCGTCGAAACACTCTGGCTGGAAGACGGCCTGGCCGGCAATTCGCTGCAGGCCTACCGCCGCGACCTGAACCTGCTGGCCCAGTGGCTGGCCAGCCAGGTGCAGCGTCCGCTCGACGCCTGCAGCGAGGCCGATCTGCAAAGCTACGCCATGGCCCGCCATGCCGGTAGCAAGACCAGCAGCGCCAACCGTCGCCTGAGCGTCTTCAAGCGCTATTTCCGCTGGGCCTTGCGCGAGCAGCGCCTCAGGCAAGACCCGACCCTCAAGCTGGCCAATGCCAAGGCACCGCTGCGCGTGCCCAAGCTGCTCAGCCAGGCCCAGGTCGAGTCCTTGCTGCAAGCGCCCGATGTTGGCAGCGAACTGGGCCTGCGCGACCGCGCCATGTTGGAGCTGATGTACGCCAGCGGCCTGCGCGTGACCGAGCTGGTGACGCTCAAAAGCGTGCATGTGGGCTTCAAGGAGGCCGTGCTGCGCATCACCGGCAAAGGCAGCAAGGAGCGCCTCGTGCCCTTTGGCGAAGAGGCGCACAGCTGGCTTCTGCGCTATTTGCAGGAGGCCCGGCCGCAGTTGCTCAAGGGTCAGGCCTGTGACGCCTTGTTCGTGACCGTGCGCGGCGAGGGCATGACACGGCAGATGTTCTGGACTCTGGTCAAGAAGTACGCGCTGCAAGCCGGCATCCTGAGCCCCATGTCACCGCACACGTTGCGCCATGCCTTCGCCACCCATTTGCTCAACCATGGCGCCGATCTGCGCGTGGTGCAGCTGCTGCTGGGCCACGCCGACCTGTCGACCACCCAGATCTACACCCATGTGGCGCGCGAGCGCCTGAAGCTGATCCACGCCCAGCACCATCCACGCGCCTGAGCGGGGAAACCAAACGCCTCAACGTGCCACCGGCAAAGGCGAGGGCGGTTTGATCTCTTCCAGGCAGATCATGGAGCGGATGTCGGCAACGCCGCGGATCTGCATCAGGCGGTCGGTCAGAAACTGCGACAGCGACTTGAGGTCACTGGCCACGACCTTGAGCAGGTAGTCGCAGTCGCCCGAGACGGTGTGGCATTCCAGGATCTCGGGGAAGTCGCGAATCAGGCCCTCGATCTCGCGAACGCGGTCAAAAGCCTCGCCGTCGATATTGAGGCTGACGAAGGCGGTGACGCCCAGGCCCAGACTCTGCGGCGCCACCAGGGCGCGGTAGCCGCGCAGCACGCCGCGTTCCTCCAGGGCTTTGACGCGCCGGAAGCACTGCGGCGGCGACAGATGAACCTGGGCCGCCAGCTCCACATTGGAGGCCCGGCCGTCGCGCTGCAGGGCCTCGATCAGACGGCGGTCGATAGCGTCGAGTTTCGCGTCGAGTTTGGCACCCGGCTTGGTGGCGGCGTCGGTCATGGCGGGCTCATGTGGAGGATTGGCGGGCTTTCGCAGCTCAAGTTTGGTCCCGCAGTTCGACGAGCGCGCGACAATTGCGGTCATGGATCATAGTTTTCTCTCCGCCTTCATCCTGCTCTTGCTGGTGCTGGACCCGCTCGGCAGTTTGCCCATCTTCATCGGCATCATGCGCGAGGTTCCCAAGGAGCGGCGCGCTCGCGTTGCCACCCGCGAGGTGGGGCTGGCCGCCATCGTGCTATTGGCCTTCATGTTTTTCGGGGACAGCTTTTTGCGGGTGATGCACCTGTCCGAGCGCTCGCTTGAGGTGGCCGGCGGCGTGATCCTGCTGATCATCGCCATCAAGATGATTTTCGGCAGCGCCGGCGAATCGGCCTACGGCCTGGAACCGGGCAAGGAGCCCTTCATCTTTCCGCTGGCCGTCCCCTTGCTGGCCGGCCCCTCGGCCATGGCCACGGTGCTGCTGCTGGCTTCGCGCCAGCCCGAGCGCATCTGGGACTGGATCGGCGCCCTGTGTGCGGCCATGTGGGTCTCGGGCCTGACCCTGCTGATGGCCGACCGCATCCGCCGCCTGCTCGGCGATTCGGTGATCTCGGCAATCGAGAAGCTGATGGGCCTCGTGCTCACTGCCATCGCAGTGGAGATGTGTCTGGCCGGCCTGAAACGTTACTTCATCGGCGGCTTGTAAGCAGAGCTGAGAGGGGGACGGAGCGCCGGGCTTGCGCTGTTTTCTGCCAAGCACAGACGCTTTTCTTCGTTCAAACCCTTAGGAGCAAACCCTAGAGTTGCGACTCCAAAAACGGTGCGGTCGGCGTGAGTCACGCTGACTGACACCCGACATGCCAGCCGCCGCGGCACTCAGTTGCGGCCGGACTGGCGGACGTCAGCAACCGAGGGAAATTGCTCCATCATGAAGTCTCCGAACCTGTTCCGCAGCAGGCCAGCGCCTCTGGCCTTGGCCCTGTTTCTGGCCTATGGCCTGCCTCATGCCGCCGCTCTGGCCCAAACTCCAGTCGCCAGCACCGACTCCTTGCCCCAGGTGCAAGTGACCGGCTCGCGCATCTCGCGTGCCCAGGCCGAGGGCCCGGCCGCCGTCACGGTGCTCAAGTCCGAGGACATCACCCGCCTAGGTTTCAAGAACGTCGCCGATGCGCTCGCCTCCCTGACCGAGAACACCGGCTTCACCCAGGGTGAAGACTTCGGCAACACCTTCACTCCGGCAGCCAATGCCATCAGCCTGCGCGGCTTGGGCCCCAACCACACGCTGACCCTGGTCAACGGCCGCCGCGTGGCGGACTACCCGACGGCCTACGAGGGTTCGGTCAACTTCGTCAACACGGCCAACATCCCAGCCGCGCTGATCGACCGCATCGAAGTGCTGAACGGCGGCGCCTCGGCCATCTATGGCTCGGACGCGATCGCCGGGGTGATCAACATCATTCTGAAGAAGCATGCCGACGGCACGCAGTTCAACTTCAAGCTGGGCGGCACCCAGCGCGGCGGCGGCGAGAATGCCCGCGCCCAGCTGACCGGCGGCCTGGAATCGGGCACGCTGAGTCTGGTCTATGCCGTGGAGCTCAGCAAGCGCCAGCCGATCTGGAGCCGCCAGCGTGAGTTCATGGCCGACACCACATTGACCGGCTCCGCGCCGACCGTGATCTTTGGCCGCAAGGATGCCAAGAACAACAAGTACATCACGCCGGACGCGGGCGCTTGCGAAAGCGCGGCGGGGCTGTTCGACGGCTCGGTCAAGTCCTTCACGACCGCCAAATCGGGCAGCTACTGCGGCAGCGGCCGCGGTTCGCCGAGCTTCTGGACCACCCAGACGGGCAACCGGAGCCAGAACTTCGCCGGCCTGCTGAGCTATGGCTTGAACGCACACACCGAGCTCTACGCCGAGGCCCTGCTCGGTTTCACCAGCACCGAGAACAACACACGCGGCCCGAGCTGGACCTCGCTGAGCGCCAGCAATGGTTACTTCGTCAATGCCAACACCGGCAAGCTGGAAACCTGGAGCCGCCGCTTCGCACCGGAGGAAATCGGCGGCGCCGAAGCCTTCAACCGCGAATGGAAAGACCGTGCCCACAATCTGGTGCTGGGTGTGCGTGGCGATCTGCAAGGCACGAGCTGGAGCTATGACCTGGGCTTGAACAGCTCGGGCTACAAGAGCAAGCTGAACCGGCCGCGCCTGCTGGCCACGGTGGACACCTTCTTTCTCGGTGCCCAGCAAGGCGTGAATGCCGATGGCGTGCTGATTTACAAGCCCGACAGCGCGCGCCTGTTCAAGGCCCTGACGCCGGCCGAGTACGCCAGCATCTCGTCCAGCAACCAGGCCGACGACCGCGCCTGGACACGAAACCTCAGCGCCACCGCCAATGGCGAGGTGCTGCAACTGCCGGCGGGCCCGCTGCGCGCCGCGGTGCTGGCCGAGGTGGGCAGCCAGGGCTTTGAGAACAAGGCCGATCCGCGCCTGGGCCAAGGCCTGTTCTACGCCACCAGCGAGGTGGCCAATGTCAGCGGCGATCGCACGCGCTGGGCGCTGGGCACCGAGCTGAACGCCCCCCTGACCCGCGAAATCACGGGCACGCTGGCGGGCCGCTACGACAGCTACAAGTTTGCCGGTCGCGACACCAGCGCCTTCACCTACAACGCCGGCCTGGAGTTCCGTCCCAGCAAGGAACTGCTGGTGCGCGCCCAGCATGCGACCAGCTTCCGCGCCCCGGACATGAGCTACATCTTCACGGCCGAGAGTCGCGGCTATTACGCCTCGGCCAACGACTATTACCGCTGCGCACTGGCGGGCCAGGCGCTGGACAAATGCGAGTTCGCGGGCATTCAGCCGAACTATGTCAAAAACGGTTCCAAGGACCTGAAGAGCGAGAAGGGCAAGTCCTGGGGCCTGGGCCTGGTCTGGTCGCCTAGCAGCGAGTTCGATGCCTCGCTGGACCTGTGGAAGATCTCGATCAGCGATCTGGTCACCGACCTCAGCTCCGACAAAATCCTGCGCGACGAGGCCGATTGCCGCACTGGTTTGCAGAACATCAGCAGCCCGACCTGCGTGGACGCGATTGCCCGGGTGCGCCGCAACCCGGCTGACGCGGTGCTGCGGCCGGGGGAGATCAAGGAGATCGTGGTCAACCCGATCAACGCGGCGGTGCAAAGCACCTACGGCTTCGACATCAGCAGCCGCTACAGCCTGAAGACGGCCACGGCCGGCAACTTTGTCTTCTCGGCCAAGTACACCCAGGTGCAGAGCTACAAGTACGCGCAGTTCGACGGCGATGAGGCGAGCAACCAGGTCGGCACCCGCAATTTCAGCGACTGGCCCAACAAGCTGATCACCAGCGTGAGCTGGCGTTACGGTGCATTCAACACCACCCTGGCCGGCCTGCGCAACGGCAAGATCGTCAGCGGTGACAGCAAGGGTTGGATCTCGCCGAAGTGGTCGTTCAACGCCAGCAGCAGCTATGAGCTGAACAAGAGCAGCAGCGTGACCCTGATCGTCAACAACCTGGCCAACAGCGTGCGCAAGGATGACAGCGGCGGCTGGCCCTACTACCCGGTGGGCTACTACCTCCCGCATGGCCGCCAGTTCTGGGTCGAGTTCAACCACGTGCTGGGCAAGTAAGCCTGGGCTGCACGCTGGGCTGGGCAGAGGGCCCATAGCCTGCGCTTCCCGCCTAGCCGGCCGCAAGCCTTCCGAGAGAGGCGAGCTTGCGGCCTTTTTCGTTCACGGCGGCTCCAAGGCGCTTTGCACGATGCGAAAAGTTGTTTTCACATCGTGAACTTTCTTCATGTTGCGCCGCCGCAAAATTTCTCATCATGGCGAAACACTTTTCACAATCAGAAATTTGCAAGTTAAGTTATTGATTTTATTGAACTAAAAATTAAGTCTTATATAAGACATAAGTGTTCCGCAGAGTGAGGCATGGGGCTAATCTTGAGTCCAACAAAGCTTCTTTGTTTGGCCACCCGGCCGCCGGACCTGAACTGATTCATTTCCTCTGTTTTCGCCTTCACTCACTTGCAGGAGCACACCATGAGCAACGCCACCCGTGAACAGCAGATCGCCGCCCTTGAGAAGGACTGGGCCGAGAACCCACGTTGGAAGGGCATCACCCGCGGCTACAGCGCTGCCGATGTGGTGCGCCTGCGCGGCTCCCTGGCCATCGAGCACACCCTGGCCAAGCGCGGTGCCGAGAAGCTCTGGGGCCTGGTCAACACCGAGCCCTTCGTCAACTCCCTGGGCGCCCTGACCGGCAACCAGGCCATGCAGCAGGTCAAGGCCGGCCTCAAGGCCATCTACCTGTCTGGCTGGCAAGTCGCCGGCGACGCCAACAGCAATGGCGAGATGTACCCCGACCAGTCGCTGTACTCGGTGGACTCGGTGCCCAAGGTGGTCAAGAAGATCAACGCCACCTTTGCCCGTGCCGACCAGATCCAGTGGAGCGAAGGCAAGAACGACATCGATTACTTCGCCCCCATCGTGGCCGATGCCGAAGCCGGCTTCGGCGGCGTGCTGAACGCCTTCGAGCTGATGAAGGCCATGATCGAAGCCGGCGCCGCCGGTGTCCACTTCGAAGACCAGCTGGCCGCCGCCAAGAAGTGCGGCCATATGGGCGGCAAGGTGCTGGTGCCGACCCGCGAGGCCGTGTCCAAGCTGGTCGCGGCCCGCCTGGCTGCCGACGTGATGGGCACGCCGACCGTGCTGCTGGCACGCACCGACGCCGAAGCCGGTGACCTGGTGACCAGCGACATCGACGACAACGACAAGCCCTTCTGCACTGGCGAGCGCACCGTCGAAGGCTTCTTCCGTACCAACAACGGCATCGAGCAAGCCATCAGCCGCGGCCTGGCTTATGCGCCCTACGCCGACATGATCTGGTGCGAAACCGGCAAGCCCGACCTGGCTTTCGCCAAGCAGTTCGCCGACGCCATCCATGCCAAGTTCCCGGGCAAACTGCTTGCCTACAACTGCTCGCCTTCCTTCAACTGGAAGAAGAACCTGGACGACGCCACGATTGCCAAATTCCAGCGTGAACTCGGTGCCATGGGTTACAAGTTCCAGTTCATCACACTGGCCGGTTTCCACAGCCTGAACTACAGCATGTTCAACCTGGCCTACGGCTACGCTCGCAACAATATGAGCGCTTTCGTGGAGTTGCAGGAAGCCGAGTTCGCGGCTGCCGAGCGTGGCTTCACCGCCGTCAAGCATCAGCGCGAAGTCGGCACCGGCTATTTCGATGCCGTCACCACCACCATCGAGCGCGAGGCCTCGACCGCTGCGCTCAAGGGTTCTACCGAAGACGAACAGTTCTTCGAAGCAAAGCACGGCTGATCCCCCCGATTTCGCCCTGTCTTGCAGGCCCGGTCTCCCACGAGGAGGCCGGGCCTTTTTGTGCTCAATCGGCCGGGAATATGGCTGACTGCTAGCGGCACAAAGCAGCCGAATACAAAAGGCAACCACGGAGGCACAGAGGCACAAAGAAATACAAAGCCGAATTGGTTTTTGCTCTGTGCCTCCGTGCCTCTGTGGTTGCAATTGAATTTCCGCTTCGTGCCGCAAGCGGGCCACCAACGGCCGGACGTAGGTGCTTGCCTGAGTATTCAGAGAGAAGAAGCCAGCATCGCCAGATAGTCTTCACGGGTGGCCAAGCGAGGGTTGCTGCGGTGGCAGTGGTCGGCCATCGCTCCCGTCACCGCGCGTTCAAACATCGACGGGTCTACACCCAACTCGGCCAATCCGGCCGGTAAGCCCAATCTTTGATTGAGGCTCTGTACGGCCTCGGCCAGGGTGTGGCCCGCGGGGTCGCAATGCCCCAGTCCCATGGCCTCGGCCATGCGAAGCAAGCGCCATTCCGCCTGCATGCTGGGCGCGCTGGCATTGAAGCGCAGCACGGCGGGCAGCAGCACGGCATTGAGTGTGCCGTGGTGCAGGCTCGCATCCAGGTTCGCCAGGGCGTGGCTCAGCGAATGCACGCAACCGAGCCCCTTCTGCAAAGCCAAGCCGCCCTGCAGGCTGCAGCTCATCATGTGCCAGCGCGCTTCGCGATCCAGACCGTTGCGGCAGGCGCGCTCCAGGTGGCTCCAGCCGCGCCGCAGGCCGTCGAGAGCGATGCCATCAGCGGGCGGGTTGACGGCGGCTGACATGAAGGTTTCCATGCAGTGGGCGATCGCGTCCATGCCAGTGGCGGCCGTCAGGTCCGGCGGCAGGCTCAAGGTGAGCTCGGGGTCACACAGTGCGGCTCGCGGCATCAACTCAGCACTGTGAAAGCCCAGTTTGCGCCCGTCTGCGACTACCAAGATGGCACCCCGCGCCACCTCGCTGCCCGTGCCTGCGGTCGTCGGCACGGCAATCACCGGGGCCGTCGCCTTGCTGATGGACAGGCTGCCACCTTCGAGGGTGGCGAAGGCCTTGAGCGGACCGGGATGGGTGGCGGCGATCGCCACACCTTTGGCCAGGTCCATGCAGGCCCCACCACCGACAGCGATCAGACCGTCGCAGAAATGCGCCCGATAGACCTCCACCGCGCGCAGCACGGCCGCCTCATCGGGGTTGGGCGGGGTCTTTGCAAACACCGGCGGTGGGTGCGCGCCCCAGGCCGCCAGGGCCAGTGCCAAACCACCGGCGGCGCGCACGCCGGCATCGCTGATGACCAGGGGCCGCAAGATGCCGCAGCGCTGGCATTCCTGCGGCAACAAGGCCACCGCACCGTACTCAAGGTGGATCTGCGTCAGGTACTGGATCAGGGGCATGGCCAGCCTTGCTCTCGACTCAGCGGGGTTCGCTGCGGGCAAGTGTCGACCGCCTAGCTGCCAGCAGGCTTCACCTTTTGCCAACAGTCCGGCAAAAAGTTTGTGCGCTCTTCGCTCGCGCAACCCATAAAGTCGAAGGGTCTTTCTCCGAACACCAAGAGCTGCCAGCTCCCACGGGGGCGCCCAGCGCTCCTGAGTTCCTCCGTTTGTTGTCTAAGGAGTCTGAAGGTATGAAGCTGAACCTCGCGCAACGCATCGTTGCGTCCAATGTGACCCTGCTGACCTTGTTCCTGCTCATCCTGGCCAGTGTGATGTGGATGATGAGCCGCATGGACGATGTCAATGATGAGATCGTCGAGAACAATCTGCCGCAGTTGACGGCGCTCTCCGCGCTCAACGACTCGATCAACGGTCGCGGCATCGCCCTGCGCAATCTGGGCCTGCAGGCTGACGACAAACGCGATGACGAACTGGCCACCTTGGCAAAGCTGCGCGAGCAAGGGACTGCAGCCATGAAGGCATTGGAGGCGGAGTTCATTCCTGGACATGCGAGCGCAGACGAAATCGCCCAGATCAAATCCATCCTTGAGAAAAATCTGGCATCGCGCGTTCTGGTGGACGAACTGAGCGCCTTGATCAGGGCCGGAAAAAAGGAGGAGTTCGTGACGCTGCTGTACAGCCGCTACGACCGCCTGGAAGACGAGATCCTGGCCCAGATCGACACCCTGTCCAGTGCGATGGAAAAGTCTGCAACCGCCGATGGGCGCAGCGCTGCCCAGGCCTATGATCAGGCCCGTATGACGGCCATGGCCGGCTTCGTGCTGGCAGTGCTGTCGGCCTCGGGCCTGGGCTACACCTTGCGACGCTTTGTGATCCAACGCCTGGGTGCCGACCCCACCGATCTGGCCGAGATCGCACAGCGCATCGCCTCCGGCGATCTGCGTGCCCTGCAACATCGGGGCGTCATCTTTCATGGCAGCGTGGTCCATGCCATGGCCACCATGCAGCAATCGCTGGCCGGCTTGGTGCGAGCCGTCGGCACGAATGTGATCTCGATGGCGCATGCGAGCGAGGAAATCGCCCATGCCAGTCATGATCTGAGCACCCGCACCGAGCAGCAAGCGGCCAATCTGGAGCAGGTGGCCGCCACCGCTCAGGAGCTCAACAGCAGTGTGCAGCGCACCTCGACCTCAGCGCATGAGGCGCACCAGCTGTCCACAGCGACCAGCCAGGCCGCCGATGCCGGTGGCACCGCCGTGGGCAAGGTGGTGAGCACCATGGAACAGATTCAAGCCTCCTCGCGCCAGATTGGCGAGATCAGCGCGGTGATCGATGGCATCGCTTTTCAGACCAACATCCTGGCCCTCAATGCGGCGGTGGAAGCGGCCCGCGCTGGCGAACAAGGGCGTGGCTTCGCCGTGGTCGCCAGCGAGGTGCGCAGCCTGGCCCAGCGCAGTGCCGAAGCATCCAAGCAGATCGGTGCTTTGATTACGCGTTCCACCGAGGCGGTGAACGACGGCGCTGGCTTGGTGGACAAGGCACGCCAAACCATGGAGGACTTGCGCGGTTCGGTCCAGCAAGTTCAGCACATGATCAGCGACATCTCACGCGCCACCCAGGACCAGGCGACCAGCTTGGGAGAGGTCTCACAAGCGATCCGCCAGCTCGACGAGATGACCCAGCAGAATGCTGCCATGGTGGAAGAGACCACTGCCTCTTCGGACAATCTACGCAGCATGGGTGCCGAGCTGAAATCCCATGTGGAACGATTCCAGGTCTGAGCCAGCAAGGAGCCGCACGCATGCAGCCTCATCTTTTCCATACAAGCCCAGCCGCCGGCAGTCATATGTCGCCTTATGCCCTCCATGCTGCGGCGAGCCGTGGCCTTCTGCTGATCTTGTTGCTGGCCATCGCTGCTCCTTCAGCTTTGGCCGGCCGCCCCCTGTCCAGCGATGACGCGGCCACTGCCCCGGCCGGCAGCTGCCAGCTGGAAGGCTGGGGCGAGAAAGCCGGCAGCAGCCGGGCCTGGGTGCTGGCCCCAGCCTGCGGCCTGACCGAGGGCCTGGAATTGGGTGGCGACTACAGCCGACCCCAACCGCGCGATGAAATCCGCGGCGAAGCCAGCATCGCACTCAAATGGGCGCCCGCGAGTTGGCAGCTGCCCACCGCCATCGGCCAGCTGAACTTCGGTCTGAAGGCCGGCCTGAGCTTTGATCGACCGGTGAGCAGCGGCTGGCGGCGCAGCGCCAGCGGCCTGCTGGGCCTGGCCACCTTGACGCTCAGCGAAGAAGCGGCCTTTCATCTCAACCTCGGTCACCACAAGGAACGCTTGAGCGGGCAGGGGGGCACAGTCCTCAATCTTGCGGGCGTTTGGATGCCTGATCCGCGCGGGCTTTTGTTCGCAGAGATTCAGACCAACGACCGCCCCGCCTTGCTGGGCGCCACGGTGCGCACCGTCGGCGGCCTCTGGTGGTTGAGCCCCGACAAGCTGGGCCTGAGCATCACGGCAAGTCGCCAGAATGGCAGTTCGCAGACCTTGTGGACGGCCGGTTTTGGCTGGTATGGCCTGGAGTTTTGAGACCAACATCGCCAGGGCTGCGAAAATACCGGGTTAACCCCGGGAGCCCTTGTTGAGCCGCACCACCTTGTTGACACCGCGCATGGCCGGTGTGCTGGAGAGAATCCACCGCGTCAAGCGCCCGGCCTTCCACAGCCTGAGCCCCAAGCAGGCGCGCATCGCCTACCTCATGGGCGCCGAGATTCTGGACCTGCCGCGCGCGCCGGTGGCTCGGGTGGAGAACCTGCAAGTGCCCGGTGCCGAGGGCCCGCTGGCCGCGCGCTTGTATGCACCGCAGACTGCCCATGAGGCCAGGCTGCCTGTCCTGCTCTATCTGCACGGCGGCGGCTTCACCATCGGCAGCATCGACACCCATGACAGCCTGTGCCGCCAACTGGCCTTGCGCAGCGGCGTGGCCGTGCTGTCCCTGAACTACCGGCTGGCACCCGAGCACCGATTTCCAGCGGCCGTGGACGACTGCTGGGCCGTGATGCGCTGGTTGGCCGAGAACGCCGCCAGCCTGGGTCTGGACGGGAGCCGTCTGGCCGTAGGCGGCGACAGCGCCGGCGGCACGCTGGCGGCGGTCTGTGCCCTGCATGCGCGCGACATCAGCCTGCCGCTGGCCCTGCAGCTGCTGATCACGCCGGGCACCACGGCCCATGCCGACACCGCCTCGCACAAGCTCTTCGCCAACGGCTTTCTGCTCGACGCCGCCTCGATCGCCTGGTTCTTCGACCACTACATCGAGCATGGGCACCGGCGCGACTGGCGCTTCGCGCCGCTGGAGGCGCCCGATCACAGCGATCTCGCGCCGGCCTGCGTCTTGCTGGCCGAATGCGACCCGCTGGTGGACGAGGGCATCGCCTATGCCGATCTGTTGCGCGCCAACGGCGGGCAGGTGCAGCTGGAGCTGTATCGCGGCGTCACCCACGATTTCATCAAGATGGGGCGTACCATCCCCGAGGCCTTGACCGCCCTTGACGCCTGCGCCCTGGCCCTGCGCCAAGCACTGCAGCCCTGAATCAACGCACCACAGCCCCAAAGCCCTACAGCACCGCTGCGCTCCGCACCCCCACCATGAAACTGCAAGACTTCCGCTTTTTTGAGCCCCTGCGCGTGCGTTGGAGCGAGATTGATGCCCAGCAGGTGGTCTTCAACGCCCATTACCAGAGCTATTTCGACGTCGCCGTAGGCGGCTACTGGCGCGCCCTGGCCTTGCCTTACGTCGAAACCATGGCGCAGATGGGCGGCGATCTGTTCGTGCGCAAGGCCACGCTCGAGTACCTGGGTTCAGCGCGTTATGACGAGCTGTTGCAGGTCGGCGTGCGTTGTGAGCGCATCGGCCACAGCTCGCTGCAAGTGATCTGCGCGGTGTTTCGCGGCGCCGAATTGCTGGTCCATGGCGAGCTGATCTATGTCTTCGCCGACCGCCAGGACCAGTCACCGCGCGAGGTGCCCGCCGCGCTGCGCAGCCTGATCGAGAGCTTCGAGGCGGGTGAATCGGTGGTCGAGGTTCGGGTGGGCAGCTGGGCCGAGCTCGGCGCGCAGGCCGGTGCCATCCGCCAGGCGGTGTTCGTGGACGAACAAAAGATCCCGGCCGAGATGGAATGGGACAGCGCCGATGAGAGCTGCGTGCACGCCGTCGCCTTCAACCGCTTCGGCCTGGCCTTGGCCACCGGGCGCTTGCTCGAACATGTGCCGGGTGTGGCCAAGATCGGCCGCATGGCGGTCTTGCGCAGCATGCGCGGCAGCCGCATCGGCCGTGAGGTGCTGGAAGCCCTGATGCAGGCCGGCCGCCAGCGCGGCGAGCGCGAGGCGGTGCTCCATGCGCAGCTGTCCGCCGCTGGCTTCTACACGCGCGCCGGCTTCGTTCAGCGCGGCGCCGTGTTTGAAGAGGCCGGCATCGGCCATGTGGAGATGGTCAGAGCGCTGTGAAGCACTCGCGGTGGCGCAGGCCCTGGACAAAGGGCGCCATCGCTGCCGCCACCCGCACTTCCAGGCCGACCGGCTCACTCAGCCCAGGGCCATAGATCTCCATCCAAGTTGGCAGGCTGCTGTCGCTGTCCTGGCGCTGGAGCACGCGCAGGGCGCTGACGGGCACACCTTCCGAGGCCAGTTGCTCCTGCAGCTCGCGAAAGGCGGCAAGCGCCGCTGCACTGTCCGCCGCCCGAATGCGGTAGTAGACGAAGATTTCAGGCTGCATCGTGCTCATCATTCCAGGGCCTTCAGCTCATAGGGCAGGGCGCGCGGCTGCAGCAGCGCACCGTCCGGCGACCCGAGATGCAGGCTGCCGGCGTCCAGCGCCGCAATCTTGGTCTCGGCCAGGATCAGGCTGCGGCCGTCGTCGCGCGTGGCCGCCAGGGCCACCAGACCCGCCGGTTGGCCCGGGTCTTCGCTGTGAAAGATCTCCTGGCCGGGCAAGGCCTGACCCTGCAGCTCGTACAAATAGGTGCGGCGCTTGAGCGTGCCACGGTACTGGCTGCGCGCCACCACCTCCTGGCCGGGGTAGCAGCCCTTCTGAAAATTCACGCCGCCGAGCAATTCCAGGTTCAGCATCTGCGGCACAAACTGTTCTTGTGTGGCCGTCTGCACCCAGGCCAGACCGGCCGCAGCCTCCAGCCAGGCCCAGTCCTGCAGGCTCAAAGCGGGCAGGCTGGGTGCGGCCGCGCTTGCCGCCTGAACCCACAGCCACCGGCTGTGGCCGGCCGCATCGGGCAGACGGATGCGAACGCCAGCCTCTTCGCGCTGCAGCGCCCAGCGCGCGCCGTCCTGCGCCGTAGCGATCTGCCCCCACAAGGCCCAGTCGGCACTGGCATCACTGAGCTTGCACTTGGCCCGCATCACGAACATGGACAGGCGCTTGAGCACGGCAGGCAGGACATCGGCGGGCAGGGCCAGCAACACGTCCTGCTCGCCGTCCTTCCAGCCCACCAGGTTGGCCAGCAAGCGCCCCTTGGCGGAGCAAAAACCTGCCAGACGCGCTTCATTCGGGCCCAGCAGGGCGAAGTCCTGGGTCAGCTGGCTGTGCAAAAACTTGGCGGCGTCTTCGCCCTGGGCACGGATGACGCCCCAGTGGGGCAGGCGCAGGGCAGCGGAAGAAGGGAGTTCGAGGTTCGTCGTCATGGCCCCGATTATCATCAGCGCCCGAAACAAATCGGCCGCGCAAGGGTTTTGATGGCAAGGACGAGAAGCAAAACAAGAACAAGAGCCAAGACGAGCAAGCGGGCAGGGCGAGGCTCCGGCCTGCTGGCATGGATGCTCGGCCTGTTCCTGCTGGCCCTGCTTGCCGCAGGCGTGGCAGCCGGCGCGGCCTGGTGGTGGCTGCAAGCCCCCATGCAGCTGCGCAGCCCGACCGTGGAGCTGTCCATCGAGGCCGGCAGCTCGCCGCGCGAGGTCGCGCAAGCCTGGGCCCAAGCCGGTGTGGCCGAAGATCCGCGCCTGCTCTACCAATGGTTCCGCTGGTCCGGCCAGGCGCGCCAGATCCGCGCTGGCAGCTATGAGATCCACCAGGGCGCCACGCCGCGCGACTTGCTGGCCAAGATGGTGCGCGGCGATGAAGTGCTGGAGCAGCTGCGATTGATCGAGGGCTGGAATCTGCGCCAGCTGCGCGCGGCCCTGGCCCGCGCCCCCGCGCTCAAGCAGCAGACCGCGGGCTGGAGCGAGGCCGAGCTGATGGCCGCCCTGGGCGCGCCAGGCCAAGCGGCCGAGGGCCGGTTTTTCCCCGACACCTACGCCTACAGCCGCGGGGTCAGTGACCTGACCGTGCTCAGACGCGCGCATGCCGCCATGCAGAAACGTCTGGACAGCGCCTGGGCCGGCCGCAGCGAAGGCTTGCCGCTCAAATCCGCCGACGAGGCCTTGATCCTGGCCTCCATCGTCGAGAAGGAAACCGGCGCGCCGGCCGACCGCCAGCTGGTGGCCGCCGTCTTCATCAACCGACTGCGGATCGGCATGCCGCTGCAGACCGACCCGACGGTCATCTACGGCCTGGGCGAGAAGTTCGACGGCAATCTGCGCAAGCGCGACCTGCAGACCGACACGCCGTTCAACACCTACACCCGCGGCGGCCTGCCGCCAAGTGCGATCTCCATGCCCGGCGTCGCCTCCTTGCAGGCGACCTTGCATCCGGCACCAAGCCGGGTGCTCTACTTCGTGGCCCGCGGTGATGGCAGCAGCGAGTTCAGTGAAGACCTGGCCGCGCATAATCGCGCGGTCAACAAATACCAACGTGGCCGCTGAAGCGCGCGAGCCTCAGTCGTCGAAATCGAAGCCAAGAATTGCCCCGTTCCGTGAACCCAGCCCATTCCTCCAGCGCCCGTTTCATCAGTTTTGAAGGCATCGATGGGGCGGGCAAGTCCACCCATATCGAGGCCCTGGGCGAGCGCCTGCGCCAGCGCGGCGCCGAGCTGGTCCACACCCGCGAGCCCGGCGGCACCGAGTTGGCCGAGAGCCTGCGCGAGCTGATCCTGCACCGCGGCATGGACAGCCTGACCGAGGCCTTGCTGGTCTTCGCCGGCCGGCGCGACCATCTGCAGCGCGTCATCGAGCCGGCCCTGGCCGCCGGCAAGACTGTCCTCTGCGACCGTTTCACCGACGCCAGCTTTGCCTACCAGGGCGGCGGGCGTGGCATGGACCTGACCGTGCTGGAGACGCTGGAGCAGTGGGTGCAGGGCGGTCGCCAGCCTGACTTGACCTTCTGGTTCGATCTGGACCCGGCCATCGCCGCCCAGCGCCGCGCTGCCGCGCGCGAGGCCGACCGTTTCGAGCAACAAGACCTGGATTTCTTCACCCGCGTGCGCACCGGCTATGCCACAAGAGCCGCCAGCGCGCCGCAGCGCTTTGCCCGCATCGACGCCAGCCTCTCGGTGGCCGAGGTGGCCGCCCAGATCCACGCGGTGCTGGAGGCGCGGGGATGGTGAACGAAGCGCTGAACGAAACGCTGAAGGAAGGCGGCGCCCAGCGCCCGCTGCCCTGGCTGGCCGAGCCCTTGCGCCAGGCCCTGGCCACGGCGCGCTCGCATGCCTTGCTGGTGCAGGGCCCGGCCGGGGTCGGTCAGCTCGATCTGGCCTTGCTGTTGGCCCAGGCCTGGCTGTGTGAGGCGCCGCTGGAGGGCGGCTTTGCCTGCGGCCACTGCGCCAGCTGCAAGCTGCTGCATTCGCACACCCATCCCGACTTCATGCTGCTGCTGCCCGATGCCTTGCGCGAGCAGCTGGGCTGGGGCGCCGAGGCCGAAACCGGCCGTGACGGCGAGCCCAAGGCCAGCAAGACCAAGCCCAGCCGCGAGATCAAGATCGAGGCCGTGCGCCAGATGCTGTCCTTTGCCCAAGGCACCAGCTCGCGCGGGCGCGCCAAGGTCGTCGTGGTCTACCCGGCCGAGGCGCTCAACACCGTGGCAGCCAATGCCTTGCTCAAGACCCTGGAAGAGCCCGGCGGCAGCCTGCGCTTCGTGCTGGCCAGCAGCGCGCCGGAAGGCCTGCTGCCCACCATACGCAGCCGTTGCCAGCCCTTGCCCCTGGCTTTGCCGCCCGCCGCGCCCTGTCTGCAATGGCTGAAAGAGCAGGGCGTGGAATCCCCCGAGGTGCTGCTGGCTGCCGCCGGCGGCCGGCCACAGGAAGCGCGCGACTGGTTCGAGGCTGGACTGCGCGCCCAGGCCTGGACTCAGCTGCCGCAGCGCTTGGCGCGTGGCGAAGCGGCGGCTTTGGCCGACTGGTCACAGCCGCGCGCCATCGATGCCTTGCAGCGGCTTTGCCATGACTTGCTGCGCCGCGTGCATGGCGCAGCGCCCAGCTATTTCCCGGCCGAGGCCTTGCCCAGCCCCAAGCTGGCCGGTCCGCTGCACGAGTGGGAGGCCGTGCTGCGCCGCGCGGCCCGCCATGCCGAGCATCCGCTCAATGCGGGCTTGCTGATGGAATCTCTGTTTGCACAAGGGCAACAGGCCTTGCAGGCGGCCAGCCGATCAACGGCAGCACGCCGGGCCTGATCGACGCTTCGGGCCGGCACGGGCTTCGCTACACTGGCGGCCATGGACAACTCCGCCGCCAAACCCGCCTCGCTCGGCCTGACCACCTCGCTCGGCGCTGCCGCGCCCGCCAATGGCGCCGCCGCTGCTGCCGCCGCGGGCCCGCGCCCCAGCGTGATTCAGCTGGTGTTTCGCGAGAAGGGCGCGCTCTACGCCGCCTACATGCCGCAGTTCCTCGACGGCGGTCTGTTCGTGCCGACCACGCGCGAGTACCGCCTGGGCGAGGATGTCTACCTGTTGCTGGCCCTGCCCGATGACAACCAGCGTTATCCCGTGGCCGGCAAGATCGCTTGGCTGACGCCGGTCAATGCCTCGGGCGGGCGCACCCAAGGCGTCGGCGTGCGCTTTCCCGCCGATGAGAAAAGCCGTTTGATCAAGCTGCGCATCGAAGAAATCCTCGGCACCCAGATCTCGTCTGCCAAGCCGACCCAAACCATGTGAAGCGGGCAGGCGTCCTGCACTGGGGCGCCTTGTTTAAGCTTTCACGCCCACCTTGTTTCCCGCCCCATGTTCATCGATTCGCACTGCCACCTGAGCTTCCCTGAGCTGCACGCCCGCTTGCCTGAAATCCTCGGAGAAATGATGGTGGCGCAGGTGGAACAGGCCATCTGCATCTGCACCACCATGGAGGAATTCCCCCGGGTGGCTGCGCTGGCAGCCGAACATGAGCAGCTCTTTGCCACCGTGGGCGTGCACCCGGACAATGAAGACGTGTATGAGCCCAGCGTCGACGAGCTGGTGCAAGGCGCACAGGCGCCCAAGGTGGTGGCCATCGGTGAAACCGGCCTGGACTATTTCCGCCTCAATGGCCGCAGTATCGAGCACGATATGGAGTGGCAGCGCGAGCGCTTTCGCACCCACATCCGGGCCGCACGTGCGGTGGCCAAGCCCCTGGTGATTCACACCCGCAGTAGCGCCGCCGACACCTTGCGGGTGCTGGACGAGGAGGGCGGTGAACAAGCCGGCGGCGTTTTCCATTGCTTCACCGAAAGCCTGGCGGTGGCGCAGGCCGCGGTCGAGCGCGGTTACTACATCTCCTTTTCCGGCATCCTGAGTTTCAAGAATGCGCAGGATCTGCGTGATATGGCCAAAGCCCTGCCGGTTGAGCGCCTGCTGATCGAGACCGACAGCCCTTATCTGGCGCCGGTGCCTTACCGGGGCCGAACCAACAGCCCCGCCTATGTGCCCCATGTGGCGGCGGCTTTGGCGGCGGCCAAGAATATGTCCATTCCCGAACTGGCTGCACAGACGACGGCCAACACGCGGCGGCTGTTCGCTCTGCCCGCCTGAGCCGCATGGGTCGGTACGCCGCCTGGCTCTGTTTGGGTCTAGCACTGGCGGCCGGCCCCGCGCAGGCTGGCCCTGCCGATGACCTCGTGCTGGCTGCCGAATTGGACAACGGCCGTGAAGTCATGCGCTTGCTGGTGCGCGGCGTCGACCCCAATGCGGCCGATGCCCGGGGCCGCAAGGCCCTGGAAGTGGCCTTGCGCGAAGACTCCGGGCGGGCGCTGGACAGCCTGCTCAGCCACCCGGGCAGCGATGTCAACGCCGCCAACGCTGCGGGCGAAACGCCGCTGATGCTGGCCGCGATTCGTGGCCGCCTGGACTGGGTGCAAAAGCTGGTGCGCCGCGGCGCCCAGATCCACAAAGAGGGCTGGACACCTTTGCACTACGCTTGCAGCGGCCCGGACAACGGCGTCGCCCTGTGGCTGCTCAGCCAGGGCGCCGAGCTGGAGGCGCGTTCGCCCAATGGCAGCACGCCGTTGATGCTGGCCTCGCGTTACGGTGCCATGGATTTGGCTGAGGCCTTGCTGGACGCCGGCGCCGACCCAGCGCTGCGCAACGAACAGGGGCTCAGCGCGCTCGAGTTTGCCCAGGCGGCCGGGCGCAACAAACTGGTTCAGCGCCTGCGTCAAGGAAAGCAAAGTCGCGCCGGCAAACTGCCGTAAAGCCGGGCCAATGGCTTGCTTTTTCGCCAGCGCGTGCAGCAAGCACCTAGGAAGTTCACTGACAAGGCCTTTGGCTGCCAGCCGACTGTCGAACACAAGCCCGGGCTCCTAAAGTCGCTTACATCTTGAGACGCATACAGCGACTCGACAGCGACCGACCCACAGGAGACCGACATCATGTTCAACGCACAAACCCACAGCCTCATCAGCCCCTTCGCCATGCTGATCGATCCCGAGCAGGTGGTGCGCGCGATGGAGCATTCCGAGCGCCTGAACCGCCTGCACAGCCGCGTCTACCGCCCGCTGGACAAGCCCTTGATCGCCAAGAGCGCCGTCGCCGCGGCCGACTTCGACCGGCTGATTGAAGATGCCGCCGACGAAGGTGATGACGGCATCGACCTCGTCGCCAGCGCAGGAAACTGAGCGCTGCGTCCAGACTTCGGCCAGCTCTAGCCGAAGCATCGCCATATTCTTTGCCGCTTGATCCTGCAAAGGGGTCAAGCGGCTTTTTCAATGGTTCTGCCAGGTTCGCCATGAGCAGCGAAAGCTAACCCATTCAGAGCTGATCCATGGCCATAATATCGACAATGTGTATTATGTAAAATCACATTTCGAGTTTCTGCGGCTGAATCTAAAGCTGATCAGACTGGCGGCCCAAATGCAATCAGCCGTACACGAAGTGAAGTAAGCCTCGATGGCAGCTGCCTCAGGCCACCGCGCCAAACAGGATGCCCGCGCCTGCGGTGATCGCCATCGCAAGCGCGCCCCAGAACGCGACACGCCAGCTACCGCTCCACAGGGGCGCGCCGCCGAGCCGCGCCGAAGCGGCCCCGAGCCCGGCCAAGAAGGCCAAGGAAGCCAGAGACACCCAGGGAATCAGCTGCGCCGGTGAGGCCACGGCGACGACAGCAATCGGCAAGACCGCGCCCACCGAGAAGCTGGCCGCCGAGGCCCAGGCCGCTTGCATCGGGCGTGCAGCGGTCGTGCTTGAGAGCCCCAATTCGTCACGGGTGTGGGCATCCAGCGCATCGTGGGCCATCAACTGGGCCGCCACCTGCTCGGCCAGCGCCGGGTCCAGGCCCCGGGCCATATAGATGCCCGCCAGTTCATGATGCTCACCCACCGGGTCCTGCTCTAGCTCCTCACGCTCCCGGGCAAGGTCAGCCTTTTCCGTGTCTTCCTGCGAATGCACGGACACGAACTCGCCCGCCGCCATCGACATGGCGCCGGCGATCAGGCCCGAGACACTGGTCAGCAGAATGGTCCTGTGCTCCGCCCCTGCGCTGGCCACGCCCAGCACCAAGCTGGCCGTCGACACAATGCCATCGTTGGCGCCAAGCACCGCTGCGCGCAACCAAGCGATGCGATCACCGCGATGCCGCTCGGCATGGCCTTTCCCGGGTCTGGATTTCACAGCGCCCGCTTCAGCGTGTTCATAGCTTGGCCCGTCGATTCTTGTGTCTAGCAATTGCGCCGGTCATGCTGCGACCGGCGAGTACCCTGCTCGCTTGATCGCGTCGCTGAGCTGGCGGGCCGTCGCGCTGCTGGGTTCGATCTCGACCGTGAAGGTGGCCAGATCCACGCGGACCAGCGCGCCGTGGTCGACCTCCTTGAGCGCCTTCGTCACCGCACCGGCACAACGACCACATGTCATATCACTGACCTGAAAAGCAATCATGGCAACTCAGCCCTCCAGGATGTCAATGTCAGCCAGGTTCCGACCCGCTGAGGGCGCACCGTCGAAGGCGAGACACTCCCGGCCATCGGCCTGTTCGACGATCGTGAAGCTGCGCGCAGGGCAGCGTTCCTGGGAACTGAACACCGCGGCGACTTGCGCGCCGTCATGCATGGCGTCCACGACCTCGGAAGCAGCGGCCACGACGCGGGTGCCGAGTGCAAGGTCCGAGCCCATGCTCACCTCGCACCAGAGCACCTCGCTGACCTGCCCATCGGCGCCCATTCGGAGCTTGGACACTTCAAAGTAGCGGCCGTTCTCACTGGCCATCGGTCGGGAACGTTCACCCTGGTAGGTCATGCGAGGACTCCATTGAGGCAAGCTTGCAGTTGAATCGGAATGGGCAGACAGTGGCTCAAAGGCATGGCGAATGCATCGCGGTCTCGTCCGACGCTGGACCTGAGGAAGGAACAGTCGGCGCCCGCCCCAGCTGCGGCACAAACTGACCCAACACGCGCCTCAGAACACCGAACCTGGGTGATGGGGTTTCCACCGCGCCGCGCTGCGTCGAGAGGCTGGAGCTTGGTGATGCGTGAGCGGGATTCATGATGCAGTCTGGGCCCAGGATCGCCCCCGCACCGTTCGTTGCCGCACCGAATGCACAAAACCGGCACAAGCGCCATCGCTCATACAACCCAAGCACCGGTGGGCGGCAAGTCCTTCACTCATTGCGGCGCGAGCAAGCGCAACCAAATCTCATTGCGACGCATGAACCAGGGCGTGAAAGGCGCGTTGTAGCGTGAGTACACCGGCGCGCCCTGCCATGCCAGGTCGGCCGCGCGCAGCGCCGCCTCCAGCTTCGCAAGATGCTCGCCGTCATTCGAGGCCGACCAGAAACCCGAGTAGCGAATCACGGCGACCTGCTCGGGCAGCACCTCGCGAAGCTGGACACGCGCATCCAGCGGTTCCGGCGCATTGGCGGCCGTCACGCCTTTGGGCAGAACAAACTGCACCAGGAAGCCGCCCGGTGCGGCGCTCTGAGTGACCGGCGCCGTCATCTCAAGCTTCATCGGAACAGCAGCCTGAGTCACGGGCGCGGTCATGGCGAATTTCCGCTCACCCTTGTTCTTGCCAAAGATATAGCCGGCCAGGATGGGGAAGGCCTGGCTACCGGCCTCGTCCGCCGGGCCGGGCACCACGACCTCGGCCACTGCATAGGCGGCGTACTGGCGCAGCTCGATGCCCGCGACTTCGCGCAGGACTTGGTACTCAGGCTCTTCGGTGGCGTGGCTGGGCATGGCGATGGTGGTCAAACACAGGGTTGAAAACAGGACGGCGGCGAACCTCGAGCGCGCGCGACGGGACGGCACTCGGAGCAGCAACAGCAGCGCAGGCTCGCGAAGCCCTAGCTGGGGAGACGCAAGAGCCTTGGCGACATTGAGAAATCTGAGGGGCCAAAGAGATCCACTCATTGCAAGACCTTTCTGTGCTTCTGTGCCTGCCTTTGAATGGGGCCAGTACAGGGCCGAAGCGGGCGCAGAGATTGCGAACCTGGCTGGCATTCGCCAAGGCTGGCCTGGCTTTTACAGGAAACACGAGATCACGGTCGAAATCGGCCTGCTGCACCAGGGCTTCAACGTGGTGAAAAATCGATCACTACGCGCGAAGGCACTTCGCCCTTGGTCAGGCGCTCGAAGACCTGGTTGATCGCTGACAGCGGCTGCAACTCGATGTCGGCCTTGACCTTGCCATCGGCGGCGAAGGCCAAGGCCTCAGCCATATCGCGCCGGTTGCCGACAAAGGAGCCTCGGATCGTGATGCAGTGGGCCACCACCTCGAACAGCGGCGTCGGGAACTCGCCAGGCGGGATGCCGACCAGCACGCAGCAGCCATGTTTGCGCGTCATCCGCACACCTTGCTCGAAGGCGGGCAGCGAGGGTGCGGTGATCAGCACGCCGTGCGCCCCGCCACCCGTGGCCTGGACGACCGCGGCCACGGCGTCCGCCTGCTTGGCGTTCACGACCGCATCGGCACCCAGGCGCGTGGCATGCGCCAGCTTGGCATCGTCGATGTCCACCGCGCACACATGCAGGCCCATGGCCTTGGCGTATTGCACCCCCAGATGGCCCAGCCCGCCGATGCCTGAGATCACCACCCACTGCCCGGGCCTTGCCTGGGTTTCCTTCAAGCCTTTGTACGAGGTGATGCCGGCGCAGATCAGCGGCGCGGCCTCGACCGCAGACAGACCGGCCGGGATGTGGGCGACATAGTTCGGGTCGGCGAGGATGTATTCGGCAAAGCCGCCGTTGCGCGTGTAGCCGCCAAACTGCGCATCGGCGCAGACCGGCTCCTGGGCGGCCAGGCAAAACTCGCAGTGCCCGCAAGCCGAGTAGAGCCAGGGCACCCCGACGCGGTCGCCCTCCTTCACCGCCCGCACACCGGCGCCGAGCGCGGTGACGATGCCGATGCCTTCGTGTCCCGGTGTGAAGGGCAGCGGCGGCTTCAACGGCCAATCGCCGTTGCGCGCATGCAGGTCGGTGTGGCAAACGCCGCAGGCCTCTGTCTTGACCAGAATCTGCCCGGGGCCGGGCGTGGGCACCTCGAGCTCCTTGAAGACCAGCGGCTGGCCGAACTGTTCGACCTGCGCGGCTTGCATCTTGTGTGTCATGGCTGTGTCCTTGGCTTTACGGTGGTCGGGCAGCGATCGGAGGCCGAGATCGGAGCTCAAGCCGGCGCTGGGGCGTCGCCGGAGCGCACCAGCTTTTTGTTGACGAACTCATGGATGCCCAAGCTGCCCAGTTCACGGCCGTAGCCGGAACTCTTGATACCGCCGAAAGGCAGTTCGGCATCGGCCCAATCGATGTTGTTGACGAACATCATCCCGGTGTCGACACGGCTGGCGACGCGTTTGCCGCGCGCCTCGTCTTGGGTCCATACCGAGCCGCCCAGACCGAAGTCCGAGTCGTTGGCCAGGGCGATGGCTTGCTCCTCGGTCTGCACCCGGAAGAACGAGACCACCGGGCCGAAGAACTCGTCGCGGAAGGCCGGGTTGTTGGGGGCGATGTCGGTGAGGATCGTGGGCTGCATGAAGAAGCCGGGCCGGGCCACACGCCCGCCTCCCAGCTGGAGCTTGGCGCCGCCCCGCACCGCGGCGTCCACCTGAGCCAGCAGAGTCAGCAATGCCGCCTCGCTGGACAGCGGGCCCTGCGTGGTGTGCTCGTCCAGAGGATCGCCCGGACTCAGGGCTTGCAGTGCGCGCTTGAACTTCTCAAGAAACTCGTCGGCAACCGACTCCATCACGATGAAGCGCTTGGCCGCGCAGCAGGTCTGACCGGCGTTGTACATGCGGCCCCAGACGGCCCAGCGAAGCGTCTTGTCGAGGTCGGCGTCATCCAGCACGATGAAGGCATCGCTGCCGCCCAACTCCATCGTCGACTTTTTCAGGTTCTGGCCGGCGCGGGCCGCCACCTTGCGCCCGGCCGCCGCGCTGCCGGTGAGCGCCACGCCCTTGATGCGCGGGTCGTCAATCACGAGGTCGGACTGCTCGTAGGAGATCCGCAGATTGGTGTAGACCCCGACGGGGGCGCCCGCGTCGAGCAGCAGCTTCTCGAAGGCGATGGCACATTGCGGCACGCTGCCTGCATGCTTCACCACCAGCACATTGCCGGCCATGAGCTGCGGGCCGGCCACGCGAGCGAGCTGGTAATACGGAAAGTTCCAGGGCTCAACACAGAACAACACGCCGAGCGGAGAGCTTTCGACGTGGGCCTGCCCATGCTTGGGGTGCAGCTTCTGGGGCGACAGGAGCACGTGGGCATGCTCGGCGTAGTAGGCCAGGATGTCAGCACTGAACTTGACCTCGGCGCGCGCCTCATCGATGCGCTTGCCCATCTCTAGCGTCGCCAGCGTGGCGAAGTCATCGACATGGGCATGCAGCAGGCTCGCGGCCTGCTTCAGGATGGCGGCGCGTTCGGCGTAGCTCTTTTGCTTCCAGGTCTCGAAGCCGCTCTGCGCTTGCGTCAGGGCCTGTTCAAGCTGCGCAGGGCTCATGTGCTCGAAGCTCTGCAGCAGCTTTCCGTTCGTGGGATTGATGCTTTGGTAGGCCATGTGATGGATCCTTGGGTACAAGTGGGTCAGGCCGCCATGGCGGAAGCGTCGGTGTCGCTCGTGGCGCCGCTCGAGTAGAAGATCGCCATCCATGCGTCCGACTTGGGTGCGGTGGAGTGAGCAGCCTGCGCGCCGCCCGGCTTCGGGTCTGTTCGACGGCGCACCCTGCCTAGAGTGCCGCTTGTACAAGCCGCTTGCGAGGCTCTTGTGTGAGCTAGCGCACTGACGCTAGTGGCCGGCATCCCTAGGGTGGACACTGCAGTCGAGACAGCCAAGGGCGCCGCAGCCCAAGTGAGCCAAGGACCGCAACTGACGTTCCAGGCTCACACAAGGACTCCGACGCCATGAATTCAACACGCAAGGCCTACTTCATCGGCGGGGGCATCGGCTCCTTGGCCGGTGCGGCATTCCTGATCCGCGACGGCGGCATGCCGGGCGCCAACATCCGCATCCTGGAGGCCGGCCGGCTCATGGGCGGCAGCCTCGACGGTACGGGCGACGCCGAGCGCGGCTATTCGATGCGCGGGGGTCGGATGCTGACCACCGACAACTACGAGTGCACTTGGGAGCTCTTCAAGTCCATTCCGTCCATCACCCGCCCCGGCCTCAGCGTTTTTGACGAGACCATGGAGTTCAATGAGGCTCACGTCTCCAAGGCGATGGCGCGGCTGGTGGACGGCAGGCGGGCCAAGGTGCCCGTGGCCTCGATGGGGTTCTCGATGCACGACCGGCTGGAGCTGCTCAAGCTGGCCAATGCCGATGAATCGACCTTGGGCGCGAGCTGCATCACCGACCATCTGTCACCCGCCTTCTTCCAGACCGAGTTCTGGTTCATGTGGGTCACCACCTTTGCCTTCCAACCCTGGCACAGTGCCGTCGAATTCAGGCGCTATCTGCACCGCTTCATGCTGGAGTTCTCACGCATCGAAACGCTGGCTGGCGTCAAGCGCACGGTGCTGAACCAGTACGACTCGCTGGTCGTGCCCCTGCTGCGCTGGCTGGAGGCGCAAGGCGTTCATCTGGTCAATGACTGCACGGTGACCGACATCGACGCCCGGGAGGAGTCTGGCCGCCTCGAAATCTTCAGCCTCAGCTGTGAAGACAAAAACGTCGGCCGTGATCAGGTGATGACCATGCTCTCGGTCAAAGACGAGCTCGTGTTCCTGCAGAACGGCTCGATGACCGATGCCTCCAGCCTGGGCTCCATGAGCACAGCGCCGGCGAAATTGAAGAAGTCCCATAAGAGCAGCTGGACCTTGTGGGAAAAGCTTGCCAAGGGCCGGCCCGCCCTGGGCCGACCCGAGGCTTTCAACAGCTGCGTCGCCCAGTCGGACTGGGCCTCCTTCACCGTCACGCTGAAGGACCCGGCCTTCTTTGACCAAATGCAGCGCTTCACGGGCAACGAGGCCGGCACCGGCGGCCTGGTGACCTTCAAGGACTCGAACTGGCTGATGTCCATCGTGCTGGCGCACCAGCCGCATTTCGCCAATCAACCAGCGGACGTGCAGGTGTTCTGGGGCTACGGGCTCTTTCCCGATCGCATCGGTAACTTTGTGGCCAAGGCCATGGCCGACTGCACTGGCGCGGAACTGCTGCAGGAGCTCTGCGGCCACCTGCGCTTCGACCCCGAGACAGTGGCCAGTGCCAACTGCATTCCCTGTCGCATGCCCTACATCACCAGCATGTTCATGCCACGCGCAGCAGGCGACCGCCCCTTGCCCGTGCCGGAGGACACAGCGAATTTCGCCTTCATCAGCCAGTTTGTCGAGATCCCCCTGGACACCGTCTTCACCGTGGAGTTCTCGGTGCGCGCGGCGCAGATGGCGGTCTACCAGCTGCTCGGCATCACGAAGCCGATTCCCGCGGTGAGCGCGCATGACAAGTCCTTGCACGCGCAGTTCGAAGCGCTGGTCAAGGCGCTGAAGTAAACGGAGCAGCGCGTGATCCAACGTATCTTGATGGGCTCGGTGATGGTGCTGCTCCTCGTGGGCTGCGTCGGCATCAGCTGGCGGCCAAGCATGGCGCCGGTCGCGCCGCCTGCGGCCACCAGCTTCACACCGACGCAGGTGGCATTCGGCGCGCAACTCGCCGCCGCCGGCAATTGCGCAGCCTGCCACACGGCTCCGGGTGGAGCCGCCTTCGCCGGCGGCCTGGGTCTGGAAACCGGCTTCGGCCTGGCCTACAGCAGCAATATCACACCGGACCCGCAGACCGGCATCGGCGGCTGGTCGGAGGCCGCCTTCGCCCGGGCGATGCGCGAGGGCGTGGACCGCGAGGGCTCGCACCTGCTGCCAGCCTTCCCCTACACACACTTCACCAAGCTGAGCGACGCGGATGTGAAGGCGCTCTACGCCTTCTTCATGACGCGCCCTGCCGTGGTCGCCGAGGAACGCGAGAACACGATCAAGTTCCCCTTCAATGTGCGCGCCTTGCTGGCCGGCTGGAAGCTGCTCTTCTTCGATCGCGGCGTTTATCAGAACGTCAGCGGCAAGAGCGAGGTGTGGAACCGCGGCGCCTATCTTGCCGAAGGCCTCACCCACTGTGCGGCCTGCCACACACCGCGCAACCGCTTCGGCGCCGAACAAAGCCAATTGGCCTATGCCGGCGCGCCCTTTGAAGGCTGGCTGGCGCCGGCACTGAATGCTTCCAACCCAGCCCCCCTGCCCTGGATCCAGCAGGACCTGTACGACTACCTGCGCAGCGGTGAGTCAGAAGCGCACGGCGTCGCGGCCGGCGCCATGGCCAGCGTTGTCCACGATGGACTGGCGAAGTTGCCCGATGCCGACCTGAGGGCGCTGGCGACCTACTTTGCCGACATCAACGGGTCGGCAGCTCGGGCGCCCACGGCCGCAGCCGCCTTGGCCCTGGCCGCTTCGCGCAGGCTGGTCGATGCCGGCCGCGAGAGCGAACCCGGCGCAAACCTCTACCTGGCCGCTTGCGCGTCTTGCCACTACAGCGCCGCAGCCCCAGCGCCGGCGGTGCGCGGCAGCCTGAGTTTGAGCAGCGCCCTCACGTCCGACGACCCGGCCAACTTCATACAGACCGTGATGCACGGCGTCGGCGGCGCCGCTCAAGGCAGGACCACGGGCCCCTATATGCCTGGCTTTGCACTTGCACTGACCGACACCGACATCGCCCTGCTGGCCGCCTACTTGCGGCGCACGCGCAGCGACCAGCCGGCCTGGCTGAATTTGCCCGCCGCCATTGCGGCGCGCCGTCCCCCAACCGCCGCCACACCATGAGCACAGCCACGCCCCCCTCCACCACCAGCACCTTTCAGCTCAATGGCCAGAGCATCA
Organism: Kinneretia sp. DJ1R-11; assembly: GCF_025717595.1. Lineage (NCBI taxonomy): Bacteria > Pseudomonadati > Pseudomonadota > Betaproteobacteria > Burkholderiales > Sphaerotilaceae > Roseateles > Kinneretia sp. DJ1R-11. Next base: position 55,481 of record NZ_JAJIRR010000007.1, read on the forward strand.
GCGTGACGGCCAGCCCGGACACGCCGTTGCTGTGGATCATCCGCGACGTGGCGGGCCTGACCGGCACCAAGTTCGGCTGTGGCATCGGCCTGTGCGGCGCCTGCACCGTGCACCTGGGTCGGCGGGCGGTGCGCTCTTGCATCACGCCGCTCAGCGCCGTTGCCGGGGCGCAGATCACCACCATCGAAGGCTTGTCGGCCGACGGCCAGCACCCGCTGCAAAAGGCATGGGTCCAGACGCAGGCGCCGCAATGCGGCTACTGCCAGTCGGGCCAGATCATGCAGGCGGCGGCCCTGATCCGTCGCTTCCCCAAGCCCAGCGACGAGGACATCGATTCGGTGATGAACGGCAACCTCTGCCGCTGCATGGCCTATGTGCGCATCCGCCAGGCCATCAAGATCGCAGCGGCAGAAATTCAGGGGGCGGCGTCCCATGGCTGACATCGCCGACCAGGTGCCGGACCCAAGGCGGCGCGTCTTCCTGATCAGCGCGACCCGCAGCGGCTTTGCCATGGCCTTCGCGCTGCCGCAGCAGGCTCGGGCAGCCGACAAGGCCGGCGCCGCTGAGAACAGCGCCCTGCCCTTCGAACCGACGATCTGGTACGAGATGGACCGGGACGGCATCGTCACCGTCAACATCATCCGCGCCGAGATGGGCCAGCATGTGGGCACGGCGCTGGCGCGCATCGTCGCTGATGAGCTGGAGCTCGACTGGGATTCGGTGCGGCTGCGCTATGTGGACACCGACCCCAAATGGGGCACCATGGTGACCGGCGGCAGCTGGTCGGTCTGGCAAAGCTTTCCCTACCTCAGCCAGGCCGGTGCCGCGGGGCGCATGGCCTTGATCGCCGAAGGCGCGAATCTGCTGCGCGTGGGCGAGGCCAGCTGCACGGCACGCAATAGCAGGGTCAGCGGCGCCGGTCAGTCCATCAGTTATGCCGACATCGTGCGGCGCGGCCAACTCGCCCGCAGCTACACGGCCGATGAACTCAAGGCCATGCCCATCAAGGCAGCCGCCGAGCGCCGCCTGATCGGCTGGCCCACTGCAGCCATCGACATCCCCGGCAAGACCACCGGCGCGGCACGCTACGGCCTGGACGCGCAAGTGCCCGGCATGGTCTACGCCCGGCCCAAGCTGCCGCCCACGCGCACGGGCTGCCGGGTGAGCGCCATCGACGACAGTGCGGCGCGCAGCATCCCCGGCTACCTGAAGAGCCTGGTGCTGGAGGACCCCTCGGGCACCGTACCGGGCTGGGTGGTGGTCTGCGCCGATTCGTTTTTCGCGGCCAGCCGCGCGGCCGATCGGGTGCAGGTGACGTGGACGAGCAGCCCTGCGGCCGCGGTGTCGGAGGCCGACCTTCAGGCGCGCGGGCTGAAGCTGGTCTCGGACGCGACAGGCGGCTCGCTGGTGGTCGAGGACGCCGGGGTCGATGCCGCCTTCAACACTGCAAAGTCGACTTTGGAGCGCGACTACACCACGGCCACCGTGCTGCATTTCCAGCTCGAACCGCTGAATGCGCTGGCCTTTCTGAAGGACGGGCGCTGGGAGATCCACACCGGCAACCAGTGGCAGTCGCTGATCCTGCCGACCCTGGCCCAGGCGCTGGGCGTGCCCGAAGCGCAGGTGCTGATGCGCAGCTACCTGATCGGCGGAGGCTTCGGCCGGCGCCTGAACGGCGACTACGCGGTACCCGCCGCACTGGCCGCTCAGGCCCTGGGCCGGCCGGTGAAGCTGGTGTGGACGCGCGCCGACGACGTGCGCTTCGACTCGCCGCGCTCACCCTCGGTGCAGCGCCTGCGCATGGCCTTTGGCGCCGACGGTCAGGTCACCGGCATGCAGCACCACGCCAGCGCCGGCTGGCCCACGCAAGTGATGGTTCCGGCCTTCATGCCCAAGGGTAAGAACGGCGCGCCCTACGACCCGTTCGCGATCTCAGGTGCCGACCATTGGTACACGGTCGGCGCACAACGCGTGCGCGCCATCTCGAACGACCTGGCCAACAACACGTTTCGCCCCGGCTGGCTGCGCTCGGTGGGGCCAGGCTGGACCAACTGGGCGCTGGAGTCCTTCATGGACGAAGCGGCCCGCGCAGCCGGCATGGACCCGCTCGCCTTCCGCCTGCGCCTGCTGGCGGGCAATGGCAAGAACGGCATCGGCGGTGCGGTTCGCCAGGCGCAGGTTTTGCAACGCGCGGCAGACAAGGCCGGCTGGGGCAGCAAGATGCCAGCAGGCACCGGCTTGGGCCTGGCCACCTCCTTCGGCCAGGAACGTGACATGCCCACCTGGTGCGCCTGCGTGGCGCGCGTGCGGGTGGAGCGCAGCAGCGGGGTCGTGAAGGTCGAGAAGCTCACGGTGGTGGTTGATGCCGGCACCATCGTTCACCCCGATGGCGCGCTCGCGCAGGTCGAGGGCGCCTCGCTCTGGGGCTTGAGCATGGCTTTGTTCGAAGGCACCGAGTTCGTCAAGGGCCAGGTGCGCGACACCAACCTCAACACCTACACACCGCTGCGCATGCGCGACGTGCCGCCCATGGACATCGAGTTCATCGCCAGCACTCTGCCACCCACCGGCCTCGGCGAACCCGCCACCACGGTCGTGGGGCCCGCCATCGGCAATGCGCTCTTCGCCGCCGTCGGCGTTCGCCTGCGCCACCTGCCGATGCGCCCGGCCGATGTGCTGGCCGCGCTGAAGCAGGGTTGATCCACCACCCCAGGGATTCACCATGACACAGAGCCCCAGCATCAACCGGCGCATCGTCCTGAATGCGAGGCCGCGGGGCGCGCCAACGGCCGCAGACTTTCGCCTCGAAACCGTGCCCGTCCCGAAGCCTGAGGCGGGCCAGGTCTTGTTGCGCACGCTCTACCTCTCGCTCGACCCTTATATGCGCGGGCGCATGAGCGATGGCCCGTCCTACGCCGAGCCGGTGGCCCTCGGCGAGGTGATGGTCGGCGGCACGGTGTCGCGCGTCGAGGCTTCAAAACATGGCGACTACAAGGTGGGGGAGTTGGTGCTGGGCTACGCGGGCTGGCAGGACTATGCGCTGTCCGACGGCACAGGCCTCAGCCCCATCTCTTTGGAGGAACGTCATCCCTCGCGCGCTCTGGGCGTGCTGGGCATGCCGGGTTTCACCGCCTACATGGGCTTGTTGGACATCGGGCGCCCGGTGGCAGGCGAGACCGTCGTCGTGGCGGCCGCCAGCGGCCCGGTCGGCTCGGTCGTGGGCCAGATCGCGAAACTCAAAGGCTGCCATGTCGTGGGCATCGCGGGCGGCGAGGACAAATGCCGCTATGTCATCAACCAGCTGGGTTTCGACTTCTGCGTCGACCACCGTGCGGACGACCTGCCCCGTCACCTGGCTGCGGCTTGCGCTCAGGGCATCGATGTGTACTTCGAGAACGTGGGCGGCGCCGTCTTCGATGCGGTGCTGCCGCTGCTCAACAACAAGGCCCGCGTCCCCGTCTGCGGGCTGGTCTCTGCCTACAACGCCACCGCGCTGCCGCCCGGCCCGGACCGTCTGGGTCTGCTGGTCGGCACGCTGCTGCGCAAGCGCATCAAGATGCAGGGCTTCATCGTCTTTGACGACTACGGATCGCGCTGGAGCGAGTTCGCCGGCGCGATGGGCGAATGGGTGCAACAGGAGCGGATCAAGGTCCGGGAGGACATCATCTTCGGCTTGGAAAACGCAAGCGAGGCCTTCATCGGCCTGCTCGAAGGCCGGAACTTTGGCAAGCTGGTCATTCAGCTGGCCCACGAGTGAAGCGAGCGAGGGCGGTGTGAGCGGCACGGGCACGCTTGGTGGCGCGCAGGTGGACTCCACCCTTTGCTTTGTCAACTTCATTCCGCCCCGTGCGGCGCCGTAGCGAAGCACGAGTTCGACGACGGCTTCAACTGCGTCCTGCAACTCGAGCCTGAGCGCGGCTGGGGCTCCCATCATTTGAGGCTGAACCTCTGCAACACCCGCCGGCCTGTGACAGAGGGCCTCGCCTGCGCCAGGCGCCTGCCGCCTGGCGCAGGCAGACCGACTTCTGGATCCATGAATTCAAGCGCCCGGGCCTTGTTGTTTCGGTCCGAGCGCATGGGCGCCTTGGATGGCCCGGCACTGCCACGAGCCAGGCCTTGCTGACGAGCAGTCCTGCTCCGTCCCTCACCCGTGCTTGAATCCCAGGACGGGAATCTCCAGCGGTATCCGCAAAAACACTGATGCCGCCGGCGTTCCAGATCGGCTAAATTGCGTTCAAACAAAGGTTAAGCGTTTAACCCTTCAACTGAAATAGTCAGTTGACCGGCGAAACACCACAAAACCAGACAAGCCACGGGCTTGCAAGCGAGAGACAAGCTTGAACGCTACACATTCACGACCGAGTCATGGGCTGAGCCGAAGGCAGCTCTTGTTGGCTTGCACTGCGGCCAGCGCCTTCCCGGTGCTGGCAAACCCGCCCGACTGTACGGCGGCAACTAGCACCCGCTATGCCGACCAGTTCATTCTCGGCGCTGACGTCTCAACCCTGGACGCGGTGGAGCGCGGCGGTGCACGCTTCAGCACGGCAGATGGCCGAGCCGGCTCCGCGCTGCAGATCCTTCGCGCCTCCGGGGTGACGTGGGCGCGGCTGCGGCTCTGGCACACGCCCATCAACTCTCGCGACGTGATCGACGGCGAGCGCATCATCTCGCGCCACGGGGAACCCGTCGGCGGTGGCAACAACAGCCTGGAGCTGACACTCGCTCTGGCCAAGCGCCTACGCGCGCAGGGCATGAAATGGCTGCTGGACATCCACTACAGCGATTTCTGGACCGATCCGGGCAAGCAGGAGAAGCCCGCCGCCTGGGCCAAGTTGCGAGGCAAGGCACTTCAGGACGCTGTGCAGCGCTACACCGTGGATGTGCTGACCGCCTTGCACCGCCAGGGCACCGACCCGGACATGATCCAGGTCGGCAATGAGATCAATGGCGGCATGTTGTGGCCGGACGGCAAGACCTGGCGCGAGACGCCGGACGAAGCCATCGGCGGCGACCAGGCCTTCATCGAGTTGCTGCGCGCCGGCATCCGAGGCGTGCGCGAAACCGATGCGCTGCGCGGCAGTCGCCTGCCCCTGATGCTGCACCTGGCGCACCAAGGCGATGGCAAGAGCGAGGCCACCTTCCGGCGCGTCTACGACCAGTTCGAGGCGGCCAAGCTCGACTACGACCTGATCGGCCTCAGCTGGTACCCCTACCACCATGATTCCATCGACGGCCTGCGCGCCAATCTGCGCATGCTGTCCGAACGCTACCGCAAACCCCTGGTGGTGGTCGAAACCGCCTACGGCTACCAACTGGACAACCCAGATGGCGGCCCGGCGGTCTTCAACGCCGAAGGCGCCAAACGCTCGGGCTACCCAGCGACACCCGAAGGCCAGGCCGCGCTGCTGCGCGACGTGGTCCAAGCGGTCGCAGCGGTGCCTCAAGGCCTGGGCGTTTTCTACTGGGAGCCCGCCTGGCAAGCCGCCCCGGGCGCCGGCTGGCGCACCGGTGAGGGCAATGCCTGGGCCAACCAGACCCTCTTCGATGCCAAAGGCCGCGCACTGCCGGCCCTGAAGGCGTTCAAGTCGGCCGCACCTTGCCGCTGACTGCCCACCGCTATCCAAAAACAACCATCGCTGGAGACATAACTTCCATGACCCAAGCCCCCTCACGCGCTCGACCGCAAGGCGCCCCTAACACCCTCGCACCGGTGGCCCTGGCCTGCGCCGCGCTGCTGGCACCGCTCTCTACTGCCGCACAGCCCGCCGCTGCGACCGAGACGGACAAGCTCGACACCGTCGTCGTCCAAGGACAGCGCTCCAGCCTGATGAAAGCCCAGGACATCAAGCGCAACGCCGAACAGGTGGTGGATTCCATCGTGGCGGACGACATCGGCAAACTGCCCGATGCCAACGTGGCCGAGGCGCTTCAGCGAATCACCGGCGTGCAGATCTCCCGCAATCGCGGTGAAGGGGACCGCGTGCAAGTGCGCGGCTTGCAGCAAACGCAGACCCTGTTGAACGGCCGCGTCATCTTCAGTGCCGGCAAGGAGCGAGGCCTGTCCTTCCAAGACGTGCCTTCCGAACTCTTGGCCGGCGCCGACATCTACAAGACTCCCACGTCCGAGCTGATCGAAGGCGGCATCGGCGGTGTGATCGACCTGCGCACCCGCCGCCCCTTCGACTTCGCTGGATTCAAGCTGGCCGGCTCGGTCAAGGCCACGCAGGCCCAGTTGGCGGACAAGAACAATGGCGAGGGCTCCTTGTTGATGTCCAACCGCTGGCGCATCAGCGGTGGCGAGTTCGGCGCTCTGCTCAGCCTGTCCACCCAGAAGCGGAACTACCGCTCTGACACGCAGGAACTGGACAACCCGGCCGCTGTGGCGGACGGCTCGGGCGTGGTGGCTCCCTTGGGCCAATGGTTGGCCTATGAATTCGGCGAGCGCGACCGCAAAGCAGCCAGCGCATCGCTGCAATGGCGGCCGGATGCCTTGAGCGAGTACACGCTGGATTTCAACCACAGCCGCCTGAAGAGCAAGACCGACGTCTTTGGTCATTACGCCTCGCCGTTCTGGGCCAATTTCAGTGGCACGGCCAATCAGGGTCAGCTCTGGCCCAATGGCAAGCTCGGCACCGATGAGCAAGGCCGCTTCGTCTCGGGCAGCTTCTGGGGCGCCAGCATGAGCACTTCGGGCTCGGTGGCCGACGAGGACACGCGCATCAACCAACTGGCCCTGGCCGGCAAATGGAAGCTGGGGGACCTCAGCCTGCGCAGCGACCTGAGCCACTCCCGCAGCCAGTTCGAGCGCTTCTACCAAGAGGTGCGGCTGGGCACGTTTGGCGACGATCCCATCAGCTACAACTTCGACCTGAGCAGCAAGCTGCCCTCCGCATGGTCGCCCAGCGCCAAGCTGGATGACGCCGGTCACTACTGGACCGACAAGGCGCTCTACTTCCGCATCCAGAACACAGGCCGCGAAACGGCATGGCGCGTGGATGCCGACAAGCCAGTGGACAGCGGCATTTTCACCAAGCTGCATGCGGGCTTCCGGGTGAACAGCCGCCGCGCCGAGAGCGCGGAGATCAACACCATCGACGACATCTGGATGTTCAAGACGTCCGACATCCCCAGCATCGGCCTGTTGCCCTACGACAACCTGCTCAAGGACGCTGGCAGCGGCAACATCGCGCGCCAATGGATGACTGTGACCGACACCCGCTGGCTGCGCGATGCGCAAGCCGTTCGTGGCACTTTCAAACTGGCCATTCCCGGCTTCGACCCCGCCCAGACTTTCGCCTTCCGTGAACGCAGCAGCGCGGTCTATGTGAGCAGCGATCTGGACACCACGCTGGCCGGCCTTCCGCTCACCGGCAATGTGGGCTTGCGCGCCGTGCACACCGAAACGGACCGCAGCTTCATCGGCACGGGCGGCGCTCGCAACACGCTGGACCAAAGCGACACCGACTGGCTGCCGTCGCTGAACCTGCGGCTGGAGCTGCGCCCCGACTTGCAAGCGCGCTTGGCCATGTCGCGCGTGGTCACCCGCCCCAACTTCGACCAGCTCACCCCCAGCCTGAGCCTCAACGTCAACGACCGCACGGGCTTCCAAGGCAACCCGGCCCTTGAAAAGCTGCGCGCCAACCAGCTGGACGCCACCCTGGAGTACTACATCTCCAAGAGCGACCATGTGTACGGCGCGGCCTTCTACAAGGAGGTTTCGGGCTTCATCCAGACGACCAGCAGCCAAGTCACCATCGGCGGGACCGGCTACACGCTGACCACGCCCAGCAACGGTCAAGACGGCCGCATCCGCGGCCTGGAGCTTGGCTACCAGGGCTTCTTCAACAAGCTGCCGGGCCTGCTGCGCGGCCTCGGCCTGCAGGCCAACCTCACCCTGGTGAACAGCGCCGCGCCCAGCCCCATCAACGGCCGCAGCGCGCCGCTGGAAGGCCTGTCCAAGCGCAGCGCCAACCTGGTGGGCATGTATGACCTGGGCGACTTTTCCGCACGCCTGGCCTACAACTGGCGCAGCGACTACGGCGTGGGCCCGCGCCTGAGCTTCCCGAGCAACGACGGCGTGACGGTCATGACCCCCGTCCAGATGAAGGGTTACGGCATGCTGGACGCCTATGTCAGCTATGCCTTGACGCCCAAACTGAAGCTCGCGCTGGAGGCCAACAACCTGACCCGCACCGTACGCCGCAGCGAGTTCAGCGACTACAGCCTGCCGCGCGGCAGCTACTCGGACGATCGTCGCTTCGCGATCAGCGTGCGTGCCGAGCTGTGAGTGCCTGAGTCGGCGTTTGGCGGGGATCAGCGATCCCCGCGCATGAAAAAACGGGCGTCCCGAGGGACGCCCTTTTTGTTGCCGCAACGCCTGCTTGCCGAAGGACCGGCCCCGGCAAGCTGTTCAGCGGCCGTGGAACTGATAGCGATTGCGATGTGCCCACACCTGCCCCGGCTCCAGCCAGCAATCGGGCTGCGGCCATTCGGGGTGATGGGGGCTGTCAGGCAGGTACTGGGGCTCCAGCGCCACGGCGCTGAAATCGGGCCATTGGGGATGGCAGCCCTGGGTGCACGGTGCCAGATAGTGCCCGGTGTAGACCTGCAGGGCGGGCAGGCTGGTGTAGAGATCCAAGGCGACGCGGCCATCGACCGACTGAAGCCTGGCCGCAGGCATGTCGCCGCTGTCCAGCACAAAGGCTTGATCGAGCGGCTGCCCGATCAGCCGCGCAGTGCGATAGTCCAAGGCGCCACCACTCACAGGCGCTGGAGCACCAGCAGGCAGACCAGAGCCATCCAAGGGCAGCGCCTGGGACGCGCCCAGCTGCAAGGTTTGAGTGCGAACGTCCTGCCAGCGCAAGCCACCCTCGCCTGCGGTTTGCTCGCCCCGTCCCCGCCCATCCAGCTGAAAGTAGGCATGGTTGGTCAAGCCCACCGGGCAGGCCTGTGCGCCATGCAAACGGGCATGGAAATCAATCTGCACCGCGCCGTGGCCCGGCAGTGAGTAGCGCACCTCCACATCCAGCGCACCGGGGAAGCCTTGGTCGCCATCGGGCGAGTGCAGACCCAGTCGCAGCTGCTGCTCGCTGTGCTCCAGCAAGGTCCAGTCGCGCTGATGGAATCCGCCCGGGCCACCGTGCAACTGATGATTCAAGCCTGGCTCACTGGCCAAGGGCCAGGCCTGCCCGCCACGCCGCAGCTCCAATCCCGCAATGCGATTGGCCCAGCGACCGACGGTCGCGCCGACATAGCCGCGGTTGCGGCGCTGGGACGCCAGATCATCAAAACCGAGCAGCACCTCGCGCGGCGCTTCATTCGCCAGCGGCACGCGGCAGCTCACCCAGCTCGCGCCGTAGCGCAAGACTTGAATCTGCAAGCCGTCCGAGTCCGTCAAGCTCCAGCGGTCCATCATGATTTCACGCCACCCGCGGTCAGCCCGGCCACCAGCCAACGCTGCATCAGCAGGAACATCAGGGTCAGGGGCAAGCCAGCGAGCAAGGCGGTCGCCGCAAAGTCACCCCAGAGATAGCGTTGATTGAACAAGAACAGGCGCGAGCCCACGGCGAGGGTCAGTTGTTGCTCATCATGGAGCAGCACCGAGGCTACCGGATACTCGATCATGGCGCCGAGAAAGGCCAGCACAAAGACCACCGCCAGCACCGGTTTGGCCAGAGGCAGGAGCACCATCACAAAAGCCTGCCAGCGGCTCGCACCGTCGACGGCGGCGGCCTCCTCCAGATCGGGCGGAATGCTCTCGAAATAGCCCTTCACCAACCAGATGTGCTGAGCCACTGCGCCGGTGTAGGCCAAGGCCAGGCTCCAGTGGCTGTTCAAGCCGAGCCACGGAATCCAGTCGCCGAGCCGATCAAAGATGGCGTAGATCGCCACCAAGGCAAGCACCGAGGGAAACATCTGCAGCAGCAGCATCGCGGTCAGCGTGCTCTGCCGGCCCGCAAAACGCAGCCGCGCGAAGGCATAGGCGCTGGTGATGGAGAGCAGCAGACACACCGTCGCGCTGATCAAGGCCACCTTGGTGGAGTTGAGGATCCATTGCAGCACCGGGAACGGTGGCGGCACCAGATTGCCCTGCGCATCGGTCACGGCGAGACCCAGCGCCAGGCGCCAATGCTCGAAGCTGATTTCTTTGGGGATCAGGCTGCCGCCGGCGAAGTTGCCGGGTCGCAGCGAAATCGACACGATCATCAGCAGCGGCAGCAGGCTCAGCGCCACAAAGGCAATCAGAAAGGCATGCAGAGCCAGCACACGCCAGCGCTGCGAAGAGTTCATCACCATGGCCATGAATTGCTCCCTGGGCCCGACTCAGTGCCGAGCCGCTTTCGCGCCGCCGAAGAAGCGCAAGTTGATGTACGCCAGCAAGGCCACGATCAAGAACACGATCGAGGAAATCGCGCAGGCGAGCGCGTAGTTCTGCCCACCATCATTGAAGGCAATGCGGTAGGTGTAGGACGCCAGCAGATCGGTGGCACCCACAGGCACCTCGGTGTCGAGGTAGTCCGGCGCGCCCTCGGTCAGCAAGGCGATCAAGGTCAGGTTGTTGAAGTTGGCCGCGAAGGAGGCCACCAGAAGCGGCGCCATCGGCTTGGCCAGCAAGGGCAAAGTAATGCGAAACAAGTTCGTCAGAGGCCCGGCGCCTGCCAAGGCCGAGGCCTCGTAGAGGTCTTCCGGGATCGCCTTCAAGAGGCCCATGGCCAGGATCATCATGTAGGGGTAGCCCAGCCAGGTGTTGACCGTCAGGACCATGGCACGAGCCAGGGTTGCATCGCTGAACCAGCCGGGCCGCACGCCGAAGAAAAAGTCGAGCACCAGGTTGATCTCACCCAGGTTCTCGTTGAACAGGCCACGGAAGATCGGGATCGAGATGAAGGCCGGCACGGCATAGGGCAAGAACAAGGCGATCCGGTACGCCGAGCGGCCCTTGAGCGCCGGCCAACTCAGGGCCACGGCGAAGAACAGGCCCAGGCCAAAGGTCAGCAGCGTGTTCAGCGTGGCAAAGCTGACCGTCCAGGCAAAGACGCGGCCGAAGGGCTCCAGAAAACTGCGGTCGCCGAAGATGCGCTGGTAGTTGGCCCAGCCCACGCCGGTTCTGAAGCCCGGCTCCAGCGCTTGGCCGCGTGCGTCGCGCCAAACGCCGGCCTCGTGGTCGGCCAAGACCAGGCTGCCATCGCGCAAGTCCTGCAGCCGATCGGCATCCAAGGCCTGGTAGCGCGGCTTCTGATCGCTGACCCGGTGCAGGCTGGACATGCGCCAGCTTCGCCCTTCCGGGCTTCGAAACACCAAGGCCTGCAGCTGCGGAAGCAGGCCCACCAGGCTGCGCGAGTTCAGCAACTCACCGGCAGGCGGGGTTTCGCCCGCCTGCAAACCCACCCCCTCGCCGGCAAGAGGCAGCGCGAAGGCCACGCTGTGCCAGGCCTGCCCGTCATCCGCGAGCAGTTGCACCTGATAGCGCGCGTCGGCGCCATCGGCGCCCAGCCGGTAGACCGCCAAGTCCATGCCCAGGCCTTCGCTGTCGCTGCGTTGCAGCAGCACCGAGGTGGCTCGATCGAAGGACAGCAAATGGGCCGAGCTGTAGTTGGTGAAGCCGATGCCCAGGGTGAAGGCCATGGGCAGGACAATGAAGACCAGCACCGCCAGCAGCCCCGGCATGACATAACGCCACGCCTGCAGGCGCCGCGAAAACTGCAGCAGCAGCAAAAGGCATGCCACGCCAAGCACGGTCATCGCCGCCAACACTTCGCGGCCGCGCAGCAACTGCTGGCACAAGGCCAGCAGGCCCAGCACCGCCGCCAGATTCAGCCCATGCAGGGCCCAGCTCAAGCCACGCATCAGGCCACTCCCTTCACAGAAGCTGCCGCACCGGCCTGACCGGCCACTCGGCGGGCTGCACGGGCGAGGCCCTCATTCACACCTTCCCGCCCCTGAGTGATGCCTTGGACGGCGGCGTTCATGGCCGTCCAGAACCGAGCCATCTCGGGATTGTTGGGCATGGGCTCGCCCAGTTGGGCAGCCGCATCGGTACCGGCCACCAAGGGATCGGCTTGGCGCAGCTCTGCCAAGAGCTCCAGATTGGCAGGCACGCCCAGCGGCACATGCGCCTGCATCGCGCGCAGGCCGGGGAGGCTGAGCAAATAACGCTCAATGAACTCGGTCGCCAGCAAGGGCTGGCGGCTGGCCGCGCAGACCATGGCACCCAGCACGCCCACCATCGGCCGACCGGGCCGGCCCTGCAAAGAAGGCAGCGGCGCCGCCGCCACGCGCAAGCCGCTTTTCTTCAGGTTGTTCCAGCCCCAGGGGCCGTTGATGGTCATGGCCACACGGCCTTCGTTGACGGCCGCTTCGCTCTCGGCATAGGTGGCGGTACGCGGCACCAGGCCTTCGTCCACCAGCCGCTTCAGCAAGGCCATGCCTTGGCGGGTGCCAGGCGAATCAATGCCATTGGTTTGGGCATCCCAGCTGCCGTCTGCCCGGCGCGCGAAGGCATAGCCGCCACCGGCCGACATCAGGGCGTAGGTGTAGTAGAACTCGTTGTAAGGCCACATGATGGCGCGGCGGCCCTGAGGGCGCAGCTTGCGGTCCAAGTCGAAGACGTCGTCCCAGCTTCGCGGTGGCCGCGGCACCAGGTCGAGATTGCAGATCAAGGCGACGGACTCCAACGCAATCGGATAGCCCCAGGTGCGCCCGCCCATCTGCCAGGGCGACCACGCCAAGGGCGCGATGCCTTCACGCAGCCGGCGCGAAGGCGCAAGCGGGCGGATCAGGCCGGACGCGGCCCAGCCCCCGGCCCGGTCATGCGGCCAAATCCAGACATCCGGTCCCTTGCCTGCGGCCGCCGCCTGCTCAAATTTCGAGACCCCGTTCTCCGGATGCTCGACGCGCAGGGCGACGCCGGTATCGCGGGTGAACTGCTCGCCGATCTGTGCAATGCCCTCATAGCCCTTGTCACCATTGATCCACACCCGCAGCGGTTCATGGCTGGCCAGCAGGCTGGCGTGGGCCGGCCTCGTCAATGCAGCAGCGCCTGCGCCGGCAAGCAACTGCCGCCTGGAAACAGGGTTCAACATGCGACGACCTCACCCTGGAGCGGAGGCACGGCCTCGCCCCTCGCATCGAACACATGCACCTGCGACAGCAAGGCCGCCACCGGCAAGGCCGAGCCAATCAAAGGGGGCGCCGCCTCTTCGGGCAAGCGCATCACCAGCGAACCCCCGGGCCCGTTCAGATAGGCCAGGCTCTGGTCACCCAGATGCTCCAGCCACTGAACCTCGGTCAGCAGGCGACCACTGAGACGCGGGTCGGCACTGTCGGCCGGGCGCAAGTGCTCGGAGCGCACGCCCAGGGTCACCGCTTCGCCCTCGCTCAGGCCATGCGCTGCCACGGGCAGTTGCAACAAAGTGCCATCCTGCAGTGCCAAGCGCACGCCTTGCGCGCTGCGCTCACGCACCTGGGCCGGCAGCAGATTCATGCGCGGCGAACCCAAGAACCCCGCCACAAAGAGATTGCGCGGCCGGTGGTAGAGCTCCAGGGGCGCGCCGCTTTGCGCCACGCTGGCCCGCGCCTCGGTGGCACCAGGCAGCGGTGGCTGCAGCAGCACCATGCGGTCGGCCAAGGTCATCGCCTCCACCTGGTCATGGGTCACGTAGATCGAGCTGGCGCTGCCCTGGCTGCGGTGCAGGCGGGCAATTTCAAGACGCGTCTGTTGACGCAAAGCTGCATCCAGATTGGACAGGGGCTCGTCAAACAGAAACACGCCCGGGCGGCGCACCAGCGCGCGGCCGATGGCAACGCGCTGCCGCTGCCCGCCCGAAAGCTCGCGCGGCTTGCGGTGGAGCTGATGCTCAATTTGCAGCATCTGGGCCACTTCAAGAATGCGCCGCTGGGCATCGGCCTTGGGCGTGCGCGCCAGGCGCAGACCAAAGCCGAGGTTCTCGGCGACGTCGAGGTGGGGGTACAAGGCATAGCTCTGAAACACCATCGCCACATCGCGCTCGCCAGGGGCCAGCTCGTTGACACGGCGCCCGCCGATGCGCAGCTCGCCACTGCTGATGGTCTCCAGCCCCGCAATCATGCGCAGCAGCGTTGACTTGCCACAACCCGAGGGGCCGACGAACACGCAGAACTCGCCCTCCTTGATGTCGAGGGAGACCTCGTGCACGGACGGCACGCCACCTTCCACATAGGTTTTCCCAACCCGGTCCAATTGCACTGCTGCCATGATCATCAACTCCGGGTGGCCATCACAGCCACAGTCTCGCGCCGCTCCAAGCTCACCGTGGCCCGACGCAGCTGGGCGCCATGTCCCGCGGCCCGCGCGCTCGCCTCCATGAACACCGGCAGCTCGTCGGGAGCTTCGGGCAGGGGCAGCACGCTCAGTTCCAAGCTCGCCCAGCCCGCTTCGCTGCGCCAGCGGTCCACGCCGATCTGCCACAGGCTGCCATCGCAGAAGCGATCATCGACCACTTCGCCGTCGGCCCAGAGGCGGGCGACGTCGCCCACCAGATCCAGGGTCAACCAGACGCGCGACACCTCTTGCGCGCCCAGCTCGGGCAAGTGCAAAGCCCAACGAGCCGCCGCGGCCTGTGCAGCTTCGCAGGGCACCAGGGGCGTTGGCCCTTCGCGCCAGCTGATGTGAGGGCCCCAGCGCAGCGCAGGCGGCGCGCCTGCAGGCGTCAGCAACTCGGGCCGAAGCTCCCATTGCGCAGCTGCATCGGCCGGCCACTGCCAGCTGGCCCACTCGACGGCCAAGGTGAGGCGCTCCCCGCCCAGCCCCTCGCCAGGGAACACCCGCAGCCAAGCGGCTTCATGGGCAAGACGATGCAGCGTGACGCGGCCCTCGGGCTCCGCCCAGCTTGCTGCATGACTGGCCCACAGCAGGCGTTCTCGGCCGCCCAGGTTCACGCGCACGGCCTGGGCCGCAGCGGCTTGAGACAAGAGCAACAGCCGGTGTTGCCGGCCATCCGCGTCGCGCAGCGTGATCAGCTCGGGGCCTTCGGCGTCGTCCTTGGGCTTCACGAACCAGGCGCCGTCGGCCAGCCGTTCGACCTTCCCGCCGACGAGTTCGACGGCGGTCAGACCCGCGGAATCGAAGACCAGCTCGGGCGCCACGCCATCGATCCGAAAGCCCACCCACACCAGGCTGCCGTCGGCTTCGGTCCAGCGCGTCAGTGGCTGCACGGTCGCCTGGCGCAGCCGAGCCGCGCCAAAGCGCTGGCCCACAGGCCAGATGAAAGCCATGCCAGGTTTTAGATCCAGGCCGTGGCGGAGCGGCAGCTGCAGGGCATCGCCAGCCTCGCCTTGCAGCTGGACCCGTTGGCCCGTCAAGACCGGCAGCGGGTGGTGGCGCACATGGTGGTTGAAGAAGACGAAACCTTGCAGTTCATCGGCACTTCGGCCGGCTGCGCGCACGGCGACGCGCGGCAGTTCTCGGTCCGCAGGGTCCAGGGGCCCCTGCGCCGGCAGCACTGCTTCCAGCGGTGCCAGCTCGCTGCCAAAGGCCTGCATGAATTGATGCAGACAGCGCAGCCGACCCCAGGACGGGCGCACCTGGCCGTACTGCCCCAGAGGCGCATGGAAGTCATAGCCCCACTGCGGCACATCGTTCGGATAGCCTGTGGCCTGGGTCTCGTTCAGTGGCCCGGTCTCGCAGACCGGATTGGTGCCCCCGTGGTACATGTAGTAGCCATAGAGATTCGCGCCCGAGCCTATTTGCACCAGGGCCGTCGCATAAACATCCTCTGTCGTGACCACCGGTCGGCGGTGGTAGCTCTGATGCATGCCGCCCCCGGCCTCGGCCAGGCAGAAGGGATAGTGGGTGGTGTCGATCAAACCGGCCGCGGGCGTTCCATCGACATTGCCCATCTCGCCGATCACACGGCGCGTGTTGAAGAGGAACACGCCCGAGGGCGGCAGCGCATCGCGCGAACCTTGCCAGAAGCCATCGGCATAGGCACCCGACACCGGCAGCACTTCGCGCGGCGGGATGTCCAGCGTGGGCCAGCCGGTGACCGTATAGACCGGTACCGTCATGCCCGCCTGCAGCGCCAGGCGCTTCAACTCGCTGATGTGTTCAGCGCCGCAACCTGGGCCGGTCGCGCCATACTCGTTTTCAAGTTGCAGGCCGATTACCGGCCCGCCGTCGCACCACAGCTGACCTTTGATCTGCGCAGCGATCTGATCGAAAAGACGCTGCACATGCCCCAGGTAGACCGCGTCGTTGCAACGCAAGGGGCCTGTGTCCGGCAGCCAATCCGGGAAGCCGCCGAGACGCACCTCGGCATGCACCCAGGGCCCGGGTCGCAGATAGACCAAGAGGCCCGCCTCGGCCGCCAGCGCAACAAATCGCGCCAGATCACGCTGACCGTCCCAGCGCCACACGCCGCGGCGCGGCTCATGGTGATTCCAGATGACGTAGCTGGCCACCACATTCACGCCGCCCGCGCGCAGCTTGGCCAACTCCGCAGCCCATTCGGATGCGGGCGTCCGGCTGTAATGGAATTCGCCCATCACCGGCATCCAAGGTTTGCCGTCCAGCTGCAGGTAGCGGCTGTTCACCGTGAGCTCGCGCTGCGGATGCGGGTAATGCCCCAGATTCAGGAAGCCGGTCTCAGGCACGGGGGCCGCAGGCGGCACATTCACATGCACCAGGGAAGTTGTCTCACTCACAAGCGGTAGCCGCAAAGCGGGTTAATCGTTTAATTCAACAAAGTAGACCGAAGATGCACCAAAGCAGCAATACGGGTAAGCCCGGAATCGGCACCAAAACGGTGAACTTACTGGGAGGATTGAGTCACATTCGCCCAGAGATGGCGCGCCTGTGCATTGTAGGTGCAGCGAAAACCTCACCCACCCCAGCAAGCAACAGCCCCGATTGACAGCAATGCGCCCAGTTGATCCAATAAGATTAATCGATTAACCCAGACCAGCACGTGAAACCTTCCAAATCCAGGCATGCACTCCAACTCGGTGTTTGCTACTACCCGGAGCAATGGCCGCGCGAGCGCTGGCCCGCCGACGCCAAAGCCATTCGAGCGCTGGGGCTCAGCACAGTGCGCATCGCCGAATTCGCCTGGTCCCGCATGGAGACCGCGCCCGGTCACTTTGACTGGTCCTGGCTGGACGAGGCCATTGATGTGCTGGCCGCCGAAGGCCTGCAAGTCGTGCTGGGCACGCCGACCGCCGCGCCGCCCCAGTGGCTGATCGAAGCCCACCCCGACATCCTGCCGATGGATGCTCAGGGTCGTGTCAAGCCCTTCGGCGCGCGCCGCCATTACTGCTTCTCCAGCCCGGCGATGCATGAGGCGTCGCGCCGCATCGTCACCGCCATGGCGCAGCGTTATGGTCGCCACCCCGACGTCATCGCCTGGCAAACCGACAACGAGTACGGCTGCCATGACACCACCCTCTCCTACAGTCCTGCGGCGCTGAGCAGCTTCAGGAAGTGGCTGACTGCACGCTACCAAGGCGACATCAACACACTGAACGCGGCCTGGGGGACGGCCTTCTGGGGCTTGCAGTACAGCGGCTTCGAACAGATCGGATTCCCGGTGGGTCAACCCACCAGCCCGCTGCCGGCGCACGCGCTCGACTTCCGCCGCTTCGCCTCGGACGAAGTGCTGCGCTTCAACCGCCTGCAGGTCGAGATCCTGCGCGAGCATGCGCCGGGCCGGCCGGTGCTGCACAACTTCATGGGCTTGTTCGGTGACTTCGATCACCACGCCGTGGCTCAGGACCTGAGCATCGCGGCGTGGGATAACTATCCCTTGGGCTTTTTAGACACGGCCGCCCGCTTCCTGCCCGAGTCAGCGCGGCTGCAGTGGGCTCGAAGCGGGCATCCCGACATCAGCGCCTTCCAGCACGACCTCTACCGCGGCGTCGGCCACGGCCGGCTTTGGGTGATGGAGCAGCAGGCCGGCCCGGTCAACTGGGCCGACTGGAACGCCCTGCCGCTTCCGGGCATGGTGCGCGCCTGGACCTGGGAGGCTTTCGCCCATGGTGCCGAGCTGGTGTCCTATTTCCGCTGGCGCCAGCTGCCCTTCGGCCAGGAGCAGATGCACTCCGGACTGAACCGGCCCGATGGCATGCCGGACGTCGGCGCCGCGGAAGCCGCTCAAGTCAAGTCAGAGATCGATCTTCTGCTCAGAGAAGAAGGCGAAGAGGCGCTGCACACCCAAGCAGCCCGCGTGGCGCTGGTGCTGGATTACCCTTCGCTGTGGATGGCACAGATCCAGCCGCAAGGGGCCGATATGGCCGGCTTCGGGGTGCTGCTGCGCTACTACAGCGCCGCGCGCCGCCTCGGATTGGACGTCGACATCGTCGGGCCGCAACAAGATCTCAGTGACTACGCCCTGGTGCTGCTGCCGAGCCTGCTGCACGTGCCCGAAGCGCTGCAGCAGCAGTTGGCAAGCCTGGCCGCGGTGGTCGTCGCGGGGCCACGTTGCGGCAGCAAGACGGCCGAGCTCAGCATCACCCAGCCGCTACCGCCAGGCCCCCTGGGGCCGTGGCTGCCCATGCAGGTGCGGGCGGTCGAGTCCATGCGGCCCGGGCGCCACTATGCCGTCGACGGCGGCCAGGGCGAGCAATGGCGCGACTTGGTCGAGCCGCAGGCCGGCGTCGCCGTTCATGCACGCTATGAAGACGGCTGGCCGGCCTGGCTGAGCCACGGCCGTTGGCACAGCCACGCCGGCCTGGTCAACGAGGCCCTGCTGATCGACTGGCTGGCCGAGGCTGCTCGGCAGGCCGGCCTGACCGTGGCACCACAGGCCCTCCCTGAAGGGCTGCGCCTGCGGCGGCGCGGCCGCTGGCAGTTCGCCATCAACCACGGCCCTGCCCCGGCCGCGGTACCGGTGCCAGAAGGCCACAAGCTGCTGCTGGGCGAGCGACTGCTGCCGGCCGGTGGCGTGGCCGCCTGGCTTCTCAACCCCAAGGACTGAGCCCGCAATGTCTAGCCAACTCTTCCCCAGCGCCGCGCGGCGCGTTCTGGTCACCGGCGGCGCCGGCTACATCGGCAGCATCACGGTGGTACGCCTGATCGAAGCCGGCTGGACGCCGCTGATTCTGGACAACTTCAGCAACAGCCACCCCGAGGTGCTCCAGCGCATCGAACGGCTGACGGGTTACGCACCGCAGCTATACCGTGCCGATGTACGAGACCGTGCCGCGCTGGACCGCGTGTTTGCCGAGCAGCGCATCGATGCGGTGATCCACTTTGCCGGCCTCAAGGCCGTAGGTGAGTCGGTGCTCAAACCGCTGGACTACGCCGAAGTCAATGTGGCCGGCAGCGTGCAACTGCTGCAAGCCATGCGGCAGCACGGCGTGCGTCACATCGTGTTCAGCTCCTCTGCCACGGTCTACGGAGACGCGCGCGTCATGCCGCTGACCGAGGACATGACCGGAGTCCCCACCAGCCCCTACGGCCGCAGCAAATGGCAGGTCGAGCAGATCTTGGCCGACCTGGCCGCATCGGACCCCAGCTGGTCCGTCGCGGCGCTGCGTTACTTCAATCCGGTGGGCGCCCATCCCAGCGGGGAACTCGGCGAAGATCCGCAAGGCACACCCAACAACTTGATGCCCTTCATTGCACAGGTCGCTGTGGGCCGCCAGCCTGAGCTGCGCGTCTTCGGCAGCGATTACCCCACCGTCGACGGCACGGGCGTGCGCGACTATCTGCATGTGCTCGATTTGGCCGATGGCCATGTGGCGGCCCTGGAGCTCTTGCGGCGAGAAGCGGGCTTGCATGTGCTGAACCTGGGCACGGGGCGCGGCCACAGCGTGCTGGAGCTGAAGGCAGCGTTCGAGCGGGCCTGCGGGCGTGAGCTGCCCACACGCGTGGTGGAGCGCCGCCCCGGCGACGTCGCACAGATGTGGGCAGACGCCAGACGCGCACGCGACAAGCTGGGCTGGCAGGCTCAATTGAGCCTGCAACAGATGTGCGATGACACCTGGCGCTGGCAGTCGCGCTACCCCCAAGGCTACCGACCCGTCTGAAAACCAAACGACGTGAATCCTGACGACACCATGACTTTCGATCGCAACCTCCACTCCCACCGCCGCTTCAACCCTTTGGCCGGCCGCTGGGTTCTCGTCTCACCGCAACGCAGCCTGCGCCCTTGGCAGGGTCAGACCGAAAGCCCAGACGAAGCGCTGCGCCCGGCCCACGACCCCAGCTGCTATCTCTGCGCCGGCAACACCCGCATCAACGGAGAAAAAAACCCGAACTACACCGGCACCTTTGTGTTCGAGAACGACTTCGCCGCGCTGTTGGCCGATGTCCCTGAGCCCCAAGAAAGCAGCACAGGTCTAGGCGGCGCGCTGTTCCAGGCCCAGCCGGCCCGCGGCACCAGCCGCGTGATCTGCTTTTCGCCGGACCACAGCCGCAGCCTGCCCGAGCTCGATGATGCGGCGCTGCGCGGGGTCGTCGCCACCTGGTGCGCTCAGAGCGAAGAGCTGGCTCACCGTTGGACATGGGTGCAGGTGTTCGAGAACAAGGGCGCCATGATGGGTTGCTCCAACCCGCACCCCCATGGCCAGGTCTGGGCCAGCGACTTCGTGCCCGACCTGCCGCAACGAGAGGACCAGCAACAGCGCGATTGGCTACTCAGCCACGGCGAACCCATGTTGCTGTCGCTCGTCCGCGCTGAAGCTGCCGACGGAGAGCGCGTGGTGGTCCAGAACGAGGACTGGTTGGTCATCGTGCCCTACTGGGCCGAGTGGCCATTCGAGACCCTGCTGCTGCCGCGCTTCGCGGTGCAAAACCTGCATCAACTGAGCGAGCAGCAACAGGCCAGCTTGGCCGACATCGTGCGCCAACTGACCATTCGCTATGACAACCTCTTCCAGTGCAGTTTCCCCTACTCCATGGGATGGCATGGCGCGCCCACCGGGCCGGAGGCCACGCCGGCGCCGCACTGGCAGCTGCATGCCCATTTCTACCCTCCCCTGCTGCGCAGCGCGACAGTACGCAAGTTCATGGTGGGCTTCGAACTCCTGGCGGAATCCCAGCGCGACCTGAGCCCCGAGCAAGCGGCGACCCGCCTGCGCGAACAAGCACCCACCCATTACCGCCAGCGCTGAGGCCCGGCCATGACCAAGCAACTCCCCCCGACTGCCCAGGCTGCCGTCCAGGCCTACATCGAGCGCCACGGCGCCAAGCCCACCGTGCTCGCCCGCGCGCCCGGCCGTGTCAATCTGATCGGTGAACACACGGACTACAACGATGGTTTTGTGCTGCCGGCAGCCATCGACCGCGACACCTGGGTTGCCGCCGGCCCACGCAGTGATGGCCAGGTGCTGGCCATCGCGCTGGACGAGGGCAAGGCCGAGGACCACTTCGAACTCTCTGAGCAAGCAGTTCATCATCCTGAGAGCGGCTGGCGTGACCATGTGCGCGGCACGCTGGCGCAGCTCGTGCCGCTGGCGCCTCTGCCCCAAGGCATGAACTTGGTCATCGCCGGCGACGTACCCATGGGCGCCGGGCTGAGCTCCTCCGCATCGCTGGCCATGGCGCTGCTGCGTGCGGCCCAAGCTCTGTCCGGCGATGACACCCTCAACGGCAAGCAGCTGGCCCGCCTCGCACAGCAGGCCGAAAACCGCTTCGTCGGCTGCCAGTGCGGCATCATGGATCAGCTGACCAGCGCCGAGGGCAAGCCCGGCCACGCCTTGTTAATCGACTGCCGGTCCCTCGACACCGAGCCCGTATCTTTACCCAAGGGCACCACCCTCTTGATCGCTCACTCACGGGTGCGCCGCGGCCTGGTCGACAGCGCCTACAACGAGCGAAGAGAGCAATGTGAAACAGCGGCCCGCGCCATGGGTGTGCCGGCGCTTCGGGACGCCACGCTGGAGATGCTGGCGGCCACGCCCATGTCAGACCCAGTGATGCGCCGGGCTCGCCACATCATCACCGAGAACAGCCGCGTGCTGAGCGCCACGCAAGCCTTGCGTAGCGGCGATATGCAAGGCTTGGGCGAGTTGATGGCGGCATCGCACGCATCCATGCGCGATGACTTCGAAATCACCACACCGGCCATCGATCAATTGGCCAGCCTGCTGCAAAACGTAGTCGGCAATGCTGGCGGCGCGCGCATGACTGGCGGCGGATTCGGAGGTTGTGTGATCGCGCTCTTGCCTCAGGCGCTGGTCCCCGCAGCCAAGGCCGCGCTGGAAGCCGGCTACCGCTCACCCGAAGGTCTGCCGGCTTTGGTCTATCTGTGCGAAGCAGGAGCAGGCGCGGAGGCAATTCACATGACGGCTACAGGTACGATGGAGGGATGACCACCCTCGTTCAGGTTGCACAAGTCGCCGGAGTCACTGCTGCGACCGTTTCCAATGTGCTGCGCGGCCGCGGCAAGGTGGGCGAGGAAACCCGCCGCCGCGTGCTGGCCGCCGTCGAAAGTCTGGGTTACCGCCCCAATCTGATGGCCCGCGCCCTCGTCGAGGGCAAGCCATCCACCATCGCCCTGGTGGTCAGCAGCATTGCCAACCCCTTCTATCCGGAGTTCGCACTTCAGGTGGAGCGCGCGGCCCGCAAGCTGGGCTATTTCCTGCTCGTGTGCAACACCAACGACGACCCAGCCCAGGAGCGCGCCTATCTCGACGCTGTCGGCGGCGCGCTGGCCCAGGGCGTGATCGTGATGAACGCCGACTTCGTGCAACTCGACGCACTCCAGGATCTGCGCCAACGCGGTGTACCGGTGGTGCTGTGCATGTGGGAGCGGCCGCAGGAGCCACCTCCGCTGCCCTGCGTTGCCGTGGATCTCTATCAGGCCGGCGTCTTGGCCGCCGAACATCTCTTGCGGCTGGGACATCGTTGCTTGGGCGCCGTGGTCGGGAGCGAGCCCAGTGGCAACCACCGGTGGCGGCTCCAGGGCTTTCTGGATACGGCCCAACGAGCCGGCATGGACTTGCCCCCAGACCACGTCCGCTATGGGCACGACACGATTGACGATGGCAGAAATGCGGCCCACAGCTTGCTGGCCACCCACGCGGACATCACGGCCGTCTTCGCGACGAATGACTTGCCTGCTTTAGGCGTTCTGCAGGCGGCAGCAGACTTGGGGCTGGAGGTTCCCAGAGACCTTTCCGTCGTCGGAGTGACCGACATTCAACTGGCCCATCAAATGCGACCAGCACTGACCACCGTCGCCGTACCCACCGAAGAAGCTGCCGCGCTCGCGGTTCAAATGCTGCTATCGGAAATCAGCGCACAACCCGGAGATGCCACGCCCATACGTGTCACCAAGCCGCCCCGCTTGGTGGTTCGCACCTCGACGGGCAAAGCGAGTGACATCGGGCGATGAGGGAAGAAGCCGAGGCCCTGCCGATCACCTGATACCGCACACCCTGATCGCCACACGGACCCGCCATCTCCCACAGCCAGTGCCTGGCATGCAAGCTGCTAAATTGCGGCAGCGGCGCGCGCCGAACTCCGTTGGCTCCTGCGCCGCCGCAGGCCTGTCTGGGCTCGCGCCGCAACTTGCCCGGAACCCTGTCATGCCCCGACCCGCCATCAGCTGCCACGACTACGGCCACCTGCCCGACGGCCGAACCGTCCATCAGTACACGCTGGACAATGGCGCCGGCCTGCGCCTGAGCGCCATCAACTACGGCGGCATCGTCACCGCGCTGGAGATTCCCGATTCACAAGGCCGCAGCGCCAATGTGGTGCTCGGTTTCAGTGCGCTGCACGATTATGTGGAGCGCAACCCGCATTTCGGCATCATCGTCGGGCGCTATGCCAACCGCATCGCCGGCGCTCGACTGGAACTGGACGGCCGGAGCTACGCGCTCGATGCCAACGACGGCCCCCACTGCCTGCACGGTGGCGCACAAGGCTTCGGCCGCCAGCTTTGGGAGGCCGAGATCGAGGGCCAGGATCTGCTGCTGCGCCTGGACAGCGCGGACGGCGACCAAGGCTTCCCCGGCCGCTTGCAGGTCCAGGTGCGCTACAGACTGGGCGATGACATGAGCTGGCGCATCGACTACGAAGCCCGCTGCGAACGGGCCACTGTGCTCAACCTCAGCCACCACGACTACTTCAACCTGGCCGGCAGCGGCACGGCCTTGCAGCACCAGCTGCAGATCCATGCCAGCCACTACACCGAGGCCGACGCGCGACGGATTCCGCTGGCGATTGCGCCGGTGCAGGGCACGCCCTTCGATTTCCGGCAGGCCCGCACGGTTGCCGAGCGCATGGGCGAGCCCCACCCCCAGCTGCTGCGCAGCCATGGCTATGACCACAACTGGCTGCTCGATGGGCCGCTGGATGCGGAGGGCCTGCGCCCTGTGGCGCGGCTGAGCGAGCCGGTCTCGGGCCGGGTGATGGAGATACGGAGCAGCGAACCAGCGCTGCAGTTCTACTCGGGCAACTTCCTCGACGGCAGCCTGCTGGGCAGCGGCGGCCAGCACTACCAGCGCGGCGACGGCCTGTGCCTGGAGACCCAGCACAGCCCCGACTCGCCCGCGCACCCCGACTGGCCCAGCACCGTGCTGCGCCCCGGCGAGGTCTACCGCAGCTGCACCGTGCATCGCTTTGCCCATCTCTCCGGGAGGGAGCAATGAGCGTAGCGCCGGCCTGGCTGCCGGCCGACGCGAGCGAACGCCAGGCCCTGCATGAAGAGTTGCACGCTCGCCCCCCGGCACGCATCCGCCTGCCGGCCTTGGTGGTCTATGTGGCGGTGCTGAACCAGGGCGTCAGCCGGGAGCAGGAATGGGCCCATCTGTGCCAGCTTCCGGGTCAGCAAGGCTTGAGCCCGAGCGCGCTGAACGCCAACTTCCTGCGCCTGCGCCTGCGGCCCCAGCCGGGCGGCCCGACCCTCAAATGGGAGCGCCACAACGAGTTCACGCGCTATTCCCTGCTGCAAGCCCTGCCGGCCGATGCCGGCCTGGGTGCGGCCGAGCCCGATCTGCTGCGCGAGCTGGCCTTGCCCTCACAGTGGCTGCAAGGCATCCCCGGCCGCACCATCGTCGCCCTGCAACTGGCCCTGGTGGCGTGCGAAATGGACTCGGCCGGCGGCCCCGCCGAGGCGCTGAAAGCCGCTCAGACCTGGTTCGGGCTGCAGCCCCTGGTGGCCTCGCTCTTGGGCAGCGGCCATTCCCTGGCCGTCACCGACTTTCACCTGCGGCCTTGCGGTTTTTCGCGCCTGCTGGTGCTCAGTGACCGCGCCGGCAGCGAGATGCGCGCCGGCCGCCTGGCCCAGCGCCTGCTGGAATTGGAGACCTACCGCATGATGGCCTTGCTGGGCCTGCCCGTGGCCAAGGCCTTGGCACCGCTGCTGTCCGATTGCGAGCAGGCACTGGCCGCCCTGACGGCCGACCTGCAGAACGGCGAGCGCGGCGCGGAGGCCGAGCAACTCGATGCCCTGATCGCACTGGCCGCGCGGGTCGAGCATGCAACCGCCGCACATGGTTACCGCTTTGCCGCCACCAAGGCCTATGACGGCCTGGTCAGCCAGCGCCTGCGCGAACTCGGTGAACGCAATCTACCCGGCACCCAGACGCTCGGGGGCTTTCTGCAGCGCCGCTTCTCACCGGCCGTGGCCACCGTGGACTCAAGTGCCCAGCGCCTCAATGCCTTGGCGCAGCGCATCGAGCGCTGCAGCGCCTTGCTGCGCACCCGAGTCAACATCACGGCGGAAGGCCAGCAGCAGCATCTGCTGCTGCAGCTGACGCGCGGCCAGGACCTGCAACTCAAGCTGCAAACCACGGTCGAGGGCCTGTCCATCGCCGCGATTTCCTATTACGTGATCAGCCTGCTCGGCTACGCCGCCAAGGCACTCAAGTCGGCCGGCCTGCCGCTCAACCTCGACATCACGACCGGCCTGCTGATCCCGCTGGTGCTGGCCGGCGTCTGGCACTTGAGCCGGCGCATCCACCACCGATTGATGCCCCGCGGCTGATGCACGGCGGCTCACAGCCGCTCAGTGCAGGCGGTACTGGTGGGCGTCTGCCAGGCCGCCCCGCACATTGAGGCCCTGGGTCTTCCAGCGCGCAATATGCGGCGCCAGACGTTTCACAAAGGCTTTGGGCTCCGACCTGGCCTGCTGGCGCCAGGCCACCTCGGCCACGGCCGCCAGACGCGGGTAAAGCATGAACTGCAGATACGCTTCGCTGCGCACGTTCTCGGTCCACAGCGGAGCCTCGATGCCCAGGACCCGCTGCCGCTGGGCCTCGCCCAGGCCTTCAGGCATGGGCTCCCAGGCCACGATCTTCTCGACCGACACCGGCCCGCCGGTATTGCCTTCCCAGGGTGCGCCCGGTTCACCCAGGCCGGCGGCGTAGTCCAGATACATGCGGTCCGAAGGCGACAGAATCACCGACTGGCCTTGATTCAGTGCGGTCAGCACCGCTTCCGGGTGGTCCATGCGCCACCACTGCACGACCATGCCCTCGCGCAAGCCGGCGGCGATCACCTCATCCCAAGCGATCGGCACCCGCTGGTGCTTCTGGATCAGCTGCACCATGCGGCGCGCGAACTCAGCCTCGACAAACTTCATCTGCGGCGCTTGGCCCGCAGGGGTCAGGTCTTGCGCCATGGCCAGGACCTCGGGCATCTGCGCCCAACGGGTCTTCTCCACCCAGACTTCATCGCCGCCAAAGTGGATGTAGCGCCCCGGGAAGAGCGCGGCCAGCTCGCCCAGCACGGTGTCGATGAAACGGTAGGTCTCCGGCTTGGCGGGATTGAAGGTCACGAGGCCGTCGAAATACTCCGGGTAGGCACGCGCCGCCGCGCCGCTGTGGCCGGGCATGTCGATCTCGGGAACCACCTCGATATAGCGCTCGGCGGCGTAGCTGACGATGCTGCGGATGTCGTCAGCGCTGTAGAACTGCGCCGGCGCATCGGGGCGCGAATGATCGCCGCGCCCGCCCACTGTGCTCAGCTTGGGCAAGGCCTTGATGGCCAAACGCCAGCCCTGGTCGTCACTGAGGTGCAGATGCAGGCGGTTGAGCTTGTAGAGGGCCATTTGATCAATGACGCCTTTGACGCGCTTCACATCATGGAAGTGACGCGCCACGTCCAGCATGATGCCGCGCCACTCAAAGCGCGGGGCGTCGCTGATGTCTGCGGCCGGCAGCTCGAAACGGCCTTCGCTGAGCGTCCGCTTGGCCTCTTGAGGCAAGAGCTGCAGCAGGGTCTGCGTGGCGTAGAACGCGCCGCTGGCTTCAGCGGCCTGGATGAGGATTTCATCGCCGCCAATTTTCAGGCGGTAAGCACCGCTGACTTTGCTGTCCAGGCTCTGCTGTTCGAAGCGGATGCGTCTTGCGCCCGTTGCCAGCGCGGCCTCGGCTGGCAACCGCGGCAAACCCAGGCCTTGAGCCAAGCTGCGGGCAGGAGCACTGAAGACTTCGGAGCTTTGCACCAAGACCTGGGCATTCAGGACGAAAGGCGCTTGCTCCACCTGAAGCGTCAGCGCTTGGGGTTGGGGCACCAGAGCGCTCAGTGGAATCGGCACCGGCTGCATCGCCGCCTTGGCTGGGGTCGCGACGGCCTGGGCCGCCTCGGCTGGCGCCAGCACGCCGAGCCCAAGCGGCAAAGCAAAGAACCAGGAGCTGAACGCCAGGGCGCAAAACATGGCGCGGGGTGCCGAGAATATCGAATCAAAAGGCATAGCGAGCCTGCTCCGTCAGACGCGGCCAGCGGTCGGTGCGGAAGGGCATCGCCGGCAGACCCGCACGGTTGAACAAGTTGTTGTGCTGCGGGTTGTCCACCCAGCCAAAACGAACGGCCACCGGGTGTTCAAGGACCTCGCTGTGCACGCGCACCGTTTTTCCGACGATTCTGGCCTGGGCGGGCTGAAACCGGCCCGAGGCATCGGCAATGGTGAAGCCCTGCAGCGTGGCGCCCGTGCTCAGCAAGCCCGTCCCCGCATGATCAAAGCGCAACGCCAACTCGCGGCCGCGCCGCTTCATGCTGAGGTAGACCGGGCCTTGCGCTTGCCAGGCTGTTTTCTTTTTGCCGCCCTGCTGCAAGGCCAGGCCTGCCAGGCGTTCACCGACCACCTGCTTGTTGCGCGGGTGCAGATTGCCGTCATCGGCGACATCGCTGGTCACCACCAGGCCGGTGTGGGGCAGACGCAGGGCCTGGCTCTGGGCCTCACGCAACTCGGCCCAGGCGCTGCCGCCCAGGGTGTTGAGCGCCGCCGGGCTCTCCGCCGCGATCTGGACCAGATGGAAGGGGAATTCGCCCTGGCCCCAGCGGGCACGCAGATCGCTGATGAAGGCGGGAAGCAAGCGCTCGTACTGCGCCGCGCGGGCCACATTGCTTTCACCCTGGTACCAGAGCATGCCGCGCAGGCCAAAGCCCTGCACCGGGTGCAGCATGCCATTGAACAAAAGCGATGGCAGCTCGTTCGGGCCGGGCTCGGTTTTTTCGAGCAGAGATTCGACACGTGCCTGCCAGGAGCCGGCCAGGGTCAGGTCTTGCGCACCCTCTTGCGCACCCTCTTGCGCACCCTCTTGCATTCCCAAATGCAGGTGCAGCTGCTCGGGCGTGCCGTGGATGCCGCCGCCCATGCCCTCGTCCGTAACGCGCACGGCGATCACATTGGCGCCTGCGCGCAGGAGGCCTGAAGGTAAACGGTAGCGGCGCGGCCGATCCCAGCCACACTGGCCGCCCACAGGCTGGCCGTTGACAAAGGTCTCGTCGCAGTCGTCCACCTGGGCCAGATGCAGCACAGCCTCGGGCGCCGCAGCCTGGGCCGGGGTCAGGTGCAAGGTCTTGCGATACCAAAGCTTACCGTCCAGGTTCTCCAGACCCTGGGTTTCCCAGATGCCGGGGGCTTGCAGACTCGACCAGGCACTGTCGTCCAAGTCAGGATTGGCCCAGCTTTCGGCCTCCACGGCACCGGCCGGGCCTGTGCCCTGCCAGGCCTTCACCCGGCTCAGCATGCGGGCCTCCTGCTGGGCCACGAAGTCACGCTCTGAAGTGGGCAGAGGCGCTTCCAATAGCGGCGCGATATCGGCCAAGGTCTTCAAGGCCGCAGGGCTCATCCAGGCTTCGATCTGAGTGCCGCCCCAAGATACATTAAGCAGCCCTACCGGCACGCCCAGTTCACGGCGCAGGCGCTTGGCAAAGTGGTAAGCCACGGCGCTGAACTCGGCCGCATGGGCGGCAGTGGCGGGCTGCCAGGCCGCGGGGGCGATGTCGTCCTGCGGCTGCAGGGCGGCGCGGTGAGCGACTTTGATGTGGCGTATGCCATCGTCGCGCGCGGCGGCGGCCTCGGCCGGGCCGTCCAGCGAATCACGCAAGGCCCATTCCATATTCGACTGGCCCGAGCACAGCCAGACCTCGCCCACCAGCACATCGCCCAGCACCAAGGCCTTGGCGCTGCGGCTGCCGCTGACCCTCAGGGTGTGCGGCCCGCCGGCCGCCTCGGCCTTGAGGCGCACGCGCCACCGTCCCTCAGCGTCGGCCTGCACGGTCTGGCTTTGACCATGAAACTGCAGCTGCACGGTTTCGCCCGGCTCGGCCCAACCCCAGACGGGGATGGGCGCCTCGCGTTGCAAGACCATATGTTCGCCGAACACGCCATGCAGGCGGACTTCGGCGTGTGCTGCGAGGGGCAAGCTGGCCAGGAAGGCCAAGAGCAGTCCGCGCCAGCACCCCCTCATGGCTGGCCCGCCCAGGTGAAGGTGACCACGCTGTGCTTGGGCAAGGTGTAGGCAAATCGGCGGGCGCCGCTGCCGACCGTGAAGCGGCGGTTGTGTGCCTCGCCATTGCTGACGATCAGGGCGATCGAGCCATC
This sequence comes from Kinneretia sp. DJ1R-11, assembly GCF_025717595.1. Lineage (NCBI taxonomy): Bacteria > Pseudomonadati > Pseudomonadota > Betaproteobacteria > Burkholderiales > Sphaerotilaceae > Roseateles > Kinneretia sp. DJ1R-11. Next base: position 85,237 of record NZ_JAJIRR010000007.1, read on the forward strand.
ATCGGCATTGCGAAACGCCACCGTGTCCATACCGCCAACCTGGGCCGGCGAAGCAATGCGCTGGGCGCCGCGACGCACGAACTTGCTGGCATGGCCCAAGGCGTAATACTCGATATTTCGGGTGACGGCGCCGGTCTTGGAATTGATGGTGACCACGCCACGGCAGTCCTTGCAACCGCCCAGATGGGGCCCGTAGTTTTCATCGAGGGCCAGGTTCCACATCAGCACGCCCTTGGCCCAGCCGCGGGTGCTGCCGATGACCAGATTCTTCATCATCCAGGGCAGGGTCTTGTGCCACTCGGGCGCCCACTCCCCGCCCGAGCATTCGGTGAACCAGGTGTCTTTGTCGGGGTGGGCCTCATGGACCACGGTCTGGGCCTGCACATCGCCGGCATAGCAATGCCAGCCCACGCCCGACACATAGCGCCGCGCCACAGGATCGGCCAGCACGGCCAGCGGCGATTTGACTTCATCCCAGTTGTGGTCCCATTCGATCAGCTGGGTCTTCATGCCACGCTGAGCCAGCAAGGGGCCCAGATGCTGGCCGACCAAGGCTGCACGCTCGGCCGGGTCCACGCGCATGCCGGGGTAGTCGTCCGGCTCGTGGTGTGGCTCGTTCTGGACCGTCAGCGCGAAGATGGGCACGCCTTCGGCCGCGAAAGCGTCGACATAACGGACCAGGTATTCGGAGAACACGCCGTACATTTCGGGTTTCAGGCGGCCCTTGATCAGGCTGTCGGTCTGTTTCATCCAGCCCGGGGCGCTCCAGGGCGAGGCCATCAACTGCAACTGCGGGTTGACGGCCAGCGCTGCCTTGACCACCGGCAGCACATCGGCGCGATTGGGCTCGATGGAGAAGCCCGCCAAGCTCATATCGGTCTGGCCGGGAGGCAGGTCGAGATAACTGTAGTGGCTGCGTGAAAAGTCCGAGCCGCCTATGGTCAGCCGGCTGAGGTCGAAGCCGATACCGCCCTGGCCCCGGCCAAACAGCTCGGCCAACAAAGCGCGGCGCTGTGGCTCGCTCATGCGCTGCTGGATCAGCCAGGCCGAGGCATCGCTGATGGCGGCGCCAAAGCCCTCCATGGTCTGGAAGCGCTGGCCGGCATCGACTTCGATGTGCAGGGGCAAGGCCTTTTGCCCCGCTTTGAAGTGGCTGTCGGGCTCACGAGCCAGCAGACGGGTGCGGTCGGCACGCGTTTGCCAGGACGATGCGGTGTCGGCCGCATGGACCGCTCCGATGCTGGCCCATGCCGCCCACAAAAGCGCGCAAGGGGCGAGTCGATGGCGAAGAATGTTGAAGGTCATGAAAAGCAATCCGACAGAAAAGGTGGAGGTTCAATCCAGCCGCACGCGCAGCAGCAGCGGGTGGTGATCGGAAGGGAAGCGGCCGGACAGCGAATCGCTGAGCACGCCGTACTTGAGCACCGAGATGCCGGCGCTGACGAAGACGTAGTCGATGCGCGCCTTCATCTCGGCATCGATCTTGAAAGCATTGAAGGTGCCCACCGGGCCGTAGGGCGGGCTCTGGCTGACGAGGTAGGCGTCGCGCAGCGCGGCCTGCATGCGCTGGATCTGCTCGGTCTCGGGCGTGGAGTTGAAGTCGCCGAGGCAGAACACCGGCGCCGTGCCCGCGATCTCCTTGACCTTGCGCAGCAGCAGCTGGGCCGACTCTTTGCGCGCCAGCTCGCCCTCGTGGTCGAAGTGCACCGAGAAGACAAAAAAGCGGCGCTGACTTTCACGGTCGCACAGCTGCACCCAGCTGGCCAGGCGATTGCAGCAGCGTGCGTCCCAGCCCTTGGACGGCACCTCAGGTGTCTGGCTGAGCCAGAAGTCGCCCTGACTCAGCACCTCGAAGCGGGCTTTGCGAAAGAAGATGGCCGAGTGCTCGCCGGCCCGCTTGCCGTCGTCGCGGCCCACGCCGACATGGGCAAACTCGTCCATGCGGGCCAGCTCGTCGATCTGTTCGGGCAGGCCTTCCTGGGTGCCGAAGACATCGAACTCATGGTAGCGGATCAAGGCCTTGACGGCTTCGGCACGCTTGGGCCAGGCGTTAGGGCCATCAGAGGCCAGATTCAGGCGCAGGTTGTAGCTGGCGATGTGGAAGCTGGGGCCGGGCCCGGCCGCTGCACTCATATTGCAGGCCAGCAGGCCCACCATGGCAAGAACTGCCAACATCCATCTCATACGCTGCTCCCTGGCCTGGCGGCCTGACAATGTTCGGCGATATAGGCGGCCTGGGTGGGCATGGCCTGCACGCAGCGGGCGATCACCTGCTTCACATGCGCCATCAGCTCCAGGGCTTCGGCCTTGGGCGTTTGCTCGGCCAGCGGGTGGTAGCCCTGCGGCCGTAGGCCTTGGCCGTTCATGACCTGCAACCAGCTGAGTTCGGCAAACAGCTCATCGCCCTCGCGGACGATGCGGCCGTTGCTGCGGTAGAGGTCCATCTTGTGCTGCAGCGTGGCCGGCACCGCCATCTGGCGGCAGTGGTCCCAAAACGGAGAATCGTCCCGCGCCGTGGCCTTGTAGTGCAGGATGATGAAGTCGCGGATGCGCTCGTATTCGAACTGGGTCTGGCGGTTGTACTCGGCCCGGTCGGCCGCATCGAAACCACGGTGCGGAAACAGGCTGATCAGTCGCGCCAGCGCCGTCTGGATCAGGTGGATGCTGGTCGACTCCAGGGGTTCCAGAAAGCCGCCGGACAGGCCAATCGCCACGCAGTTCAGGTGCCAGGCCTGCTCACGCCGGCCCGGCTGGAAATGGATCAGCCTAGGCTCGGCCAGGGGTTTGCCGTCGAGATGCTGCAGCAGCAGGTCCTGCGCTTGCGCGTCGGTGGTGAAGGTGCTGGCGTAAACATGGCCGTTGCCAACGCGATGCTGCAGCGGAATGCGCCACTGCCAGCCGGCATCGTGCGCCGTGGCCCGGGTCATGGGCAGCAGCGGCCCGGCCGATTCACTGGGCACGGCGACCGCCCGGTCACAAGGCAGCCAATGCGACCAGTCCTCATAGCCGACCTTCAAGGTCTGGGCCATCAGCAGGGCCCGCATGCCGGTGCAGTCGAGGAAGAAGTCGCCTTCGATCCGTTCGCCGCTGTCCAGCAGCAAGGCGCTGAGATGGCCCTGCGAGCCGTCCCGCTGCACCTCGACCACCCTCCCCTCGGTTCGGATCACGCCGCGCTGCTCGGCCAGGCGACGCAGGAAGCGGGCATAGAGCGCGGCGTCAAACTGATAGGCGCTGGCAATGTCTGCCAAGGGCGAGCCGGCCATCTCGGGCCGGGCGCGCATGAACTTGGCCTGGCGGGGTGCTGCGGTGTTGATCGAGTAGTCGCCCAACTCGCTCACCAGGCCTTCGCGGCGCAGGCGCAGCCATTGCTGGTAGAAGCCGACCCGACCGAAGTCCTGGCCGAAGCTGCCGAAGCCATGGATGTAGCGCTCGCCCAAAGCCCCCCAGTTGACGAATTCGATGCCGAGCTTGAAGGTGCCTTGCGTGGCGCGGATGAACTCGTTCTCATCGATGCCCAGGGCGGCATTGAAATTCTTGATGTTCGGGATGGTGGCTTCGCCGACGCCGATGCTGCCAATCTCCTCCGATTCGACCAGATGAATCTGGCAGTCCGCCGGCAGCAGCGTGGACAGCGCCGCAGCGCTCATCCAACCCGCCGTGCCGCCGCCCGCAATGACGATGCGGCGCAAGGTGTGTACGCTCATGGGAACAGCTCCGCCAGACCTGGCATGAGAAGTGTAAAAAAAAGGGGCTGGAGAACGCGACGCCTCAGAGCCGCTGTTCGCTGCGCTGATCGAACAGGGAAGCGCGTGCCAGGTCCAGGTCGAAGCCCAGCTCCTGATCGGGCTGCAGCTGCACATGGTCTTCGACGATGGCCGCCAGCAGTTGGCTGCCCGACTTGAGCCAGACCACCTGGTGGTTGCCCATGGGCTCGATCAGATGCACCGAGCCCAGCCATGCGCCACCTGGATCAAGGCGCACATGCTCGGGCCGTATGCCCAGCAGCACCTCCTGCTGATGCTGCGGGGGCTGCTGAAAGGGATAGTTCGTCAAGTCGACGTTCAAGCCACCGGCCAGGGACAGACCGCCGCTGGCATGGCGCAACAGCTTGCCGGCCACGAAATTCATGCCCGGTGCGCCCAGAAAGCCGGCGACAAACAAATTGGCGGGGCGCTCATAGACCTCGGTCGGCGCGCCGATCTGCTGGATCACCCCAGCGCGCATCACCACAATGCGGCTGGCCAGGGTCATGGCCTCGACCTGGTCATGGGTGACGTAGATCATGGTCGAGCCGAGCGTCTTGTGCAGCAGCTTCAACTCGCGGCGCAGTTCGCCGCGCAGCTTGGCATCCAAATTGGACAAGGGCTCGTCGAACAGCAACACCGCGGCCTCGCGCACCAGGGCACGGCCGATGGCCACGCGCTGGCGCTGGCCGCCCGACAGCTGCGCTGGCTTGCGCTGCAGCAAGGCCTCCAGCTGCAACATCGCCGCCACCCGCTGCACGCGGCGCTGCACCTCGTCCTTGGGGCAGCCGCCGACGCGCAGGCCGAAGGACATATTCTTCTCCACCGTCATGGTCGGGTAGAGGGCATAGGACTGGAACACCATGCCGATGCCGCGCTCGCTGGGGTCGGCGAAGGTCATGTCCTGACCGCCAATTTCCACGGTGCCTTCGGCGATGCTCTCGAACTCCGTCAGCCCGGCAATGCTGTGCAGCAAGGTGGACTTGCCGCAACCCGAGGGGCCGAGCAAGACCAGGAACTCGCCCTCATGAATTTCCAGATTCAGGCCCTTGATGACCTCGTTGCCGTCGAAGCGAATGCACAGCTCGCGGATGCTGACACCACTCTTGGGCTGTGGGCTCGTCGTTGTCATCATTGTTCTCTCAATCAACCTTTGACCGCGCCGGCCGCAATGCCGCGCACAAACCAGCGTCCGGAGACGAAATAGACCAGCAGCGGCACCATGGAGGTGAGGATGGTGGCTGCCATGTTCACGTTGTAAAGCCGCTCACCCGTGGTGGTGTTGATGACGTTGTTCAGCTGCACCGTCATCGGCAGATGCTCGCGGCCGGCGAAGACCAGGCCGAGGATGTAGTCGTTCCAGACCCCGGTCACCTGCATGATGGCCGCGACCACGATGATGGGCGTGGACATGGGCAGCATCAGCTGGACAAAGATGCGCCAGAAGCCGCCTCCGTCGATGCGCGCCGCCTTGAACAACTCCTGCGGAATGGCGCTGTAGTAGTTACGGAACAGCAAGGTCATCACCGGCATGCTGAAGATCAGGTGCACGGCCACGATGCCGGGCAGCGAGCTGTAGAGGCCCACGGCCGCCATCACCTTGACCAGCGGGTAAATCATCACCTGCACGGGAATGAAGGCGCCCAGCATCAGGATGCCGAACAGCACATTGGCGCCGCGTGGCCGCCAGAAACTCAGCGCGTAGCCGTTCAAGGCGCCGATCAAGACCGGCAGGATGGTGCTGGGCACGACGATGGCGACCGAGTTCCAGAAACCGGCGCTGATGCCCTCGCAGGACACCCCCGTGCAGACCTCGCTCCAGGCCGCACGCCAGGGCTCCAGCGTGGCCGCCATGGGCAGGGCGAAAAGCTGGCCCAGGCGGATCTCCTCCATGGTCTTGAAGGAGGTGACCAGCATGATGTAGAGCGGGGCCAGGAAGAACAGGGCCGCGGTCAACAAGAAGGCATAGATACCCCAGCGGGCCGGATTGAAGCGCCCCCGCGCCTGGGCGCGACGGGCCGCTTGGGCTTTCATTGCAATGGCTGCGTGGCTCATGCGCCCCTCCCCTTAATCGGCTTGCTCATCGCCTTGCGGCTCCGGGCGTAGAAAAACGGGGCCACCAGGGCCAGCACGGTCAGCAGCAGCACGATGGCGCCGGCCGAAGCCAGGGCCACATTGGCGCGGCCGAAGAGGTGGTCCATGATGAATTTGGCCGGCACATCGCTGGCCGTGCCGGGCCCGCCCTGGGTCATGGCCGCCACGGCATCGAACACCTTGACCGCCGCAGTGAAAAGCAGCACGAAAACGGTGGCGAACGAAGCGCCGAGCATGGGCAGGACGATGGACAGGTAGACACGCCAGGGCTTGATGCCGTCGATGCGGGCGGCCTTCCAGATGTCCTCATCGATGCCGCGCAGGCCGGCCAGCAGCAGCGCCATCACCAGGCCCGAGGCTTGCCAGACCGAGGCAATCACCACGGTGTAGATGACCTTGTCCTGGTCGATGATCCAGTCGAATGTGAAGTTCTCGAAGCCCATCTGCCGGACGGCCTGCTGGATGCCGTCGCTCGGGTTCAGCACCCATTGCCAGACCAGACCGGTGGCCACGAAGGACATGGCGTAGGGATAAAGAAAGATGGTGCGCAAGAGCCCTTCGCCGCGCACCTTCTGGTCGATGAACACGGCCAGCAAGAAGCCGATCACCATGCAAGCCCCGATGAAGAGCAGACCGTAAACGGCCAGGTTCTCGAGCGAGAGCAGCCAGCGCTCGTTACCGAACAGGCGCTCGTACTGGGCCAGGCCGACGAAGTCGTCCTTGGGGAAGGTGCGAGAGCTGCTGAGCGAAACGCGCAGGCTCCACAGCACGGCACCGAGGTAGCCCAGCAGCACCGTCAGCGCCATGGGCAGCAAGGCCGCCCAGGGTGTGAGCCTGCGGAAGATTGAAAGCCGTGGTTTGCTCGACATCAGTGGCTGGCCATCAGTTGCTGTTGAGCGCAGAGATCAGGTCTTTCTGCACTTTCTCGACCGGGATGTTGCGGTTCCAGTAAGCAGTAACGATGTCCTGCATGGCGCCGTTTTGATCCGGCGTCAGGTAGACCTCGCCATTGCCCAGGTGCCGCGACTTGTCCTTCATGATGGCCACGCCCTGCTGGCCGCAGACATCGAGCTGGCTGGCATCGACATCGCTGCGCGCCGGGATGGAGCCCTTCTTGATGCTGAAGGCAATCTGCGTGGCCGGTGAGGTGGCCACGGTGGCCAGCAGCTTCTGCGCCTTGATGGCCTCGGGCTGGTTGGTCTTGGGGAAGACCAAGACATCACCCTGGATGATGTAGGGCGAGTTGGGGCCGAAGCCGGCGATGCAGCCGTAGTCGCGCCCGGCTTCCTGCTTGGCCAGGGCGAACTCGCCCTTGGCCCAATCGCCCATGAACTGCACACCGGCCTTGCCATTGATCAGCAAGGCGGTGGCATCGTTCCAGTTCCGGCCCGGAGAGCCCTTGTCCACATAGCTCTGCAAGCGTTTGAAGCTCAGCAGCACGTTCTTGAACTCGGGTGACATGATGGCCTTGGGGTCGCGGTCGCGCATCACCTTGAGGTAGAGCTCGCGGCCGCCGACGTTGCTGAGCACGGCGGCGAACACCGTGTTGTCTTGCCAAGGCTGGCCGCCATGGGCCAGGCCGATCAGGCCCGCGGCCTTGAGCTTGTCGAGCGCGGCAAAGAGCTCGTCCATGGTCTTGGGCTCAGCCGCGATGCCAGCCTTCTTGAAGGCGGCCTTGGAGGTCCAGATCCAGGCCGGCATGTGGATGTTGACCGGCGCGGCATAGAAATGGCCCTTGACCTTGATGACCTTGAGCACCGTCTCGGGCAGGACCTGCTCCCATTTGCCGGCGGCGGCGGCCTCGTCGATATTGTTCAGCAAGCCCTGGTCCACCACATCGAGGAATTGCTTGGAGGTGTTGAACTGGGCGGCGGTCGGCGGGTTGCCGCCGATGATGCGGTTGATCGCCACCGAGCGTGCCTGCTCGCCCAAGGCCACGGCCGTGTCCTTCCAGGCGCCACCGGCGGCGCTATAGGCGTCGGCCAGGGCCTTGACGGCGGCCGACTCGCCGCCCGAGGTCCACCAGTGGATGACTTCAGCCTTCAGCGGTGCTGCAGCGGGAGTGGCAGCCGGCTTGGTCTGCGCCTGGGCCGCTGAGGCAGCGCCAGTTGCGGCGAGCAAGAGGGCCAGCTTGCCCCAGACATGGTTCGCGTGTTTCATCGGTCCGCCTCTCCAGGCTGCAGGAACTGGGCATACCACTGGCCGCTGGCCTTCAGGGTACGTTGCTGGGTTTCAAAGTCGACGTAGCTCAAACCGAAGCGGCGCAGATAGCCCTCGGCCCATTCAAAGTTGTCGAGCAAGCTCCAGGCGAAATAGCCTTTCAAGGGCACGCCGGCCGCCATGGCGCGCTCGGCGGCGGCCAGATGGCGCTGCAGATAGCTGCGGCGCTGCACATCCTCGACACGGCCATCGGGCAGCATCTCGTCCTCGAAGGTCGAACCGTTCTCGGTCAGGTAGACGCAGGACGGCGCGTAGTCGCGCTGGATGCGGGTCAGCAGGGTGACCATGCCTTCCGGGTCCACCTCCCAGCCAAACGCCGTGCGCTCCACATCAGGCGTCTCGACCACGCGGGTGGCGATGGGCGCCACGCCCGGGGCGTTTGCTATCCGCTCAGGGAAGTAGTAATTGACGCCCAGGAAATCGGTGGGCGTGGCAATCTCGCGCAGGTCATGGCTGAGCAGCTGCGGCGCATCAGAACCCAGCAAGGCCAGCACATCCTCGGGGTAGCCGCGGCCGTGCAGGGGGTCCAGGAACCAGCGGTTGCGCAGGCCGTCGTGGCGGATCGCGGCGGCGGCATCCTCGGCACTGTCGCTGGCCGGCGAGATCGGGTGCAGGCTCAGGGTGATGCCCACGTTCGCATCGGGCACCAGGCGCTTGATCAGGGGCACAGCGCGGCCGTGCGAGAGCAGCAGGTGGTGGCAGACCAGCAAGGCGGTCTTGTGGTCCTTCAGCCCCGGCGCATGGTTGCCCTCGAAGTTGCCGAGGAAGGCGGTGCAATAGGGCTCGTTGTGGGTGATCCAGTGCTTGACCCGGTCACCCAGGCGGCGCGCGACCAGCTCCGTGTACTCGAGGAAGGCATCCACCGTGGCCCGGTTGGCCCAGCCGCCCTGCTCTTGCAAGGCCTGAGGCAGATCCCAGTGGTAGAGCGTGGCCCAGGGCTGCAGGCCGCGCTCCAGCATGCCGTCGACCAGGCGGGAATAGAAATCCAAACCCTTTTCATTGACGGCACCCCGACCTTGCGGCAGCAGGCGCGGCCAGGCGATGGAGAAGCGGTAGGCATTGACGCCCAGTTGCTTCGCCATGTCGAGATCTTCGGGCCAGCGGTGGTAGTGGTCGCAGGCCACGGCGCCACTGCTGCCGTCGCGGATGCGGCCGGCTTCGCTGCAGAAGCGGTCCCAGATGGATTCGCCGCGGCCGTCTTCATGCACCGCGCCCTCGATCTGGTAGGACGAGGTGGAGCAGCCCCAGCGGAAGTCAGGCGGGAAATCGCGGCGCAAGACAGTGCCGCTGGAGGAGTTGTCGTTCTTGGAAGTCATGTTCAGGGGACGGGAGAAAATTGGGCGCAGTTCAGCGCATCGGGCTCTTGGGCGGCGCCGGCCCGGACGCGGATGTTGGCGAAGGCGGCGGCGAACGGTGCATCGGCCGTCAGGCTGAAGGGCGAGCCGATGCGGCTCAGATCCGCACCTTGGGCGGCGAAGCAGGCGAGCGGGATCTTCAGGCTGTGGCGCTGACCGTTAGGCAAAGCGCTGAGCACACGCTGCAAGTCCAGCGTGCCGCCGCAGCCCGGGCCGCATTCCATGCGCAGGCGCACCGGTCCTTGCGGCGCCTGCTCGGGCAGCAGGTCAAACACCAGGGCGGGTGCGGGATAGACGGTCAAGTCCGCCTGCTGGTTGGAGCCGATGTGGAAGGTGGCCGGCCCCATCCAGACCAGGCGCTTGGCGTCTTGCTGGGTGTTGATCTGGCTGGTCGAGACACGGACGGCGGGCCGATCGGCCGGGGCCTCCAGCACGGCATTGAGGTCGGAACCGAGGCCGCGGTTGGGCCAGGCGCCGCTGGGGCTGCCGACATGCATCTGGTACGGGCCCTGCCCCGTCTGGCGGAAGATCAACAGCTCTTTGGAGACATCGCAGCCGCCGCTGCGTTCGCTGACCGGCAGCTGCCGCACGGCACCCGGCTTGGCATAGCTGAGGCCATAGCCCGGCTTGAACAAGGGTGGGCTCTTGGCGCTGACGCAAGGCGCCGAGGGCCAGGCAAAGGGCAGCTTGGCGCGGAAGTCCTGCGCCGGCTGACCGGCCGCGTTCTTGAACAAGAGATCGGCCACGCCCGCACCTTCGCTGCCCGGCAACCAGGCGGCGACGAAGGCATCGGACAGGTTGAGCAAGTCATTCGCGTAGACCGTGCGGCCACTCAGGAAGACGCTGATCACCGGCACACCGCGGCCGCTGACGGCGCGCAGCACGGCCAGATCTTCCGGGTAGCGCCGGCTGTGCTGCAGGGTGCTGGAGGGCGAGATGTCGCCCACCCCTTCGGCGTAGGGCGTCTCGCCGATGACGGCAATGACGGCATCGAACTGGCGCGGGTCCACACCGGCGCCATCGGCGCTGAAGCTCACATGCGCCGCACCGGCAAGCTCACGAATGCCCGACAAGATGGACTGAGAAGCCGGGAAGTCAGCGTTCTGCGTGTCCGTGCCCTGCCAGGTCATGCTCCAGCCGCCGGCCTGGTTGGCCAGGCTGTCGGCGCTCTTGCCGACCACCAGGATGCGCTTGCCCTGGGCCAGCGGCAGCGCGCCACGCTCGTTCTTCAGCAGCACCAGGGTCTGGCGCACGGCACGACGAGCCAGATCGCGGGCCAGCAAGGCCTCAGGTCTACCGGCCACCACGCTTTGGCGCGGCGAGGTCTCGAACAGGCCGGCGCGCAGCTTGACGCGCAGAATGCGCGTCACCGCATCGTCGATGCGCGACATCGGGATCTCACCGCGCTCGACCTGGGCTATGGTGTTCTGGATGAAGGCACGCCAGTCCTCGGGCACCATCACCATGTCGATGCCGGCCTTGATGGCCTGCGGGCAGCTGCTGTCTCGGCAACCGGGCACCTGGCTGATGCCGTTCCAGTCGGACACGACCAGGCCGTCAAAACCCATCTTCTGCTTCAAGGCCACGGTCAGCAGCTCATGGCTGCCGTGCATCTTGCCGTAGTCCTGGGCACCCGGCTTGGCAGCCACATCGGTCCAGCTGTGGAAGGAGGCCATGACCGTCTGCACACCGGTCGCCAAGGTGGCGTAGTAGCCCTGCCCGTGCACATTGATCATCTGCGAACGGCTGACCAGGCTGTGGCCCTGGTCGCGGCCGAACTCGGTGCTGCCGTCGCCGATGAAGTGCTTGGCCGTGGCCACCACCCGGCTGCTGTCGCCGAGCCGGCCTTGCAGACCGCGCACCGATGCGGCACCCAGGCGCGCCACCACCATGGGGTCGGCGGAGAAACTCTCATAGGTACGGCCCCAGCGCGCATCCTGTGCGACGGCCAAAGTCGGTGCGAACACCCACTGGATGCCGGTGGCGCGCACCGCGCGCGCCGTGGCCGCGCCGATCTCTTCCACCAAGGCCGCGTCACCGGCGGCGCCCAGGCCGATGTTGTGCGGGAACAAGGTGGCGCCGCGCACATTGCCATGGCCGTGCACGGCATCCGTGCCCCAGATGATGGGAATGGGCGTGCGCGCGCCGCTGCCCATCAAGGCCTCGTGGTAAGCCTGGGACAGCGCCACCCATTCGCCCACCGTCGCCTCGCGCTTGTTGCCCGGCCAGGCACCGCCACCATTGAGCACCGAGCCGATGTGATAACGGCCCGCCTCCTCGGGCGTGATGTACTTGATCTCGGGCTGCGTCATCTGCCCGACCTTCTCCGCCAAGCTCATGCCAGCGACGATGGACCGGATGCGCGCCTCCATGGCCGGGTCGGCGACGACCGCGCTTTTCACGGCGGGCCAGTCTTTCAGCAGGCGCGGCGCAGCCTCGGCCGGGCCGGTGGCGCAGAACAAGGCGGCCGCGCAAGCCAGGAGGCTTGGCACATGCCGACGGACAGGGGCTGGGGCTGGATGCATGGTTCTTTCCCTCAAAAGTCGCGTTCAGGTGCTCGTCTGGAGTATCCGGGCAGACCCCGGCTGTTCCCTATGGCGCCTTACCCTCAGTTCGCGGCCTTCACCTCGATGTAGTTGATGTTCCATTCCTTGCCGACCGACTTGATGCGCAGGCTGTGCGTGCCGGCCGGGATCCGGATCACCGGACTGCTGTAGGTCTTCCAGGTCTGCCAACCACCGGTGTTGGGCACAGCCAGACTGTCCAGCTTGCTCTCGCCCAGCCAGACTTCAAAGCCGGTGCTGCCGTTGGCCGAGGCCAGGCGGTAGTCGATGACAAAGTTGGCCGCGCTGGCCACCGAGACCTTGAACTCGATGAAGCGATCGGGTTCGAAGTGGCCGACATTCTTGCCGCCGCCCACATCGCTGCAGTCCTCCAGCTGGATGCCGGACATGGCGGTGTAGGCCTCGGCCTCGATGCGGGCCGGCAAGACGACCGCCTCGCTGTTGCTGCCGAGCTCATCGCTGCGGTAGCTTTCGTCCTCTGGGTCGGTCGCGGCCACGGTGTAGAAGTAGCGCTGACCGGGCTGGGCTGTGCTGTCGACATAGGCCGGGGTTTTCAAGCCCTCGGCCAGCAGCACCGCCTTGGCGCTGTCGCCGGGCTGGGTGCTGCGGTACACCTTGTAGCCGCTGAGGTCCGCTTCGGCATTGGCCGCCCAGCTCAGGCTGACGCCGGCACTGCTGGTGCTGAGCTTGAGCCCGGTCGGACGTGCGGGCAAGGTGTAGAGCGTGGTGCCCGTGCCGTTCAACTGCTGCAGCAAGCCCGGATGAGGCTCCAAAGCCTGCGTGCCAAAGCTCTTGAACAGGGCTTCGATCTCGGCCAAGGATGCCGTGTTGAAGTCCAGCTTGCCGCTGGGCTCGAGCACATCCTTGCCGTCGACCGGCGGCTGGGCCAGCAGATAGACCTCGGCCCAGCTTTCCACGCTGCCGTTGTCCTTGAACACACCGTTGAAACGGTAGCTCTGGCCGCCTTGCAGGGTCACCGCCTGGTAGACCGCACCATTGATGTCCCCGCTCACGCCGGCAGGCCGGGTGACGCGCAGCACCGCGCCCTCGCCGCCCGTCGGTATTTGGCTGCTGTTGCGGGCGTTGAAGTCCAGGCCCAGGCTGCCGCTGATGTTCAGTGGGGTCCAGCCATTGCTGCTGCCGAACTCACCGTTGCTCAGCATCTCGGCCTTGCTGGCTTCGTTCACCAGGCTGAGCTTGTCATAGCTGACATCGGGCCGGCCATTGCCGGTGGCGCCGGTCTTGACCACCAGGTAGTAGGTCTTGGCGCCGCTGCCGCCGATCTTGATCGTGCCCGGGCTGCGCGCGCAGGCCGTGGCCAGGCTGCTGTTCCAACCGGCGCAGTCCCAGCTGCTGGCCTTGGCCAGCAGGCCCAGGCCGCCGTCCTTGCTGCTGTCCACGGCGTTGGTCACCAAGCCCCAGGTGCCGCGGCCATGGCCGCCCTGCGCGCTGACGATCTTGTAGGACCAACTGGTCGAGGCAAAGCCTTTGGCGGCGTAGCTGTCATACGTGGCACGACCCAGCTTGCCGCCCAGCTCCAGGCCGGCGCCCTGCCAGGGCTGGAACTCACCCATCAACAAAGGCGTCTTGAGCGCCGTGGTCTTCTTGCTCCACTCACAGATGCCGCCCTGCCCTTGCGGGCCGCAGCGCAGCCAATCGCGGTGGATGTCGTAGGCGCTATCGTTCGGCCTGTCTCCGAAGAGGCCGGGATAGGGGTGCAGCTCGAAAGCCACATTGCTCATGCCCTTGGCCGCCGGGTCGCCGTAGACCTCGATATTGCCGTAGTGACTGGGCAGCATGACGATGTGCTTGCTGTCGATCTTGCGGATGGTCTGGTAGAGCTCGGTGACACGTGTGGCCATGTCTTCCGGCGTCGAGCCCCAGGGCTCGTTGAGCGGGTCGTAGGCGGCCACCACCGGCTCGTCCTTGTAGCGGGTGGCGATTTGTTCCCAGAGCCAGCGGGTTCGGTCCTGGTATTCGCTGCTGCTCCAGTACTTGTTCTGGCCCGAGCAGCCGGTGTGGTCATTGGGGGTCTGGCCACCGACGGCACCGTGCAGATCGAGGATCACGTAGACGCCGCGCTTCTTGGCCTCGGCAATCGACCAGTCCAGGTATTTCCAGGCATCGGCGCGCAGGGTCTTGGGCTTTTTTTCATCCTCGATCACGCTCCAGAGAATCGGCAGGCGCACGATGTTGAAGCCGAAGGCCTTGAGCTGATCCCAGTCGCGCTCCTTCATCCAGTTGTCGCGGTAAAGGGCGATCAGGCGCTCTTTCTCGGCATGGCCGAAGCGCTCGCTGAGCTTGGCCTCCAGCGTGCATTGGTCCACCACGCCGGTGGCGCCCTGGTCCATCATCCAGAACTCCTGGACCAGCCAGTTGCCCAGATTGCTGCCCTTGAGTGCGACCGGCGTGCCGCTGGCCTTGACCCATTGCGCGCCTTGGCTGCGCAGCAGGGTCAGCCCCTCTTCCGCCGGCGGCGGCGTCGGGACCGGGGCCGGCGGTGTGCCGCCCGAAGACGAGCCACCACAGGCCGACAAGGCCAGAACGGCCAGCAAGCACCAGGCGGGAATGAAGCCCTGGACTGCGGCGACATGTTTGCGAGCGAAATTCAGTGACATGGGGATCCCAGTTCTCTGTCCAGCGTGCAGCCATCAGAAAGCGCCAGCGCCGGGGTGGCGCTGGCGGGCCGTACACCTGCCGGTTGGCGTCAGAACTTGTAGCTCGCGCCCAGCAAGACTTGGCGGCCGTAGGTCGTGTAGCGCTCGGGCATCAGGTTGTCCGGGTTCTTGGCATTGCCGACGCTGACGCTGGTGCGATAGGGCTCGTCGGTCAGGTTGTTGACCTGCAGCAGCAAACCCAGGCCCTTGAGGCTGCCGGTCTCAAAGCTATAGCCGATCTGCATATCGGTCACCGTCTCCGAGTTGATATTGCTGATCGCCTCGGAGTAGAAGATGCCGCGGGTCTTGGCGCTGTAGTCCGAGCGGTAGCGCTGGCTGATGCGGGCCGAGAAGCCGTGCTTCTCGTAGTAGCCGGTCAGGCTGCGCACCACGCCGGAGAGGCCGTCGATGCCGTTCTTGAAGCCATCGTCATTGAGGTTGCTGCGCGTCTTCGAATAGCTGGCCACCACGCCAAAGCCGTCCAAGATCGGCGTCAGCATCGCCGCTTCCAGCGAAGCGGCCACTTCAAAGCCCGCCACCATGCCGCCGTTGCCGTTTTGCAAGGTGGTCAGGTTGCCGATATTGCTGATCGGCACGACGGGCGGCTTGCCGGTGTTGGGGAAGCCGGTGAAGTCGTACTGCACCGTGCCCGAGCCGATGAAGTTCAGCAGATGCTTGTGGAAGATCGCGTAGGACAGGTAGCTGCGCTTGCCGATGTACTTCTCGAAGGACAAGTCCACCGAGTCCGCCAACCAGGGCTTGAGCGTCGGGTTGCCGCCGCTGCCGTTCCAGGTCTTGGTGGTCGCATCGACGCCGACACCTGTGAAGCCGGCACGCATGTCATTCATGCGCGGGCGGGCGTTGGAACGCGCCAGGCCGAAGCGGACGATGGTGTTGGCGGGCAGCTCCGACACCAGATTCAAACTGGGCAGCATGCGGCCATAGCTGGTGCCGCCGGTGATGGGCACAGCCTTGGAGCCGTCCCAGACAAAGCCGTTCGATTCCTGGCTGGTGCGCACATACTGCAGACCCAGATTGCCGCGCAAGGGCTGGCCGAACAAGCTGGTGTCGATATTGCCCTGCACATAGGCTGTGTTGACCTTCTCGGACACGCCGTAGTGGCGCGCAAAAGTCTGGTCCGCACCGATTTCGGTCTGGGTGTAGAGCGCGTCCTTCACGCCCATCACGTCATAGGACACGATGGCCGGAATGCCGCCGAAGGCCAGCGAGCTGTTGCCCAGCAAGAAACTGGCGGGCACCGCGATCGGCGCGCGACCGTTCTTCAGATTGAGCTGGTACTCCATCATGTCGACGTCTTTGCTGCGCTCGTTGAGGTTCAGCCCCAACTCCACGCTGCTGAAGAAGCCGGTCAAATCGCGTTTGGCCGACAGGCGCAAGGCCTTGATCTCGTCGTTCGACATCGGGTAGTTGCTGCGGCCGTCACGGCCCCAGCCGCCCGGGTCGCTGAGCAGCAGCTTGCTGGCGTCGGCGTAGTTGAACTGGGTGCTGACCTGCGAGATGCCGCTGCCGGTCTGCACATCGATGCCCAGCGAGGTGGTGCCGGGCGCACCGGCGCTCAGCTCCATGAACTGCTCTTGCCGTTTGGCGCGCGAGTAGCTGAGGTCGGCCACGGCCACCCAGTTCTCGCCCAGCTTCCATTTGTTGTTCCAGCCGACGGCGGCGATGTCGTCGTCGCGGGTGTTGTGCTGGCTCAGATGAACCGGCTTCAGATTGCCCACCGTGGCGCTGGTCACGAACTGATCGCCGTTGATCTCGCCCACCTTGACGTTCGAGTACTGCGGCTCGGTGGCCGCATTCCAGGTGGCACCGAGATTCGACATCAGGCCGCGGTAATTGCGCTCCTGCTTGAACTTGCTGTAGTACAGGTCCAGCACGCTGTGGAATTTGTCGTTGGGCTTGTATTCGAGTGCCGCCATCAAGCCGTCCCGCACTTGCTTGGACGCGGTGACGGTGTCTTCGAAACCGTTCAAGGTTGCCACGCCCTTGGGCACGCCAGGCACCTGGTCACCCCAGGGGCCGGTGTCGGCCCACCACCAGGATTTGTAATGGGTCTCTTGCCCCGGCGAATCGAGGTGGGCGAAGCCAATGGCCAGACCGAGGGTGCGGTCGGCAAATTGGTCGATATAGGACGCGCTCAGGCGGTTGCCGCTGGCACCGGGGCCGGGCGTGACCTGGCCGTTGGAGTTGCGTTCAGCGCGGGCGTTCATGACCAGCTGGCGGCCGCCGAAATTGAGCGGGCGCACGGTCTGCATGTCGATGGTGCCGGCCAGGCCCTGGCCGACCAGGCTGGCGTCCGGTGTCTTGTAGACCTTGACGGCGCTGAGCAGCTCGGACGGAAACTGGTCGAACTCCACACCGCGGTTGTCGCTGGTGCTGACCATTTCGCGGCCATTGAGCAAGGTGCCGGCGTAATTGCCCGCCAAGCCCCGCACCTGGATGCCTTGGGCGCGGCCGTCGACGCGCTGCGCCGTCAAGCCAGGCAGGCGCGAGAGCGACTCCGCGATGCTGACGTCGGGCAGCTTGCCGATGTCCTCGGCCGAGATCACCTCGACGATGGAGTCGGCATTGCGCTTGGATGCGACCGAAGCCTCGATGCCGCGGCGGATGCCGCTGACGACCACGGTCTCCAGTTGCTGATTGCTTTCAGCTTTCGTCGCTGCGGGCGCTGTGGCCACCTGCGCCTGCGCGGATTGCGCTGCGATCAGCAAGGTCACGCAAGCGGCGGCGACCGGGCTGATCTGCAAAGCCGAGGTGCGCCGGCACACGCTGCTGTATTGCTTGGGATGGTTCATGTCGGTTTGTCTCCTGTGACTGACCTTGGGCAGGGCTGAGGCAACAGCGATCGGACATTACACTGACCTGTTATGAATCGCTGAAACTGAAACGGATTCTTAACGATGTTAATGTTTCATTAATTCGGTATTAACCCTTGAATTGATGAAATCACCACCCTCCAGCTGCCCGCCGCCATGAACCTCTTGCTTGCCGAAGACGATGCCATCCTGGCCGATGCCCTGACCGTGCAATTGCGGCGCAGCGGCTTCGAGGTGGAACACGCGCCCAATGGCGCGGTGGCCGAGTACCTCCTGCTCAAGAACAGCTACGACATCGCCATCCTCGACCTGGGCCTGCCCATGGTGGACGGCCTGACCGTGCTCAAGCGCCTGCGCGCTGCGCGGCGCGGCCTGCCGGTGCTGGTGCTGACGGCGCTGGACAGCCTCGACGACCGGGTCTCGGGCCTGAACGCCGGCGCCGACGATTACCTGACCAAACCCTTTGACTTCCCGGAGCTGCAAGCGCGTCTGCACGCCCTGCTGCGCCGCGGCCGGCCGCTGGCGGCAGGCCAGGACCTGGCGCAGCTGAATTTCGACCGCGCCGCCCGCCGCGCCAGCGTGCAAGGCGAGACGCTGGAGCTGAGCCCGCGTGAGTGGCTGCTGCTGGACCTGCTGCTGCAAGAGCGCGACCGCGTGGTCACCAAGGAGCAGATCGTGGCCGCTTGGGCGCAGGACCGCGGCGAGAACGGCGGCGGCAATTCGGTCGAGGTCTACATCCACCGCCTGCGCCGCAAGCTGGAAGGCTCGGGACTGCAGATTCGCACCGTGCGCGGCCTGGGCTATCTGCTGGAGGCCGACAGCAGTGCCGGCGGAGCGCCCGCCGCGCCATGAGCACCAGCGCGCGCTCCCTGCACCGCCAGCTCTTCGTCTGGCTCTTGATGCCCCAGGTGGTGCTGTGGCTGGCAGCCGCGCTGTTCACCTACAAGCTGGCCGAGCACTACGCCAACACCACCATCGACGCCAGCCTCTCGCAGACCTCGCGCACCCTGGCGCGCCAGGTCAAACCCCTGGACAACGGCCTGTTCATCGACTTCCCGCGTGCCGCGCAAGACATTCTGGAGGCCGACCCCAGCGACCGAGTGCTCTACACCGTCAGCATGCCGCCGGGCCAGTTCATCCTCGGCAACCGCAATTTGCCGCCGCTGCCGCGCGGCGCCAAGCCGGTCTATGGCGAGCCCTTCTTTTACAACGGCAAGCTGGCGGCCAACGATGAAGGCGGCCCCGGCAGCGCGGCCGACAGCCCGGCCAGCGGCCCCGCCAAGACCGAAGAACCGCAGCGCCTGCGCGTCGCCGCCCTGCTGCTGCGTTATGGCACGCCCGATTCGCCAGGCCAAAGCATGCTGGTCCAGGTGGCCCGCTCCAGCACCAACCGCGAAGCCTTGGCGCGGCAGATCCTGCTCGACACCGTCTTGCCCCTGTCCGCCCTGATGGCCTTGATGACCATGATCGTCTGGGCCGGCGTGCGCACCGGGCTGCGACCTCTGGCGGTCTTGCAGAGCCAGGTCGAAGGCCGCGCCGCCAATGACCTGACGCCCATCAAGATCAACGACGCGCCGCCCGAGGTGCGCTCCTTGGCCCTGGCCATGAACAGCCTGCTGGTCGAGGTCAACCACAATGTGGTGGCGCAAAAGCGCTTCATCAGCGACGCCGCCCACCAACTGCGCACGCCCCTGGCCGGGCTCAAGAGCCAGACCGAGCTGGCCTTGCTGGACGCCCAGGACCCGGCCCTGAAGGCCCGGCTGCAACTGGTGCACAGCAGCGCCACGCGCAGCGCCCATCTGGTCAATCAGTTGCTGAGCCTGGCGCGGGCAGAGCCCGAATCGGCCAGCCAGCAGGCGCGCAGCACCCTGGACCTGCGCCAGCTGGCGCGCGAAGTGACAACCGAGATGGTGCCTCGTGCACTGGCGGCAGGCATCGACCTCGGCTTCGAATCCGGCGAGCCGAGCAGCCCCTGCCCGGTGCGCGGCTTCGAGTCCTTGCTGCGCGAGGCCCTGGTCAATCTGATCGACAACGCCATCCGCTACGCCGGCCGCGGCGCCAGCGTCACGGTGCGCGTCAGCTTGAGCGACGGCCAGGTGCTTCTGGAGGTCGAGGACAACGGCCCGGGTCTGCCCGAGAACGAATGCGAGCATGTGTTCGAACGCTTTGTGCGCGCCACGCACGACGGCACCGGCTGCGGCCTGGGCCTGGCCATCGTGCGCGAAATCGTCGAGCGCCATGCCGGCCGCGTGTCCTTGCGGCCGGTGCAGGCCCAGCCCCCCTTGGGCTGCCTCGCGCGGGTCTGCCTGCCGGCGGCAATTCAGGGATAGCCCGCTCACCGCCGGTGCATTCAGCAGGCAAACTGTTAATTTCATGTTAATAATTAATGGAGGCCAGGGCCGCTGCGTCTTCTCATGTCGCGGCACTTGGCCCCAGATGGGGACCTGCCAATGAAACCGAATCCCGCCCTGGGGCCGAGTCGCCGCCGCAACAGCACCAGCAGGCTGACGGCGGCGGCCCTGCTGCTGAGCACGCTGCTGCAGCCGGGCTTGCTTCGCCAGGCGCAGGCCGGCGATATCGAAGTGCTGCACTGGTGGACCAGTGGCGGCGAAGCGCGCGCCGCTCTGGCGCTCAAGGCCAGCATGCAGGCCAAGGGCCACAGCTGGAAGGATTTCGCCGTGGCCGGCAGCGGCGGCGATTCCGCCATCACCGTGCTGCGCTCGCGCGTGGTCTCAGGCAATGCGCCGGCCGCGGCCCAAATCAAAGGGCCTTCGCTGCAAGCCTGGGCGCGCGAGGGCGTGCTGACCAGCATCAACGAAGTGGCCCGGGCCGAACACTGGGATGAGTTGCTGCCCCAGGTGGTCAGCGATCAGATGAAGTACCGCGGCGATTACATCGCCGTGCCGGTCAATGTGCACCGGGTCAACTGGCTCTGGGTCAACCCGGCCGTGTTTGCCCGCACCGGCGCCAAAGTGCCCAACAGCTGGGACGAGTTCTTCGCCGCGGCCGAGACTCTGAAAAAGGCCGGTGTGATCGCCCTGGCCCATGGCGGCCAGAGCTGGCAAGACCTGACCCTGCTGGAGACCGTGGCCATCGGCGTCGGCGGCGCCGATTTCTACCGCAAGGCCTTTGTGCTGCGCGAGGCGGCCGAGTTGAACGGCCCGACCATGGAGAAGGTGCTGACAACCTACAAGCGCATCAAGCCTTACACCGACCGCAACGCCCCCGGGCGCGACTGGAACCTGGCCACCGCCATGGTCATCAAGGGCGAGGCAGCGATGCAGCTGATGGGCGACTGGGCCAAGGGCGAGTTCCTGGCCGCCGGCAGCCAGCCCGGCAAGGGCTTCATCTGCACGCCGGCGCCGGGCACGGCCAAGAGCTTCATCTACGTGGTCGATTCCTTTGCCATGTTCAAGCTCAAGAACCCCGCCAACAGCGCGGCGCAGAAAGACCTGGCCAGCGCCGTCATGTCGCCCGAGTTTCAGGAGGCCTTCAACCTCAGCAAGGGCAGCATCCCGGTGCGCCTGGGGATGAAGATGGATCGCTTCGACGACTGCGCCAAGGCCTCGGCCCTGGACTTCAACGCCGCCGCCAAATCGGCCTCCTTGCTGCCCTCGATCGCCAACGGCATGGCGGCGCCCTCGGCCATCGAGTGGGCGCTCAAGGATGCGGTGAGCCAGTACTGGAACAGCGACAAGATGAGCGCGGCCGAGGCGATGAAGCGAATGGTCGAGGCGACTCGGGCGAAGTGAACCGCGCTTGGGGCCTGCGACTCAAGGTGCCTTCGCCGACGAGGCGGCCGCCGGGCTGGGTGGCGCGGTCTGGCGTACGGTGATCTGGCGCAACTGACCGCCACCACGCACCGAGCCAGAGGCCTCGCCTTCATGGCGCGCCAGTGCTTCGCAGGCCGGCTTGTCCTCGACGCCGAGGAGTTGGCAGCGCTTCAAGGCGTTGGCCCGCAAGGCCGCGGGGGACTCGCCGTTGTCCAACTCGCCCTTGCGCGCCGCCGCTCGGGCGGCCACCATTTCTTTCAAACAGCTGCGTGGCTCTTGGCCGCTGCTGCCGTCGAGACAGGCGGCGCGCTGCTCTTGCTGCCGCTGGGCCTGTTGATCAACAAGCAGTGGTGCCGCGAAGCAGGCGCCTAGTCCGAGTGCAAGGCCGCAGGCTGCCAGATACCGAGAGCCAGTTGACATGGTTTTCATGGCGTACTCACTCGACATCCTGGACCGGTGGTGGTTGCTTGCGTTCACGCTTTTTGTTGCGATCGATCTCGCTGCCGACGATGGCACCGACGGCCGCGCCACCGACCGTGCCCACGGTGCTCCCGCCCGTCAGCACCGCCCCGCCCACGGCGCCCACACCCGCGCCTACGGCCATATCACGCTCGCGCTGCGACATGCCGGCACAGGCCGCCAGGCTCAGCACCAGCGCCCCTGTCGGCAGCAGGCGCAAGAGCCTGCCCCAGCCGGTTGGAATCTTCCGCATCTTGCGCATGAACATGCTCCAGCTTGAGCGACCCGCTTGGCCGCAGCGCCAGAATGAAGCCGACTCAGTCATTCGTCTGTCTGCAAGCCCACGAAGCAAACGACGGCGCAGCTCAAGATCGCGCCGGGATCAAAGGGCTATTGCCAGCCCTTGCCGCCTCAAGCCTCGCCCGACTCCGGCAGGTGGATCATGCCGGTGTGGAAGTTGTACTCGAACACCTCGCCGTAACGCGCCCATTCCACAGCCACCTTGAGCACGCGCTCGGCCTCGTGGGCCTCCATGCTTTCGCGCAGCAGCTTCAGGAAAGGCTCCTGGCGCAGCTGCCCCTGGGGCTCCTGCTCCAGGCTGTGGCGGATGAAGGCGGCAATGGGCACATGGGCCAGCAGCTGCTGGCCGAAGATCTCGCGCCGGAACTCATGGTCGCCATCGACATAGTGCTGGCCCAGGGGCGTGATCAAAAGGTCGCCGCGCTCCAGCTGCGCCAGGCCCAGGCGGTTCAGGGCGTCGGCCAGCGGCAGCAAGGCTTCGTCGACCAGCTCGCTCTCCTCGGCCAGCTGCGGCAGATCGGCGCGGCCGGAGAAGCGCTCGTCGGCCAGCAGCTCGAGCAGGCTTTCCATATGGCCGACATCGGCGGCCGGCAGGCGGTCGGACAGATGCGGGCGCAAAGGCTCGGCGCTGCCGCTGGGTTTGGCGCCGGCGGTCATCAGGCCATAGACCTCGTCGATCAGCAGTCGCACCTCGGGGCTGTCGGGGTGGCGTGGTCGCGGCAGGCTGATCGGCAGCTCGGCACGGACGCGGCCTGGATTGCTGGAAAAAAT
The DNA here is from genome assembly GCF_025717595.1 of Kinneretia sp. DJ1R-11. Lineage (NCBI taxonomy): Bacteria > Pseudomonadati > Pseudomonadota > Betaproteobacteria > Burkholderiales > Sphaerotilaceae > Roseateles > Kinneretia sp. DJ1R-11. Next base: position 108,007 of record NZ_JAJIRR010000007.1, read on the forward strand.
CAGCACCCGGTCGGCCATCATCACCGCCTCTTCGATATTGTGCGAGACCACCAGCATGGCTTGCGTGGGCATCTGGCCGCCTTGCCAGAGCGCCAGGATCTCGTTGCGCAGGCGCTCACCGGTCAACACATCCAGGGCCGAGAAGGCCTCGTCCATCAACAGAACAGCCGGCTCGGTGACCAGGGCGCGGGCCAGGCCGACGCGCTGGCGCATGCCGCCCGAGAGCTCGCGCGGCAAGGCACCCTCGAAACCAGCCAGGCCGATCAGGGCAATGGCAGCCTCGGCACGCCGCGCGCGCTCGTCCGCCGCGACACCGCGCGCCTCCAGGCCTAACTCGACATTCTGTTGTACCGTCAGCCAGGGAAACAGCGCAAAGGACTGGAACACCATGGCAATGCCATGGGCCGGGCCGAACAGGGGCAGGCCGCGGTAGTGCACCTCGCCGGCATCGGCCGGGATCAGGCCGGCCATGATGCGCAGCAGGGTCGACTTGCCCGAGCCCGACTGGCCCAGCAAGGCGACGATCTCGCCCTCGTCCAGGCGAAAGTCCACCTGCTCCAGCACCGCACGCGCGCTGCCGTCGGCCGATTTGAAGCTCTTGGCCACCTGCTTCAGTTCGATCAATGGGTTCATGGCAGGACCTGGTTCACGCAGTTTCATGAGATCGGTTCATCGTTCGTCTGGGTCGATCAGGCATGCATGCCCTGCTCGGCTATCCGGTAGAGCCGGCGCCAGACCCAGCGGTTCAAGGCCATCACAAACACGCACATCACGCCGATGCCCAGGGCGATGCGGGGAAAGTCGCCGATGGCCGTCATGTGCTGGATGTAGCTGCCCAGGCCCTGGGCCTGCAAGGTGGTGTCGCCCCAGCTGACGTACTCGGCCACGATGCTGGCGTTCCAGGAGCCACCGCTGGCGGTGATGGCACCGGTCACGAAGCTGGGGAAGATGGCCGGCAGCAAAAAGCGCCGCCACAACATCCAGCCGCGCAGGCCCAGATTGCGTGCCGCATCGCGCAGCTCGGTCGGGATGGTCGAGGCTCCGGCCACCACATTGAAAAGCAGGTACCACTGCGTGCCGAGAATGATCAGAGGCGAGAGCCAGATGTCGGGGTTGAGTTGCCAGTGCACGATCAGCATCACCGCCACCGGAAAGACCAGATTGGACGGGAAGGCCGCCAGAAACTGCGCCAGCGCCTGCACCCGCCCGGCAATGCGCGGGTTGAGACCGATCCACACGCCCACCGGCACCCAGATCAGCGAGGCCACCGCGATCAGCAGCAGCACGCGCAGCAAGGTGTAGCTGCCCAGCACGAAGACATGGCCCACCTCCTGCCAGCCCACCTCGCTGTGGATGAAGCTGATGAGCCGCCACAGGGCCAGCATCACGGCCGCGGCCAGCACGGCGTCGAAGACTCGAGTCCAAAGCGGGTTGGGCTCCGGCGCGCGGGCGCGGATCGAGCTGCCGTCGTAACGGCGGCGGGTCCAGGCAAAGCTGCGCCCCAGGGCCAAGCCCGGCACGCGCCCGACCCGGCGCAGCAGCTCGGTCCGGCGCAGCCAGGTCAGCAGCCAGGAGCTGGGTGCCGTTTCACGGCTGCCTTCTTCAAAGCGGAACTTGTCGGCCCAGGCCAGCAAAGGCCGGAAGAAGAGTTGGTCGTAGAGCAAGATGCCGATCAACATGCCCAGGATGGCCCAGCCGATGGCGGCAAGGTCCTTGGCATCGATGGCCATGGCGATGTAGGAGCCCATGCCGGGAAGCTTGATGTCCTGGTTCGCCACCGAGATGGCTTCCGAAGCCACCACGAAAAACCAGCCGCCCGACATGCTCATCATCATGTTCCACAGCAGCGCGGGCATGGCGTAGGGCAGCTCCAGCCGCCAGAAGCGTTGCCAGGCCGAGAGCTGGAAGATGCGGGCGGCCTCTTGCAACTCGGCCGGCACGGTGCGCAGCGACTGGTAAAGGCTGAAGGCCATATTCCAGGCCTGCGAGGTGAAGATGGCAAAGATGGCCGCGCACTCCACGCCCAGAAGGCTGCCCGGAAACAGGGCGATGAAGCCGGTCACCGTGATGGACAGAAAGCCCAGGATGGGAATGGACTGCAGGATGTCCAGCAGCGGCACCAGGATTTTTTCCGCCGTGCGGAACTTGGCTGCCAGGGCCGCAAACACGCAGGCAAACAGCACCGAAAAGCCCAGGGCCACAAACATGCGCAGCGTGGTACGCAGCAGGTAGTAAGGCAGCGCGGCCGGGTCCAGGCTGATCGGCAAGCTCTCGCCCAGATGGAAGGGCTGCACCATCTGGCTGGCAGCCAAGGCCAGCAGGCTCAGCAGGGCCAGCACCAAGGGCAGCAAGGCCCAATCCCAGCGATTGCCGGCGGCCTGATCCACCACCAGGCGAGGGAAGAAACGCTTGTCGCTCATGGCAAGGTGGCTAAGAGGGCCGGTATGGGGCTCTGCGGGCGCCTTGTTCAAGGCCCGTTGTCGCAAGGCGCGGCAGTGGTTGGCCGCAAACAGCGGCCGAGGGCGGAGTGTAGGCCGTCGTGATGACGCCCCTCAGCTTTCAAGCCGGGTTGCGCGGCCTGCGCCCACATGGCGCGGCAAACGCTGCCGCAGAGGGCAATTGCCCATGGCTGGGCTGTGCAGCTGTCGCTATCCTCGCCCGGCACTTCACCCAAGTCCACCATGAGCACACCCACTGCCACTCCTTCGTTTCTGAGCCCCGCCACCGCGGGCAAGACCTGCCCCTCCGCCCTGCGCACCTGCGCCCTGGCCGCCGCCCTGCTGGGCGCCGTGCACAGCGGCGTCGCCCAAACAGCCCCGGCTGCAGAGAAAGCGGCCGACAAGAAGACCTGGAATGTCAACCAGCCACCCGGCACCGGCCGCCAGGTGCAGATCGACACGCGCAGCGGCACCTGGATGAGCGTGGACGTGAGCCCGGACGGCAAGCAGCTGGTCTTCGACCTGCTCGGAGACCTCTACCTGCTGCCCATCGCGGGCGGCGAGGCCAAGCCCTTGACCCATTCCATCGCCTGGGAGCAGCAAGCGCGCTTCTCGCCCGATGGCCGCCAGATCGCCTTCCAGAGCGACGCCGGCGGCGGCGACAACATCTGGGTGATGAATGCCGACGGCAGCGGCGCCCGCGCTGTCACCAAGGAAGACTACCGCCTCCTCAACAACCCGGTCTGGCACCCGAACGGCAAGTACATCGCCGCGCGCAAGCACTACACCGGCACCCGCTCAGCCGGCTCGGGCGAGATCTGGCTCTTCCATGTGGACGGCGCCGCAGCCGGCAACAAGGGCGTGCAGCTGAACGAGAAGCCCAACTGGCAGAAAGACCTGGGCGAGCCCGCGCTTTCGCCCGACGGCAAATACCTCTACTACTCGCAAGACACCACGCCGGGCCGCAGCTTCGAGTACAACAAAAACTCCAACGGCGAGATCTTCAAGATCTTCCGCCAGGACCTCAGCGACGGCACGGTCGAGGCCTTTGTGCAAGGCGCCGGCGGCGCCATCCGCCCCACCCCCTCGCCCGATGGCAAGTACCTGGCCTTTGTGCGCCGCGTGCGCAACCAGAGCACGCTCTTCCTCAAGGACCTGAGCAGCGGCCGCGAGTTCACCGCCTGGGGCCAGCTCGAGCGTGATCTGCAGGAGAGCTGGTCCATCAACGGCGTCTACCCGGCCTTTGCCTGGACGCCGGACGCCAAACAGATCGTTGTCTGGGCCCAGGGCAAGCTCTGGCGTGTCGACCCCTTCAAGAGCACGGCCGTCGAGATTCCCTTCCATGTGAAAGACCAGCGCGAAGTGCGCGAGGCCTTGCGCGTGCCGCAGGAGGTGGCGCCCGATCAGTTCGCCGTCAAGCAGCTGCGCTGGGTCAACACCTCGCCCGATGGCAAGTCGGTCGTCTACTCGGCCCTGGGCCATCTGTACCTCAAGGACCTGCGCTCGGACGCAGCGCCGCGCCGCCTGACCCAGCAGCAAGGCGAGGCGTTTGAGTTCTTCCCCAGCTTCTCGCGCGACGGCCGCGAGCTGGTCTATGTGAGCTGGAACGACGACAAGCTCGGCAGCGTGCGCAAGCTGGACCTGGCCAGCGGCCGCGAGACCGTGATCACCAAGGCGCCGGGTAAATACCTCGCGCCGCGCTTCTCACCCGATGGCAAGCAGATCGCCTACGTCAAGGCCAGAGGCGGCTACCTGACCACGCCCTGGCATGGTCTGGAAAACGGCGTCTACGTCGCCTCGGCGGATGGACGTGGCGAGCCGCAGCGCATCAGCAAGGACGGTGACAGCCCGCAGTTCGGCGCCCGCAACGACGCGGTGTATGTGAGCCGCTCCAGCATGAGCAACGAGGTCGATTCGCGTCGCTCGCTCTGGCGCATCGAGCTCAAGGACCGCAGCGAAACCGAGGTCGCGCGCAGCGAGTACGTCAGCGAATACAGCCTCTCGCCCGATGGTCAGTGGCTGGGCTTTGTCGAGCGCAGCCATGCTTATGTGACGCCGCTGCCGCAGGCGGGCAAGACCATCACCGTGGGGCCCAAGATGGACGCACTGCCGGTGCGCCAGTTCGACGTGGTCGCCGGCGAGAACATGCAGTGGAGCGGCGACAGCCAGCAGCTCTGGTTCAGCCATGGCGACGAGCTCTTCAGCGCCCGCCTGGCCGAGGCCTTCCCGCCCGCGGCCGTGGATGCCGATGGCAAGCCGGTGGCCAGCGCCTTCAAGCCCGAAACGGTGCAGCAGGCCGGCCGCAAGATCGGCTTCAGCCAGGCCAGCGACAAGCCCTCCGGCCGCATCGCCATCAGCGGCGCCCGCATCGCCACCATGAAGGGCGACGAGGTGATCGAAGACGGCGTGATCGTCGTGCAGGGCAACCGCATTGCCGCCATTGGCCGCGCCGATCAGGTGCAGATCCCGGCCGACGCCAAACGCCTGGACGCGCGCGGCAAGACCATCATCCCCGGCCTGATCGATGCCCACTGGCACGGTGGCATGGGCGAGAGCGAAATCATCCCGCAGCAAAGCTGGATCAACTACGCCTCCCTGGCCTTTGGCCTGACCACCATCCACGACCCATCCAACCGCAACGGCGACATCTTCACGCAAGCCGAAATGCAGCGTGCCGGCCTGGTAACCGGCCCACGCATCTACTCGACCGGTTCCATCCTCTACGGCGCCAAGGGCAGCATCAATGCCCCGGTCAACAGCCTCGACGATGCGCTCAGCCACCTCAAGCGCCAGAAGGCCGCCGGCGCCATCAGCGTCAAGAGCTACCAGCAGCCGCGCCGCGAGCAACGCCAGCAGGTGATCGAGGCCGCACGCCAGACCGGCATGATGGTGGTGCCCGAGGGCGGCTCGCTGTTCCAGCTGAACATGAGCATGATCGTCGACGGCCACACCGGCATCGAACACGCCCTGCCGGTGGCCGAGGTCTACGACGACGTCAAGCAGCTCTGGACGCAGACGCAAGTCGGCTACACGCCCACGCTGAACGTCGCCTACGGCGGCCTGGACGGCGAGCATTACTGGTACTCGCGCACCGAGGTCTGGAAACACCCGCTGCTGAGCAAGTACGTGCCGCGCGCGGTGTTGGAGTCGCGCAGCGTTCGCCGTGAGACCGCGCCCGAGGAAGACTTCAACGTCATCCGCGTCGCCCGCACCGCCACCGAGCTGCAGCGCGGCGGCGTCAAGGCCAATATCGGCGCCCACGGCCAGCGCGAGGGCCTGGGCGCCCATTGGGAGATGTGGATGTTCGGCCTGGGCGGCATGAGCTCGCTGGAAGCCATCCGCACCGCCACGGCCAACCCGGCGCATTACCTGGGCCTGGACAAGGACCTGGGCTCGCTGGAGGTGGGCAAGCTGGCTGATTTGGTCATCATCGACGGCGATGTGCTCAAGGACATCCGCCAGAGCGACCGCATCAGCCATGTGATGCAGAACGGCCGGGTCTTCGAGGTCGGCAGCATGAACGAGGTGCTGCCGCGCCAAAAGGCCCGCAAGCCCTTCTTCTTCGACGGCGCCGACGGCCGCAGCATGCCGGTGGACGGACACAGCCATGGTCATGGGCATGGGGAGGATTGAGGGGGCGTGAATCGTGAATCGTGAATCGTGAATCGTGAATCGTGAACGGGTGAACGGGTGAACGGGTGACTCGGGGGTGCGCGGCGCAGGACGGGACAGTTCAACGGTGAACTAAAGTTGAACTTTAGTTCATAGAAGGACTTATACTGCCGCTGCGGTTTGATGCGGAACTGAGATCTCTCCGTCGCGACCCGCTCGCCGTCCCATCAGGTCCGCTTTGAGTTTGTCCTCAGGAGTTCGCCATGGCCGCCCTTGCTTCCGAACTGCACCCGCAAGCCCCCGCTGCCCAGCCGGGCTTGCAAACCCCGGCCGCCGCCGGAGCGGCCTTGCGCACCTTCTTTCGCATCGCCCAAGCCTGGGGTCTGAGCAACGAGGAACAGCAGCGCCTGCTCGGTTGCGGCCGCACCACCTTCTACGACTGGAAGGCCGGCCGCATCAAGAGCGGCCTGGACGCGGCCACGCTCGAGCGCCTGTCCCATGTCTTCGGCATCTATGCCGGTCTGCAGATCCTCCTGCCCATTCCCGAGCGGGCCGACGCCTGGATCAAGAAGGCCAATAGCGCACCGCTGTTCGGTGGCGCCAGCGCCCTCGCCCGCATGCTGGGCGGCCAGGTCTCGGACCTGTTCGTGGTCCGCCAATACCTGGACGCCCAACGAGGCGGCTGGGCTTGAGCAAAGTACCCTTGTCCTCGGACGACATCAGCACCACGCCGCTGCACTGGCCCGATTCCTGCCGCCTCTTGCCCAGCCGCTATCCGCCCGTGCTGCTGTTTGATGCGGTGGCCGATCCGGCCGATCTGGAGGTGGTCTTCGCCATCGAATCGCTGGGCAACCCGCGCCTGCGCGAACTGGCCGGCGAGCTGAGCTTGGTGCCGCAGGCTCAGCGCCTCAGCGGCCCGGGCAGCAGCCCCATCATGGCCGCCTTCACCCATCTGAACCCGGAAGGCAGCCGCTTTTCTGACGGCAGCTACGGCGTCTATTACGCTGCCCGAGAGCTGGACACGGCCGTGGCCGAGGTCAGCCACCACCGCGCCTTGTTCCTGGCCCGCACGAGCGAGCCGGCCATTGACGTGGACCTGCGCTGCTACCGGGTCAGCATCGCCGCCGATCTTCATGAGCTGCGCGGCGCCCGCACTCCTGAGCTGCTGGCGCTGCTGGACCCGCAGTCCTATACCCACTCGCGCCCCTTCGCCGCCGCCCTGCGCGCCGCCGGCAGCGCCGGCCTGGTCTACGACAGCGTGCGCCACGCAGGCGGCCAGTGCGTCGCCCTCTTCAATCCGCAGGCCACCCGCCCCCCGGCCCGCCAGGGCGAGCATGTGACCCTGCGCTGGAACGGCGAGCGCATCAGCGAGTGGTACCTGAAATCCGAGCTGCACCAGCTCTGAATCGCTCCGCCCATGCCGCCCATGCCGGCGCTTTGACGGTCTGTCGAATCCCGAGGGCGTCCGCCCAGCGGTCTGCCTAGACTCGCGGTCATCACCAGCCAACACCCAGACAAAAAAGGCCGATTCATGCTGAGCATTCAAAACGTGGTCAAACGCTATGGCGCCCTGAAAGCCGTGGACGATCTCAGCCTCGAACTCAAGCCCGGCGTGCTGGGCCTGATCGGCCACAACGGCGCCGGCAAAAGCAGCCTGATGCAGATGATCGCCACGCTCAGCAAGCCCAGCAGCGGCCGCATCTTGCTGGACGGCCAGGACATCGTCGCCAAGCCCGATCTCATGCGCCGCCGCCTGGGCTATCTGCCGCAGGACTTTGGCGTCTATGCGCAGCTCAGCGCGCTCGAGTTTTTGCAGTACTTCGCCGCACTCAAGGGCGTGCGCGACCCGGCTCGCATCCAGCGCCTGCTGGAGCTGGTCAATCTGGCCCCGCATGCCAAGCGCCAGGCGGCCAGCTTTTCGGGCGGCATGCGCCAGCGCCTGGGCATCGCCCAAGCCTTGCTGAACGACCCCGATGTGCTGATCGTCGACGAGCCGACCGCCGGCCTGGACCCCGAGGAGCGCCTGCGCTTTCGCCAGCTGCTCAGCGAGATCGGTTTTTCCAAGCTGGTGATCGTCTCCACCCACATCGTCTCGGACGTGGAGAACATGGCCGGCCATCTGGCCATCATGCGCCAGGGCCGCTTGATCGCTTTCGAGTCGCCGGCTGAGCTGCTGGAGCGCGCCCGGCCGCGCGTCTGGAGCGCCGATCTGGCCCCGGCCGACTACGAAGCGCTGCGTGGCCAGGTCCATGTGCTGCAGAGCCAGCGCCTGGGCGAGCAGATCCGTCTGCGCATGGCCGCCGATCAGCAGCCCTGCAGCGCAGCGCGGCTCAGCGAGCCGAGCCTGGAAGAAGCGCTGATGGCCTTGCGCTACGCCCAGCAAGACAGCCCGGCCGCAACCCTGGGCCTGGCGGCATGAAGGCCGCGCTGCAAGCGATGGTGCAGAACGAGCTGCGCCTGCGCAGCCGTCGCATCAGTTCCCTGCTGGTTCTGCTGGCGGCCGTGGGCTTGGCCTGGCTGATGGTGGCCGACCCGCGCAGCGGTGTGGCCATGATGGTGGTGGGCCGGGCCCGCATGGTTTACGACAGCGCCACCCTGGCCTTCGGCAGCGCGACGCTGACCGGCATGCTGCTGGGCCTGGCCGGCTTCTACCTCTCACGCGGCCGCTGCCAGGAAGACTTGCGCAGCGGCTGCGCCCAGGTGCTGGGCGCAACGCCCATGTCCAGCAGCCTGCTGCTGCTGGCGCGCTGGCTGGGCGCCCTGCTGTTTCTGGTGATCCTGACACTCGGCATGATGCTGACCGTCTGGGTGCTGCAGTGGACCCGCGGCGAAGGCCCCGTCCAGCCCTTGGTCTATCTGCAAACCTATACCCTGTTGCTGCTGCCGGTGCTGGTCTTCAGTGCCAGTCTGGCCGTGCTCTGCGATGCCTGGGCGCCGCTGATGGGCAAGCGCGGCGACCTGCTGTTCTTCGGCTTCTGGATGGCCCAGTTCGCCGTCCTGCCCTTGACCCTGGGCCAGGGCCTACACACGCTGAACCCGCTGTTCGCGCTCGACATCTCGGGCATGTCCAGCAGCTTGATTCAGCTCTGCGCCACGCTGAACACCGAGCACATCTCGGTCGGCGGCGGCCCCTTCGATGCGGCCCTGCCGATGTTGAGCTTCCCAGCCGACTACTGGTCGAGCCAGCTGACGGCTCTGCGCCTGGCCGCCGTCGGCGTCGCCACCCTGCCCCTGCTGCCGGCGCTGTGGCTGTTCCACCGCTATGACCCGGACCTGGTGCGCGCCCGGCCCGTGGCACAGCGCGGTTTCTGGGCCGGCCTGCTGGCCCGTCTGCTCGCGCCGCTGACTCGGGCCTGTGCCCGCCTGCTGCCGCTCAGCGCCAGCCTGCCGGGCCTGGCCGGCCAGGTGCTGGCCGATGCACTGCTGAGCCTGATCCTCAGCCCCCTGGCTTTGCTGCTGCTGCCCGCCGCCTGGCTGGCGGGCCTGCTGCTGCCGACGGCGCAACTGCCGGCTCTGCTGATCGCCGGCTGTGCGGTCTGGGGCGTGCTGATCAGCGACCTGCCCGCGCGCGACGCGCAGTCAGGCTGCAGCGAGCTGCAGGCCGCCCTGCCCGGTGGCGCCCGGCTGCGCTACTGGCGCCAGGGCCTGGCCAGCCTTTTGCTGGGCCTGCTGTTCTGCGCGCCGGCCTTGCTGCGCTGGCTGGACCCCATGGCCACGGCGGCGCTGCTGGCCGGCCTGCTGCTCTTGAGCACCTGCGCCAGCCTATTGGGCCAGGCCACCCAGGGCGGGCGCAGTTTTCTGATGCTGTTCCTGAGCTGGCTGTACCTGGCCACCCAGATGCCCGATGTCCGCGCACTCGACCTGCTGGGCTTCAACCGCGCCGCCACGCCGCTGAGCAGCAGCCTGGTGCTGGTGGCCGCCGCCGGCCTGGCGCTGCTGGGAATGGCCCTGCAGCAGCGCCGCAGTTGCTGAAATAGCCGCCGCAATAGCCGCAGAACTAGCAGGAAAAGCCGGCCGTCCACGGCGCCTGGGCACCGCCGGCGCGGCCGACAATGACCGCATCCACAGCATCGACGCCAGCATGCGCATCCTGATCACCGGCAATATGGGCTATATCGGACCGGTGCTGGTCCGTCATCTGCGTCGGGTCCTGCCTGCCGCTGAGCTGATCGCTTACGACAGCGGCTTCTTTGCTCATGTGCTGAGCGCCACGTCCGCCCTACCGGAATGCCGGCTCGATGCCCAGTACTTTGGCGATGTGCGCGAGCTGCCCGATGCGCTGCTGCGCGGCGTCGACGCCGTGGTTGCACTGGCCGCGGTGTCCAACGACCCCATGGGTTCGCGCTTCGAAGCGGTCACCGACGCCATCAACCACCGGGCCGTGGCCGACCTGGCCGGCCGCGCGCGCGCTGCTGGTGTGCGCCGCTTCGTCTTCGCCTCCAGCTGCAGCCTCTACGGTGCAGCCGAAGGCGGGCCACGCCGCGAGGGCGACGCGCTGAACCCGCTGACCGCTTACGCCCGCTCCAAGCTGGCCAGCGAACAGGCCCTGGCGGCCCTGGCCCGACCCGGCGACAGCTTCACCGCCCTGCGTTTCGCCACTGCCTGCGGCATGTCCGAGCGCCTGCGCCTGGACCTGGTGCTCAATGACTTCGTCGCCTGCGCTGTGAGCCGGGGCGAGATCAGCGTGCTCAGCGACGGCAGCCCCTGGCGGCCGCTGATCGAGGTGCGCGATATGGCCCGGGCGATCGAATGGGCGCTGCTGCGGCCGGTCGACGAGGCTCAGCCCTTTCTGGCCATCAACACCGGTGCCAGCGACTGGAACTACCAGGTGCGCGATCTGGCCGCCGCCGTGCAGCGCGCCCTGCCCGGCACGGCCCTGCACATCAACACCGAAGCACCGCCCGACCGGCGCAGCTACCGGGTGGATTTCTCGCTCTTCCAGCGCCTGGCGCCGGCACACCAGCCGCAGATCACGCTGGACGCGGCCATCGCCGGCTTGATCGAAGGCCTGCGTGCCATGCGCTTCGGCGATGCCGACTTCCGCAGCTCCAGCTTCATGCGCCTGAAGGTGCTGGAACAGCACATCAGCAGCGGCGCGCTCGATGAATCGCTGCGCTGGCAGAAGGTGGCCGCCGCATGAGCCCAGATCCCGATCGCCTGGCCGCCTTCGTCTGCCGCCAGCTCGAGAACTTCTACCCCGACGGCCTGGACAGCCGCGCCGTGGTGCAGGCCGCCATGCCCGCGGCTCTGGACCGGGTGCGCCACTGCGTCGGCCAAGTGATCGCCTGGCCGCAGGGCTTCGACCCGGTGATGTCGGGCCAGTACGCGAGCTTTTTGTACTTCCTGTCCAATGAGGTCGGCGTGACGTTGAAAGACGGCGTCACCGCCACCCGCCTCTTTCTGCTCAACAAGGCCTTGCACGGCCTGGAGCTGTTCTACGACGTGGCCCTGCCCGAGGTCTTTCTGATCGGCCACACGCCGGGCCTGGTCTTCGCCAAGGCCAGCTTCGGCAGCCATCTGGTTTTCCACCAAGGCTGCACCATCGGCCACAAGCTGGACGGCCACCGCCCGCACTTCGAGGGCCACACGGTGATGTTCCCGGGCTCCATGGTGATCGGCCATTGCCGCATACGAGCCAACACGGTGATTGCCCCCGGTGTCGTGCTGGTCGATTGCGACACGCCCGGCGACTGCTATGTGCTGGCCGGGCCCGGCGGCCCGCGCAAGCCCATCTTCAAGGCGCTGAAGGCCGGCGCCGCGCCGTTCTGGCAGCGCTACTTTCACGCCTGAGGCAAAGGCCCTCCCCCATGCCCGACACGACCCTGGTCAGCTTCTGCATCCCGACCTACCAACGCGCCCGCTACCTGGACTCGCTGCTCGGCAGCTTGTGCCTGGAACTGGCCGACTTCCCCTACCCCTGCGAGGTCTTCATTTCGGACAATGCCTCGGCGGACGACACGGCCGAAGTCGTGGCCCGCTACCAGGCCGATCTGCCGATCCGTTATGTCCGCCAGGCCGAGAACCGCGGCGGCCGCGCCAACTACCAGTTTCTGCAAGCCCAGGCCCGGGGCCGCTACCTGGTCTATATCGCCGATGACGACGCGGTGATGGGCACGCGCGTGGCCGAGGTGATTGCGCTGATGGAGGCGCAGCCCGAGGTCGGCATCGTCTACGCGCCCTGGAAGCTGCTGGACCTGGTGCAAGACCTGGACCTGGGCCAGTTCTACCGCCAGGACCGCGATGTGCGCATCGAGGCCGGCCAGCAGCGGGAATTGCTGGACACGCTCTTGCGCTACGGCATCTTTCCCGACATCAACATCTGCCGGCGCGAACTCGTGCAAGCAGCGCTGCCGCGCATCCACCAGCAGGCCTACTACGCCTACGTGCAGGCGGCCGAATATGTGGACCGTTCGGCCGTGCTCTTTCTCAAAGAGCCTTACTACGTCTCCATCACCAACTACTTCGCCGACCATCAACGCGAGCAAGGCGGCAACGAAGAGGCCGAGACCGCCTGGGACCGCTACCGCGCCGGCCTCGAATACATCCTGGGCCGAGCCCGCAGCCAGCTGAGCGAGAGCGGGCGCGCCGAGTTCCTGCTGCGCATCGAGCAGATGATCGCCCGCCGCATCGCCGTGGCGGTGCGCCTGCGCCTGGGCGCCGACCGCGACGCGGTGGAAACCTACTACTTGGCCTACCGGCTCAAGGCCCTGGGCGCCGAATCGCTGCTGCCCATGGACCTGGACACCTTGCGCGGCTTTGCCGCCCTGCAGTTCTGGCTGACTGACCCCGAGCTGGGCCGCGGCGTGCAGCAGCGCCTCTGCCTCGGCGACTTCGGCGAAGACCTGCGCGACTACATCCGCCAGCGCTCGGAGCAGCCGGTGCAGTTTCTTGCCGACACCCGCGATCTCCCCCCGCTCGGCGAACATGGCCTGGTGCTCAGCCGCCTGCCGCTGAGCGATGCGGAGCGGCAACACCTGAGCGGAGCCTGCGTGATTCAGGAGTCGGAGCTGCTGCGCAAATTCGCAGCCTGAAGGCATCCCAAGCTTCAGCCAGCAGCCGGCGTTCGCGGAGAAACAGAAAATTCAAACGCAACCACAGAGGCACAGAGGCACAGAGGTATTCGTTTGAAGTTTTTCTGTGATGGCTCTGTGCCTCTGTGGCTCTGTGGTCTATCCCCGGTTTTGTTTCTCCTGGGCTCAGGACGGCAACGGCCGCGCCGGATTGCCCACCACCCGGGCACCGGACGGCACATCGTGCAAGACCACGGCGCCCGCGCCGATCACCGCATCGGCACCGATGCGCAAGCGCGGCATCAGCACGGCGCCAGCGCCGACGAAGACACGAGCGCCGAGCTCACATTCACCGGCCAGCACCGCGCCCGGTGCGATGTGCACGCCCTCGTCCAATTGGCAATCATGTTCGACCACGGCGGCGGTGTTGACGATCACGCCGCGTCCCAGCCGCGCATGGCTGCACACCGCTGCCTGCGCGAGGATCTGGCAGCCTTCGGCCAGATGCGCGTCAGCGGCGACAAAAGCGCGCGGGTGAACCAAGCTGGGCAGGGGCATGCCTAGACCTTGCAGCCAGGCCAGCACGGCCAAGCGTGCGCGGTTGTCACTGCCAATGGCGGCGGCGGCTGCAGGCGAACTCGAGCGCCCTGCCAGCCAAGACAGCAAAGCGGGCTCGCCGTGCAGCAGAGGAACGGCCATCGCCGGTAGCGGATGGGGCACGGCCTGGCGGTCACCGAGAGCCACCAGGCGCCAGGCCTGGCCCTGGCCGATCAATTCGTGCAAGACCCGGGCTTGGCCCGTGGCGCCCCAGATCAACAAGTCCTCAGCCATGTCGCAAGCCCTGGACATGACGCCGCACATGAGCGCACACCCGATCGATCTGCGCCTCGCTCAGATCGTGGTAACTCGGCAGATTGATGCCGCGGCCTTGCAGGCCGTAGCTGACGACGTTAACGGGCCGGGGCTCGAACATGGGCAACATGCTGAGCGGCCAGAAGAAGGTCCGGCCATCGATGCGGTCGGCCTTGAAGTCGGCCAGCAAGGCCTCGCGATCGAAGCCCAGGCCGGCGTCGACGATGGCCGTGGGCATCCAGCAGCCATTGATGCAGCCCGGGTCCTCCGGGTTCAAGCGCAGGGGCAAATCGGCCAGGCGCTCGCGGTAGGCCGCCAGGATGCGGCGCTTGGCGCCCACCAGCGCTTCGATGCGCTCCAGCTGCGCGCAGCCCAGGGCCGCCTGCAGATTGCTCATCTTGTACTTGAAGCCGATCGCCTCGGGCCAGAACTGCCGGGCCTGGCCGGCCACGCGGCCATGGTTGCTCAGGGCCAGCACACGCTCGAACAAGGCGCTGTCATTGCAGACGAACATGCCGCCTTCGCCGGTGCTCAGGGTCTTGGTGCCATGAAAGGAAAAGCTCCCGAACCTGCCCATGGCGCCGGCACGTTGCCCGTGGTGAACGCTGCCTATGGCCTCGGCCGCATCCTCGACGACGGCGATGCCATGGCGCTCGCCCAGCTCCAGCAAGGCCTGCATCTCGCAGAGATTGCCGTACAAATGCGTGGCGATGATGGCCTTGGTGCGCGGCGTGATGGCCGCCGCCACGCGGGCCGGGTCCAGGCACCAGCTGTGCTCAAGCACATCCACAAAAACCGGCGTGGCGCCCAGATGGTGGATGGGTGCGGCGGTGGCGATCCAGTTGATGTCGGCCAGGATGACCTCGTCGCCTGCGCCCACACCCAGGGCCGCCAGGCCCATGTGCAAAGCCCCCGTGCAGCTGCTGGTGGCGATGGCATGGCGAACGCCCAGATGGCGGGCAAAGTCGGCCTCGAAGCGCTGGATGTAGTCATAGCAGCGCGGGCCCCAGCCATGGGCCGCCGCATCGGCCACATAACGCAGCTCCAGCTCGGTGACCGAAGGCAAGGTGTAGTGGATGCGATCTTCCGTGGCGGCACTCATATTCAGAACACCTGCAGTTCCGGCACTGCGACCACAAACTGGCCACCCCAGCCGCGGATGGCTGCTAGCTGGGCCTCCAGCTCAGTGCGCAGATTCCAGGGCAGCAACAAGACGAAATCCGGCCGCGCGGCCAGCAGTTCCTCAGGGCTGACAACAGGAATGCGCGAGCCGGGCAGGAATAGGCCCTGCTTGTGCGGCGAGGCATCGGCCACAGCCGCCAGCAGATCGGGCCGCAGGCCGGCGTAGTTCAGCAAGGTGCAGCCCTTGGCAGCCGCGCCGTAAGCCAGCACGGTCTTGCCGGCAGCTTTCTGCTCCAGCAAAAAGCGCAGCAGCTGGTGTTTGATGACGTCGGCCCGCGCCTGCAAGCGGCGGTAGAGCGCCGGCTCTTCCATGCCAGCCGCCAACTCTTGGGTCAGCAGCGCCGCGACGCTGGGCAGTTCCGCCGGGCTGCTCTCGGCATGGCCGGCCCAGACGCGCAGCGAACCGCCATGGCTTGGCAATTGCTCGACGTCCCAGACGGCCAGGCCCTGGGCCGCCAAGATGCGCCGCACGGTGGCGAAGCCGAGGTAGGAAAAATGCTCGTGGTAAATCGTGTCGAACTGCGCCTGCTCGACCAGCTGCTGCAGATGCGGGAACTCCAGCGTGATGCAGCCACCCGGGGCCAGCGCGGCCTTCAGACCGGCGACGAAATCGTTGATGTCTGGCACATGGGCCAGCACATTGTTGCCCACGATCCAATCGGCATGGCCGCGCTCCAGCGCCAGATGCTGGGCGAACTCGCGGCCGAAGAATTGCTCGATGCTTTCGATGCCGCGCGCTCTGGCGGCCTGGGCCGTGCTGTGCGTGGGCTCGATGCCCAGGCAGGGAATGCCGCGCGCCTGCACATGCTGGAGCAGGTAGCCGTCGTTGGACGCGATCTCCAGCACCAGGGAGCCAGGCCCCAGGCCGAGGCGGTCGACGCAGCGCTCGACATGGCGGCGCGCATGCTCAACCCAGGAACTGGAAATGGACGAGAAATAGACGTAGTCGCTCGAGAACAGGGCTTCATGCCCTTGCAACTCATCCACTTGCACCAGACCACAGGCCTGGCAGGTGAAGACCTTGAGCGGGAAGTAGAGCTCGGGCCGATTCAGGTCCTCGGCGCGCAAAAAGGCATTGGACGGCGGCGCGCTGCCCAGGTCGATGAAGACCTCATGCAGGGCGGACTGGCAATGGCGACAGCTCAGCACAAGCGAACTCCTGAAAAATGGGCCCGGTCGATCAGCGCATGTTGACGGTCACGCGCCGAGACCTCGGTGATGGGCAGGGGCCAGGTGATGGCCAGGGCCGGGTCGTCGTGGCGCAGGCCGGCCTCGTGCTCGGGGCTGTAAGGGGCGCTGTGCTGGTACAGCATCTGCACATCGTCGCTGAGCGTCTGGAAACCATGGGCGCAGCCCTCGGGGATGAAGACTTGCCGCTCCTGGGAAGCGTCCAGCACGACACCATGCCAGCGCAGAAAGCTTGGCGAGTCCGCACGCAAATCGACCACGACATCAAAGACGCGGCCGGCAATGCAGCGCACCAGCTTGGCCTCCAGCGCCGGCGCATGCTGAAAATGCAGGCCGCGCACCGTGCCACGCTGGGCCGTACGGCTGAGATTGCTTTGCTTGAAATGCAGGCCCGGCCGGCCCAGAGCCGCGAACTCCTGCTCGCAAAACCAGCGCGTCAGGCTGCCGCGGGCATCACCGCGCGGCTGGGTCTCGATCTCCCACAGGCCGTCTATCGGGCTCGGCGAAAACTTCAAGGCCAGACCTTCCAGGGCGCGGCATTGGCCTGCCAGAGTTCCTCCAGCCGGGTCTTGTCGCGCAAGGTGTCCATCGGTTGCCAGAAGCCCCGGTGGGTGTAGGCGGACAGCTGGCCCTGGCGTGCCAGGGTCTCCATCGGGCCGCTCTCCCAGACGGTGGCGTCGCCCCGGTCGATCAGCTCGAGCACCGAACGCTCGAGCACAAAGAAGCCGCCGCTGACCCAGCTGCCGTCACCGAGCGGCTTCTCGGAAAACTTGCTGATACGCTGGCCCTCGATATCGAGCGCGCCAAAGCGCCCGGGCGGCTGCACCGCGGTCACGGTGGCCTGGCGGCCTTGTGCCTTGTGGAACTCGATCAGCGCCGTCAGGTCAACATCGGCCAGACCGTCGCCATAGGTGAAGCAGAACGGCCCTTGGTCGGCGCCGTCGCTCAAATAATGCTGCACGCGCTTCAGGCGGCCGCCGGTCTGGGTGTGTTCGCCGGTGTCGACCAGGGTCACGCGCCAAGGCTCGCAATGCCGGTCGCGAATCTCCATGCGGTTCTCGGCCAGGTCGAAGGTGACGTCGGACATGTGCAGGAAGTAGTTGGCGAAGTACTCCTTGATCACATAGCCCTTGTAGCCCAGGCAAATGATGAAGTCATTGATGCCGTGCTGCGAATACAGCTTCATCAAGTGCCACAGCACCGGCCGGCCGCCGATCTCGACCATGGGTTTGGGGCGCACCGAGGTTTCCTCGGCCAGGCGCGTGCCCAGGCCTCCGGCAAGAATCACGGCCTTCATCGCAGGGGACCCTCCATGGCTGACACGCTCCCATCCATTGCACTTATGAACAATTCAGCATAAAGCCTGGCTGCCATGCCCAAAAGCCGGAGTCGCACCGCAGAGAGCCGCCGTCTTTGCCACAGCAGCGGTCAAAAAACTTCGGCCGAAGCCCCAAAAAGCGCCGCTACAATCCCGCCGGTCAGGAGAGAGCTTCCTCGCGGAAGCCGCCGAAGGCGCAGTGGCACTGGTGATCCCACGCTGCGAACGCTCAGGCAAAAGGACTGATAAAACGCCCGTTCACAAAACGTCGGGCGTCCTCACTGGAGAGAGACGGGTTTCGAGCCCGTCCACCGAAGGGGCAAGCTGTTGGCAATACGCCGGCGGCCAATCTCTCAGGTAAAGCGGACAGCGAGGGCATACCCACCCCACTCCTTGAGCCGGTCTCGAGGGTGTGGGCCAGATGTCTGCCCTCGAAAGTTGCCCGCCATGTCCGCTGCTGACACCTCCGCCCCCCTGCTCAAGACCCCGCTGCACGCTCTGCACATCGAACTCGGCGCCAAGATGGTGCCCTTCGGTGGCTATGACATGCCGGTGCAGTACCCGGCCGGCGTGATGGCCGAGCACAAGCACACACGCGCTGCCGCCGGTCTGTTCGATGTCTCCCATATGGGCCAGGTCCGCCTGATCGGTGACGGCGCCGCCGCTGCGCTAGAAACCATCGTGCCGGTCGACGTCATCGACCTCGGCCTGTTCAAGCAGCGCTATGCCCTGTTCACCAATGAGCAAGGCGGCATCCTGGACGACCTGATGATCGCCCGCCGCCCGGACGACCTCTTCGTGGTGGTGAACGCCGGCTGCAAGGTGCAAGACATCGCCCATATGCAAGCCAAGATCGGCGACAAGTGCCAGGTCTTGCCCCTGCCCGAACAAGCCCTGCTGGCCCTTCAAGGCCCGCAGGCCGTGACCGCCCTCTCGCGCCTGAACGCTGACGTGGCCAAGCTGACCTTCATGACCGGCGGCTTCTTCAATCTGGACGGCATAGCCACCTTCCTGACCCGCTCGGGCTATACCGGCGAAGACGGCTTCGAAATCTCGGTCCATCAAGACCAAGCGGTCGAACTGGCCCGCAAGCTGCTGGCCCAACCGGAAGTCAAACCCATCGGTCTGGGCGCGCGAGATTCGCTGCGCCTGGAAGCGGGCCTCTGCCTCTACGGTCATGACATCGACACCAGCACCACCCCGGTGGAAGCTTCGTTGACCTGGGCCATCCAGAAGGTGCGTCGCGCCGGTGGCGCCCGTGCCGGCGGCTACCCCGGCGCTGTCGTGGTGGACGAACAGCTCGCCAGCGGCGCCGCCCGCAAGCGCGTCGGCCTGGTCAGCAGCGAACGTATGCCGGTGCGCGAAGGCGCCAAGCTGGTCAACGCCGAGGGCGTGGAAATCGGCGTGGTCACCAGCGGCACCCTGGGCCCGACGGTGGGCAAACCGGTGGCCCTTGCCTATCTAGCCAAGGAATTCGCCGCCCTGGGCACCGAGGTCTTTGCCATCGTTCGCGACAAGCGCACGCCGATGACGGTGTCCAGCACCCCGTTCACACCCAACGGCTATTTCCGCGGCTGAGCGGCTGAGCGCTTGAGAGTCGCTTCGACTCATATCGCGCTTGCCCGGCCACGACCGGGCACCCTACATTTCAATTTCCTTTCCCCCACCTTCCGAAAGCAACGGAGCACCGCATGAGCACAATCAAGTACACGCCTGACCACGAGTGGGTCCAGATCGAAGCCGACGGCATCGTCACCGTGGGCATCACCGTGCACGCACAGGACGCACTGGGCGATGTGGTGTTCGTGGACCTGCCGGCCGTGGGCAGCAGCTTCGCCGCCAAGGAAGTGGCCGGCGTGGTCGAGTCGGTCAAGGCGGCCGCTGATGTCTACATGCCGGTGTCCGGCGAAGTGACCGAAGTCAACGAAACCCTGCGCGACGACCCCTCGCTCGCCAACAGCGACCCGCTGAAGACCGGCTGGTTCTTCAAGGTCAAGCTCAGCGACGCCGCCGAGCTGGACGGCCTGATGGACAGCACCGCCTACGACGAGCTGGTCAAGAACAGCTGATGCACTTGGCCGCGGCGACTCCGTCAGTGAGGCCGCGGCACCCCCTGCCACACAGCGCAGTCCTTGCGTCTTGCTGTAGCAGGCTCTCCCGAACACAAACGGCCTGAGGCCGCCACAAGCGGCGCCGGGCCCCAAGGATTTGCCATGTTGATGTCCGCCCTGCAGCCCCTGTCGGTGCTTGAGAACGCCACCGAATTCCACGCTCGCCACATCGGCCCCGATGCCAGCGATGAAGCCGGCATGTTGTCGGTGATCGGTGCGGCCTCGCGTCGTGCTCTGATCGAAGCCGTGGTGCCGGCCAGCATCAAGCGCTCGGTGGGCATGGACCTGCCGGCGGCCGCCAGCGAAGCCCAAGCTCTGGCCGAGCTGAAGGCCATGGCCAGCAAGAACAAGGTGCTCAAGAGCTATATCGGCCAGGGCTACTACGACACGCTGACCCCTGGCGTCATCCTGCGCAACATCCTTGAAAACCCCGCCTGGTACACCGCCTACACGCCCTACCAAGCTGAAATTTCGCAAGGCCGCATGGAGGCCCTGGTCAATTTCCAGACCATGGTGACCGACCTGACCGGCATGGCAATCGCCAATGCCTCCATGCTGGACGAAGCCACTGCGGCCGCCGAAGCCATGACCCTGGCCGCTCGTGTGGGCAAGAGCAAGAGCCAGACCTTCTTCGTGGCCGACGACGTGCTGCCGCAAACCCTGGAAGTGGTGCGCACCCGCGCCGAGCCGCTCGGCTTTGAGGTTCGCATCTGCAGCGGCGACGAGGCCCTGAACAACGACAGCTTCGCCGTCCTGCTGCAATACCCGGGCGTCAACGGCGAGGTGCGTGACTACGCCGAGTGGATCGCCAAATACAAGGCCCGTAGCAATGGCGTGGTCATCATGGCCGCCGACCTTCTGGCTCTGACCCTGATCAAAGCTCCGGCAGAGCTGGGCGCCGACATCGCCGTGGGCACCACCCAGCGCTTCGGCATGCCCATGGGCAACGGCGGCCCGCACGCCGCCTACATGGCTTGCAAGGACGAGTACAAGCGCAGCCTGCCCGGCCGCCTGGTCGGTGTCTCCATCGACGCGCATGGCAAGCCCGCCTACCGCCTGGCCCTGCAAACCCGCGAGCAGCACATCCGCCGCGAGAAGGCCACCTCCAATATCTGTACCGCCCAGGTGCTGCCGGCCGTGGTGGCCAGCATGTACGCCGTGTACCACGGCCCGCAAGGTCTGAAGCGCATCGCCCAGCGTGTGGCGTCCTTCACTGCTGTGCTGGCCCAAGGCCTCAAGGGCCTGGGCTTTGCCCTCGGCAACGCCAGCGCTTTCGACACCCTGCATGTGCAGACCGGCGCGCAGACCGAGGCCATCCAGGCCCGCGCCGTGGCCGCCGGCATGAACTTCCGCCGCGCCAGCGCTGAGGCCCTGAGCCTGTCGCTCGACGAGACCACCGCCCGCGCCGACCTGGCTGCCGTGCTGGCCGTGTTTGCCGATGGCAAGGCCGTGCCGGACCTGAGCGGTTTCGACAAGGGCATCGCCAGCCTGATCCCGGCCGAGCTGCAGCGCAGCAGCAGCTTCATGAGCCACCCGGTGTTCAACCGCTATCACTCAGAAACCGAGATGCTGCGCTATCTGCGCGGCCTGTCGGACAAGGACCTGGCGCTGGACCGCAGCATGATCCCGCTGGGCTCTTGCACGATGAAGCTCAACGCCACGGCCGAGATGATCCCCATCACCTGGCCCGAGTTCGCCGGCGTGCACCCGTTTGCACCGCACGATCAGCTGCAGGGTTATGCCCAGCTGAACGAGCAGCTGACCGCCTGGCTGTGCCAAGCCACCGGCTACGCCGGCATCAGCCTGCAGCCCAATGCCGGCTCGCAAGGTGAGTACGCCGGCCTGCTGGCCATCAAGGCCTGGCATGAGTCGCGCAATGAAGGCCATCGCAAGATCTGCCTGATCCCTGAATCGGCCCACGGCACCAACCCGGCCTCGGCCCAGATGGTGGGCATGCAGGTCGTGGTGACCAAGTGCGACAAAGAGGGCAATATCGACCTGGCCGACCTCAAGGCCAAGTGCGAGCAGCACAGCGCCAACTTGGCCGCCATCATGATCACCTACCCCTCGACCTACGGTGTGTTCGACACCCAGGTCAAGGAAATCTGCGCCCTGGTGCGCAGCCACGGTGGCCGTGTCTACGTGGACGGTGCGAACATGAACGCCCTGGTCGGTGTGGCCGCACCGGGCGAGTTCGGCGGCGATGTCTCCCACCTGAACCTGCACAAGACCTTCTGCATCCCGCACGGCGGTGGCGGCCCGGGCGTCGGCCCCGTCTGCGTGGTGGCCGATCTGGTGCCCTTCCTGCCCACCCACCGTTCGGCCGGCTACGACAGCAAGACCGCCATCGGCGCCGTGTCCGCAGCCCCGCTGGGCAATGCCGCCGTGCTGCCCATCAGCTGGATGTACTGCCGCATGATGGCTGCCGACGGCCTGCAGGCTGCGACCGAAGTGGCCATCCTCTCGGCCAACTATGTGGCCGCCCGTCTGGCGGACGCTTACGACATCCACTTCAGCGGCAATATCGATGGCATCAAGGGCGGCGGTGTGGCCCACGAGTGCATCCTGGACATCCGCCCGCTGAAGGACGCCACCGGCGTCGGCGCTGAGGACGTGGCCAAGCGCCTGATCGACTACGGCTTCCATGCGCCCACTCTGTCCTTCCCGGTGGCCGGCACCTTGATGGTCGAACCGACCGAGAGCGAATCCAAGTTCGAGTTGGACCGCTTCTGCGACGCCATGTTGGCCATCCGCGCCGAAATCGCCAAGGTCGCCGACGGCAATTGGACCGCCACCGACAACCCGCTGGTCAATGCACCGCACACGGCCGAGAGCCTGCTGGCTGCTGAGTGGACCCATGGCTACAGCCGCGAAGAAGCGGCCTACCCGGTGGCCTCGCTGCGCCGCCAGAAGTACTGGGTGCCGGTCGGCCGCGTCGACAACGTCTACGGTGACCGCAACCTGAGCTGCTCCTGCCCGCCCATGAGCGATTACGAGTAAGCGTTTCAAGACGCTCGGCATTGCCCTGCCAGAGCCGGCTTGCTGTCTGATGGACCCACCACCATCGACGCCAGCCGGCTTTTTCACAAGACTGGCCTGATTCTTCAGGCCAGGCTCGGATCTCACACCAACGCTTGGAGGCCCCATGGCCGTTTCAGTCTTCGACCTCTTCAAGATCGGCATCGGCCCGTCCAGCTCGCACACCGTGGGCCCGATGCGTGCCGCGCGCATGTTTGTGCAGCGTCTGCGCCACGAAGGTGTGCTGGACAAGACCACCCGCGTGGTCTCGCAGATGTACGGCTCGCTCGGCGCCACCGGCAAGGGCCACGGCAGCGACAAGGCGGTGCTGCTGGGCCTGGCCGGCCATGAGCCGGACACGGTGGACGTCGAGCAGGTGCCGGCTTACCTCGACGCCATCCGCAGTGGCGGCCGCATCCGCTTAGGCGGCGAGCATGAGATCGAGTTCAACGAGGCCAAGGACCTGGTGCTTTTCAAGCGCCAAAGCCTGCCCTTCCATGCCAATGGCATGCGTTTCTCAGCCTTCGATGCGGAAGGCGTGGAAATCCAGCAGCGCACCTACTACTCGGTCGGCGGCGGCTTTGTCGTCAGCGACGAGGTGGCGGCCGACGGCAGCAAGCAAAAAGTCATCGCTCCCGACGCGGCCGTGCTGCCCTACCCCTTCAAGTCGGGTGACGATTTGCTGGTGCTGAGCAAGCAGCATGGCATTTCCATCGCCGAGATCATGCGCCGCAACGAACGCCACTGGCGCAGCGATGAAGAGACCCGCGCCGGCCTACTCAAGATCTGGCAAGTGATGCAGGACTGCGTGAGCCGCGGCTGCCGCACCGAGGGCATCCTGCCCGGCGGCTTCAAAGTCAAGCGCCGCGCCGCGCAGTTGCACCGCGACCTGACCGCCAACCCGGAAGCCGCCCTGCGCGACCCGCTGCAGGTGATGGACTGGGTCAATCTCTACGCTTTGGCGGTCAATGAAGAAAACGCCGCCGGCGGCCGCGTCGTCACGGCGCCGACCAATGGCGCTGCCGGCATCGTGCCGGCCGTCCTGCATTACTACACGCGCTTCTATCACGGAGCCAACGAAGACGGCGTGGTTGACTTCCTGCTGACCGCTGCGGCCATCGGCATCCTCTACAAGGAAAACGCCTCGATCTCGGGCGCCGAAGTCGGCTGTCAGGGCGAGGTCGGCGTGGCCTGCTCGATGGCCGCGGGTGCGCTCTGCCAGGTCATGGGCGGCACGCCCGAGCAGGTCGAGAACGCGGCCGAGATCGGCATGGAGCACCATCTGGGCCTGACCTGCGACCCGGTCGGCGGCCTGGTGCAGATCCCCTGCATCGAGCGCAATGCGATCGCTTCGGTCAAGGCCATCAATGCCGCCCGCATGGCGCTGCGCGGCGACGGCACCCACTTCGTCAGCCTGGACAAGGTCATCAAAACCATGCGCGACACCGGCGCTGACATGATGACCAAGTACAAGGAAACTGCACGGGGCGGGCTGGCGGTCAATATCGTCGAGTGCTGAACCGGGCTCAAGTCTCCAAGACAAAAAAAGGCGACCCGAGGGTCGCCTTTTTGCTCAGCGCGGACGAGACATCAAGCGCTGCGGCGGCGGCGTGAGACCGCGCCCAGGCCCGCCAAAGCCAGTCCAACCAGGAGCATGGAGCTGGGTTCAGGCACGGTCGAGGGCGGCTGCACCGAGCCATTGCGCACGCTGAAGCTGTAGCGACCGGCGACATTGGAGTTCAGCGAACCGGCGACCAAAGACTGACTGCCGCCATCCAGCAGCGCGCCGTTCACGGCCGAGCCGGGCAGTTCGAAGGAATTGCTGTTGCCATTGGACCAACCGACGCGAGCCGAATTGCCGCCTTGGCCATTGCTGCCGCCGCTGGTCGGGTGGTCACCGGTTTCCCATTGCACCTTGTCATAGTTGAATTCGAAGTCGAAGTCGCCGGCGCCGATGTCGGAGCGGTCGGTGACGATCAGCTGGAAGCTGTTCAGCTTGTTCGACTGTTGGTTGAAGTAGCCCACGTCGATCCAGTTCACGCCGAAGACCTTGTGGCCATTCAGCAGGCCGGTGCCGTACTGAGTTTCGCGGCTGTTGAGATTCCGTGTGTCCACATCGGCGAAGAAGGCCGCGAGGATCTGACGGTTAGCGCCCTGCAGCCCGAAAGGGGTGAAGGTCGGCAGCGGCTGATCGAAAGTCACATTGCCGTTGTTGTTGACGTAGAGCTGGGAGAACTGGCTGCCAAAGAAATTGACATTGAAACCCATGTTGACGAGGCCGGTGGAACCGTCGTCGTTACGTGTCAGGGTGTTGCCCGTGAACAGGTCCGCATTGCGAACCGCGCCAGCCAGTGCCGAAGAACTGGCGGCTACCAAGCCGGAAACCAACAGTGCGGCGGAAAACAAGGTCTTGATCTTCAATTCATGTCCCTACAAGAGTCCAAAACAAAAGTTCGCCGAGCGGCGAACTTGCTTTGTGACGCAGGGTTCATGCCAGATTTACAAGTCATTGAATCGCGGTAATTTGCACGCAACAGAACGTAACCCTGTCAAAAAACCCGACATAGTTGTAACAACTGCACACATATTCACCATGACCAGTGTCATGGGTCAGGGCCAAACTCGCGACCAAATCAGCGCTTGAGCGGCGGACTGTCCTGCGGCAACCAGCGCTTGTAGATGGCAGCAAAGCTGCCGTCGCGTTTCATGGCATCGAGCTGGGTCTGCCAGGCCTTGACCCGCGCATCAGGCGTGTCCGGCGAAAAGGCGATATAGCCCTCGGAGCTGGCATAGCTGTAGACGATTTCGAGCGACTCCTCAGGCACGCCGGCTTGCGCCATGATCTTGGGCATGGACAAACGCTCGGTGGCAAAGTAGTCGGCACGCCCGGCCAGGAGCATGCGAATGGCCGACGGAGGATCGGCCACACTGACCAGATTCCGGAAGCCTAGCTGCTTGAGCTCTTCCGAGGTGTACCAATCACGCACCACCAGCACGGCCTTGGCACGCTTGGCGTCTTCCATGCTGCGCAGGCGCACACCGCCACGCGCCGGCCCGTAGATGGAACTGTAGAAGGTCACCACCGGACCCACCCATTTGAACAGGCGTTCCCGCCCCGTCGTGCGTGCCATGCTGAACAAGGCGGTCTCCCCGCCCAGCTGGACCTCCCGGTAGGCCCGCGCCCAGGGCATGAACTCGATCGGCAGGTCCAGCTGCAAGCGGCGCTGAATCTCTTGCACCACATCGACCGCAAGCCCTCGGGCTTCACCGCCTTCGCTGAAATTGATGGGCGGAAACTCTTCGCTGAGCAGGCGCTTCTGCGCCATGCTGGGCCCGGCCAGACACAGGGCGAGCAGCGCGGGGAACAGGGCGCGTGTGAAAAAACGTCGATCCATCGGTGAAAAGAATAGCAGCCGCTCACGCTGGCTCACGCTCGGCCGCGCCGAATACCGGTCTTTTCACATGGGCTTGGCCGCTGCGAGCTTTGCCCGTTCAGCACGCGTGCGGTGTCTACAGATCGCGAGCCAGACCCGCAAACTGTTGCAGCATGAAATTCCAGTAGGGCAAGACACAGTCAATATGACCCGAAGGCTGGCTGGGGCACGCGTTCAGACTGACTTGCCGGCCGGCGCCTTGCCGCGCCATGCTGTCCAGGGCCAGGCTGGCGTTCAGATAGGGCACGGTCCGGTCCTCGCGACCATGAAACAAGTAGACCGGTTTCTGCGGCGCCCAGTCATGGACATCGCTTTCGGCCTTCAGGCTCGCGATGTCGTCGGCCAGATAGAGGTCGATGAAACGGGGGGCGAAGCGGATGTCGCTGTCCGCGTCCACCACCAGCTTGAGCAACTCATCGCGGACGCGCTGCCGCACGCTGTCGCTCAGGTACCGAAGCAGGCCAGGGTTCAGCAAGGTGCCGAGCAGCGGATTCTTCTCCTTGACCTGGCGCAGCAACTCGTCCAGGGTGGCCGACACACTGTAGGCCCCGGCTCCCGGCGCACTGGCCAGCAGCTGCAGACGAAGGGGGCTCTGGCTGTTCTGCAAGGCCCGGTGAGCCGCCATGGTGACATAGCCACCTTGCGAATAGCCGCCCATGAAGAGCTGGCGGTTGTCCGCAATGCCGGCGCTGTAGCGCCAGTAGCGCGCCGCCGTCAGCAGGTCGTTGACGGCCGACGCCGATGGAGCGGCTTGCAAATAAGGGTGAGGCAGCTGCTTGGATAAGCCGTAACCGATGTAGTCGGCCGCGACCACGATATAGCCGGCCGAGGCCATCATCACAACGGCTTCGCTGGCCACCGCCTGGTGGCTGGGTGCCTCGTTCTCATGCATCAAGGTGGCGTGCTGGTAGCTGAGCACCGGGCTGGGCGCACCGGCCGGCTTGCTCGGTACCGCCACCAGGCCGGAGGCCAGCACCTCGCGGCCTTGGCCGTCACGGCTGAGGTACTCCAGGCGATAGGCTCGGACCTCGTAGCGCGGTGTCAGCTGCGGGGCACGCGCCCCGGCCGCCTGGAGCACCGCGGCAATCTCACCAACGGGGATGCTGCGCAAGAGGCTGGTCTGACGCCATTCACCGGGGCCCGTCGCATTGAGGATGGGCTCGACCGGAGGAACGGGCACGGGCAACGGTTCGGGCACGGGATTCGGGCCTGTACCGCCCGAGCCAGAACAGGCCGACAGCGCCGCCGCACAGAACAGCACACTCAAGCGTCGACAGAGCCTCAGGCGACTGATGTTCCACTGGCTGTTCTGGTCCATGGGCCCTCCCCGGGCGGGCTGGTCAGCCTCCGGTCGGATGGCCGGTTAGCAGGCGCAGCGTGCAAGCAAGCAAGCAACGGCCGGCATTTCACGCAATGCCGACCGTCCCGTCAAGCCTCCGAAGCACTGGCCTTGCAAGTGGCGGTCGCCGCCACCTCAAGGCCTGGGAGCTGCGCCCTGAGCTCAGTCACCACCGGGCTGCAGTGCCAAGTCGGCCACGGACGCATGGTCCTCAGCAGGCTGAGTCTTGGGCTTGCGCTCACGCACCAGGTAGGAGTAGAGCACCGGCACCACCACCAAGGTCAGCAGGGTTGAGGTGATGACGCCGCCGATGATGGCCCGGCCCATGGGCGCTTGCACCTCACCGCCCTGGTTGAAGGCCATCGCCATGGGCAGCATGCCGAAGACCATGGCGGCCGTGGTCATGATGATGGGGCGCATGCGCACCAGGCCGGCCTCCAACAGCGCCTCGGGAATGCTGGCTCCGCCCTTGCGGGCATGGTTGGCGAAATCGATCAGCAGGATGGCGTTCTTGGTCACCAGGCCCATCAGCATGACCAGACCGATCATGGAGAAAACATTGAGCGTCGAACCGGTGATCAGCAAGGCCAGCATCACACCGATCAAGGACAGAGGCAGGGAGGCCATGATGGCAATCGGTTGCACAAAGCTGCCGAACTGGCTGGCCAGCACGATGTAGATGAAGATCACCGCCAGGCCCATCGCAGCCAGCAAGCCCTTGAAGGCCTCGTTCTGCTGCTTACCGGCACCATCGACATTGAACTGCACACCGGGTGGCAGCTCCATGGACTTGATGATCTTCTGGACATCGGCGTTGACATCGCCCGAGGGGCGGCCTTCGGTGCCGGCAAACACGGCCTCGCGGCGCTGCAGGTTCTGACGGCGGATCACCTCAGGGTTGAACACCGATTCGATGGTGGCCACCTGGTCCAGCGAGATCGGCGAGCCGTCCTTGGCAAAGGCCACTGGCAGCTTGAGCATCTGCTCGACGCGCTGACGCTGCTCAACCGGCAGACGCAGCAAGACCTCGACCTGGTTGCCGTCCGGCGTGGTCCAGTAGGTCGCCACCTCTCCGTTGACGTAGGCACGCAGCGACGCGGCCACCTGAGGCGCGGTCAGGCCCAGCTCGCGCACGGCCGAGTCCTTGAGCTTGACCGCAAAGGCCGGAAGGCCCGGCTTGACCGTGGTCTCGACATCGACCGCGCCCTTGACCGCCTTGATCTTGGCCACCAAGTCGTTGGCCACCTGGGTCAGCGCTTCTGGGTCATTGCCCAGCAAGGTGATCCAGATCGAGCGGTCGCCGCCGACGCTGGCGTCGACGCCGGGGATCTTGGCAATCTCGGCGCGGATCGCGTCTTCGATCTGCTTCTGGCTGCGCTTGCGATCCTTGCGGTCCACCAGCGAGATGTTCAGCGAGGCCTGGTTGCGGCCGGTGGCCATGCCCTCGCCGGTACCGCCGACCACGGTGGACACCGTCTTGATCTCCGGGTAGCGGCTCAGCAACTCTTCCACCTGCAAGACCTTGGCATTGCTGCGTTCCAGGCTGGAGGCTACGGGCAGGCGCAGATTGATTTGCGTGAAGCTGTCGTCCGTCTTGGGCGCGAACTCGCTGCCGACAAAGCCACTGAGCACCAAGGCCAGCACGAAGCTGCCGCCGCCGGCCATCATGACCAGTCCGCGCGGTGTGATGGTGGCCAGGCGCAGGCGGCGCGGCGCACTGCGATCGCGCTGCCCCTTGGCATCGAAAGGTCGGCCCCAGACGGGAAACGGCAGAGCAAACAGGCGGTAGCGGCGGCTCGAAAACGCCCAGCGAATCAGACGCTCGTAGACCCG
Organism: Kinneretia sp. DJ1R-11; assembly: GCF_025717595.1. NCBI lineage: Bacteria > Pseudomonadati > Pseudomonadota > Betaproteobacteria > Burkholderiales > Sphaerotilaceae > Roseateles > Kinneretia sp. DJ1R-11. The sequence goes on from NZ_JAJIRR010000007.1 coordinate 137,342, forward strand.
GTGCAGCACATCCATGCCATGGTCGGTGGCGCGGATCAAATGGCCGATCACCGGAATCTTCTTGACGTAGTGGCTCGGCGGATCCTTCCAGATCGAGCTCAGCATGGGGTCGAGCGTGAAGCTGACGAACAAACTCACCAGCACCGCCACCGCCACCGTGATACCGAAGGGGTAGAAGAACTTGCCGATGATGCCGCCCATGAAAGCCACCGGCACGAACACCGCGCAGATGGCAAAGGTGGTGGCCATCACTGCCAGACCGATCTCATTGGTGCCATCAAAGGCGGCTTGCCGGTGGCTCTTGCCCATGCCGACATGGCGCACGATGTTCTCGCGCACGACGATGGCATCGTCGATCAGCAGGCCGATGCACAAGGAGAGCGCCATCATGGTCATGAAGTTCAGCGTGAAGCCGAAGGCATGGACGGCGATGAAGCTGGAGATCACCGCGATCGGCAGGGTCAGGCCGGTGATGATGGTCGAGCGCCAGCTGTGCAGGAACAGGAAGACGATGGCCACGGTCAGCAGCGCGCCTTCGACCAGGGTGTGCTTGAGACCGTTGAGCGAGTCCTTGACGTTGTCGCTGGAGGCAAAGATCAGGTTCAGCTCCACATCCTTGGGCAAGGTCTTGCGCAGCTCGGCCATCGCTTCCTTGACACCCTCGCCGGTGTTGACGATGTTGGCGTCCTGCTGCTTGAAGACATTGAAGGTGATGGCCTGGGCACCGTTGATGCGGGCCAGGCTGTCGGGCTCACGCTCGCGCTCGACCAGCTGGCCCAGATCACCCAGGGTCAGCACCAGATTGCCACGCCGCGCCACCACCACCTTGGCAAAAGCCTTGGGGTCCTTGACCCGGCCTTCCACTCGGAGGATGGCATCGGCGCTCTTGTCCGAGATCAGGCCCACCGGCTGGTCGACATTGGCCTCGCGCAGAGCGGTGGCGATTTCGGCCGGAGTCACGTTGTAGGCACGCAGGCGCAGCGGGTCCAGATCGATGCGCACCTCGCGCGCCACCATGCCGCCCACGTCCACACGGGCCACGCCGTCGACACGGCCCAGTCGCTTGGCGATGATGAGCTCGCTCATCATCGACAGTTCGCGCGCCGGCCGGGTCTTGCTCATCAGCGCGGCCAGCACCACGGGCTGGTTGTCTTCCATCTGGGCGCGCGCCACGGTCGGCGTCTTCGCATCCTTGGGGAAGGCGGCCTGAGCCAGGGAGACGCGGTCCCGCACCTCCTGCATGGCCCGGCCCATATCGGTGTTCAGACCGAACTCGACCTGGGCTTGAACACGGCCTTCGAAGCTGCGCGAGAGCACTTTCTCGACGCCAGCAATCGTGTTCAGTGCCTCTTCCAGGGGCTTGGCAATTTCCCGTTCCACGGCCTCCGGCGATGCGCCCGGGTAGCGCACATCGACCGAGGCGACCGGGATGGAAATATCGGGCATGTTCTCCACACCCAGCTTGGCGTAGGAGAACAGGCCCAGCACACACAAGGCCACCATCACCATGGTGGCGAAGACCGGGTTTTGAATCGAGACGCGCGTCATCCACATGGTGCCGCTCCTCAGTTCGCGGCGGCCGAGGCCACCTTGGTTTTGGCCGGCACCACGGTCGCCTTGGCGCCCTCGCGCAAGTTATCGAAGCGGGCCGACAGCACCTGGGCGGCCGGCGTCAGGCCTTGCAGCACCTCGACCCGCCCTTCCCGCGCGTCGCGTCGGCCGGTGGTGACGATGCGGCGCACCAGCGCACCGTTCTCGATCAGCCAGACCTGCTCCTGACCTGCATTGCTGCTCACCGCCGTCTCCGGCACGGTCAAACGCTGGGCTTCATCGGCCAGCTCGACGCGGGCACCCGCGTACTGGCCGGCCCGGAATTCTTCCTTGGGATTGGCAAGCTCCAGGGTCACACCGATCGAGCGTGTGCCGGGCTCGGCGGCCGGAGCGATGCGGCTGATCCGGGCCTGCACCGGCTCGTCATGACCCTCAACCTTGACGCGCACCGCCATGCCCGGCTTGAGCCGGCTGACCTCATGCGTGCCGACCAGGCCGGCCAGCTCCAAACGGCTCAGGTCCACGATGCTGAGCACTTGCTGCTCCGGCGCCAGCTTTTCGCCGGCCACCGCATGGCGCTTGGACACCACGCCGCTGATCGGCGCCACCAGGGCCGCCTGGCGAAGGGTTACCTGGGCCGTGTCGAGCTGCGCCTTGGCCGCATGGAGCTGGCCACGGGCGGCTTCCAGGCTGGCACGCGAGCTGTCCAGGGCCGTGCTGGCAATGAACTTCTGATCGGCCAGGCCCTGGTTGGCCTTGAACTGGCGCTCGGCCTGGTCCAGCTGCGCCCGGGCGGACTCCACACTGGCGCTGCGCTCGGCGATCCGATAACGCAGTTCTTCCAGGTCCACCTGGCCCAGGGCCTGCCCGGCGCGCACCCGGCTGCCCTCGGCCACGGCCAGGCTCAGCAAGGTGCCGCTGGACTTGGCCCGAACCACGGCCGTGTTGGGCGCGACCAGGGGGCCGGAGAACTCGATCTGAGCCGGCATGCTGGTCATGGTGGGCTTGACCACCTCGCGGGGCACAAACTCCAGGGTCAGCTTGGCGGGGCCCTCCTCGCCCGGCTTCTTGGCAGCGTCAGCGCCTTTGCTCGCCCACACCGTCACGCCCGCGCCACCGGCCAAAAGCACTGCAGCGATGCCACCGATCAGCCATTGTTTGCGCATGGAGTCCCCCATTCATCTGTCAAAACCACAAAGTGGCCGCAGTGTAGGAAGACGAGGGGCCTGGGGCTGGCCACTTGCGACGAAACGCGGAAAGCCGGGAACGATCTGCGCGGGCTTGCGATCACCGGACCGCTGCCGGCTTCAGGGCGCCGGGGCTTGGCGCTCGCAGACCAGGCTGCGCCAGGCGCAAGCGGCACCGGCCAGCGCGCACAGCGCCGCCGCCCAGAACACGGCCGGGAAGCCGTGCCGAGCCACCAACCAAGCGCCACCCAGGCTGCCCAACACGCCCGACAGCCCATAGCCCAGGACTGAATACAGTGCCTGGCCACGGCCGCGCAGGCGGCCCGGGAAGTAGCGCGTGATCAGGGCGATGCAGGCCGTGTGCTGGGCTGCGAAAGTGACGGCGTGAGCACATTGGGCCAGCAGCAGCAAGCCCAGGCTGGCCCCGAAGGCCGCCGTCATTGCGAAGCGCAGCGCCGCCAGCAGAGCCGCCGCCAGCAGCCAGTGGTGCAAGGTGGCCCGCTCCAAGAGGCGGCCCGAGAAGGCGAACCAGAAGATCTCCACCACCACCGAGATCGCCCAGAGGCCACCGATCACCGGCTTGCTATAGCCCAGGGCATCGAGATAAAGGCTGAAAAAAGCGTACAGCGCCGAATGCGCCAACACGGTCAGGAAGACCCCCAGAAAGAACCAGCGCACCTCGGCACGGGCAAACACGGCAAGCACCGAGTCGGTCCCCTCGCCTGCCGACGCTGTGCTGCGCGCCGCAGCGCTGGGCCGAGCCTGCAGCGGCATGCGCCAGGCCATCAGCACCACCACGGCCAGCAAGGCAAAGGTGGTCAGCGCAAACCAGCGCATGCCGAAATGCTCATACCACCAGCCCGCCAGCACCACGGTGGCCAAGAAACCGATCGAGCCCCACATGCGCACGCGTCCATAACGACGCGTGTCCATGCCGCCGTCGGCCGTGCTCAGATGGCTGGCCACCACGGTCTCGGTCAAGGGCACGATGGCCGCATTGAAGCTGAACATCAGGAAAGTGGCGATCACCAAGGTCGCCAAACTCGGCGGCAGCAAGAAGCCCGCGCCGGCGATGCAGCTGGCCAAGGCCGTCCAGCGGATGATCTGCACGCGCTGGCCGGTGCGGTCGGCCAGGGCGCCCCAGGCGTAGGGCGCGAACAAGCGCGTCCAACTGGACAGGGACACCAGCAAGCCGATGGCGAAGACCGGCAGGCCCAGCTCCTTGTACCAGAGCGGGGCGTAAGGATTGAAGCCGCCGATGGCGGCGAAGTAGGCGCAAGACAGGGCCGCGCTGGCGGCCAAGGTGCGGGCCGAAGCGCCGCCGCGCGGCAGACCGAAGCTGCCGGAGCCGCTCAGCGGCTCGGTCATTCAGGCAATCCGTCCGAGCCCGCAGCGGCTTCAGGGCGCGCCCCGGGGATCGGTGCCAGCGGCAGCGCCACATCGCCGCATTGCGCGCGGTGGCGCAGCACATGGTCCATCAACACCAGGGCCAACATGGCCTCGGCGATCGGCGTGGCGCGGATGCCCACGCAAGGGTCGTGGCGGCCAAAGGTTTCGACCACGGACGGCTCGCCGGCGCGGTTGATCGAAGCCTTGGGGCTGCGAATCGAGCTGGTCGGCTTGATGGCGATGGAGGCGACGATGTCCTGACCGGTCGAAATGCCGCCCAACATGCCTCCGGCGTTGTTGCTGGCAAAGCCGAGCGGGGTCAGCTCATCGCCATGCTCGCTGCCGCGCTGGGCGACGACACCGAAGCCGGCGCCAATCTCCACACCCTTGACCGCGTTGATGCCCATCAGAGCGTAGGCAATGTCGGCGTCGAGCTTGTCGAACAGGGGCTCGCCCAGACCCACCGGCACGGCGGTGGCCTCGACGCGAATGCGCGCGCCGACCGAATCGCCGGATTTGCGCAGCGCATCCATGTACGACTCCAACTCGGCGATCTTGCTGACATTGGCGGCGAAAAAAGGGTTGTCGCCCACATGCTGCCAGCCCTCGAAAGGGATCTCGATCTCGCCCAGCTGGGTCATGCAGCCGCGGAACTCGCATCCGAACTTTTCTTTCAGCCATTTGCGCGCCACGGCCCCGGCGCCGACCATGGGTGCGGTCAAACGAGCCGAGGAGCGGCCGCCGCCGCGCGGGTCGCGCAGGCCGTATTTGCGGTAGTAGCTGTAGTCGGCATGGCCGGGACGGAAGCTGTCCAGGATGTTGCCGTAGTCCTTGCTGCGCTGGTCGGTGTTCTTGATCAGCAGGCAGATGGGCGTGCCGGTGGTCAAGCCCTCGTAGACGCCGGAGAGGATCTCGACGGCATCGGGCTCGTTTCGCTGAGTCACATGGCGGCTGGTGCCGGGGCGGCGACGGTCCAGCTCGGGCTGGATGTCGGCCTCGCTCAGGGCCAAGCCGGGGGGGCAGCCGTCGATCACGCAACCAATGGCCGGGCCATGGCTCTCGCCGAAATTCGTGACCCGGAACAATTCGCCGAAAGTGCTGCCTGACATGGGAATCCTGTGCTGCCTGAAGCGCAGGATTCTACGGGCAGGCCGAGTGAAGCCCGGCCTGCCCGCCGCCGCCGCGCTACCAGCTCATCAAGGCGTGACCGTGGCGGTGATCGTCACGCCGCTGTAGGCCGCATAGGCCTGCACACCGACGATGTAGGTGGCCGCCGCAGGCGCAGTGATAGCGCAGCTCTCGTTGCTGGTCGAGCCATCGCTCTTACAGGCATAGCTGCTGGTGCTGGGCTTGGCCGTCTTTTGCACAAAGAGGTCGGCATCGCCGTTGCCGCCTTGCAGGGTGACGGTCAGCTTGGACGCAGCGCTGGGCAGGGTGATGGCGTAATACGTCCAGCTGCCTGTGGCCGCGCTCTGATTGGCCAAAGGCACGCCGCTGCTCAGCGGGGTGGGCGGGGTGTCGGGCACGCCGCCGGTCAGGCTGCCCTTGAGCGCGTAATAGCCGACCGAGGAATAGTTCGAAAAACCGTTCTGCGGCGTGCCCTCAGCGCCGCCTTGAATCTTGATCTGGTAGCTGCCCGCCGCCAAAGCCAGGTTTTTGAACTCGGCCGAGCGATTGACCGACAGATTGCTGCGCGCCACCTGCTGGCCGCTGCCGTTGAGGATGACTGCATCGACATCCAGCATGCGCAGGTACTCGATGGGATCGACACGCAAGTTCAAAGTGCCGGCGGTGGCGACATTGAAGCTGAAGACGTCGCTGTCGGTGTTGCGCTCGATTTGCCCCCAGTTGTCCAGCGGGTTGATCTCGCCACCGGCGCGCAGTTGCAGCGGCTTGCCACTGGCGTTGTCGTCGGCCACATAAGGCACCGACTCATTGACCGTCATGATGCGGAAATCATCTTCCTGGTTGTTGGCCGTGCTGTACTCGCCGCGGCTCCAAGTGAAGAGTTGGTTGGCCCAGGATCCGCCCATCCAATAGTTGCCCATGATGGGCCCCCACTGGTAGGCGGCGATGCCCTCGAAATATTCACCGCCGCTGCCGCCGCCGTCATGCGACATGCCCATCTGATGGCCCACCTCATGCGCCCCGGTCATGCCGATGCCATAGCCGTAGTCGAAACCGGCCGAAGGATTGCGGTAGAGCGTGCCGGCTGAGGTGGTGCCGAAGGAGCGCAGGGGCGCGAAGGAGCGGCCGTCTTGATTGACGAAATTGATGATGCCGGTGCGCAAGGTGTTGGCCGTGCGCGCCGCGTCATAGACCGCACGGTTGGTCGTGACGTTCATGTTCAGCATGCTGTACTGGTCGGCCACCGACTGCCAGGCCCGGTACATCTGCTCCTTGCTCACGCCGTTGAGCGGCGTGCTGCCACTCATTACCGCCGTGGTGTTGAGATAGAAAACCCAGGGACTGCCGGGCTTGCTCTCCAACTTGGTGACGTCCTGGTTGGCATATGGGCCGATGTGCGGCGCCTGGCGCAAGGCCATGGGGCTGTAGACCGGCGCGGCCACGGCCAGCGCGGTGATGCCTTGGGCACGGTCGTAGTCGCGCTGGAACTGCTGTTCAAAGTCCGGGAAGACTTTGGTGTAGGGGACCTCGCGCACGGTCACCTGACCTTTGGCGCCATCGACCGCGCCCGTGCTGAACTCAAAGGCCATGCGCTTGTCGTGCAGGGCCAGATAACCGCCCAGGCTCTTGGCGCTGCCCTTGAGGAAGAACACCGAATTGCTGTTGCCCAGCGCATGGCCGGAGATGGACACCAGGCCATTCTTGTCGAAAAAGTCCTGGATCTGCACGGCCAGCGATTCGCTACCCAGGGTGCGGAAGAAGGGGCCGCTCGCGCCTCGGTGCTGCTGGCGCAGGGCGTCGATCAATTGCTCACCAGTGCCGAGGTTCAACACGTTTGCCGTGCTGTCTTGTGCAAGGGAGGAACTGCTGAGGGCACTCAAGGCCAGCAAGGTGGCCAGGGGCAGGATCGTCTTGGCGTGCATGGAAAGTCTCCAGATGGGTGGGGTCAGCGCGACCGGGCAGCGCAGTGTCCGCAGCCCTCCCGCGCCTGACCATATGAACATCTGACAGATAGACCCAGTTCCTGAGCAAGCAGGGACCCTTAACTCCGCTGAAAAGAAAGGTTCGCGCGGTCGCAGCTTTCGATCTACACACCAAGACTTCGCGACTTCAAGTTCCGCCAACAAGGCCTGCGCTTCATCCGGCGAGCGCGTACTCAGCCGCCACGGCGCTCGGGCTGACTGATGTGGAGGAACCGGGTCAGCAGATCGCGTGGCGGAGCCACAGAAATCGACTTGAGCAGTTGCCCGACGTTGCCCCGATGGTAGGCGCCATGGGTGATGACATGAAGCAGGATCTCCTCGCGGCTCATCAGTCCCGCATCACCGTCGGTGAAACGAAACGCGACCCGCTCGGCGAGCTGAGCTGGAGCAAGAACCCCAACATAATCCTCAAACCAAGCGTCAACTTCTGCACTTGAGAAATGCAGTTCGGCCAAGGTCGGCGTCGTCGCAGTGTTCGTGCCGGTGAAACCATGCGCTGTACCCAGCAGATGGGCTTGAAAAATGCGATCCGCTACATGGATGTGGTTGAGGGTGCGAATCGCCGTATGAAGCAACTCGCCATGCGCATCAGCGTTCAATTCAGCCAAGGCGCTGAACAGTTCCTGATTGGCCCAGGATTTGTATGCAAATAGGGACTGGATGCCCGACATGATTTTGGGTCCTTGAGGGGTGGAGGAAACTTGATTCCAGATGCCGACCACAGGAGGCGTGGCTGCAACTCGGCTTGATGTTGGTGAAGGTCCTACAAAGCTGGCGGCGACAGCGGAACTGCATCGTCAAGGCTCGGCCTTGGGAAGCGTCCTGTTTGACTCAGGCTCAGGTCCAGAGGGCTGCGTTGTGTGGGCCATAAGTTCGGCCGGCCAGGCAGAGCCCAAACACAGACCCTCGAGCCTGCGTTGGATTTGTGGTGTGCGCGGTATGCGAAGCATCAGGCTCGCGAGCCTCAAAAAAAGAGAAGCCGGCCTCATCGCCAGCTTCTCCATGTCGTCCGCCGTGCCCGCCGAAAAGCAGCACCGCCGATTCAAGCCCGATCTGCAGGCCGGGCCGACGCCGCTTCTGGCCGGATCAGAACTTCGACTGCCCTGCCTCGGCCGGGTTGTCTTCCAGCGGCCAGTCACGGATATAGGCCTTGAGCATGCGGTTCTCGAAATCCTGGCCATCGACCACGGCCTTGGCCACGTCGTAGAAGGAGATCACGCCCATCAGCGTGCGGCCGTTGAGCACCGGCATGTAGCGGGCGTGGCGGCCCAGCATCATGCGGCGGACTTCGTCGATTTCTGTCTCGGGCGTGCAGGTCAGCGGATGGTCGTCCATGACGCTGCGAACCAGGGAGGTGCCGACCGTGCCGCCATTGCGCACGATGGCGGCGATCACCTCGCGGAAGGTCAGCATGCCGACCAGGTCGCCATGCTCCATCACCACCAGGGAGCCGATGTCGCGTTCGGCCATGGCAGTCACGGCCACGGCCAACAATTCGTCGGGCGTGACGGTGAACAGCGTGCCGCCCTTGACGCGCAAAATGTCGACGACTTTCATGATCAGCTTTCTCCTCGTTGTCACTGCCTGCCACTGCTTCGCACGAACTGCCGCGCTGCCGGCAAGACCCGGCACCTTGCGCCGCAGGATGCTTGGGAACATAGCACACAATCCGCGCATTCAACATCACGAAAGTCCATATGTCCGGTTACAGCGACCCTGGCTTTGACACCCTGGCTTTGCATGCCGGCGCGGCCCCCGATCCCGCCACCGGCGCGCGCGTCACGCCCTTGCATCTGAGTACCTCCTTTGTGTTCGAGAACAGCGAGCACGCCGCTTCGCTCTTCAATATGGAGCGCGCCGGCCACGTCTACAGCCGCATCTCCAACCCGACCACGGCCGTGTTCGAAGAGCGCATGGCCGCGCTGGAAGGTGGGGTCGGTGCCATCGCCACGGCCAGCGGGCAAGCGGCGCTGCATCTGGCCATCGCCACCCTCGCGGCGGCCGGCTCGCACATCGTTGCCTCCAGCGCGCTTTACGGCGGCTCGCACAATCTGCTGCACTACACCCTGGCTCGCTTCGGCATCAGCACCACCTTTGTGAAGCCGGGCGATCTGGACGGCTGGCGCGCGGCCATCCGGCCCGAGACCAAGCTGCTGTTCGGCGAAACCCTGGGCAACCCGGGCATGGACGTGCTGGACATCCCGGCCGTCGCGGCCATCGCCCACGAGGCCGGCCTGCCCCTGCTGGTGGACGCCACCTTGAGCACGCCCTATCTGCAGCGGCCCATCGCTCAGGGCGCCGATCTGGTCATGCATTCAGCCACCAAGTTTTTGTCGGGTCATGGCACCGTGGTCGGCGGCGTGCTGGTCGACAGCGGTCGCTTCAACTGGCAGGCCGCGTTTGATCGCAGCGGCGGCAGTCGCTTTGCGGAGCTCTGCGAACCCTATGCCGGCTTCCACGGCATGGTATTCAGCGAGGAGAGCAGCACCGGCGCCTTCCTGCTGCGCGCGCGCCGCGAGGGCCTGCGCGACTTCGGTGCCTGCATGAGCCCGCACACCGCCTGGCTGATCCTGCAAGGCATCGAGACCCTGTCCCTGCGCATGGAGCGCCATGTGAAGAACGCCGGCCGCGTGGCCGAGTTCCTGGCCACCCAGCCCCAGGTCAGCCGCGTCGGCTACCCCGGCCTGGCCAGCCACGCCGACCATGGCCTGGCCCAGCAGCTGCTGCCGCGCGGTTGCGGCTCGGTCTTCAGCTTCGATCTGCAAGGCAGCCGCGAGCAAGGCCGGCGCTTCATCGAGGCGCTCAAGATCTTCTCCCACCTGGCCAATGTCGGCGACTGCCGCTCGCTGGTGATCCACCCGGCCAGCACCACCCATTTCCGCATGGACGATGCGGCCCTGGCACAGGCCGGCATCACGCCCGGCACCATCCGCCTGTCCATCGGCCTGGAAGACGCCGAGGACCTGATCGCCGACTTGAAGCGCGCGCTCAAGATCGCCGCCCGCTGAAGCGAAGCCACCGAGACTCACACCATGCTTTTCAACGTCCACGAACAGCCCAGCTACGCCTACACCGGCGGCAAGCCCTTTGACCCCACCCTGCCCTGCGTGGTCTTCATCCACGGTGCCCTCAACGACCACAGCGTCTGGACCCTGCTGGCGCGCTGGTGCGCCCACCATGGCCATGCGGTGCTGGCCGTCGACCTGCCCGGCCATGGCCGCAACCGCGCGCAAGCGCCGCTGGCCGATGTGCCGGCCATGGCCGATTGGTTGCTGGCCTTGATGCAGGCTGCGGGCTTGAGCCAGCCCGCCGCATTGGTCGGCCACAGCATGGGCTCGCTGATCGCGCTGGAGGCCGCTGCGCGCGCGCCCGAGCAGGTCAGCCGCCTGGTGCTGGTGGGCACGGCCTACCCGATGAAGGTCTCGCCCGCCCTGCTGGAAACCGCCCGCACCGCGCCCGAGCAGGCCATTGCCATGGTCAACACCTTCTCCTTCGCCAGCTGGGCCAGCAAGCCCGGCTACCCGGGCCCGGGCAGCTGGCTGCAAGGGGCCGAGCTGGCACTCAAGACCCGCATCCAGAACGGGCAGATGGCGCTAAATTTGTTCGAGCACGACTTCCGGGTCTGCGACAGCTATGCCGGCGGCTTGGAGGCTGCGGCCCGGGTGCGCTGCCCGGCGCATTTCATCCTCGGCGAGCAGGACCAGATGACGGCGCCCAAGCAGGCGCAAGCCCTGATCGAAGCGCTGAAAGCCCAGGTGCCCACCGCCGTGCACACACTGTCCGCCGGCCATTCGATGATGGCCGAGGCGCCGGACGCCACGCTGGCGGCGCTGCGCCAGGCGCTGCGCTGAAGCCGCTGCTCAGCCGCGCTGGATCAACCCATCCACCACCTGGATGGTGCGGTCACAGCGTTGAGCGAGCTCGGGGTTGTGGGTCACAAAAAGCACGGCCGTTCCCTGCTCGCGGTTGACCCGGCGTAACAGCTCGAACACCGCATCGGCGCTCTTGGTGTCAAGGTTGCCCGTGGGCTCGTCGGCCAGCAGCAAGGCCGGCTTCATGGCCAGGGCCCGGGCCACGGCCACGCGCTGCTGCTGGCCACCGCTGAGCTTGTTGGCCAGGTTGTCGCGCCAGGGCGTGAGCCCCACCTGATCGATCAGCTCGGCCGCCCGCGCCGCCATGGCCGCATCGGGCCGACCCTTGGCACCGAGCAGGGGCAGCATCACGTTCTCCAGCGCGGTGAAGGCGCTGATCAGGTGGTGGTACTGGAACACAAAGCCGATGTTGTGGCCACGCAGCCGGGTCAGCGCATGGTCGTCCAAGCCCACGGTGTTCTCGCCGCAGATGCTCAGCTCGCCGCTGCTGGGCCGGTCCAGCAGGCCGACGATATTGAGCAAGGTGCTCTTGCCCGAGCCGCTCGGGCCCATGACGGCACAGAACTCGCCGCGGCTCAAGTCCAGGTCAATGCCGTGCAAGACCTCGCTGGCGAAGGGCGTGCCGGGATTGAAGACCTTGCGCACGCCGCGCATGGTGACCACCGCGCTGCGATCAGCGCCCTCAGCCACGGATGGCCACCACGGGGTCAAGCCGTGCCGCACGCAGGGCCGGCGCAAACGCAGAAAGCAAGCCGGTGATGCTGGCCAAGAGCAAGGCCAGGGCAAACAGATGCGGGTCCAGGCTGAGCGCGAACAGCGGCGTGCCGTCGGCATTGCGGGCAAAGCGCTGCCAGGCCAGCAAGGCCGCCGCGCCGATGGCACAGCCGATCAGCGCGCCGCCCAGACCCAGCAGCCCGCCTTGCAGCAAGAAGACGCGCAGAATCTGCCCCCGCGAAATGCCCATGGCACGCAGGATGCCGATCTCGCGCGACTTCTGCACCACCACGACGACCAGCACGCTGGCGATGCCGAAGGCCACCGAGAGGCCGACAAAAAATCGAATCGCCGTGTTGGCCGTGGTCTGGGCGCTGACGGCCGAAAAGAACTGGGCGCTGGCCTTGATCCAGCTGTCGGCCTGCACACCGGTTTCCGCGGCGATGCGCTGAGCCATGCGTTCGGCAGCATAGACATCCTCGACCGTCACCTCCAGGCTGCTGACACCGCCGGGCAGGCCCAGCAGGCTTTGCGCCGTGCGCAGCGGCACGAAGATGCTGCGCTGGTTGGCGCCCTTGTTGCCCAGGTCGAAGATGCCGGCGATCTTGAAGGTGCTGAGGCTGGGTGCGGCGCCAGGATTGGCGGCATTGCTGGTGCTCAGGCGCAGCTTGTCGCCGACGTCGAGGCCCAGGTCGGCGGCCAGCTCGCTGCCGATCAGGATGTCACCGCTGCCCAGCTGGGCCGCGCCGCGCAGGATCTTGTCGCTGAGATCGACGATGCGGTAGTACAGCGCCGGCTCGATGCCGGTGATGGACACCGCACGGCTGGCACTGCCGCGCAGCACCAGGGCCGAGCCGCTGACCTGGGGGCTGACCACCCGCACGCCCGGCATGGCCTGCACCTGTCGGGCCACGGCCTGCCACTGGTCGATGGACTTGAGGCGCTGCAGCGGCGGCTGGACGATGGCGCCGACCACGGCGCCGAGCTGGCCCTCAGGCCCCAGCTCTTGATCGCCGCGCAGCTCGCGCGTGTGCTGCTGCGGCGGCAGCAGCTGGATGTGGGCCTGGGCCGAGAGCACGCGGCGGATGAAGTTGCCCTGCAAACCGGCCAGCAAGGCCGACATGAAGACGATCACGCCCACACCGATTGCCACGCCGGTCATGATGAACAGGGTCTGCAGCCGCCCTTCGCGCAGAAAGCGCAGGGCAACGATCCACTCAAAGGGCTGCCAGAACTTGAGCATGGTCAGGGGCCCGCGCCTGTTTCAGCGGCTGGCGGGCGAGGACGCTGGAGCTGCTGCTGTCGGCTTGGCGAAAACTGGCCGCACAGGGTCGCCTGCTTTCAGACCCGCGGCATCGGCAGCCGCAGCCTGCAGCACCACATCGCCTTCAGCCAATCCACCCAGCACCTCGACCCAGCCACCGCTGCGCAGGCCCAACTCAATCTCGCGCCGCTGCAGCCCCTGCTGGGCATCGACGCGCCAGACCCAGGGTTTCTGGCCCGACGCCTCATGCAGCTGCGCCAAGCCCAGCAGCAAGGCCCGCTGACGCCGGCCCACCTCAATGTCGGCCGAGACCGTCATGTCCTGGCGCAGATAGGCCGGCGGCGCATCGACTGCCAGGCGCACCTCGACCGCGCCGGTCTGGGCATTGATGCCCGGGTTGATATAGGCCACGCGCGCAGCGAAGCGCTGCTCGGGGTAGGCATCGGCCGAGGCCAGTGCTGGCTGGCCCAGCTGCAGCAGACGCAGGTTCTTCTCGTCGATGGACAACACCAGCTCGGTCCGGCCCTGGGGGGAGAGCGTCATCAGCAAACGCCCGGCCTGCACCACATCACCGACCTCGACATTGCGGGCAATCAGAGTGCCGGCCACCGGCGCCTGAATGCGGGTGTAGCGGGCCCGCGCCCGAGCCAGATCGGCGGCAGCCTCGGCCTGGCTGAGGGCTGCGCGGGCCAGGGCCAGCTCGCTGCCAGCCGGCTGCAGACTGCGGGTCTGGGCCTGGTTGGCGCGCGCCTGCGCTTCGGCCAGGCTCAGGCTTTTGCGGGCCTCATCGAGGGCCGCCGCACCAATGAATCCTTGCTGATGCAGCTGTTCACTGCGCTGCAACTGGGCACGCGCCAGATCGAGCGTGGCTTGCGCCTGGCGCAGCTGCTGCTCGCTGACCGGCAGCTGCACCTCGCCCAGACGGCGCAAGTTCAGTTGCGCCTGCTGCAAGGCCGCCTCGGCTTGGCGCTGCGCGGCACTCAGTTCACTGGCCTCCAGCGCCACCAGCAACTGGCCCTGCGCCACCGTCTGCCCTTGTGCCACCGGCACCTCGCTGACCGTGCCAGTGATCTGCGCTGCCAGGTCCACCCGATGCGGCGCTTCCACTCGGGCACTGGCCACCACGGTCTGCACAAAATCGCGCCGCTGCAACTGCTCGGCACTCATGGCCTGGCCGCGCTGGCTTTGCCACAAGGCCCAGGAAGCAGCGATCAAAAGGCCGCCGAAGCCCCATGCGATCCAGCGAAGCAAGCCTCGGCGGCGCGAAGCGGCCGGGGTGGTGGCAAGAGGTGTGTCCATGCCGTGCCTCAGCTCACGCTCAATTGCGGTATGCCAAGCCCAGGCTCCAGCTGTAAGAGCTCGGCTTCTGGTTGAGTGGGCTGTCGGCTGCCGAGCCCAGCAAGCGACCCACGCCAAGACTGCTGAAGCAAACCCAGTGCTTGCTGACCGAGCGGGTGTAGCTCAAGCCCAAGCCCGCATCGCGAAGGCCAGAACCCGGCGCGTAGCTGCGCCCCAGGCGCTCTGCCGCCGGACCTTCGGGCACGCCGAAATAACTCTGCATGTAGCGGCCATTGCCGCCGGCGACGCCCAGGCCAAGGTTCAACTCACCTCCGGCCGAACGGAAGAGCTGCTTGCGCAGATCGGCGTTCCAGACCAGGCCGCCATCCCGGCCGGCCAGATCCTGGCTCAGGCTGCCACCCAGCTGCCAACTCGGGGCCAAGGTATAGCCGACGAACAGCCGACCACGCAGCGTCCGCTTGACATCAGGCAGGCCCTGGGTGCTTTCGCTGTCGCGGCTGTTGCGACCGCTGTCCACGCGCAAGCCGAAGCCCAGGTTGAAGTTCTCGTTGCGAAACAGCTCGCGGCTGGCACCGGCGCCGCCATCGACAGTTTCGCGGCCGAAACCCATCAGGCCGGAAGAGCCCGAAGTGGCAATGCGCCAGCGGCCCCAACGCACCGCCCACAGCGGCTTGATGTCACCGGCGTATTGGCGCGCACCGAAATACTCGGGGCTGTAGCGGTAAGCGGCACCGATCAAGTAGCGCACATCGCTTGAAACCGCAGCTTCCAACGGGGTTTGGGCAAGGCTGAAACCCGGCAGGCCTGCGGCGACCAGCAGCAGCTGCTTGGCCCAGGCCAAGACGGGCCGCGCAGGCCGCGGGCCAAGACATGATGTATGTACAGAAACCTGAAGGATGGAGTTCAGCAGCATCAGCGCAGCTTAGCAGCGCTGCGCGGCATTTGTCCGTGCGCTGCGGCTCAGCTGATGCAGATCAAGCCATGCCTATTCGCTGGAATCAGAGGCCCAGGATAGGCCGCAGCTGGGTCAGCATGTCGGTGGCCATGGCCTGCAAGTCGTACTCGAGCTTCCAGCCCCAGTCCGCCACGGCGGCACTGTCGTCGATGCGCTGCGGCCAGCTGGCAGCGATGGCCTGGCGGAAGTCCGGCGCGTAGTCGATCTGGAAGCCCGGCACCTGGCGGGCGATCTCGGCGGCGATCTCGGCCGGGGTGAAGCTGACACCGGCCAGGTTGTAGCTGCCGCGCTGCTTGATGGCTTCGGCCGGCGCTTCCATCAGCTCGATGGTGGCGCGCAAGGCGTCGGGCATGTACATCATGGGCAAGGCCTGACCCTCTTCCAGGAAGCAGGTGTAGCGGCCGGTCTTGAGCGCCGAGTGGAAGATGTCCACAGCGTAGTCGGTGGTGCCGCCGCCCGGGGGCGTCTTGTAGCTGATCAGGCCGGGGTAGCGCAGGCTGCGCACGTCGACACCGTGCTTCTCAAAGTACCACTGGCACCAGCGCTCGCCGGCCAGCTTGGAGATGCCGTAGACCGTGGTCGGGTCCATGACCGTGGTCTGGGGCGTGTCCAGCGCCGGGGTGCTGGGGCCGAAGGCGGCGATCGAGCTGGGCCAAAAAATGCGGTCCAGCTTCTGGGTGCGAGCCAACTCCAGCACATTGAGCAGGCCCTTCATATTCAGGTCCCAGGCCCACATCGGGTGCTTCTCGCCGGTGGCGGACAGCGCGGCGGCCAGTAGATAGATCTGGGTGATGCTGTGGCGCTTGACGACGGCGGCGATGGCGGCGGCGTCGGTGGCGTCCAGCATCTCGTGCGTCAGGGCCGGCACGCGGCCCTCAGGTGCCAGGTCGCTGGTGATGACGTTGTCATTGCCGTGGCGCAGGGCCAGGGCCTGGGCCAACTCGGTGCCGATCTGGCCGTTGGCGCCGATGATGAGGATCTTGGTGGTGCTCATGGGTCTGGATGCAGTTCGGTGGGGCTAGGGCCTGTTCACACTACGTATGCCTGTGCGAGAGGGGCAGAAAGGGCCCCAGGCTAGGCGGACGACGAAGCCCAGGCTGGCCGCCTGGGCGAGGAGTTCAACGACGAATGGGGCCTTTTCTGCCCCTCTCCCGGAGGGTTGCCACACAAATCACCGTGCACGTTGTTGCAAAGCCTCGCCGGGGCGTGACCCCGGCTTCGTCTTACGCCTAGTGCACGACGATTTGTGAGGCAACGCATCAGGCATCCGTAGTGTGAACAGGCCCTAGGGAAAAATCAGGCCTTGATAAGGCCCAGCTCGCGGCCGGCCTGGGCAAAGGCGGCGACGGCGCGCTCCAGTTGCTCACGCTCATGGCCGGCCGAGACCTGCACGCGGATGCGCGCCTGGCCCTTGGGCACCACGGGGAAGAAGAAACCGACGGCGTAGACACCCAGCTCGAGGATGCGGGCGCTGAGCTTTTGTGCCATGACCGCGTCGTAGACCATGATGGGCACGATGGGGTGGGTGCCGGGCTTGATCTCGAAACCGGCGGCCTGGATGGCCTCGCGGAAGTAGGCGGTGTTGGCCTCCAGCTTGTCGCGCAGGGCGGTGGAGGCTTCCAGCAGATCCAGCACGGCGATGGACGCGCCGACGATGCTGGGCGCCACGGTGTTGGAGAAGAGATAGGGGCGCGAGCGCTGGCGCAGCAGCTCGATCACTTCCTTGCGGCCCGAGGTGAAGCCGCCCGAGGCGCCGCCCAGGGCCTTGCCCAGGGTGCCGGTGATGATGTCGATCTTGCCAAACACACCGCGGTACTCATGCGTGCCGCGGCCGGTCTGGCCCAGGAAGCCGCTGGCATGGCATTCGTCGATGCCCAGCAGCGCGCCGTACTGGTCACACAGGGCACGGATCTTGTCCAGCTGGGCGATGGTGCCGTCCATGGAGAACACGCCGTCGGTGAAGACCAGGGTGTGGCGGGCGCCGGCGGCCTTGGCCGCTTCCAGCTGAGCTTGCAGATCGACCAGATCGTTGTGCTTGTAGCGGAAGCGCTTGGCCTTGCACAGGCGGATGCCGTCGATGATGGAGGCGTGGTTCAGCTCGTCGCTGATGATGGCGTCCTGCTCGCCCAGCAGGGGCTCGAACAAGCCGCCGTTGGCATCAAAGGCCGCTGCGTAGAGGATGGTGTCCTCGGTGCCCAGGAATTTGGCCAGGCGCTGTTCCAGGGTCTTGTGCAGGTCTTGTGTGCCGCAGATGAAGCGCACAGAAGACAGGCCGTAGCCGTGGCTGCGCAGGGCTTCATGCGCGGCTTCGATCACAGCCGGGTGCGAGGACAGACCCAGGTAGTTGTTGGCGCAGAGGTTGATGACTTCGCGGCCGTCGTTGGTGTGCACCAGTGAGCCCTGCGGTCCGGTGATGACACGCTCGTTCTTGTAGAGGCCGGCCTCGCGGATGCCCGCAAGTTCATTGCGAATGTGGGCGTAAAAGTCTTCGCTGCTGGCCATGAGGGTCTCCTGGGTGTGGCTTGAAGGTGCGGGCGGATGCTCGCCGAGCTGGGCTTGGTGCACAATCCGCTAAATTGAACGCAGTTCGATATATCGAACTTATGTGCAGTATCTGGGATTTCCTTTTTGGGGTCAAGCGTCATGTCCGTGCCGAGTTTGGATCATCTGGAGCCGCCCAAGGTCGGCGCCACCCTGCAAGCCTTGAGGCAAAGCCAGGGCTTGTCGCTGGATGAACTGTCGCGCCGCGCCGGGGTGAGCAAATCCATGCTGTCCCAGATCGAGCGCAACCAGGCCAACCCCACGGTCGCGGTCGTCTGGCGCCTGGCCAATGCGCTGCGGGTGGAGTTGTCCGAGCTGCTCGGCGGCGAACGCGCCGCGGCGCCGGCCATTGAAACCGTGGCCGCCCATGCCACACCCAGCATGAGCAGCCCCGACGGCCTGTGCCAGCTGCGCATCCTGGGCCCCATCGACCTGGCCGGACAGTTCGAGTGGTACGAACTGACGGTGCAGCCCGGAGGAGCGCTGGAATCCGCCGCCCACGAACCCGGCTCACGCGAGCATTTGAGCTTGCTCAGCGGCAGCTTGCGGGTGGAGGCCGGCGGCAGCAGCCGGACTTTGAATGCAGGTGAAACTGCACGTTATGCGGTAGACGGCCCGCATGCCATTCGCCACCTCGCGGCCGCTGGGGATGCCCAGGCCGAGCCGGCCGTGGCCTTGCTCGTCGTGCTGCACCCCTGATACGCCTCAGCGTGGCTCGGTGTCGAGCAGCTCGGCCAGGCTGACCCGCTCCCAGCCGCTGCCCGACCAGAGCGGCGCCAGCACGGCGCTGCGCACGGCCAGGGTGGCTTGCAGCAAGGCCTTCGCCGGCGTCTGTTCAGGCAGGCACAGCAGCACCAGGCGCTGGGCGCCGGCTTCGTCGAGGCGCCCCAACCAGTTCAGATCGAGCAACTGATCGAGCACAGGCTCCAGCTGCAGCGGGTCCACGCGCAGGCGGCGCGCCAGGCTCAAGCTGGTCAGGCCGCCCTCACCGCGCGCCTGGCTGTCGCGCAACTCACGGAGCACACACAGGCACAGCTCCAGCGTCAGGCCCGGCGCTTCCGGCCGGCGCAGCATGCCGCTGCCCAGGCTCGGCGCATTGGCAGCCAGCAAGGCCCCCAGCAGCACGATCACCCAGCCCAGATACAGCCAGACCAGAAAGATCGGCACCGTCGCGAATGCGCCGTAGAGGGTGGAAAACGTCGGCACCTGCTTGAGATACCAGGCCAGGCCGGCCTTGGCCAGACTGAAGCCGACGGTGACGAAGACGCCGCCGAGCAAGGCATGGCGCCAGCGCACATCGGTGTTGGGCACGTAATGAAAAAGTGCCGCCACGCCAAAGGACAGGAACAGAAACTGCACCATGCTGAAGAGCAGGGACAGGGACACCGGCAAGGTGTTGACCAGCTCATGTCCGGTGGTGATGGCATAGCTGGTCAGGGCCAGGCTGCCGCCGAGCAGCAGCGGGCCCAGGGTCACGGCGGCCCAATAGACCAGCACGCGCTGGGCAATCGGCCGCGGTCGCTGGACGCGCCAGATCTGGTTCAGGGTGCGATCGATGGTCAGCATCAGGGCCAGGGCCGAGAGGCCCAAGGCGATCAGGCCGACAGTGCCGAGCCGGCTGGCCTTGGAGGCAAACTGGGTCAGAGCGGCCAGCACCGGGCGGGCGATGCTGTCCGGAATCAAGCTCTTCAGAAAGTACTTTTCCAGCGCCACCTGGAAGGAAGCGAACATGGGGAAGGCGGTGAACAGGGCCAGCATCACCGTCAGCAGCGGCACCAGGGAAATCAGGGTGGTGAAGGTCAGACTGCCGGCGGTCAGGCCGAGGCGGCCCTCGCGAAAACGCTCGCGCAGGCTGCGCACGGTCAGGCGCCAAGGCCAGTTTTGCAGGGAGATCAGGAATTGGTCGAGGGTCGGCCTCTGGACCAGGGGGTCGGAGCTGGGATTTCGCATGCTGGCTATGATGCCAGCATGTCCCTGCCCCCCTCCTCTCAGGCAAGCGCCAACCCTGCGCCAACGCCCCTTGCCTCGCACCCCGCCCCCCTGAGCCCGGCCGAACAGCGCCGTGCCGAAAGAGCCGCGAAAGCGGCCGCACGAGCCGCCAAGGCAGCCGCCCGAGCTGCGGCTCGCGAAGCCCCGCCACCGCCGCCTACCGCCCGCACCCAAGCCTCCCGGGATGAAGCGCTGTCGCGCAATCTCGCCCTGGGCGGCCTGATCGCCCTCTTCCTGCTGTGCCTGAGCTGGGAGTTGTGGCTGGCCCCGACCGGCCGCGGCACGCTGGCCATCAAGGCCCTGCCCTTGCTGCTGCCCATGGTGGGCTTGTGGCGCTACCGCCTCTACACCTTCCGCTGGCTCAGCCTCTTGGTCTGGCTGTATTTCGCCGAAGGCGCCGTGCGCGCCACCAGCGAGAGCGGCCCGGCCATGTGGCTGGCCACGGCCGAGGTGCTGCTCAGCGTGCTGATCTTTGTGGCCTGCGCCCTGCAAGTGCGCCAGCGCCTGGCGGCCGCCAAGGCGGAACGCAGCTGAACCAGCGTCAGCTTAGCCATGAGCAAGCCCTTGCCTCACGACGAGCTGTTGATCGCCTTGCAGCTGCTGCTGGGTGATGCCGGCCTCTTGCGCGGCGGTGATCTGTCGGCCTATGAACAAGACTGGCGCCGCCGCTATGCCGGCCGCGCCCTGGCCGTGGCGCGGCCGAGCAGCACCGAGCAGGTCGCTGGCGTGGTCAAGCTGTGCGCGGCACATGGCGTGAGCCTGGTGCCTCAAGGCGGCAACACCGGCCTGGTCGGTGGTTCCACGCCCGACGCCAGCGGCAAACAGATTGTGCTGAGCCTGAGCCGCATGAACCGCGTGCGCAGCTTCGACGCTGCCAACCTCACCCTGACCGTGGAAGCTGGCGCCGTCCTGCAGTCCGTGCAAGCGGCCGCAGCGGCTGAGGAGCTGCTCTTCCCCTTGAGCCTTGCGGCCGAGGGCAGCTGCAGCATCGGCGGCAACCTCGCCAGCAATGCCGGTGGCACGCAGGTCCTGCGTTATGGCAATGCCCGCGAACTCTGCCTGGGCCTGGAAGTGGTGACGGCCCAGGGCGAGATCTGGGACGGCCTCTCGGGCCTGCGCAAGGACAACACCGGCTACGACTTGCGCGATCTCTTCATTGGCAGCGAAGGCACGCTGGGCATCATCACGGCGGCCACGCTCAAGCTCTTCCCCAAGCCGGTGGCGCAGATGACCGCCCTGGCTGCCTGCGACAGCCTGGCGCAGGCGGTGCAACTGCTGAGCCTGGCGCGGGCCCGCGCGGGCTCGGGCCTGACCGGCTTTGAAGTGATGAACCAGTTCTCGCTGGGCCTGGTGCGCCAGCATTTCCCGCAGCTGCAGCAGCCCCTGGCGCCATGCCCCTGGACGGTGCTGCTGGAAATTTCGGACAGTGAGAGCGAGGCCCATGCGCGCGGGCTGTTCGAAGGCTTGCTGGAGGCCGCCCTGGAAGGCGGGTTGATCAGCGACGCGGCCGTGGCCGAGAGCCTGCCGCAATCACGGGCACTCTGGCACTTGCGTGAATCTATCCCCTTGGCCCAAGCCGAGGAAGGACTGAACATCAAGCACGACATCGCCCTGCCCGTCTCGGCCATTCCATCTTTTGTCAGGGGCACCGATGCCGCCCTGGCCCAGGCCTACCCCGGCATCCGCATGGTGGACTTCGGCCACCTCGGCGACGGCAATCTGCACTACAACGTGCAAGCGCCCGAGGGCCAGCCCGCCGCCGAGTTTCTGCGCGCGCACGAGAAGGCCATCAACGCCATCGTCTACGACGCGGTCATGGCCCACAGTGGCTCCATCTCGGCCGAGCACGGCATTGGGCAGCTCAAGCGCGAGGAACTGGTCGCCCGCAAGAGCCCAGTCGCGATCGGCTTGATGCGCGCCATCAAACAGGCGCTGGACCCGCAGGGGGTGTTGAATCCGGGGCGCGTGCTCTGAGCCCGTCTTCACGGCTTCGCTTTCCCACCTCCCAAAGAAAAGGCCTCCACCAGGGAGGCCTTTTTTCATCGCTTGAACCGGGGTCAGCTGGACAAACTCAATCGGCACCTTGCGGTAGGGCCGTGCCACGACGCCCCGTCGCCAGTTGGACGAGCTTGAGCACCATGCGGAACACAAAGCGCAGCAGGGTCAGCGTCAGCAAGGCCTCGACAAAGGTCATCACGAACGCAAACAGGCCGTTCCAGCGCTCCATGCGGCGACGGAACTTGGCAATCATGCGGTCGCGGGCGATTTCGATGCTGTCATAGAAGGTCGGGATCACCAGCAGCGTCAGCAAAGTCGAGGTGATGGTGCCGCCGATGATGGCCACAGCCATGGGGCGGTAGAACTCGCTGCCCTCGCCCAGGCCGATGGCCACCGGCAGCATGCCGGCGATCAGAGCCAAGGTGGTCATCAGGATCGGGCGCAGTCGCTTGCGGCCGGCCATCATCAAGGCCTCTTCACGCTCCATGCCTTCACGCTCCAGCTGGCGCGCCGCATCAAGCAAGAGGATGGCGTTCTTGGCCACCAGGCCCATCAGCATGATGACGCCGATGAAGCTCATCAGGTTGAGCGTGCTCTTGCTCATCAAGAGGGCCAGCACCACACCGATCAGGGACAGGGGCAGCGACATCATCACCGGCAGCGGCGCGGTGAAGGAACCGAACTGCATGACCAGCACCAGGTACATCAGGCCGATGCCGGAGAGCAGCGCGATGC
This sequence comes from Kinneretia sp. DJ1R-11, assembly GCF_025717595.1. Taxonomy (NCBI): domain Bacteria; kingdom Pseudomonadati; phylum Pseudomonadota; class Betaproteobacteria; order Burkholderiales; family Sphaerotilaceae; genus Roseateles; species Kinneretia sp. DJ1R-11. Next base: position 159,946 of record NZ_JAJIRR010000007.1, read on the forward strand.
CCATCTCGCTGAAGACCTCGTTCTGCTCGCGCGAGTCACCTTCCAGCTCCAGGCTGTAGCCGGGCGGGAAATTGATGGACTTGGCCAGCTTGAGTGCGTCGGCTGTGACTTCGCCGGGCGAGCGCCCCTGCACATTGGCGGCCACGGCGATGGTGCGCTTGCCGTCGGCATGGTTGATCTTGGACGGGCCCTTGCCCATGGTCACGGTGGCGATCTGCTCCAGCGGCACCATGGTGTTGCTGCCGCTGACGGCGATCGGCAGACGCTCGATATTGCCGGCATCGACACGGTCATCGGGATGCAGGCGCACGGCCACATCACGCGTCTCGCCCGAGGGGTCGACCCAGTCGCCGACTTCCACACCGGCAAAGGCCACGCGCAAGGCCTGCGCCGCGTCGTTGACCGAGATGCCCAGGGAGTTGGCGAGGCCGCGGTTCAGCTCGATCTGCAGCTCGTCCTGCGGGTCCTGCTCGGACAGACCCACATCGACCGCGCCCTTGACATTGCGCAGCTTGGCCATGAACTCGTTGGTGATGTCCAGCAGCTTGCGGGAATCGACGCCGGTGAAGCGGATCTGCACCGGCTTGCGGCCACCACCATTGAGGTTGTCCGACACCGCATATTCGGCGCCCACCAAGCGCTTGAGTTTCTCGCGCAGATCGTTGGCCACTTCGTAGGCCGAGCGCTTGCGGTTCTTGGCCTTGCCGATGTCCACATAGATGCGGCCACCATTGACGTTGACATTGCTGTTGGTGGCGACCGTCTCGGGCATCTCGCGCGCCAGCTTGGCCGCCGCTTCCAGCTTGAGCTTGGAATACTCCAGGCTGCTGCTGGCGGGGGTGCGCACTTCCACGGCCACCATGCCGTTGTCGGTGACGGGCAAGAAGCTGGAACCGCCGAACTTGCTTTGCAAGACCAGGGCACCGATCAGGCTGGCCAGCGCGAACGCCGCCATCCATTTGCGGTGGTGCAAGGCCCAGGCGATCACATGGCCATAACGTTCGGTCTGATGGTCAAACCATTCATTGAATCGCACCAGGGCGCGGCCGAGCGCGTTCTTGGGCAATTGGTGATGGTTCGGTGGGTCGCCCCAGTAGGCCGACAACATCGGATCGAGGGTGAAGGAGATGAACAAGCTCACCATCACTGAGGCCACCACGGTCAGCGCGAAGGGCCGGAACCACTCACCCGACACGCCCGGCATGAAGGCCACGGGCACGAAGACCGCGACGATGGCGAAGGTGGTGGCGGCCACGGCAAGACCGATTTCGGCCGTGCCCTGCAGAGCCGCGGTGCGCCGGTCGGAGCCGCGCTCGAGGTGGCGCACGATGTTTTCGCGCACCACGATGGCGTCGTCAATCAGCACGCCGATGGCCAGCGACAGGCCCAGCAAGCTCATGAAGTTGAGCGTGAAGCCGCACAGCCAGACGGCGATGAAGGCCGCGATCACCGAGGTCGGCAAGGACAGCGCCGTGATCAGGGTCGAGCGCCAGGAGTTCAGGAAGACATAGACCACGAAAATGGTCAGGCCGGCACCCAGCACCAGGGACTCGATGACGTTGTTCAGGCTGTTCTGCGCGTCCTTGCCGCCGTCCTGGGTCACTTCCAGCTTGGCGCCTTCGGGCAAGGTTTTGTTGATCTCATCGACCAGGCTGCGGATCTTGTTGGCCGTGGTGACGGTGGAGGCGTCGCGCGAGCGCGTGACGGCCAGACCCACATTGGGGTTGCCATTGCGCAGGCTCTGGCGGGTCAGTTCGCCATAACCGTCTTCGATGCTGGCGACTTGGGACAGACGCACGAGCTCAGTGCCACGGCGCTTGACCACGATCTGCTGGAACTCGGCCGGAGACTCCAGACGGCCGAGCAGACGGATGCTCTGGTCTTCCAGAGTGCCGCGCACCTTGCCCACGGGAGCCGTGCCGTTCTGGTTGCGCAGCGCCGCCACCACCTCGGTCACGGAGACATTGTTCTCGCGCAGCTTCTCGGCATGGAGCAGCACGCTGAGCTCGCGCTTGAGCGCGCCGTTGACGAAAACCACGGCCACGCCGGGCACGGCACGGAACTTGTCGGCCAGCTGGTCCTCGGCAATGCGCGAGATCTCGGCATGGCTGTGTTTGCTGCTGGACAGGGCCAGCTGCATGATGGGCTCGGCGGCGGGGTCTTCCCGCTCCAGCACCGGCTCGCGGATCTCGGTCGGCAGCTTGTAGCGCACCGTGCCGATGGCGTTGCGGACCTCATCCGAGGCCTCGATCATGTTTTTGTTGAAGTTGAAGATCAGCACGATCTGGGCAAAGCCCTCGGCCGCCGTGGCGCGCACACGCTGCACGCCCGAGATGCTTTGCAGCGACTTCTCGATGCGGTTCACCACCTCGCGCTCCACCGTCTCCGGCGAGGCGCCCGGGTAGGCGATGGACACCACCAGCACCGGCTCTTGCACATCGGGGATCTGGTTGACGCGCAGCTTCTTCAGGGCCAGCAGGCCCATGCACATCAGCGCAATGATGATGACGATCGTGGCGATCGGCTTCTTGATGCTGAAATCGGAAAGAAACATGACTTACTTCCCTGCGCTGGCTTGGGCAATGCCCGAGGCCGCTGGCGCGGCGGCCACGGCGATCTCCACCTTCTGTCCGTCCACCAGATTGGAGCCGGGGCTGCGCAAGACCTGCTCGCCAACGGCGAGGCCGCTGCGGACCACGAACTCGCCGCGTCGCGCGTCGCGATCGCCCAACTCGATGGCCACCTTCTTGAGCACGCCGCCCTTGACCCGCCAGGCATGGACCACGTCACCCGAGCGTTGCAGCGAGGCCTCGGGCAGCATCAGGGTGCTGACGCTGCCGGACTCAACCCGGCCCTCGGCATAGAGCCCAGCCACCTGCGGCGCCTTGCCGGGCGCAAAGTCGACCAGCACTTCAAGCTGGCGGGTGGTGGCATTGGCGGCCGCATCGACGCGACGCACCTTGCCGCTGAACTCGCCGTTGGCAAATCCATTGACACGGAAGTTGACCGTCTGGCCGGGCTTGAGCTCTTGCATACGGTCGGCCGACACCAGGCCCTCAAAACGCATGCTGCGCGGGTCCATCACCTTGACCAGCTCCTTGCCGACTTGCGCGGTGTCACCGGCCGAGACCTTGCGCTCGCTGACGACGCCGTCGAAGGGCGCCCGCACCTCGGTGCGATGCAACTGCTGGCGGGCCTGAACCAGGCGGGCCTTGGCCGCGACCAGGTCGTTCTGGGCATTGTTGCGGCGCAGTTCCGAGTCCTCCAGCGCCTGCAGCGAGCTCATGCCCTGGGCCTGCAAGGTCTTGAGCCGTTGCATCTGGCGTTCGGCCTGTTCAAAGGACTGCGCCGACACGCGCGCCGCCTCTTCCGCCGAGGCCAGGGAGTCGCGGATCGAGGTGTCATCCAGACGCACCAACAGGTCACCACGGCGCACGCTCTCGCCGTTCTCCTTGAGCACTTGCAAGACCACGGCCGAGACCTCGGCACGCAAATCGGCACGCTTCTCAGGTTGGATGGAGCCGGTGATGACGGGGCCGAAAGCATAGGAGGCCAGGCTCATGGTGCGCAAGTCTTCCGGCGCGACCAGCAAGGCGGCGACCGCCGCGCTGGCGGCCTTGTCCGGCGCAGCGGCACCTGCGGCGCCCTCGCGCTTGCCGCAGGCGGTGAGGACCATGGCGGCACTCAGCAGCAAACTCAGAGAAACGGAAGGGGCAAGGCGGGACGAACGCGTCATCGGATCAGCTCCGGTTGGGAGGGGCGGAAAAATGGGCCAGGCACAGCATGACAAGCGGGCGGGCAAAGGCCACGCAGCTTAAGTGAGGGGCGTCTCTGGGGCCAGAGGTCATGGAGCCATTTGATGCTTCGGACTTACCCTTAAGGTGCGCCACAAATGGTCGCCAGCCCTCAGTGGAGCGGGTCGTTCAAGCCAGGGATGTCGGGCAGTGGCAGCACGGAGATGCCCTCCTCCAGCAAAGCCTCGCTCTCCGCGCGGCTGGCCTGGCCGCGAATGCTGCGCGCCTCGGTCTCGCCGTAGTGGATGCGGCGCGCTTCTTCGGCAAAGCGGTCGCCGACGTTCTCGCTCTTGGATGCCATCTGGCGCAGCGCTTGGAACATCTGGGCCTGCAGTGCCTGATGAGCGGAGCTGGGGTCAGGTCTTGCCACCACATCGCTGTGCCTCACATCCCGGCCTGCTTGATCGGCCAGGGGCTGCTCGCGCAGCGCTTGCTCGTTCGGCGCAGAGGCAGCGCTTGCACCGGTGGCACTGTCGCGGCGCAGATGGGAGAGATTGAGACGGGGTGCACTGGGCAGACGCCGAATCTGAGCATTCCCGCACACCGGGCAGGCGATCAATCCCCCCGCCTGCTGGCTTTCGAAGTCGGACGCGGAACCGAACCAGGCTTCGAAGCCATGGTCACAAGCACAAGAGAGATTCAGAACAAGCATGGCCGATGGTACGCGCTGGGCAACGCCCATCGCCGGGGTCCGGTTTCAAGCGGCCGCAGCCTGCCATGGCAAGGCCCAATCGCCGGCACGCCAGCGCTGCAACCAGAGCAGGCCGATCAAGGTCTTGGCATCGGTGATTCGACCGTCGCCGCACATGGCATCGAGCTCGTCCAGAGGCAAGGACAGCAGCTCGATGAACTCGCCTTCGTCGAGCTGGCGTGTGCCAGCACGCAGGCCACGGGCAAAGAAGATCTCGATGCCTTCGTCCGAGTAGGCGATGGCATTGTGCAGGACCCCGGCATGGGCCCATTCGCTGGCGTGATAGCCCGTTTCTTCGAGCAACTCACGCTGCGCGCAGCGCAAAGGCGCCTCGCCAGCGTCGAGCTTGCCGGCCGGGAACTCGAGCATGACCCGACCCATCGGGAAACGGAATTGGCGCTCGAGCAGCAAGCGCCCATCGTCCAGCAGGGGCACGATCATCACCGCACCGGGATGGCGGATGTACTCGCGGCTGGCCTGCCCACCATCGGGCAGGCGCACGATGTCGCGCTGGATCTGCAGGAAAATGCCGGCGAAGACGAGCTCGGAAGACAGGCTGTCTTCGCGCAAATGGGCGTCGCCGCCCGCGATGCCGGCCTCAGGACTCATGGCGATGGCGGCGCAGATAGCACCAGACAAAGCCGGGGAAGCCTAGGGTGACAAACAGACAGAAGCCGGCCGCATAGAACTCCCAGCCCTGGGGCTGGCGCTGCCCCAGCCGGGATTCGAGCAGAAAGCCGAGCCCGAGAGTCAGCAGCGCCATCAGCACCAATTCCAGCAGGCGCCAGGCCACCGGCTTGGGGTTGCGACGCGGACCGACCAGCAAGATACGCTTGCTGATGTAAGGCAGATTGGCGGCCAGCACAGCCGCCAGCAAGACCAGCCAGACGGCTGCACTCTGATCCATGGAATCGAACCGCTCGCCGGATCAGGTCGCCAAGGTCTTGACGATGGCCGTCGCGCACCAGGCCATCAAGCCGCCCGGCAGCAGACCGAAGATCAGCACAGCGGCGCCGTTCAAGGACAACACCAGGCGCACATCTGCCGGTGCAGCCAAGGGGGCGCGGTCGCTGGGCTCGTCGAAGAACATGACCTTGACCACACGCAGGTAGTAGAACGCACCGATCAGGGACACCACGACCGCAGCAATGGCCAAGCCGAGATAGAACGGAACATTGGTCGACACCAGGGCCTGCAGCACCGACAGCTTGGCATAGAAGCCCGCCGTGGGCGGCACGCCTGCCAGCGAGAACATGAAGATCGCCATCACGGCCGCGAACCAGGGGCTGCGCTTGGCCAAGCCAGCCAAATCCTTGATCTCTTCGGCTTCATGCCCGGCACGCGACAGCAGCAAGATCATGCCGAAGCTGCCCAAGGTGGTCAGCACGTAAGTCACGGCATAGAACATGGCCGAGCTGTAGGCATTGGCGGCGGACAAGGTGTTGTTGTTGACCACACCCGAAGCCAGGCCCAGCAGCATGAAGCCCATCTGCGCGATGGTCGAGTAGGCCAGCATGCGCTTCAGATTGCTCTGTGCGATAGCCGCCAGATTGCCCACCAGCAGGGACATCACGGACAGAACGATCAGCATCTGCTGCCAGTCAACCGCCAGGCCAATCATGCCTTCCACCAGCAAACGCACGGTGATGGCAAAAGCGGCCAGCTTGGGCGCAGCACCGATCAGCAAGGTGACGGCGGTCGGCGAACCTTGGTAAACATCGGGAACCCACATATGGAAGGGTGCGGCACCGAGCTTGAACGCCAAGCCGGCCACCACAAACACCACGCCGAACACCAGCACCGATTTGTTGGGCACGCCGGTCGAGATGACTTCGAAGACACGGGGAATGCTCAGCGAGCCGGTGGCGCCATACATCATGGACAGGCCATAGAGCAGGAAGCCGCTGGCCAAGGCGCCGAGCACAAAGTACTTCATCGCCGCTTCGGTCGACACTGCATGATCACGGCGCAGGGCTACCAGGGCGTAGAGCGACAAGCTCATCAGCTCGAGGCCCAGGTAGATGACCAGGAAGTTGTTGGCCGAGAGCATGACGAACACGCCCAGCAGCGAGAACAGGCTCAGGGTGAAGAGCTCACCCTTGAGCATTTCGCGCGAAGCCGCGTAGGGGCGTGCATAGACCAGCACGACGATGGTGGCGATGCTGGCAAAGAAGCCCAGCAAGTGACCCATGGGGTCGGAGACCACCATGCCCTGCATGGCGTACAGGGTCTGGCCTTCGCTGAAGGCGCTGAAGTGCGCGCAGGCCACAGCGACCAGGGTCAGTTGTGTCAGCCAGTAGGTCGGGCGACGCGCCGGGTCCTTGACGTACAGGTCCGCCAGAGCCACCACGCAGGCCATGGCCAGCAAAATGATTTCGGGATAAACCGCGAGCCAGTTCATATTGTTCATGTCTTGTTGGCCCTAAGAATCAACCGGGGATCAGCTTGGACGTTGCCACATGCTTGAGCAACTCAGCCACCGACACCTGCATCACATCGGTGAAGGGCTTGGGGTACACGCCCATCCACAGCACGGCGATGGCCAGCACCGCCAGCATCAGGAACTCACGGGCGTTGATGTCCTTGAGATTGCGCACATCGTCGTTGGTGACGGCACCGAAGTAGACGCGCTTGTACATCCACAAGGTGTAAGCCGCGCCAAAGATCAGGGCCGTGGCGGCAATGGCGCCGAGCCAGAAGTCGTAGCGCACGGTGCCCAGGATCACCATCCACTCACCCACGAAACCTGCAGTGGCAGGCAGACCGCAATTGGCCATGGCGAAGAACAGGGCGAAAGCCGCGAACTTGGGCATGGTGTTGACCACGCCGCCGTAGCTGGCGATCTCACGCGAATGGACACGGTCGTAAAGCACGCCGATGGACAGGAACATCGCACCCGACACAAAACCGTGCGAGATCATCTGCACCAGACCGCCCTGCACGCCCAGGTCGTTGAAGATGAAGAAACCAAGGGTCACGAAACCCATGTGGGCGATGGACGAGTAGGCCACCAGCTTCTTCATGTCCTGCTGAACCAGGGCCACCAAGCCGATGTAAACCACGCCAATCAGAGACATGGCGATGATCAACCAGGACCACTGATGGGCGGCATCCGGCACGATGGGCAAGGAGAAGCGCAGGAAGCCGTAGCAACCCAGCTTCAGCATGATGGCAGCCAGCACCACCGAACCGCCGGTAGGCGCTTCCACGTGGGCATCGGGCAGCCAGGTGTGCACCGGCCACATCGGCACCTTGACCGAGAAGGCCGCCAGGAAGGCAAAGAACAGCAAGGTTTGCGTGCCACCGGCCAGGGGCAGTTTGTGCCAGGTCAGGATGTCGAAGCTGCCACCGGACTGGAAGTACAGATAGAGCAGCGCGATCAGCATCAAGAGCGAACCGGCCAGGGTGTAGAGGAAGAACTTGAAGGCCGCGTACACGCGACGCGGGCCGCCCCAGACGCCTATGATGATGTACATCGGGATCAGCGTGGCCTCGAAGAACACGTAGAACAGCATGCCGTCGAGGGACGAAAACACGCCAATCATCAGGCCCGACAGGATCAGGAAGGCGCCCATGTACTGGTTGACGCGCGTTTCGATCACTTCCCACGCCGCCAGCACCACGATGACGGTGATGAAGGCCGTCAGCGGCACGAACCACATGGAGATGCCGTCCAGTCCCAGGTGATAGCGGATGTTGAAACGCTCGATCCAGGGCTGGTTCTCGACGAACTGCATGGCAGCCGTGCTGTTGTCGAAACCGCTGATCAGCGGCAGCGTCACGGCAAAGCAGGCCAGCGCGGCCAGCAAGGCCAGCCAGCGCACGGTTTTCGCCTGGTCGTCACGGCCCAGGGCAAGCAGCACGGCGCCGCAGGCGATGGGCAGAAAAATGGCAAGACTTAGCAACATTGTTGTTCTCCGCCCTCAATCACAGACCGGTCAAGGTCTTGAGTTGGGGCCACATATAGGGCCACAGCTGCCAGGTCATCAGACCGATCACGCCCAGGATCATCACCAGCGCATACCAGTACAAGTGACCGGTTTGGACGCGACGCACCAGACCAGCGATACCGCCGACCGCATGCGCCGAACCGTTGATCAGCACACCGTCAATCAAGGCGCCGTCACCGGCCTTCCAGAACACCAGACCCAGGCCGCGCGCAGCCTTGGCCAGGATGTTCTCGTTGATCCAGTCCATGAAGTACTTGTTCTCCATGACCACGATCAGCGGGCGCAGCACGCGGCCCAAGGTCGCCGGCACGGCCGGCCAGACCATATAGAACAGATAGGCAGTCACCACACCGCCAAGAGCCAGCCAGAAAGGCAGCGTCTGCAGGCCATGCACAGCCATGGCGGCGGCGTCGTGGAACTCATGACCCAGTTCCGTCATCGCATGGTGAGCTTGGTGGTTGATGAAGATGGCGTCTTTGAAGAAATCGCCATGCAACATCGGCTTGATGGTGAAGTAACCGATCAGCACCGAGGGCACCGCCAACAGAGCCAATGGCAGGGTCACGACCCAGGGCGACTCATGCGGCACATGAGGCTCATGGTGACCGTGGTCGTCATGGTGATCATGCTCGCCCGGGAAGGGCTTGTGACGGAAGTTCTCCTTGCCATGGAAGACCAGGAAATACATGCGGAAGGAATAGAAGGCCGTGACAAACACACCGATGATCACGGCGTAGTAGGCCCACTGCGCCGCCGGCAGATGGCTGGCGTGCACCGCTTCGATGATGGAATCCTTGGAGTAGAAGCCCGAGAAGAACGGTGTACCGATCAGGGCCAGCGAACCCAGCAAGGAAGTAATCCAGGTGACCTTCATGTACTTGCGCAGGCCGCCCATATTGCGGATGTCCTGGTCGTGGTGCATGCCGATGATGACCGAGCCGGCGCCGAGGAACAGTAAGGCCTTGAAGAAGGCGTGGGTCATCAGGTGGAACACCGCCACCGAGTAGGCCGAGGCGCCGAGGGCCACGGTCATGTAACCGAGTTGCGACAGGGTCGAGTAGGCGACCACGCGCTTGATGTCGTTCTGAATGATGCCCAGGAAGCCCATGAACAGCGCCGTGATGGCACCGATCACCAGGATGAAGTTCAGCGCGGTGTCCGAGAGCTCGAACAGCGGGCTCATGCGGGCGACCATGAAGATGCCGGCCGTCACCATGGTGGCGGCGTGGATCAGCGCGGAGATTGGGGTCGGGCCTTCCATCGAGTCCGGCAGCCACACGTGCAGCGGGAACTGGGCCGACTTGCCCATGGCACCGATGAACAAGCAGATGCAAGCCACGCTGAGCATCATCCAGTCAGAGCCCCAGAGCGGCGCATTGAACTTGATCTGAGCCAACTGATCGGCCTTGGCGAAGGTCTCGGCGTAGTTCAGGGAACCACCGTAAGCCACCAGCAGGCCGATGCCCAGGATGAAACCGAAGTCACCGACGCGGTTGACCAGGAAGGCCTTCATGTTTGCGAAGATCGCAGTCGGCTTGGTGTACCAGAAACCGATTAGCAGGTAAGACACGAGCCCCACCGCTTCCCAACCGAAGAACAGCTGCAGCATGTTGTTGCTCATGACGAGCATCAACATCGAGAAGGTGAACAGCGAGATGTAGCTGAAGAAGCGCTGGTAGCCCGGGTCTTCTTCCATATAGCCAATGGTGTAGATGTGCACCATCAGCGACACAAAGGTCACCACGCACATCATCATGGCGGTCAGGCCATCGACCAGGAAGCCGACTTCCATCTTCAGGCCGCCGACCACCATCCATTCATAAATGGTCTGGTTGAAACGCGCACCGTCATTGATGACGGACTCCAGCGTCATCGCCGACAGGATGAAAGCGATCAGCACCCCGAGGATGGTGACCGTGTGGGCGCCCTTGCGGCCCACTTGCTTGCCGAACAGGCCGGCCACGACAGCGCCGACCAGCGGTGCCAGCGGCACCGCCAGCAAGAGGTTCTGAGAGAGTTGTGCAGACATTGTTCTTCAGCCCTTCAGCGCGTCGAGCTCTTCGACATTGATGGACGCCCGGTTGCGGAACAGCACGACCAGAATGGCCAAGCCAATGGCCGACTCGGCGGCCGCCACGGTCAGGATGAAGAACACGAACACCTGGCCAGCCATATCGCCCAGATAGTGCGAAAAGGCCACGAAGTTCAGATTCACCGCCAGCAGCATCAGCTCGATCGCCATCAGCAGCACGATCAGGTTTTTGCGATTCAGGAAGATGCCCACCACCGAGATGGCGAACAAGATCGCCCCCAAGGTCAGGAAATGGCCCAAGGTCAAGCTCATCATGCTTTGGCTCCTGTGTCGGCAGCGGCGGCGTCTGCAGGCGCAGCGGCGGGCAGTTCCACCGTGGGCGCCATCTTGACGATGCGCAGACGGTCGGCCTTCTTGACCTTGACCTGCTCGGAAGCATCCTGGCTGCGGGAATCCTTGCGGCGGCGCAGGGTCAGCGCGATGGCGGCAATGATGGCCACCAGCAGCAAGACAGCCGCAATCTGCAAGGGATAGAGGTACTGTGTGTAGATCGCAATGCCCAGCAGCTTGGTATTGCCCAGCTGCATGGCGGCCGGCGACAACTCAGGCGCATCGGTCAAGCGGAAGCCACCCATCAAGATGGCCGCCATCTCCAGCGCGATCAGCGCGCCGACCAGGCCGGCCATGGGCATGTGCTTCCAGAAACCCTCGCGCACGTGGTCTGAGTTGATGTCCAGCATCATCACCACGAACAGGAACAGCACCATCACAGCGCCGATGTAGACCAGCACCAAGGTGATGGCCAGGAATTCCGCCTTCAGCAGCATCCAGATGCACGAAGCATTGAAGAAAGCCAGGATCAGGAACAGGGCCGAGTGCACGGTGCTGCGCGCCGTGATCACACGGAACGAGGCTCCCAGCAGCACGGCCGAAAAGATGTAGAACAGAGCAGTGGTGATTTCCATAGCGTTCCAGCAATACGTAACTCTCTAACCTGAGTCGTCCGCCGGGCCGCCTTGAAGCAAGTTCAGGACGAATCGGGCAGATGATGCGGCGGTTACGACCGCCGTTCATCTGCGTCCCCCAGGGGGACCGGCCGAGTACTCTCGGACGAGGGGTCAACGGTACTTTGCGTCGGCCTCCTTCTGGGCTGCGATCTCGGGTTCATAGCGATCACCCACAGCCAGGAGCATGTCCTTGGTGAAGTAGAGGTCGCCGCGCTTTTCGCCGTGGTACTCGAAAATGCTGGTCTCCACGATCGAGTCGACCGGGCAGCTCTCTTCGCAGAAGCCGCAGAAGATGCACTTGGTCAGGTCGATGTCATAACGCGTGGTTCGGCGGGAGCCGTCATCGCGCACATCAGACTCGATGGTGATGGCCATCGCCGGGCAAACGGCTTCGCACAGCTTGCAAGCAATGCAGCGCTCTTCGCCGTTTTCATATCGGCGCAGGGCATGCAAGCCGCGGAAGCGCGGCGACAGCGGAGTTTTCTCTTCCGGAAACTGCACGGTGATCGTGCGTGAGAGGAAATGGCGGCCGGTCAGGGCCAAGCCCTTGAACAGCTCGATGAGCATGAAGCTCTTGACGAAGTTCACTGCAGACATGGGAGGACCTCAGCTCACTTCCAGATGTTGTACGGCGACTGGATCCAGAGGCCGACGACGACCAACCAGACCAGGGTCACAGGAATGAAGATCTTCCAGCCCAGACGCATGATCTGGTCATAACGGAAGCGCGGGAAGCTGGCACGAACCCAGAGGAACATGGTGACGACGCAGAAGGTCTTCAGACCCAGCCAGATCCAACCCGGGATGAAGTCCAGCGCAGCCACTGGCGCAAGCCAGCCACCGAGGAACAAGATCACCGTCAGGATCGAGACCAGCCACATATTGGCGTACTCGGCCAGGAAGAACATGGCGAAGGACATGCCCGAGTACTCGACCATATGGCCGGCCACGATCTCCGACTCGCCTTCCACCACGTCAAAGGGGTGGCGGTTGGTTTCGGCCAGGCCGGAGATGAAGTAAACGCCGAAGATGGGCAGCAGAGGCAGCCAGTTCCAGGACAGCAAGCTCAGACCCATATCGGCGAACTGACCACGGCCCTGGCTGAGCACGATCTCGCTCATATTCAGGCTGCCGGTCACCATCAGCACGATCACCAGGGCAAAGCCCATGGGGATCTCATAACTGACCATCTGAGCCGAAGCACGCAGTGCACCCAGGAAGGCGTACTTGGAGTTCGAAGCCCAGCCGGCAATGATCACGCCGTAAACCTCGAGCGAGGTGATGGCCATCAGGAACAGCAGGCCGGCATTGATATTGGCAAGCGCCACATCGGGGCCGAAGGGGATCACCACCCAGGCCGCCAAGGCCGGCATGATGGTCATGATCGGGCCCAGGAAGAACAGACCCTTGTTGGCCGCCGTCGGGACGATGATTTCCTTGAAGATCAGCTTGACCGCATCGGCGATGGGGGTCAGCAGACCGTAAGGGCCGACACGGTTCGGACCCGGACGGATCTGAGTCCAGCCGATGGCCTTGCGTTCCCACAAGGTCAGGTAAGCCACGCAAATCATCAGCGGAGCGACCAGCACGATGATCTTGATCAGATTCCAGACCACGGGCCAGGCACCGCCCAGCAGGCTGGCGCCAGTTTGGTAGAGGGTGTCAATCATTGCTGTTCTCGCCTCACACCTTGGACACGTTCAGCGAACCGAAGGCCGCGCCCAGGGCCGCAGTTTCCGGGAGCCCGACGGGCACACGCACCAGATTCGCAGGAAGCTTGGCGTCGAGCTGGGCCGGCAGTTGCACGGTCCCGGATCCGTCCTGGCTGATGCGCACCGAAGCGCCCTCGCCCAGACCAAGCTGATCCCACAGGGCCTGCGGCAAGCGAGCCACCGCGGCCTGACGTGCGTCGGTGGTCAGCTGCAGCGAAGTCGAATTGCGAACCAGGGCGTCGGTGGCATAGATCGGCACTTCGGCCAAGCGCTCCAGGCCACCGGCGCTGGCTTGCAGCTGCACCGCCGCATTGCCGGCATTGCTCAGGCGGCTGCTCAGGTCAGCGTCCACACCCAGGGCTTCGTTGCGCACCTGCTCGGAACTCTCCTGACCGAAGCCATCCAGAGCCAGCAGATTGCCCAAGACGCGCAGGATCTTCCAGCCCGGGCGGGTTTCGCCCAAAGCCTTGGCCACACCGACGAAGCTCTGCAGGCGGCCTTCTGCATTGACGAAAGAGCCCGAGGTCTCGGTGAAGGGCGAGGTCGGCAAGATCACGTCCGCGTATTCGATGCCGGTCTTGAAGGGGCTCAGCACCACCACCATGTCGGCGGCTGCCAGGCTCTTCGCCGCGGCAGCGGCATTGGCGCTGTCGAGCACCGGATCGTTGTTCAGCAGCAGGACCGCCTTCAAAGGAGCAGCAGCGGCCTGTGCACCCAGCATCTGGGCGGCATTCAGACCGTTGCCTTGCGGCACAGCGCCAACCAACTGCGCACCCACGGTGTTCGCAGCTTCGGTCAGGTAGCCGACTTGAGCACCCACTTGAGCACCGATCCAGTTGGCCAGGCTCAGCAGAGCCGCGGCTTGCGGATGCTGCGCAGCGGCATTGCCCAACAGGATGGCCTTGCGCTCGCCGCTCAGCAAGGACTCGGCGATGGCTGTCGCTGCGGCGTCGGCTTCTGCGTTGACCGGGGCGCTGACGCCCTTGGCTTGCGCGACGGCTTGAGCAACCGCGGCCAGCGACTGCAACCAAGCGCTCGGCGCCACCGTGATTCGGCCAGCGACCGGCAGCAGCCAGTCATCTTCGCTGCCGTGGATCACATGGATTTGGGCGCCATGACGGGCGGCCTGACGCAGACGCTGCGCGAACAAAGGGTGGTCCTTGCGCAGGAAGCTGCCCACAACCAGGGCACGGTCCAGCTCGCTCATGGCGGCAATCGAGCCACCAAGCCAATGCGCCTTGCCGGCCTCGGCCGTGTTGCTGAAATCAGCGTGGCGGAGACGGTGGTCGATGTTCTCGCTGCCCAGACCGCGGATCAGCTTGGCCAGCAAGTGCAGCTCTTCCACCGTACTGTGAGCCGAACCCAGGGCACCGATGGCCGCCGGGCCATGTTCGGCCTTGACCAGCTTGAGGCCGTTGGCCACGTACTCGAGTGCCGTGGTCCAGTCGACGGTCTTCCAGGCACCGCCTTGCTTGATCATGGGCTGGCTGATGCGCTGATCGCTATTCAGAGCCTCGTAGGAGAAGCGGTCACGGTCGGCAATCCAGCATTCGTTGACGGCTTCGTTCTCCAAGGGAACAACGCGCATCACCTGGTTGTTCTTGACCTGGATGATCAGGTTGGCACCGGTCGAATCATGCGGGCTGACACTCTTGCGGCGCGACAGCTCCCAGGTGCGGGCGCTGTAGCGGAAGGGCTTGCTGGTCAGGGCGCCGACCGGGCAGATGTCGATCATATTGCCCGACAGTTCCGAGTCCACCGAGCGGCCGACAAAGGTCTGGATCTCGGCATGCTCGCCGCGGTGCGCCATGCCCAGTTCCATCACGCCAGCGATTTCCTGGCCGAAGCGCACGCAGCGGGTGCAATGGATGCAGCGGCTCA
The DNA here is from genome assembly GCF_025717595.1 of Kinneretia sp. DJ1R-11. Lineage (NCBI taxonomy): Bacteria > Pseudomonadati > Pseudomonadota > Betaproteobacteria > Burkholderiales > Sphaerotilaceae > Roseateles > Kinneretia sp. DJ1R-11. The sequence continues at coordinate 175,013 of NZ_JAJIRR010000007.1, forward strand.
TTTCCTGCATGGAAATCAGCGGGCCGACGTTCTTCTGGAAGACGACGCGCTTTTCTTCCGTGTAGCGCGATTTGCCGGAACCGTAGCCGACAGCCAGATCTTGCAACTGGCACTCGCCGCCCTGATCGCAGATCGGGCAATCGAGCGGGTGGTTGATCAGCAGGAACTCCATCACGCCCTGTTGGGCCTTCAGGGCCTTGTCGCTCTTGGTGCGGACGATCATGCCCTGGGTCACCGGCGTGGCGCAGGCGGGCATGGGCTTGGGCGCCTTCTCCACATCCACCAAGCACATGCGGCAGTTGGCGGCGATGGAGAGCTTCTTGTGATAGCAGAAATGCGGGATGTAGGTGCCGGCCTTTTCGGCAGCATGCATGACCATGCTGCCTTCCAAGACCTCTACCTTCTGGCCGTCGAGTTCGATTTCAATCATGTCGTGTCCTGTCCTGCCTCAGACCGAGGCCGGCACCAGAGCCGTTTTGTGTTCGATCAGATGAACGAACTCGTTTTTGAAATTCTTGATCATGGCGCGCACTGGCATGGCCGCTGCATCGCCGAGCGCGCAGATGGTGCGGCCCTGGATGTTGTCGGCCACCGAGTTCAGCAGGTCGATGTCTTCGGGCTTGCCCTGGCCGTTGGCGATGCGCTCGACCACGCGGTGCATCCAGCCCGTGCCTTCGCGGCAAGGCGTGCACTGGCCGCAAGACTCGTGGGCATAGAAGTAAGACAAACGCAGCAGACTCTTGACCATGCAACGGCTGTCGTCCATGACGATGACGGCGCCCGAGCCCAGCATGGAGCCGGCCTTGGCGATGGAGTCATAGTCCATGGTGCAGTTCATCATGACCTCGGCGGTCAGCACCGGCGAGGACGAGCCACCAGGAATCACGGCCTTGAGCGTGCGACCTTGGCGAACGCCACCGGCCAGTTCCAGCAGCTTGGAGAACGGCGTGCCCAACGGGATCTCGTAATTGCCCGGGCGCTCCACATCACCCGAAACCGAGAAGATCTTGGTGCCGCCGTTATTGGGCTTGCCGATTTCCAGATAGGGCTGGCCGCCGTTGCGGATGATCCAGGGGACGGCCGCAAAGGTCTCGGTGTTGTTGATGGTGGTCGGGCGGCCGTAAAGGCCGAAGCTGGCCGGGAACGGCGGCTTGAAACGCGGCTGGCCCTTCTTGCCTTCCAGCGATTCGAGCAGCGCAGTTTCTTCGCCGCAGATGTAGGCGCCGAAACCGTGGAATGCATGCAGCTGGAAGCTGAAGTCGGAGCCCAGGATGTTGTCACCCAGGAAACCGGCCGCGCGGGCTTCTTCCAGGGCCGCTTCGAAGCGCTCGTAGACCTCGAAGATCTCGCCGTGGATGTAGTTGTAGCCGGTCTTGATGCCCATGGCGAAGGCGGCGATGGCCATGCCTTCGATCACGATGTGCGGGTTGAACATCAGGATGTCACGATCCTTGCATGTACCCGGCTCACCCTCGTCCGAATTGCAGACCAGGTACTTGGCGCCCGGGAACTGGCGCGGCATGAAGCTCCACTTCAGGCCAGTAGGAAAACCAGCGCCGCCACGACCGCGCAGGCCAGAAGCCTTGACCTCGGCAATGACTTGATCTTGGGTCAGCGGCGTGCCTTCAGGAGCGCCCTCGCCTTTCAGGATCTTGCGCAGCGCGGCATAACCACCACGTGCGACGTAGTCCTTCAGGCTCCAGTTCTTGCCGTCCAGACCGTCATAGATCTGAGCGCCGATGTGGCGGTCGTGGAAACAGGTCTCGACGCCCTGACTCTGAAACTTGGATAGATCCAGCATGCTTCTTCCCGTTCCTCAGTTCTTGGCCGCAGCGGCTTCGGCCGCGGCGTGGGCCTTGAGCACGTCGACCAGCTCATCAAGGCGCTGGTGGCTCATGAAGCTGCACATCTGACGGTCGTTGACCAGCATGACCGGCGAATCGGCACAGGCGCCCAGGCACTCGCTCTTCTGAACGGTGAACAGGCCATCGGCCGTGGTGCCACCCTCTTCCACGCCAAGCTTCTCGCACAGGTGCTTGAGCGCCTTCTGGCCGTCGCGCAGCTGGCAAGGCAGATTGGTGCAGACGTTCAACTTGAACTGACCCAGCTTGCGCTGGTTGTACATGTTGTAGAAGGTCGTCACTTCGTAGACGGCGATCGCCGGCATGCCCAGGTAGGCGGCGATCGCGTCTTCGCTGGCGCGTGAGACGTAACCGATCTCGTCTTGCACGATGGACAGACAGGCCATCACAGCCGACTGCTTCTGGTCCGCCGGGTACTTGGCCACTTCACGTGCAAAGCGGGCCGCAGTGGCCTCGCTCAGCACATAGGATTCGTTGTTCGTTGTCATCGTTCTGCTCATCACTCAACGATCGATTTCACCGAACACGATGTCCATCGTGCCGATGATGGCCACCGCATCGGCCAGCATGTGGCCGCGGGCCATCTCGTCCAGCGCAGCCAAGTGGGCGAAGCCCGGGGCGCGGATCTTCAAACGGTAAGGCTTGTTGGCACCATCGCTGACGATGTAGATGCCGAACTCGCCCTTGGGGTGCTCGACGGCCGCGTAGGCCTCGCCTTCGGGCACATGGAAGCCTTCGGTGAACAGTTTGAAATGGTGGATCAACTCCTCCATATTCGACTTCATGTCCACGCGCGAAGGCGGCGCCACCTTGTGGTTGTCAGTGATGACCGGGCCCGGGTTGGCACGCAACCATTTCACGCATTGCTGAATGATGCGGTTGGACTGGCGCATTTCCTCGACGCGAACGACGTAACGGTCGTAGGTGTCGCCGTTGGTGCCGACCGGGATGTCGAAGTCCAGCTTGGCGTAGGCATCGTAGGGCTGGGTCTTGCGCAGATCCCAGGGGATGCCGCAACCACGCAGCATCGGGCCCGTGAAGCCCATGTTCAGCGCGCGCTCGGGCGTCACCACACCGATGCCAACCGTCCGTTGCTTCCAGATCCGGTTGTCGGTCAACAGAGTTTCGTAGTCGTCGACGTTCTTGGGGAAGCGATTGCAGAAGTCCTCGATAAAGTCCAACAGCGAGCCGCTGCGATTCTCATTCATCTTGGCCAGGGTCTTGGCGTTCTTGATCTTGGACACGCGGTACTGCGGCATGGTGTCCGGCAGATCACGGTAGACACCGCCCGGGCGGAAGTAGGCCGCATGCATGCGCGCGCCCGACACCGCTTCGTACATGTCAAACAGGTCTTCACGCTCGCGGAAGGCGTAGATCAGCACGTTCATCGCGCCGCAGTCCAGCCCGTGCGCACCCAGCCACATCAGGTGGTTCAGCAGGCGGGTGATTTCGGCAAACATGACGCGGATGTACTGCGCGCGCTCCGGCACTTCAATGCCGAGCATCTTCTCGATCGCCAAGCAGTAGGCCTGCTCATTGGCCATCATGGAAACATAGTCCAGACGATCCATGTACGGCAGCGACTGGATGTAGGTCTTGCTCTCGGCCAGCTTTTCGGTCGCGCGGTGCAGCAGACCGATGTGCGGATCGGCGCGCTGGATGACTTCGCCATCCAACTCTAGCACCAGGCGCAACACGCCGTGGGCGGCGGGATGCTGAGGACCGAAATTCAGGGTGTAGTTCTTGATTTCAGCCATGAATCAAAGTCCACCGTAATTGTCTTCGCGAATGATGCGCGGCGTGATTTCACGCGGCTCGATGGTCACCGGCTGGTAGACCACGCGCTTTTGCTCGGCGTCGTAACGCATTTCCACATGGCCCGAGATCGGGAAGTCCTTGCGCATCGGATGACCGATAAAACCGTAGTCAGTCAGGATGCGGCGCAGGTCTTCATGGCCATCAAAAATGATGCCGTAAAGATCGAAGGCCTCACGCTCAAACCAGTTGGCCGAATTCCAGATCGGCGTGACGGCGGCAACACAAGGCAAATCGTCATCAGGGCAGAACACCTTGAGACGCAGACGCCAGTTCTTATTGACCGACAGCAGGTGCGAAGCCACGGCATAACGCGGGCCGTCGTAGGCACCGTCCTTGTAGCTGCTGTAGTCGAGACCGCAGAGGTCAATCAGCTGCTCGAAGCGCAGTTCGGAGTGATCACGGAGGGTCTTGGCGACGCTGAGGTAGTCGGCCACCCGCACTTGCAGGGTGACTTCACCAAATTCGGTCTTCAGACTCTGGATACGCTCGCCGAGCGCGGCCTCCAGCGCGGTCTTGAGGGTGTCAAGTTTGCTCATCGGTGCTTGATCCTTCAGCGCGCGATCGTGTTTTCACGGCGAATCTTGGCCTGCAATTGCAGGATGCCGTACAGCAAGGCCTCGGCCGTCGGCGGACAACCGGGCACATAGACATCGACCGGCACAATGCGATCGCAACCGCGCACGACGGAATAACTGTAGTGGTAGTAACCGCCGCCATTGGCACAGGAACCCATGGAGAGCACCCAGCGCGGCTCGGCCATCTGGTCGTACACCTTGCGCAGAGCCGGCGCCATCTTGTTGCACAACGTGCCGGCCACGATCATCAGATCGCTCTGGCGCGGGCTGGGGCGGAACAACATGCCGAAGCGGTCGATGTCATAACGGGCCGCGCCCGCGTGCATCATTTCCACCGCACAGCAGGCCAGACCGAAGGTCATGGGCCAGAGGGAACCGGTCTTGGACCAGTTGATCAGCGTGTCGACCGAAGTGGTGACAAAGCCTTCTTTCAAAACGCCTTCAATACCCATTGCAAGCTTTCATTCGTTCAGGCCCTTGCGGGCCGAGCGCCGGGCCCTGACCCAGCATTTCTGCCAAGCAGGCCCGTCATGCCAATCAGGGATTGGCGTCCCCCTCGGGGAACCGACCAGCGCACAGCGCTGAACGAGGGGCAAACAATCACTCCCAGTCCAGGGCGCCCTTTTTCCATTCGTAGGCAAAACCCACGACCAGAATGCCCAGGAAAATCATCATCGACCAGAAACCCGCCGCACCAATCTCGCGGAGCGATACCGCCCAGGGAAACAGGAAGGCAATTTCCAGGTCGAACAAGATAAACAGAATGGCCACGAGGTAATAGCGCACATCGAATTTCATGCGCGCGTCTTCAAAGGCCTCGAAGCCACATTCATAGGGGGAGTTTTTGGCCTGATCCGGCCGATTCGGCCCGAGCAGAAAGCCGAGCACTTGGGGCGCCACACCGACGCCTGCGCCGACCAGGATGAAGAGGATGACGGGGAGGTACTGATCCAAGTTCATAGGTGACGCTCTTTGAAAAACCGCCGTACGCCTCCAGGCCCCGGCCGAGTTTTATGCAGTGATTTGACAAAAGCAACGGGCGCGCCGCCAGCGAATGTATCGCTCACGGACTGCGCCCGCCATGTCCCCCGCAAAAATGCGACAAACTTTGTTTGCACACACCCTTGCAACAGAGGCGCTACGACCAATATTCCGCAGGCTCCAACCTTTGGATATTAACCGAACATTTGGTGCCGTCGGCGAGACTCGAACTCGCACAGCTTTCGCCACTACCCCCTCAAGATAGCGTGTCTACCAATTTCACCACGACGGCTGATACTCACTTACTCATTCTGCCTGGCACTGAACTTGTCAGTGAGAGGGATTGCTTCCCAGACAGCCTTGAATTCTATACCGAAAATTTTGAGCTTTTTGACAAGCTCGCAAGGATTTTCGGAATTTCTGACACTTGCCCGCCCAAGGTCAACGCTGAGTCGACCCAGGACGGGCCAAGGGCTTCAGTTCGAGGCCGCAGGTGTCGCCGGCGCGATCACAGGTGCAGCACCGGGAATGGCCGCAGCACCCGAAGCCGCAACAGCAGCGGGAGCGGCGCGATCCAGAACGGTTTCCGCACCAGCCGCGCCCGCGCGGTGGTTGGACAAATAGGCCAGGGCCAAGGTGCAGGCAAAGAACAAGGTGGCGCAAACGGCCGTGCTACGCGACAGGAAATTGGCGCTACCTGTGGCGCCAAACAGACTGCCCGAGGCGCCGCTGCCAAAGGAAGCACCCATATCGGCGCCCTTGCCCTGCTGCACCAAGACCAAACCAATCATGGCCAGCGCGCTCAGCAGCTGGACCACCAAAACCAAATTCATCATGACCTGCATTTCTAACTCTCCAATCAATCGTTCTTTTTCAAGGCTTCCGCTACCCATAGCGGAGACCACTCACATTCGGTTCAGTTCGCAGCGCGGCAGATGACCGCGAAGTCCGCCGCCTTCAAGGCAGCCCCACCGATCAAGCCGCCGTCAATGTCCGCCTGCGCAAACAGCTGGGCCGCATTGTCCGGCTTGACACTGCCGCCATAGAGAATGCGCATGGCATCAGACTTCTGCGTGGCCGCATGAAGCTGCGTGCGCAGCACCGCGTGGACAGACTGCGCCTGCTCGGGGCTGGCCGTGAGGCCGGTACCGATGGCCCAGACCGGCTCATAAGCCAGCACGATCTCGCCAATGCAATGCGTCAAGGTGTGGATCACCGCGGCCAACTGACGCTTGACCACGGCCTCGGTTTGCCCCGCCTCACGCTCCGCCAAAGTCTCGCCGACACAGACAATCGGTGTCACACCGTGCGCAAGTGCTGCCTTGGCTTTGTCCGCCACCAGCTGATCGCTCTCGTGGTGATAGGCGCGCCGCTCCGAGTGACCGACGATGACATAACGGCAACCCAGATCGGCCAACATGGCCGATGAAACCTCTCCGGTGTACGCACCCTGCTCAAAAGCCGAGCAATCCTGCGCACCCAGAACCACAGCTTGGCCAGTCAAGGCCAGCGCCGTTTCCGCCAGATAGGGGAACGGCACACAGACAGCCACCTCGGCGGACCAAGGCCCCTGCTCTTTCAGGCCCGACAAAAGGGCCGCATTTGCAGCTCGGCTGCCATGCATCTTCCAATTGCCAACGACCAGTTTCTTGCGCATCTTGTTCTCCAAACTCACCACCCGAAGGGCTGCGGGGCCAATCACCAGCTCAAGACAATCTTGCCAATGTGCTCGCCCGACTCCATCAGCGCATGAGCCTGCGCAGCCTCACTGGCCGGCAGCTCACGATAAATCACCGGCACGATCGCGCGAGAGGCCAGCAAAGGCCAGACCCGCTCGCGCAGCGCCTGTGCCACGCCAGCCTTGAAGGTCAAGGACCGCGGCCGCAAGGTCGAGCCACTGACCGTCAGCCGCCGCCGCAAGACCGCACCCGCATCAAAACGCGCGTCGACACCACCCTGCACCGCGATGATGACCATGCGCCCATCGTCAGCCAAACACTGAACACCGCGCTCCACATAGGAGCCAGCGACCATGTCCAAGATCACATTGACGCCACGCCCGTCAGTGCTTCGCTTCACTTCCGCGACGAAGTCCTGCTCACGGTAGTTGATGGCCACCTCAGCCCCCAACTTCAAGCAAGCTTCCGCCTTGGCGGCCGAACCCACCGTCACCAGCACGCGCGAACCCAGGGCGTTGGCCATCTGGATCGCCGTCACGCCGATGCCACTGCTGCCGCCATGGATCAGCAGGCTTTCACCGGGCTGAAGCGCCGCACGGCCGAACACATTCGACCAGACCGTGAAGCAAGTCTCCGGCAAGCTGGCCGCCTCGGCCATGGTCCAGCCAGTCGGCACCGGCAGGCATTGACCAATCGGCGCCACACAAAGCTCGGCATAGCCACCACCGGCCACCAGGGCGCAAACTGCATCGCCCACGCCCAGCCCCGCCGCCGCCAAAGCGTCAGCATCACCGGCGACGATGCGCCCCGCCACTTCCAACCCGGGCAAATCGCTGGCACCCGCCGGAGCCGGATAAGCGCCCTTGCGCTGCAAAACATCGGGGCGGTTGATGCCATAGGCCTCCACCGCAATCAAGCACTCCCCAATCCCGGAAACGGGATCGGGTCGCTCGACCATCTGCAACACCTCAGGTCCGCCGGGGCGGGTGATGGCGATCGCCTTCATGGGCTGGATTTACTCAGCGTCAGCCGGTGCTTGCACCGGAGCTGCGTCCCGGTCGATCAGCGCTTTCATGGACAGCTTGATACGACCCTTCTCGTCGGTTTCCATGACCTTGACCTTGACGATCTGACCTTCCTTGAGGAAGTCGGTCACTTTCTCGACGCGCTGGTGGGCGATCTGGCTGATATGCAGCAGGCCGTCCTTGCCAGGCAGCAGGTTCACCAGGGCACCGAAGTCCAGGATCTTGGTGATCGGGCCTTCGTAGACCTTGCCGATTTCGACTTCGGCGGTGATCTCGGCGATGCGTTTCTTGGCGTATTCGGCCTTCTCAGCGTCGGTCGAGGCGATGGTGATGGTGCCGTCTTCGCCGATGTCGATGGTGGTGCCGGTCTCTTCGGTCAGCGCGCGGATGGTGGCGCCGCCCTTGCCGATCACGTCACGGATCTTCTCCGGGTTGATCTTCATGGTGTACAGACGCGGCGCGAACTGCGACACCTCGGTGTTGGCCGTGCCCATGGCTTCAACCATCTTGCCCAGGATGTGCAAGCGAGCTTCCTTGGCTTGCGCCAGAGCGACCTGCATGATCTCCTTGGTGATGCCCTGGATCTTGATGTCCATCTGCAGAGCAGTGATGCCACCGGTGGTACCGGCCACCTTGAAGTCCATATCACCCAGATGATCTTCGTCACCCAGGATGTCGGTCAGCACGGCGAAACGGTTGCCGTCCTTGATCAGGCCCATGGCGATGCCGGCCACGTGGGCCTTCATCGGCACGCCTGCATCCATCAGCGCCAGGCAGCCGCCGCAGACCGAAGCCATCGACGAGGAGCCATTGCTTTCCGTGATTTCCGACACCACACGCATGGTGTAGGGGAAGTCTTCCTTGCTCGGCAAAGCGGCGATCAGAGCGCGCTTGGCAAGGCGGCCGTGGCCGATTTCGCGGCGCTTCGGGCTGCCCACGCGGCCAGTTTCGCCGGTGGCGAACGGAGGCATGTTGTAGTGCAGCATGAAGCGGTCTTCGAACTCGCCGGCCAGGGCGTCGATGCGCTGAGCGTCACGGTCAGTACCAAGCGTAGCGACGACCAGAGCCTGCGTTTCACCGCGGGTGAACAGGGCCGAACCGTGGGTGCGCGGCAGGATGCTGTTGCTGATCTCGATCGGGCGCACGGTGCGGGTGTCGCGACCATCGATACGCGGCTCACCGGCCAGGATCTGGCCGCGCACGATGCGGGCTTCGATCTCGAACAGCAAGCTTTCGACTTCGACCTTGTCGAATTCGACGCCATCGGCCTTCAGGCCAGCCATCACGTTGGCGGTGACGGCGCGGCAGGCTTGCGTACGGGCTTGCTTGTTGCGGATCTGGTAAGCAGCAGCCAGGGCCTCGTCGGCCAGAGCGCCGACCTTGGCGATCAGGGGCTCATTCTTGGCCGGGGCCACCCAGTTCCAGCTCGGCTTGCCGGCGTCGCGCACCAGTTCGTCGATGGCGGCGATGGCGATATTGCCCTGCTCATGACCGAACACCACGGCGCCCAGCATGATCTCTTCGCTCAGGCCATCGGCCTCGGACTCAACCATCAGCACAGCAGCTTGCGTACCGGCAACGACCAGGTCCATCTTGCTGTTGATCAGCTCGGTCTTGCCGGGGTTGAGGATGTACTCACCGTTGACATAACCCACGCGCGCAGCGCCGATGGGGCCATTGAACGGGATGCCGGACACAGCCAGCGCAGCGCTGGAAGCGATCAGGGCAGCGATGTCGGCCTGGACTTCAGGATTCAACGACAACACATGCACGACGACCTGGACTTCGTTGTAGAAGCCTTCAGGGAACAGCGGGCGGATCGGGCGGTCGATCAAGCGGCTGGTCAGTGTTTCCAGCTCGCTCGGGCGGCCTTCACGCTTGAAAAAGCTGCCCGGGATCTTGCCGGCGGCATAGGTCTTTTCCAGGTAGTCGACGGTCAGCGGGAAGAAGTCCTGGCCGGCCTTGGCTTCGGTCTTGGCCACCACAGTGGCCAGCACCACGGTGCCTTCGATGTTCACGACGACAGCGCCGCTGGACTGGCGAGCGATTTCGCCGGTTTCCATCACGACGGAGTGGTTGCCCCACTGGAAGGTCTTGGTGACTTTATTGAACAAGCTCATTGTGTCTCTCCTCTTTGCCCGCCGGCACCCAGGCCTGCAGGCTGTGTCGAAGCGGCTTGCGGTGCCGCCTCAAGACCGAGAGTGAGACTGGGTTTGGCGGGATGCCATTCCAGGGAATCTGATCGAGCGACACCGCCCACAGAGGCCTTGGAATGACACAGCAGCGCCACTTCAGCTCAACTCCATGCGAAGCCAAAAGACAAAGAGCCTGTACTGGACGAACAACCCAGACAGGCTCCTTGATCTCAGCGGCAAATTACTTGCGCAGGCCCAGCTTCTGGATCAGCGCGGTGTAACGCGTTGCGTCCTTGGCCTTCAGATAGGCCAACAGGCTCTTGCGAGTGTTGACCATCTTCAGCAGGCCGCGACGACCGTGGTGGTCCTTCATATTGGCCTTGAAGTGAGGGGTCAGCGCGTTGATACGGGCTGTCAGCAGAGCGACCTGGACTTCCGGCGAGCCGGTGTCGTTGGCGCTGCGGGCGTTCGATTGAACGATTTCTGCTTTGTTGATATCTGCGACGGACATGTTGCGTTCCTGATTGTCGGAAGCCGCCGGCCCGCAAAGATTGCTTTGCAGATACTCAGACGGTTTCCATGGTTTTAACTTGCGGTCACGGGTGAAACCGACCCGAGCCGTGCCTTTGCTCTCCACCACCCGACCACAGTCGAAGGCGAAAAACCTGCTGAGTATAGCGCAAACAAGGCGGATGACGATGCGCCCGCCACGGTTCCACATGGGCGGCGGCCGCAAATGGAGGCGTTTGCGCTTCTGCCAAGTGGCGGACAAGCATATTTTTGACAGCTCTTGAAGGCGCGGCAAGCAGGCCAATTTCAGACAGCACGGGGCCAGCAACCGCTAGCCTCCCAAGACCACCATCGGCTCACATCAACAGGAGATTGCCATGTTCGTGCTTCCCATGACCCGCCACAGCCACGAGTTCTCGCGCCAGCTGGAGCGCCAGATCGAACGCCGCCTGGAAAGCCTGCTCCAAGCCGACAGCAAAGCCATTTCGCTGCACAGCCCGGCGCTTGATGTCAGCGAAACCGACCGGGAGTACCGCCTGCAACTGGACCTGCCCGGCGTCAGCAAGGAAGCGGTCAAGATCACCATCGACGGTCGCCGCATCACGATCGATGCCGAACAGGCTGCAGCCCCAGAAGCAAGCGAAGGCAGCCGTGTGCTGCACCGCGAGCGGGCCGCGACACGCTTCTCGCGCAATCTGACCTTGCCCCAAGAAGTGAATCAGGGAGACTCCAGCGCCAAATTGGAGCACGGCGTGCTGACACTGACCCTGGTCAAGCGCCAGCCGAGCGGCGCGAGCCAACTGAACGTCAGTTGAGCGTCGCTTGCCTCAGGCCGCGCCCAGGGTCCAGCGCGGCCTGACCTCAAAACCGGCGCCAGGCCGCAGCGTGGCCAAGCCACGCTGCAGACGCATCGCGGCGGCCATGGCGATCATGGCGCCGTTGTCAGTGCACAGGCTCAGCTCCGGGTAATGCACACGGATCTGACGCTTGGCGCAGGCCGCATTGAGCTGCTCACGCAGATGCCGGTTGGCGCCGACGCCGCCGGCCACCACCAGGCGCTTGAGCCCGGTCTCTTTCAAGGCAAGCAAGGATTTTCGCAGCAGCAGCTCGACGATGGCCGCCTGCGTGCTGGCGGCCAGATCGGCTTTTTGCTGCTCGGTCGGTCCATCGCCCAGGCGCTTCACCTGGGTCAGCACCGCCGTTTTCAGGCCAGCAAAGCTGAAATCGGGCTTGCCGCTCTTGAGCATGGGCCGGGGCAGATCAAATGCCGCCGGGTTGCCCTGCTCGGCCAGCCGGGCCAGATGCGGGCCGCCCGGATAGGGCAGACCCAGCAGCTTGGCACTCTTGTCAAAGGCTTCGCCGGCGGCGTCGTCGATGGTTTCGCCCAGCATCTGATACTGGCCGACATCATCCACCCGCATCAGCTGGGTGTGCCCGCCGGACACGAGCAAAGCCACGAAGGGAAACTCCGGCGGATCGACCGACAGAAACGGTGAGAGCAAATGCCCTTCGAGGTGATGAACACCTACCGTCGGCTTGTCCAGCGCTGCCGCCATGGCCACGGCCACACCAGCGCCCACCAACAAGGCGCCTGCTAGGCCCGGGCCCTGGGTGTAGGCGATGACATCGATATCGCTCAAAGCCACATGGGCTTGCGACAGTACCTCACGCGTCAGCGGCAATACGCGTCGGATGTGATCGCGCGAAGCCAGCTCCGGCACCACGCCGCCGTAGGCCTGGTGCATGCTGATCTGGCTGTGCAGGGCCTGGGCGCGCAGCTGGGGCGCGCCAGCAGCCGGCACCTCGACCAGCGCCACGCCGGTTTCGTCGCAGGACGATTCGAATCCCAGAACCAGCATGGCGGAACTCAGTGGCCTTCTTTGGCGTGGTTGATCGAGTACTTGGGGATCTCGATGGTGACGTCCTTCTGGCCCAGGATGGCCTGGCAGCTCAGGCGTGAATCAGGCTCCAGACCCCAGGCGCGGTCCAGCATGTCCTCCTCGCCCTCCTCCATCTCGGACAGCGAGGCCATGCCTTCGCGCACGATCACATGGCAGGTGGTGCAGGCGCAGACCATGTCACAGGCGTGCTCGATGGCGATCTGGTTGTCCAGCAGCGCCTCGCAGATCGAGGTGCCGGCCGGCGCGTTGACGGTCGTCCCCTCTGGGCAATACTCGGCGTGGGGAAGAATCTTGATGACGGGCATGGGGCTCTCCTGGCGCGGCGCGCCGGCTCAGATCTGGTCGACGCTGCGGCCGGTCAAGGCCTTGTGAATGCCGCGATTCATGCGCGCGGCGGCAAAGGCTTCGGTGCCCTTGGCCAGGGCTTCAACGGCGGTGGTGATGGCATCAGCATCCTCGCCATCGGCCGCATGCGCCATCGCTTGCAGCAAGCTGGCGATATCAACCTGCTCGGCCTCTGACAATAGATCTCCATCCGCCGCCTGGGCGGACAGCGTGGCCAGTCGCATGCGCTCGGCCTCGACACGCGCCTCGCGCAGCTTGCGCGCCGTCATATCGGATTCAGCGCTGGCAAAGCCATCCTTGAGCATGCCGGCGATCTGGTCATCGCTGAGGCCGTAGCTGGGCTTGACCTGGATGGTGGCTTCAACGCCCGAGCCCAATTCCTTGGCTGCCACGCTGAGCAGGCCATCGGCATCGACCTGGAAGGTCACGCGGATGCGCGCAGCGCCGGCCACCATGGGCGGAATGCCGCGCAGCTCGAAGCGCGCCAGCGAACGGCATTCACTGACCAGCTCGCGCTCGCCCTGCAGCACATGCAGGGCCATAGCGGTCTGGCCGTCTTTGAAGGTGGTGAAGTCCTGCGCCTGGGCGACGGGGATGGTGGCGTTGCGCTCGATGATGCGCTCGACCAGGCCGCCCATGGTTTCCAGGCCCAGCGAGAGCGGAATCACGTCCAGCAAGAGGATGTCACCATCGGCCGCATTGCCCGCCAGCTGATTGGCCTGGATGGCGGCGCCCTGGGCCACCACCTCATCGGGGTTCAGATTGGTCAGCACCTCGCGGCCGAACAAGGCACTCACCACCTCGCGCACGCAAGGCATGCGGGTGGAGCCACCCACCATGACCGTGCCCTGCACCTCGTCGGCCCGCACCTTGGCATCGCGCAGCACGCGCTTGACGGCGCTCAGCGTGCGAGCCAGCAGCGGCTGGGCCAGGGTTTCGAACTGGCTGCGAGACACGCGGAGTTCGAGCGCGCCTGCATCCAGCTGCGCCTGCAACACGGCGCTGTCCGCGCTGGAAAGCTGCTCTTTGGCCGCACGCGCTGCCACCAGGACCGCACGCTTGTCATGGGCCGAGCTCAGCTGCAGGCCACTTTGCGCTAACGCCCAATCCGCGAGGACTCGGTCGAAATCATCACCGCCCAGCGCAGCATCGCCACCTGTCGCCACCACCTCGAAGACGCCGCGACTCAGGCGCAGCACTGAGATGTCAAAGGTGCCGCCGCCGAGGTCGTAGACGGCGTAGAGCCCTTCGCTGGCGTTATCGAGGCCGTAGGCAATGGCCGCGGCCGTGGGCTCGTTGATCAGGCGCAGCACATTCAGGCCGGCCAGCTGGGCCGCGTCCTTGGTGGCCTGGCGCTGCGCGTCGTCGAAGTAAGCAGGCACGGTGATTACCGCACCGAACACATCATCGGCAAAGCTGTCTTCGGCACGGAAGCGCAAGGTGGCCAGGATCTCGGCCGAGATCTCTACCGGCGACTTCAGGCCATCGCGGGTGCGCAGGGACAGCATGCCCGGCGTGTCTTCGAAGTCATAGGGCAGTTGGCTGCGCTCGGCCACATCGGCCAGGCCGCGGCCCATGAAACGCTTGACCGAAACAATGGTGTTAACCGGGTCCTCGGCCTGCGCGGCCAGTGCAGCGGCCCCGATCTGACGGCGCCCTTCTTCCAGGTAGCGCACAGCCGAGGGCAGGATCACCTGCCCCTGCTCATCGGGCAGGCATTCGGCCACACCGTGGCGCACAGCGGCCACCAGAGAGTGGGTGGTGCCCAGGTCAATACCCACCGCGATGCGACGCTCATGCGGATTGGGCGATTGGCCCGGTTCGGAAATTTGCAGCAAAGCCATGTCTTATTGTCCTAGGGCTTCCAGGCGTCGATCGAGATCGGAACGGAATCGGTGAATGAACATCAGCGCTCTCACCTGCTGGGCGGCAGCTGCCGTGGAGGCCATCACATCGTCGGCCGCCTCGAGCAGGCCTTGCACTTCAGTCAGCAGCTCGCGCTCGCGCGTGGCCACCTCGGCATCCAGTGCCTCCACTTCGGCCAGGCCTTTCGCCTCGTCCAGGGCCTCGCGCCAGGCCATCTGTTCCATCAGGAACGCCGTGGGCATGCGGGTGTTATCGTGGATCTGCAAGGGCACACCACGCAGCTCGCACAGATAGGCTGCGCGCTTGAGCGGATCACGCAAGCGCTGGTGCGCTTCATTGACCCGCATCGCCCACTGCGCGCTCAGGCGCTGCGCCGCAGCGCCCTGGGCCGCAAAACGGTCGGGGTGCACTTGGGCCTGCAAGGCCTTCCAGCTGGCATCGATGGCGGCGCGATCCTGGGTCTGCCGCTGCGGCAGGCCGAACAGGCTGAAGTCGTCGTCATCGAGTTTCATGGAACAGGTCTCGGGCTTTTCGAATCTTGGGGCGGGCGCAGGGCTGCCGCCACTCGGCTTCGGCCATGAAAAAAGCGCGGACCGACGCCGCGCCCTCCTGGCCTGCACCGCTCGCGCGGCGCAGCACTGTATTACACGCGGAAGGACTCGCCGCAGCCGCAGCGGTCTTTCTCGCGCGGGTTGCGGAACTTGAAGCCCTCGTTCAGGCCCTCGCGGACAAAGTCCAGCTCGGTGCCGTCCAGATAAGGCAGGCTCTTGGGATCGATCAGGATCTTGATGCCATGGCCTTCGAAGATCACGTCCTCGGGGGCCACCTCGTCGGCGTACTCCAGCTTGTAGGCCAGGCCGGAGCAGCCGGTGGTCTTGACGCCCAGGCGCACGCCGACGCCGCGGCCGCGCTTGCTGATGTAGCGCGTCACATGGCGTGCGGCGGCTTCGGTCACGGTCACTGACATGGCGCCGTCCTTACTGCGTGTGCTTGGCGCGGTAGTCGTCCACGGCCGCCTTGATGGCGTCCTCGGCCAGGATGGAGCAGTGGATCTTGACCGGCGGCAGGGCCAACTCTTCGGCGATCTGGGTGTTCTTGATGGCCAGGGCCTGATCCAGGCTCTTGCCCTTGACCCATTCAGTCACGAGCGAGCTTGAGGCGATGGCCGAGCCGCAGCCATAGGTCTTGAACTTCGCGTCTTCGATCAGTCCAGTGGCCGGGTTGACTTTGATCTGCAGCTTCATCACATCGCCGCATGCCGGCGCACCAACCATGCCGGTGCCGACCGACTCGTCGCCCTTTTCGAAGGCGCCGACATTGCGCGGGTTTTCGTAGTGATCAACGACTTTTTCGCTGTATGCCATGATTTTTTCTCCTAGCTATTGGCTGCCCTGCGACAAATTGGTCGTAGAGCCGGCTCGCCACAGATTCAGGTCCGCGGCGGGCTGTGGTCTTTCAGTGGGCTGCCCACTGGATGGTGCTGAGGTCGATGCCGTCCTTGTACATATCCCACAGCGGCGAGAGCTCGCGCAACTTGGCCACACGATCCTTGAGGGTGGCGATCGCGTAATCGATTTCTTCCACGGTGGTGAAGCGGCCGATGGTCATGCGCAGAGAAGAATGCGCAAGCTCGTCGCTGCGACCCAGGGCGCGCAAGACATAGCTCGGCTCCAGGCTGGCCGAAGTGCAGGCCGATCCAGATGAAAGCGCCAAGCCCTTGACACCCATGATCAGGGACTCGCCCTCCACATAGTTGAAGGACATGTTCAAGTTGTGCGGCACGCGGCGCTCCAGGTCGCCATTGACGAAGACCTGTTCGATGTCCTTGAGGCCATTCAGCAGACGCTGATGCAACATGCGGATGCGCTCGCCCTCAGACGCCATTTCTTCCTTGGCGATGCGAAACGCCTCACCCATGCCGACGATCTGGTGCGTGGCCAAGGTACCCGAGCGCATACCGCGCTCCTGGCCGCCACCGTGCATCTGCGCTTCAAGGCGCACACGCGGCTTGCGGCGCACATACAAGGCGCCGATGCCCTTGGGGCCATAGGTCTTGTGCGAAGCCAGGCTCATCAGATCCACCGGCAGCTCGGCCAAATTGATGGCGATCTTGCCGGTAGCCTGGGCGGCATCAACGTGAAAGATGATGCCGCGTTCGCGGCAGATCGCGCCAATGGCAGGGATGTCCTGAATCACTCCGATCTCATTGCTGACATACAGCACCGAGGCCAGGATGGTGTCCGGGCGGATGGCCGCCTTGAACGCCTCCAGATCCAGCAGGCCATCGGCCTGCACCTCGAGGTAAGTGACCTCAAAGCCCTGGCGCTCCAACTCACGACAGGTGTCCAGCACCGCCTTGTGCTCGGTCTTGAGCGTGATGATGTGCTTGCCGCGGGTCTTGTAGAACTGGGCTGCGCCCTTGATGGCGAGGTTGATGGACTCGGTGGCACCCGAGGTCCAGACGATCTCGCGCGGGTCGGCGCCGATCAGAGCCGCGACCTGTTCGCGCGACTTCTCGACGATCGCTTCCGCCTCCCAGCCCCAGGCATGGCTGCGCGACGCCGGGTTGCCGAAATGCTCACTGAGCCACGGCACCATGGCGCTGACCACACGTGGGTCCACCGGCGTGGTAGCACCGTAGTCGAGATAGATGGGGAAATGCGGGGTCATGTCCATGTTCGAGATTGGCTTTTTGTTCTGTGCTGGCGACTGGGCTGGCAGTCTTATTTGGTAAAGGCGTTGCCGAGGGCGAAGACCGAATTCGGGGCGGTGATGCGAATGGGTTTGACCACCGGCGTCGATGAAATGGCGCGCTTCATCGGCGACTCTTCAATGGTGACGCCCT
The DNA here is from genome assembly GCF_025717595.1 of Kinneretia sp. DJ1R-11. Classification (NCBI taxonomy): domain Bacteria; kingdom Pseudomonadati; phylum Pseudomonadota; class Betaproteobacteria; order Burkholderiales; family Sphaerotilaceae; genus Roseateles; species Kinneretia sp. DJ1R-11. The sequence goes on from NZ_JAJIRR010000007.1 coordinate 192,555, forward strand.
TGGACAGCTGGTCTTCCACCAGCTTGCGCAGGGACACCGAATCGAGGTACTCGATCATCTTGGCGTTGAGACTGGTCCAGAGCTCGTGGGTGATGCAGCGCCCGGTGTCCTCGCCCATGCAGTTTTCCTTACCGCCGCAGCCGGTGGCATCGATGGGCTCGTCGACGGCCACGATGATGTCGGCCACGGTTATTTCGCTGGATTTGCGGCCCAAGGAATACCCGCCGCCCGGGCCGCGTGTGCTTTCCACCAGCTCATGGCGACGCAGCTTGCCGAACAACTGCTCCAGATAGGACAGCGAAATCTGTTGCCGCTGGCTGATGGCAGCCAGCGCGACCGGGCCGCCGTTTTCACGCAGCGCCAAGTCAATCATCGCTGTGACGGCAAACCGACCTTTGGTGGTGAGACGCATATCACTCTCCTTTGAGTCCGCAGAACCAGGCGCCAAGAGCGAAGCCCTGTGAAGCACCGGGGCCAGGGCCGACCCGCTTGACGGGTTTACCCTTGACCAATTCCGACTATTTTACTCAATTACTGAGAGTCTTGCCGGGCGACCCCAAAACCAGAGATTCGGCAGGGCCTTGAGCCCAGGCGGCAGAGCTGCGCTGAGCGCCGCGGCTAAGCGATATTGTCGTGCACCACCGCGCCAAAGGCTTGCTCGCGCAGCTGGGCCAACTGATCCCGTACGCGGGCTGCCTTCTCGAACTCCAGATTGCGGGCATGCTCCAGCATCTGCTTCTCCAGCAAGGCCATGCGCTTGCTGAGGTCCTTCTCGGACATCTGCTCCACCTCGGCCACCTGCAGGAGCTTCTGATCGTCCCGGCCACTCTTTTCGGAGTAGACGCCGTCGATCAAGTCCTTGATGCGCTTGTTGATGCTGCGCGGCGTGATGCCATTCGCCTCATTGAAAGCCAGCTGCTTGCTGCGGCGGCGCTCGGTCTCCCCCATGGCCTTGCGCATGGACTCGGTGACGCGGTCGGCGTACAGAATGGCCTTGCCGTTGAGGTTGCGGGCAGCACGGCCGATGGTCTGGATGAGGCTGCGCTCCGAGCGCAAAAAGCCCTCCTTGTCCGCATCCAGAATCGCCACCAGCGAGACCTCGGGAATGTCCAGACCTTCACGAAGCAAGTTGATGCCGACCAGCACATCGAATGCACCCAAGCGCAGGTCGCGCAAGATCTCGACCCGCTCGACCGTGTCCACATCGGAGTGCAGGTAGCGCACCTTGACGCCGTTGTCGCTCAAATAATCGGTCAGCTGTTCGGCCATGCGCTTGGTCAGGGTGGTGATCAAAACGCGGTCATTGACCTCCACTCGGAGGCGAATTTCCTGCAGCACATCGTCCACCTGATGGGTGGCCGGGCGCACCTCGACCAGGGGGTCGACCAAGCCGGTGGGTCGCACCACCTGCTCCACCACCTGCCCGGCATTCTGCTGTTCGTAGGCCGCCGGCGTTGCGGACACAAAAACAGCCTGGCGCATCTTGCGCTCGAACTCGTCGAACTTGAGTGGGCGGTTGTCCAGGGCCGAGGGCAGGCGGAAGCCATACTCCACCAGCGTGGTCTTGCGCGCGCGGTCGCCGTTGTACATGCCGCCGAACTGGCCGATCAGCACATGGCTTTCGTCCAGGAACATCAGCGCATCGCTGGGCAGATAGTCCACCAAGGTCGGCGGCGGCTCGCCTGGCGCGGCGCCGGACAGGTGCCGGGTGTAATTCTCGATGCCCTTGCAGTGCCCCACCTCCTGCAACATTTCCAGGTCGAAGCGGGTGCGCTGCTCCAGGCGCTGGGCCTCGACCAGCTTGCCTTCCTTGACAAAGAAACCCAGGCGCTCGCGCAGCTCCTCCTTGATGGTCTCCATGGCGCCCAGCACCTTTTCGCGCGGCGTGACGTAATGGCTGCTCGGATAGACGGTGAAGCGAGCGATCTTCTGACGGATCTTGCCGGTCAACGGGTCGAAGAGCTGCAAAGTCTCGACCTCGTCATCGAAGAGCTCGATGCGCAGGGCCAATTCCGAATGCTCGGCAGGAAAGACATCGATGGTGTCGCCACGCACGCGGAAAGCACCACGGCTGAACTCCACCTCATTGCGGGTGTACTGCATGCGAATCAGCTGGGCAATGACATCACGCTGCCCCATCTTGTCGCCATTGCGCAGCGTCATCACCATCTGGTGGTAGTCGCTCGGGTTGCCGATGCCGTAGATGGCCGAAACAGAGGCCACGATGATCACATCACGCCGCTCCATCAGGCTCTTGGTGGCGGAGAGGCGCAACTGCTCGATGTGCTCGTTGATGGCGCTGTCCTTCTCGATGAACAGGTCGCGCTGCGGCACATAGGCCTCGGGCTGGTAGTAGTCGTAGTAGCTGACGAAATACTCGACCGCATTGTTGGGAAAGAAATCGCGGAACTCGCTGTATAGCTGGGCCGCCAGCGTCTTGTTGGGCGCAAAGATGATGGCCGGGCGACCCAGGCGGGCGATCACATTGGCCATGGTGAAGGTCTTGCCCGAGCCGGTCACGCCCAGCAGGGTCTGGTAGCTCAAGCCGTCATTGATGCCTTCAATCAGCTGCGCAATCGCCGTCGGCTGGTCTCCAGCTGGTGGAAATGGCTGGAACAGCTGGAACGGCGAGCCTTCGAAAGACACGAACTCACCCTTGGGCACCTCAGCACCTTCGGCAGTTTTGTCAATGAGGCGATCTGAATCTTGCATGTGCTGGAGCCGGGTCAGTAACAAGGAGAGAAGCGAAGGGCCCACCTAAAATCGCAAGGCTGGGCAACCCGCAAGGGTAGCGCAGGCCGAGCCGCAGCGCCGCAAGCCCCAGCGATTGCACTTTGTTGTTCATGCCACCGTCCTGTCAGGAAGCTTTCCATGTCCTTGTTTGCCGCCGTCGAAATGGCCCCCCGCGACCCCATCCTGGGCCTCAACGAACAATTCAATGCCGATCCGAACCCGGCCAAGGTGAATCTGGGAGTTGGCGTCTACTTTGACGAAAACGGCAAGCTCCCCCTGCTGAAATGCGTGGCCGAGGCCGAGCGCGCCATGCTGGCCGATCCCAAGGCCCGCGGCTACCTGCCTATTGACGGCATCGCCGCCTACGACAAGGCCGTGCAAGGCTTGGTCTTCGGCGCGGACAGCGCCGTTCTGGCCGACAAGCGCGTGGCCACCGTGCAAGCCATCGGCGGCACCGGCGGCCTGAAGATCGGCGCCGACTTTCTCAAGCGCCTGAACCCCGGCGCCCGCGTGCTGATCTCCGACCCCTCCTGGGAAAACCACCGCGCCCTGTTCACCAATGCGGGCTTCCAGGTCGACACCTACCCCTACTTCGACGCCGCCAATCTGGGCGTCAACTTTGAGGGCATGCTGGCTGCTTTGAATGCCGCCGCAGCCGGCACAGTCTTCGTGCTGCACGCCTGCTGCCACAACCCAACTGGCTACGACCTGACACCGGCCCAGTGGAGCCAGGTGGTCGAGGCCGTGAAAGCCCGCGGCCTGATCGCCTTCCTCGACATGGCCTACCAGGGCTTTGGCGAAGGCATTGCTGAAGATGGCGCCGTCATCCAGCAGTTCCTGGCCGCCGGCCTGGACTTCTTTGTTTCGACGAGCTTCTCCAAGAGCTTCTCTCTCTACGGCGAGCGTGTCGGTGCGCTGAGCGTGGTGTGCGCGTCGAGCGAAGAAGCCGGCCGCGTACTGAGCCAGCTCAAGATCGTCATCCGCACCAACTACTCCAACCCGCCGACGCATGGCGCCCAGGTGGTGGCCACCGTACTGTCCAGCCCGGCCCTGCGCGCCCTGTGGGAAGAAGAACTGGCCGGCATGCGCCTGCGCATTCGCGCCATGCGCTCGGCCCTGGTCAGCGCCTTGCAGGCCGCTGGCGTCAAGCAGGACCTGAGCTTCGTCACCCGCCAAAAAGGCATGTTCAGCTACTCGGGTCTGAGTGCCGCGCAAATGCAGCGCCTGCGCACGGAGTTCGGCATCTACGGCGTGGATTCAGGCCGCATCTGCGTGGCCGCGTTGAACGAGAAGAACTTGCCGGCAGTGGCTGCAGCCATGTCGGCGGTGCTGCGAGGCTGAGGCCCGGAGTCGCGTGAGCCACTCATAGAACGCCCCGATTTGGGGCGTTCTGCGCACAATTTCGGGTTTGTTCGCTGCGAGCTGTCACGCTTTTCACCGCTAATAGCCGACCATGCCACTGTGCCGCGCGGAGTAAAATGCTGCACCGCACCATTGATTTCAGGCAAGATCGAGCTTCAGCAACCCAGCGCAGCACCGCCCTCTCCGCGGTTCGGCGCGCCATGACCCCGAGGCCTACCCATGCTGTACCAGCTTTTTGAAACCCAACGCGCCCTGATGAGCCCGTTTTCGGAGTTCGCGGCAGCCTCTGCCAAGCTCTACAGCCATCCGCTGTCGCCGTTTTCCCATGCCCCTATGGCCCAACGCGTCTCGGCCGGGCTGGACCTGATGCATCGTTTGGCCAAGGACTACGAAAAGCCGGAATTCGGCATCCGCGGAGTCGAAGTGGACGGCGTGGAAGTGGCCGTGCAGGAACTGGTGCCCATCAACAAGCCCTTTTGCCGCCTCTTGCGCTTCAAGCGCTACACCGATGATCTGGCGGTGCTGAGCAAGATGAAGGACCAGCCGACGGTGCTGGTCGTGGCGCCTTTGTCGGGTCACCACAGCACCCTGCTGCGCGACACCGTCAAGCAACTGCTCAAGGACCACAAGGTCTACATCACGGACTGGACGGACGCCCGCATGGTGCCGCTGGAAGTCGGCCCCTTCCACCTCGACGACTACATCGCCTATGTGCAGGAGTTCATCCGTCACTTGGGCCCGGACTGCCATGTGATCTCGGTCTGCCAGCCCACAGTGCCGGTGCTGGCTGCGATCTCCTTGATGGCAAGCCTTGGCGAGACCACACCGCGCAGCATGACCATGATGGGCGGCCCCATCGACGCTCGCAAGAGTCCGACTGCGGTCAACAACCTGGCCATGAACCGCAGCTTCAACTGGTTCGAGTCGAATGTGATCTACCGCGTGCCGACCAATTTCCCCGGTGCTGGCCGCGCGGTCTACCCCGGCTTCTTGCAGCACACCGGTTTCGTGGCCATGAACCCGGACCGCCACCTGAGCTCGCACTACGACTACTTCCTCGACCTGGTGCGTGGCGACGACGACGGCGCTGATTCGCACCGCCAGTTCTACGACGAGTACAACGCCGTCCTGGACATGCCAGCAGAGTATTACTTGGACACCATCAAGACCGTGTTCCAGGACTTTGCGCTGGTCAACGGAAGCTGGAACGTCAAAGGTCAGCTGGTTCGCCCACAGGACATCCAAGGCACAGCCTTGTTGACCGTGGAAGGCGAGTTGGACGACATCTCTGGAGCCGGCCAGACCCGTGCCGCCCATGCGCTGTGCTCCGGCATCGCGCCTGAGCATCAGTACCACTACGACGCCGTCGGCGCCGGGCATTACGGCATCTTCTCCGGCCGCCGCTGGCGTGAGAAGGTCTACCCGGAAGTGCGCGACTTCATTGCCAAATACGACCACGGCGAAACCGCTGCCGAGGCCGAAGCTCAGGCAACCGTCAGCAAGGCACGCAAAGGCCGCGCCAAGACTTGAAGCGCTCGACTGAAGCCATGCCGGTCGTCGGCCTGACGCTGGCAGATCGAATCGATGCCGCCTTGCCGCAGACGCAGTGCACTCGCTGCGGCTATGTGGACTGCCGCGCCTACGCACAAGCCGTGGCCAGCGGCGAGGCCGACATCAATCAATGCCCGCCCGGTGGTAGCGAAGGCGTGGCCCGTCTGGCTGCGCTGACGGGCCGATCAGTCCTGCCCCTGAGCGCAGACCATGGCCAGGAAGGGCCACGAGCGCTGGCTGTCATCGACGAAGCTTGGTGCATCGGCTGCACCCTGTGCATCAAGGCCTGCCCGGTCGACTGCATCGTCGGCGCACCCAAGCAAATGCACCTGATCGTGACCGAGCAATGCACGGGCTGCGAGCTCTGCGTGCCGGCCTGCCCGGTGGACTGCATCTCCATGAGCCCGGTCAGTGGCGAACAAACCGGCTGGCAGGCATGGAGCCCCTTGCAGGCCGAAGCGGCGCGCGCGCGATATGGCTTTCACCAGTTCAAGGTCGAGCGTGAGCTGCGCGACAACGCCGCCCGCTTGCAAGCCAAGGCTGAAGCCAAGCTGGCTGACCTGGCTGCCGCGTCCAAGCTGACGGCTCCGGACGATCTGGAGCGCAAGCGGGCCGTGATCCAGGCGGCCTTGGCACGGGCACGAGCGCAGCGCGAAGCTTGATTCAGGCCTCAACGGCCCATGCACAATCGCGCCCATGAACGCGCAACAGATCCACGGCTTTTTCACCACCCTGCGCGCTGCCAACCCCAGCCCGCAGACCGAGCTGGAGTACAGCAGCGTGTTCGAGCTGCTGGCGGCCGTGCTGCTCTCGGCCCAGGCCACCGATGTCGGCGTCAACAAGGCCACTCGGCGCTTGTTCCCGGTCGCCAACACGCCACAGAAGATCTTGTCGCTGGGCGAAGAAGGCCTGAGCGAGTACATCCGCACCATCGGCCTCTATCGCAGCAAGGCGCGGCACCTGATCGCCACCTGCCAGATCCTGGTCGAGCAACATGGTGGCCAGGTTCCACGCACCCGCGAGGCGCTGGAGGCCCTGCCCGGTGTCGGGCGCAAGACCGCCAATGTGGTGCTCAACGTCGCCTTTGGCGAGCCGACCATGGCGGTAGACACCCATCTATTCCGTCTCGGCAACCGCACCGGTTTGGCGCCAGGCAAGACGCCATTGGCCGTCGAGCTCGGCCTGCTCAAGCGAATTCCAGCCGAGTTTCTGGTCGATGCACACCATTGGTTGATCTTGCATGGCCGCTATGTCTGCAAGGCGCGGGCGCCGCTGTGTGAAAGCTGCAGCGTGGCTTCGTTCTGCGACGAAGGCCGCCGCCTACAATCCCGGCTTGCCAAAGTAGGAACTGTTCCGAAAAAGCCCTAGGGAGCCACGGGAAACCATGCCAAGCCTCAACGACTTGATCGACCGCGTCGAGAGATTGCTCTTGCGCCATGAAGAGTTGAAGCGCACCAATGCGCTGCTTCAGGAGCAAGTTCAAGCGCTGAGCCAAGAGCGTGACAGCCAGCGCTCGCGCCTGAATGCCGCTCGCGCGCGCATCGATGCCTTGCTGGAACGCCTGCCCGTCGAAAGTGAATCCGGAAAGAATCATCCATGAAGCAGATGGAAGTGACCATCATGGGGCAGAGTTATCTGCTGGGCTGCCCTGAAGGTGGCGAAGCGGCGCTGAGCAAGGCCGTCAGCCAGGTCGACAAAGAAATGAGCGCCATTCGTGACGCCGGCCGCGTCAAGGCGCGTGAGCGCATCGCCGTGCTGGCAGCACTAAACCTGGCTTACCAACTGGCAGAAGACAAGCCTGTGCCCGGGGTTCGCGGCAAGGCCTCCGGTGCCATCGGCGCTGAGCTTCCTGACCTCGACGGCCTGATCCGCCGCCTCGATGAAGCCCTGGGTCACGACGGGCAATTGCTCTGATTTCATCCTCGGCAGGCCTCGGTCGCCGTAGAATGACATCGTCCATCGCATTCGCGTGAGTTCTATATTTCCTTGAACCGATGCTCTTAGAGCTTGGGCTTGGAACATCGCCCGACTGGTGTGATCGTCTCGCGTCAGATGAACCCGAAGTTTGGCTGACCTTGCCCACCTGAATCCCCTGGGTTCAGGAATGCGGCTCACGGCTCGCGGTGGACACCTCTTTCTTCCAATCGGCCCCTTGCGGGCCGATTTTCATTGCCGCCCCTGTCGAGACACCGCAGACCATGAAGCATTGGTTGATGAAGTCCGAGCCCTCGGAATGCTCGATCGATGACCTTGCGCGCGCGCAAGACCAAACTTTGCCCTGGGTCGGCGTGCGCAACTACCAGGCGCGCAATTTCATGCGTGACGACATGGCGCCCGGGGACGGCGTGCTGTTCTACCACTCGTCCTGCCCCAAGCCCGAACAGATTGGCATCGCCGGCTTGGCCCGGGTGGCCAGCCTGGCGTACCCGGACGCCACGCAGTTTGATCCGAGCAGCCCCTACTTTGACGCCAAATCCAAACCAGAGGCCGCGCGCTGGCTGAACGTCGACGTGCGCTTCGAGCGCAAGACCCGGCTGTTAAGCCTGGCCGAGTTGCGGATGCAACCGGACCTGGCCGGTATGCGCTTGCTGCAGGCAGGAAGCCGACTCTCCATCACGCCGGTCAGCGCCGAGGAATGGGCTCTGATCATTGAGCTGCTGGGCTGAGCGCTACAGCGGCAGGCTTAGACCGACTCAGCCTCCGAAAGGAATCGAAGCCAGCACCACCTGATTGCCGCCACGACGCTGAGCCTCATGCACAGCGGCCTCGCTGGCCGACCAGAGTTCTTCATGCTTGGATGCTGTGTGCGGGAAGCTGCTCACCCCCATGGACAAGGAAAGACCCATGTCCTGCCCATTGAGCACGATGATCTGAGCCATGCATTGGCGGCGCAGCTGCTCCATCCGGGCATGTGCAGTGGCAAGACCCACGCCTGAAAGCAGCACGGCAAAGCGGCTATGCCCAACCCGGCATGCGGCATCCATGGCGCGCGTGTTGGCGCGCAGCATACGACCCATGCCTTCGAGCAGGCGTTGATTGGCCTCTTCGCCCTGGGCCTGCACGGCAGCTGGCGCCGGATCGAGAGCAATGATGACCAAGGCGAACTCACGGTGCTCGCGCGTGGACAGATCGATCTCGCGCAGAAGCTGATCGTCGAACTGCGCCTGCAGATACAGGCCGGAGACCTCATCACGTCCACTGCCCTGCTGCAGCTCGCGGCGGATCTGTTCCAGCGCTTTTTGCTGCTGCTCCAGCTGCTGCAAGGCGCGCTGCAAATGGCTCTCGCGATGCCGCTCCTCGGTTCGCTCCTGCCACACGGACAAGACAAACTCGCTACCCAGCGCTGCACGCGTGACGGTGAACTCGCGACGTCGCCCACCCAGCTCCAGACGATGCTCGCTGACGGTGATGGTGCGCTGGGCCATCACGGCCTGCTCAACACGGCGCATGGCCACCACTTCCTCGGCACGCATCAAGTCGTTGTCGACGCTGCCGACCACCGAGCTTTCGCTGCGCTCAAACAGACGATCAAGCCCGGCGCTGGCAAATACATAGCGACCGGTGGCCAACGACTTGATCGCTGCAAGCAAACTGAGCGGCTCCACCAAGCCAAGCAAGGTGCCGCCCATCTCGCTCGCCAGATCGGCATGCCCCGCCAGCCAATGGCTCAAGCTACCCGGAGCTGCCGGCGGCGCGTCTTTCTGAGCGGCTGAATTGTTCATGCGTTCTCAATCATTCGGGGTCTCCACGCAAAGCCTGGCTCCGTCCTCGGGCTTTTGCGCAAACGTTCAGGCACTGTAGATGGCTTCGAGTCAGCGAATCAAGCGAGTCGCGGCTCGGCAGGGGCCTTCCCCCTAACTTGGCAACAAGCTGCATGGTAGCGAAGTCATGGCGAGCTGGCCGAGGCCGGAGACGGGAAATTCTTCACGTTTGGCGCACTTCAACTCCATATCGACACGCGCCGGCGGCTTCTCAAGGGCAGCGACGAATGACTGCGGGACAATGCCTGCGCGCACAGCACCGTGCGGGCCATCCTCTCCCTTCCATTTCATTTCATGCATTTCGATCTGATCATCATCGGTGCCGGCGCAGCCGGGCTGTTCTGCGCCGGCCAGGCCGGTCAAGCCGGCCTGCGCGTGCTGCTCATCGATCACGCCGAGAAGGTGGCCGAGAAGATTCGCATTTCGGGCGGCGGTCGCTGCAACTTCACCAACCGTGATGTCGGGCCGGGTAACTTCCTGTCGGACAACCCGGCTTTTTGTCGCTCGGCCCTGGCCCGCTACAGCAGTCAGGACTTCATCGCGCTGGTGCAAAAACACGGCATCGCCTTTCACGAGAAGCACAAGGGGCAACTGTTCTGCGATGAATCCAGCGATCAGATCATCCAGATGCTGCTGAAGGAATGCGCCGTCGGCGGCGTCACCCACTGGCAGCCTTGCAGCGTGCAGGACCTGCAGCTCAAGAACATCCCTGAATCCAATGCGCGGTTTGAACTGCATACCTCGAGAGGCACCGTCACCGCGCGCTCGGTGGTGGTCGCCACCGGTGGCCTGCCCATCCCGAAGATCGGCGCCACCGACTGGGGCCTGCGCCTGGCCAAACGACTGGGTCACGCCATCGTCGAGCCGCGTGCCGCGCTGGTGCCATTGACCTTTGACGAGCAAGTCTGGGCGCCATTTTCCGCACTGGCCGGCCTGTCCCTGCCAGTCGCGGTCAGCACTGGGCAGGGCAAGAACAAAGCTCGTTTCCTCGAGGACCTGCTGTTCACCCACCGTGGCCTGAGCGGGCCCGCCATTCTTCAGATTTCCAGCTTTTGGGTCGAAGGTCAGCCCCTGCAAATCGATCTGGCACCCGAGCACAAGCTGCTGGCGCTGCTGCAGGCCGCTAAGAACGAATCCAAGCGTCAGCTGGGTAACGAACTCTCCAGCCTGTTTCCACAGCGCTTGGCCCTGGCCTGGCTGGAACGCCTGGCTTTGCCGGCGCAACGCCCCATGCCCGAATGCAAGGACCGGGACCTGCAGACCCTAGCGCAGCAGTTGCAAGGCTGGCAGCTCAGCCCGAATGGCAGCGAAGGCTGGCGCAAGGCCGAGGTGATGCGCGGCGGCGTCGATACCCGTGAGCTCAACTCGCAGAATATGGAGAGCAAACGCGTGCCCGGGCTGCACTTTATCGGCGAGGTGGTGGACGTCACCGGATGGCTGGGCGGCTACAACTTCCAATGGGCTTGGTCCAGTGCCGTCGCTTGCGCACGTTCTTTGAACAGGGATGATTCCACAGCTTGAAAATCAGGCTATAATCTTCGTCTTTGCTGGCAAACCCTGCGCGTCGATTCGCAACGCTTTCTGAAGCGGAATCCGGATAAGCCGTTTCAGACACTGAGTTCCAAATGTCTTGGACGAAGTACTTGGCGAACACCGAGCGCATATTGAAGGAACTACCTTTTCATGACCACGATTCGCGTCAAAGAGAACGAGCCGTTTGATGTGGCCCTGCGCCGTTTCAAGCGCACTATCGAAAAATTGGGCTTGCTGACTGATCTGCGCGCCCGCGAGTTCTACGAGAAGCCCACGGCTGAACGTAAGCGCAAGAAGGCAGCTGCCGTCAAGCGTCATTACAAGCGCGTTCGCAGCATGCAGCTGCCGAAGAAGCTGTACTGATCGCCTGATCGCCACGGCAGTTCTTCCAGAACAGCCGCTCGGCCGAAAAAACCCGCACAGGACGCTGTAGCGGGTTTTTTTTGATTTTGCGAGGGCGCTCCAAGCGCCAAGCCAGGCAAGTACCGCGCCCTCGCTGCCACTCAATTCCTTCACCCCAAATCAGCCAGGATTTGCCATGAGCTTGAAAGACCGCATCACCGACGACATGAAAGCCGCCATGCGCGCCAAGGACAGTGAGCGCCTGACCACCATCCGTGGCCTGCTCGCCGCCATCAAGCAAAAAGAGGTGGACGAACGTGTGGTGGTCGATGACGTCGGCGTCGTCGCCATCGTCGACAAGCTGATCAAGCAACGCAAGGACTCCATCAGCCAGTTCAACGCCGGCGGCCGCCCCGATCTGGCTGAGAAGGAGCAACTGGAGCTGCAGATCCTGGAACCGTATCTGCCGCAGCGCATGTCGGCCGAAGACGTGCAAGCCGCCGTCTCGGCCATCGTCAGCGAACTGGGCGCCGCCGGACCCGGCGATATGGGCCGGGTGATGGCCGCCGTCAAGGCCCAGCTGGCCGGCAAGGCTGATATGGGCCTGGTTTCAAGCGCCGTCAAACGCGCATTGAATCCCTGATAGGAGCTGTCATGAGTCTGCCCGTGCAAACCATCAGTGCCGACTTTTGCGTGGCACCGCAGCTGCTGCCTGAAGCCATGGCGCAGGCAGCAGCAGCCGGCTTTCGCAGCGTGATCAACAACCGCCCGGATTTCGAAGGCGGCCCCGATCAACCCAGCAGTGCCGACATGGCGGCCGCCGCTCAGGCCGCAGGCCTGGCTTATCAGCACCTGCCGGTCAACGGCAGCTACCAGTCGCCGGAAGAGATCGCACAGTTTCGGCAACTGCTGGACCAACTGCCCAAGCCCATCCTGGCGTTCTGCCGTTCCGGCGCACGTTCGACCCGCTTGTTCAACGCCGCGTCCCTGCTCTAAGCCCTGCAAATGGCTCGGTGCTTTCCCTGAAGCCACCCAAGAATGCGGCGAAGGCAGGGACAGAGTCGCTACAGTGCCGGGCTAGTGAACCCGGCTGACCGACTCGGTCAGCCCTGCGACCAGGACCTCGGACATGAAAGCACTGCTTGCGCTCGCCGGCGCCATCGACGCCCTGACGGCCCGCTTCGGCACCATTGCCCAGTGGGCCGTCTTTTTGTCCTGCCTGGTCAGTGCCAGCAACGCTGTGGTGCGCTACACCTTCGACTACAGCTCCAACTCGTTTTTGGAGATCCAGTGGTACCTGTTTGCTGCCTGCGTCATGCTGGGCGCAGCCCAGGTCCTCAAGGTCAACGAGCATGTCCGGGTTGACCTGTTCTACAGTCGCTTGTCGGGGCGCGGCAAGGTCTGGCTTGACCTCGGTGGCCTGCTGGTCTTCTTGCTGCCTGTGATCGCCTACCTCTGCCTGCTGTCCTGGGACCTTTTCATGGTCAAGCTCAGCACCGGCATGCGCCCGGAAGACAGCATGGCCAGCCTGGGCGCCCTGCCCTATATCTGGAAGCTGCTGAGCAGCGGCGAGGTATCCAACAACTCAGGCGGCCTGATTCGCTGGCCCGCCATGCTCATGCTGCCCCTGGGCTTCGCCCTGGTCTGGCTGCAAGGCCTTGCAGAACTGATCAAGCGCATTGCCTGGCTGGGGCATGGCTACGACATGGACATCCACTACGAAAGACCGCTGCAATGATGGCCATGGAGAGTTTCCCGCCGCTGATGTTCGCGGGCCTGATCGCGGTCATGCTGATCGGCTTTCCGGTCGCATTTTCCCTGGCGGCCTTGGGCCTGGCCTGCGGTTTCTTTGCCGTCTCTCAGGGCTGGTTCCCGCCCGCCTTCATGGCCGCATTGCCGCAGAATGTGTTCGGCATCCTGTCCAACGACCTGCTGTTGGCCATCCCCTTCTTCACCATGATGGGCTCGCTGCTGGAGAAATGCGGCTTGGCCGAGGACATGCTGGACTCCATGGGTCAGCTCTTCGGCCCCATCCGCGGGGGGCTGGGCTATTCGGTCATCATCGTCGGCTTCATCCTCGGCGCCATCACAGGCACGGTGGCAGGCCAAGTGATTGCCATGGCCATGATTTCCCTGCCGGTCATGATGCGCTACGGCTACAACATGCGCTATGCCACCGGCGTGCTTTCGGCCTCAGGCACCATCACTCAGCTGGTGCCACCCTCCTTGGTCCTGGTGGTGCTGGCCGACCAACTGGGCAAGTCCGTCGGTGACATGTACAAGGGCGCCTGGGGACCGGCGATTCTGCAGGTGCTGATCTTCGCGCTCTACACCTTTGTGCTGAGCCGAGTGAAGCCGGACCATGTGCCCGGCGTCCCCAAGTCCGCACGCACCCTGCAAGGGATGGCACTGTGGGTCAAGTGCCTGCGCGGCATCATTCCCTCGGCCATCCTGATCTTTGCCGTGCTGGGCAGCATGGGCGGCTTGCCCGGCATCAACACCGCCGTCTGTACGCCCACAGAGGCGGGTGCCATGGGTGCCGTGGGCGCCTTCATTCTGGCGGCCTTGCACGGCCGACTGAGTTGGCCCTTGGTGCGCGAAGCCATGGCCGGCACCATGCGCATCACCGCCATGGTGGTGTTCATCCTGATCGGCTCGCGAACCTTCTCCCTGGTCTTTCAAGGCGTTGAGGGCGGCGTCTGGATCGAGCACATGTTGTCCGGCTTGCCTGGAGGTCAACTGGGCTTCCTTATTGCCGTCAACATCTTCATCTTCATCCTGGCCTTCTTCCTCGATTTCTTCGAGATTGCCTTCATCATCCTGCCCTTGCTGGCACCGGTGGCCGAGAAGATGGGGATCGATCTGATCTGGTTCGGCGTCATGCTGTGCGTGAACATGCAGACCAGCTTCATGCATCCACCCTTTGGCTTCGCCTTGTTCTACTTGCGCGGCATCTCGGACAGCCTGTTCAAGAGCGGCTCCATCCCGCGGCCGGTCGCTTCCCGAGACATCTATCTCGGCGCCATTCCCTGGGTATTGATGCAGCTGGTCCTGGTGGCCGTGGTGATCTTTTTCCCGCAGACGGTGACCGCCTTCCTGGACAAAGAAAAGACCATTGACATGAACCAGGCCACCGAAATGCTGCAAGACCTGGGCCGAGCCAGCGATGCCAACGATGCCAAGCCCGACACCAATGCAGATGAGGCAGCACGCTTGTTCGCACCTGAGGCAGCGTCCGCGGCGGCGTCAGCCGCATCGTCAGCAGCAGCCTCGATCGAAAGTGGCGAGGACCCGATGGACGCCGTCAAACGAAGCTTGCAGCAAGACGCATCCGGCAAGAAGTAACGCTGGGCTGCAAGGGCTACCGCAAGGGCCTTCAACAAAACAAAGCCCCGACTTGCTTCAAAAGCAAGTCGGGGCTTTCGTTAGCGATTCGACTCAGGCGCGTCGCATCAAGCCGCGCCGACGCCCGCTTGAATCAGAGCCGTTGAGACTGCATGAAATCGTCAAATCCAGCCTCGGCAAAGCGGAACCAGAGGTTCTGATCACGCCGGAAATTGGAATAGTCTTCATAGACCTTCTTCCAATTGGAATTCTTGGCCGACAGTTCCGCGTAGATGCCCATAGATTCCTTGAAGGCCGAATCGAGCACCTCCTTGGGAAACTTGAGCAGCTTGGTTCCCGAGCCCACCAGCTGCTTCAGTGCCACCGGATTCTTGGCGTCGTAGCGTGCCTGCATGTCGATGTGTGCAATGGCAGCAGCCGCCTCGACGATGGCCTTGTACTCGGGCGTCAGAGAATCAAAAGCCTTGGTGTTGATATAGAAATCGAGCTGCGGGCCGCCTTCCCACCAACCGGGGTAGTAGTAGTTCGGCGCAACCTTGTTGAAGCTCAGCTTCTGGTCATCGTAGGGACCGACCCATTCGGCCGCGTCGATGGTGCCCTTCTCGAGCGCCGAATAGATTTCCCCGCCCGGGATGTTCTGAGGCACGCCGCCCATGCGCTCCAGCACGCGGCCGGCAAAACCGCCGATGCGCATTTTCAGACCCTTGATGTCGGCGGTCGACTTGATCTCCTTGCGATACCAACCACCCATCTGAGCACCGGTGTTGCCACCCATGAAATTGATGATGTTGTAGTTGCGGTAGAACTCACGCATCAGCTTCAGGCCATTGCCTTCCACCATCCAAGCGGTCATCTGCCGGCTGTTCAACCCGAAGGGTATGGCGCAGCCGAGCGCGAAGGTCTCGTCCTTGCCGAAAAAGTAATAGGGCGCCGTGTGCGCCATCTCGACGGTGCCGTTCTGCACCCCGTCGACCACACCAAATGCCGGCATCAGTTCGCCGGCGGCATGCACGGACACCTGAAACTTGCCCCCGGTCATCTCGCTGACCTTCTTGGCGAAAGTGTCGGCCGCACCGAAGATGGTGTCCAGCGGCTTTGGGAAACTAGAGGCCAGGCGCCAGCGGATTTGAGCCTGGGCATGCACGACGGCGGGTGCCACACCCGCCGCCAGAACACCGGCCAAACCTGCCTGCCGAACGAAGGAACGACGCTGCATTGATGTCTCCTGTTGTGCTCTCAGCACTGTGAAATGCCGACCCATTCTAGGGTGCAGACACAGCCGGAAACCGGGGGCTAACCCCAGCGCAAAGCAGGTACGGCCAAGCTCAGCTACCGGCCAGTTTCATGCGCGAAATCAGCACCGAACCCAGGGTCTTGCCACCCATGGTGTAGCGGTCGGTGCCAATGCCGATGATGTCCTGAAACATGGTCTTGAGGTTGCCGGCAATCGTCACTTCATGGACTGGGAAGGCCAGCTCACCGTTCTCGACCCAATAGCCGCTGGCGCCGCGCGAATAGTCGCCGGTGACCGAGTTCACGCCCTGCCCCATCAACTCGGTCACGAACAGGCCCGTACCGAGCCGGCGTAACATGGTGCGAAGATCATCGCCAGGCGCTGTCAGACGGCTGCTCATCAGCAGATTGTGCGAACCGCCGGCATGGCCTGTGGTTCGCATGCCGAGCTTGCGGGCCGAATAGGTCGACAAGAAGTAGCCCTGCAGCACACCAGCCTCCACCACCGAGCGCGCGCGCGTCGCCACGCCTTCGTCATCAAAGGGCGAGCTGCCTTTGCCCTTGACCTGATGCGGGTCCTCGCTGATGTCGATGTGCGAAGCCAGCACACTCTGGCCGAGGCTGTCGAGCAAAAAGCTGGCGCGGCGGTAGAGCGCACCGCCGCTGACGGCCTGAACTAGAGCGCCAAGCAGACCGGCCGCCACCGTGCTTTCAAACAGCACCGGAACCTCAGCGGTACCGACCTTGCGGGCCTTCAAGCGCGACAAGGCACGCTCGGCCGCATAACGACCAATCGCCTCGGGCGAGGCCAGGTCCTGGGCATCGCGCATGGAGCTGTACCAGGCATCACGCTGCATCTGCGCGCCACGGCCGGCAATTGGCGCCACCGAGATCGAATGGCGCGAGCTGGCATAGCCGCCGCGGAAACCACGGCTGTTGCCCATGAAGAAATGCGACTGCTGGGCGGACACGGCCGCGCCCTCGCTGTTGGCGATGCGCTTGTCGGTCGCAAACGCCGCGTCCTCGCAACGCAGGGCGATGGCCGCTGCGGCCTGCGCGTCAATGGCCCAGGGGTGGAACAGATCCAGATCCGGCCGCTGACCGGCATCGAGCGACAGGTCTTGCGCGTCAGGCAGACCGGCCACCGGATCCTCGGCTGTGAAGCGGGCAATGTCGAAGGCGGCTCGCACCGTGTCCTGCAGGGCCTTGGGCGAGAAATCCGAGGTGCTGGCATTGCCGCGGCGCTGCCCCAGATACACCGAAATGCCGAGCGACTTGTCGCGATTGCGCTCCACGTTCTCCAACTGCCCCATGCGGGTGGAGACCGAAAGGCCGCAGCCTTCCGAGACCTCGGCACCGGCATCGCTGGCACCCAGGCGTTTGGCTTCCGCAAGCACGTCTTCGATCAGCTGCTCGAACTGGTCGACCCGGTATGCGAAGCCGCTGCTGGAGCTCAGGGCGGCTTGGGCAGGGGCGGAAGAGTACGGTGCAGATTGGGTCATGGATCGCATTAAAACAAGAGATGGAGCCCGGCCCTCGCGAGCCCATGCAACTGACAAGGGGGCGCTCAAACCGGGGGTTCAGAACTGGGGGACAATCATACGAGTCGCAGCGCCTTGCTGCCCGGCATCTCCCGACAGGCCTTGCCCCAACTCTTTCCGCCCAAGAACGACCATGAGAACACAAGAAGATCTGCCCGAAGACGACGACGACTTCGACCGCCCCAGCAAAAGCCAGCTGAAGCGTGAGAGCCATGATCTGCAAGGCCTGGGTGAAGACTTGATGACCTTGCCCGCCAGCCGCCTGGAGCCGCTGAACCTGCCCGAGATCCTGCTGGACGCCCTGCGCATGGCCAAGAAAATCACGGCCCACGAAGGGCGGCGCCGGCAGATGCAGTACATCGGCAAGCTGATGCGCCGGGTCGACCCGGCGCCGCTGCGCGAGGCGGTGGCAGCTTACAAGCTCGGCCATGCCAAGGACAGCCTGGCCCTGCACGAGAGCGAAGCCTGGCGCGAGCGCCTGTTGGCCGACGACGCGGCACTGCAGAGCTTCATCGCCGAGCATGCAGGCATTGACGTGCAGCAGCTGCGCAGCCTGGTGCGGGCGGCCCGCAAGGACGCCGCAGCCGCGCCCGAGCAGCGCAGCGGTCGCGCCTTCCGCGACCTCTTCCAGTTCATCAAGACCGAGCGCCTGCGCGTCAACCCGGCCGCTGAAGGCGAGGCTGCGGAGGACGAGGAGGAATGAGCGTAGGCTTGCCCCTTCCTCTGCCGCTGCCACCCACGCCTGAGCCAGTTCGCATCGGCATCGTCTCGATCAGCGACCGCGCCTCCAGCGGTGTGTATGAAGACAAGGGCTTGCCGGCACTGCAAAGCTGGCTGAGCGCGGCGCTGCACAACCCGATCGAGTTCGTCGCACGCCTGATCCCCGATGAGCGCCCGCTGATTGCCCAGACCCTGCGTGAGCTGGTGGACGAGGCGCGCTGCGAGCTGGTGCTGACGACCGGCGGCACCGGCCCGGCGCTGCGCGATGTCACGCCGGAAGCGACGCTGGATGTGGCCGACAAGGAAATGCCCGGTTTCGGCGAACAGATGCGCCAGATCTCGCTGCGCTTTGTGCCCACGGCCATTCTCTCGCGCCAGGTCGCGGTGATTCGGGGCCGCGCCCTGATCATCAATTTGCCGGGCCAGCCCAAGGCGATTGCCGAGACATTGGAAGGCTTGAAGGATGCCGAAGGCCGTGCCCTCGTGCCTGGCATCTTTGCCGCCGTGCCCTATTGCCTGGACTTGATCGGCGGGCCTTATCTGGAAACCCGCGACGAGATCTGCAAGGGATTCCGGCCCAAGACCGCCGTACGAACGCGAGCCTGAGGCCTCACTTCACCAGCTGATTGAGCGAGGCCGCATCGAAGGCCTCGCATTGCTGGGCATCGGCCGGCACGCAGTCCCCCACCTGGGTTTTGGACGCCGCCGAGAGCTTGCAGACCGCCTGCCACAGCAACGCGATCTGATGATCGTGACTGGCCGCGTTGTCGATCAAGCCGCGCATGGCCTGGGTCACCGGGTCATCACCCTGGCTGATGCCATAGGCAGAGAAACCCATCTTGGCGGCTTGCTCCTCACGCTTGACATCGGCCTGTGCCTCAATGATGCGAGCCGGGTTGCCGACCGCTGTGGCATTGGCCGGCACCGGACGTGTGACCACCGCGCCCGAACCGATGCGCGCACCGGCCCCGACGGTGAACCCACCCAGCACGCAGGCATGGGCACCGACGATGACACCGGCCTCCAGGGTCGGATGGCGTTTGGCGCCCTTGACCAGAGAGGTCCCGCCCAGAGTCACACCTTGATAGATGGTGCAGCCTTCGCCAATCTCGGCCATCTCGCCGATGACGATGCCCATGCCGTGGTCGATGAAGACACGCCGGGCAATGGTGGCGCCTGGATGGATTTCGATGCCGGTCAAGAATCGCCCCAGATGCGAGATGAAGCGCCCGGTCCAGCGCAGGCCGTGGCGCCAGCACCAGTTGGCACGGCGGTGCATCCACAAGGCATGCAGGCCCGGGTAACAGGTCAGCACCTCCCAAGTCGAACGGGCGGCGGGATCGCGCTCAAGAATGCAGGCGATGTCTTCGCGTAGGCGCTGAAACATGAAGGGCTGTGACTCGAAAGAAACAAGGGTCGGCCAGTTTAGCGGCGACTTCGAATGGACGTACTCAGCCCTTGGCACGCGGCGGCTCCACCATGGCGCGGGCAATGCCGCGCAGGATGTGCACCTCCTCCGCCGTCAGCTGCGCGCGGTTGAACAGCTGGTTCAGGCGTGGCATCAGCTTGCGCGGCGCTGCCGGGTCGAGAAAGCCGATCTGCTCCAGCGAAGCCTGCAGATGCGTCAGCAAGCCTTGGACCGCCCGGGCATCGGCCAAATTCGGGTCCGGCGTGCGAGCGGCCACCGCAAAGCCACCCAAGGCCTGGCGCCAGTCGTAGGCCAGCAATTGCACCGCCTGTGCCAAGTTCAGCGAGCCGTAGTCGGGGTGGGTCGGGATCGACAGCACCGCATGGCAGCGGTAAACGTCCTCGTTGCTCATGCCGTATCGCTCGGAACCGAAGACCAGGCCCAGCTTGTGTTCGGAGGCTGCCAGCTCGGCAAACAAGGAACGGGGCTCGCGCACCGGCGGCCCGAAGTCGCGCGGCGTCATGGCGGTGGCGCAGGCGAAGGTCACGCCGTCCAGAGCCTCGTCCAGGCTGTCGACGATGCGGGCCCGCGCCAGGATGTCGGCCGCGCCGCTGGCCATGGCCACGGTGTCCTCCTGGCTCAGTACATCGGCAAAGCGAGGCCGCACCAAGACCAGCTCGGAAAAACCCATCACCTTCATGGCTCGCGCCGTGGCACCGACATTGCCGGGGTGGCTGGTCTGGATCAGGACAAAACGTGTCATATCAACGCGGGCCGCTTCGGTCAATCAAGAGTAAACCGAGGAAACACTAGGCAAACCGCCCGCCTCGGTTAAAATGCGGGATTATCCTAGGCCAGCAGCCCTCCAGCGGTGCCGCTGCGCTTTCAGGAACCGCTCTTTTTCTTCGCCAGTCCACCTCACTCCTTCTTCAGGCAAGGTTTCACGCATGACGCAGCAAGCTTCACTCCATCCCATGCTCAATGTCGCCATCAAGGCTGCACGTGCAGCAGGCGCCATCATCAACCGCGCTTCGATGGACCTCGATATCCTGAAGATCAACACCAAGTCGCCCAATGACTTCGTGACCGAGGTGGACCAAGCGGCGGAAAAGATCATCATCGAAACCCTGCTCCAGGCCTACCCCGACCACGGCATCCTCGCCGAAGAGTCCGGCCGTGAGCACGGTGCCAAGCATTCCGAATTCGTCTGGATCATCGATCCCCTGGACGGCACCACCAACTTCATCCACGGCCTGCCCATGTACTGCGTGTCGATCGCGCTGGCACATCGCGGCGTGGTGCAGCAGGCCGTCGTCTACGATCCGACCCGCAACGACCTGTTCTACGCCACCAAGGGCCGCGGCGCTTTCCTGAACGACCGCCGCCTGCGCGTGTCCAAGCGCACCCGCTTGAGCGACGCTCTGATCGGCACCGGCTTCCCCTTCCGCCGCGGCGACAACTTCAAGCGCTATATGAAGATGTTCGAAGCGGTGATGGTCGAATGCGCCGGCCTGCGCCGCCCGGGCGCGGCCGCGCTGGACCTCTGCTATGTCGCTGCTGGCTACTACGACGCCTTCTTTGAGACCGGCCTGCAGCCCTGGGATGTGGCCGCTGGTTCGCTGATCATCACCGAAGCCGGTGGCCTGATCGGCAACTTCACCGGTGAGTCCGACTTCCTGCACCAGCGCGAAGTGGTGGCCGGCAGCCCCAAGATCTACGGCCAGCTGGTGCAGATCCTCGCACCCTACACCCGTGTGATCGCAGCCGAAGAGGCTGGCAGCGAAGCCAAGCCAGCCGCAGACGCCGGCGAAGAGCTCTCGCCTGCTGCTGCTCTGGCTGCGGCCGCGCCGAAGAAGCGCGCCGCTGTGCGCATCCGCAAGGACGAGTTGGGCGGCGAAGGCGCTTAAACTGCGCGCTGAGCTGTCTCAGCACCCCTGACCGACAAAGCCCTCCGTCCGAGGGCTTTGTTCATTTCTGACGCCCGCATCACTGCCGCCCGCATCACGACCATGAGCCACGCCCCGGATTTTTCTGCCCACACGCCGGTGATGGCGCAGTACCTGCGCATCAAGCACGAGCACCCCGAGGAGCTGGTGTTTTTCCGCATGGGCGACTTTTACGAGGTCTTTTTCGACGACGCGCGCAAGTGCAACCAGCTGCTCGACATCACACTGACCACCCGCGGCCAGAGCGCCGGCGAGCCGGTGGTGATGGCCGGCGTGCCGGTCAATGCGCTAGAGAGCTACCTGGCCAAGCTGATCAAGCTGGGCGAGGCGGTGGCGATTGCCGAGCAGGTCGGTGATGTAGCCACCTCCAAAGGTCCGGTCGAGCGCAAGGTGGTGCGCGTGGTCACGCCGGGTACGGTCACCGACAGCGAGTTGCTGGCCGACAAGCAGGATTCGGTGCTGCTCTCCGTGGTGCAACAGGGCAAGACCCATGGCCTGGCCTGGTTGTCCATCACCCAGGGCCAGCTGGGCTTGGCCGAGTGCACGGAGCGTGAGCTGCCGTCCTGGCTGGCTCGCCTGAGCCCTGCCGAGGTGCTGGTGGACCGGGAACGCCAGCCCGCCGCGGTGCTGGCCGCCCGAGCGCCCATCACCAACCGCCCGAGCTGGCAGTTCGACACCGCCTTGGGTGCGCGCAAGCTCTGCGAGCAACTCGGCGTGGCCAGCCTGGCCGGCTACAACGCCCAGCAGATGACAGCGGCGCAAGCGGCCGCGGCCGCCCTGCTCAGCTATGCCGAGCACACCCAGGGCCGGGCCCTGGCCCATGTACGTGCGCTCAGCGTGCAGCGCAGCGGCGACTTGCTGGACCTGCCACCGGCCACCCAGCGAAATCTGGAACTGACCCTGACCCTGCGCGGCGAAACCAGCCCCACCCTGCTCTCGCTGCTGGACAGCTGCCGCAGCGGCATGGGCAGCCGCGCCCTGCGCCACTGGTTGCTGCACCCCAAGCGCGAGCGCGCCGAAGCTCTGGGTCGGCACGAGGCCATCGCCGCCCTTCTGCAAGCCAGTCCTGAGCCCGCATTCGGCAAGCTGCGGGATGCCCTGCGCCATGTCTCCGATGTCGAGCGCATCGCCGCCCGCGTGGCCCTGCGCCAGGTGCGGCCGCGAGAGCTGACCGGCTTGCGCGCCACCTTGCGCATCCTGCCCGAGCTTCAGCAAACCGTGCCGGCCGGGGGCAGCGCCTTGCTGGACCAGCTGGCGCAAGGCCTCTTGGCCTCGCCCCATATTGAGGAGCTGCTGAGCCGTGCCATCGCCGAAGAACCCGCCGTGCTGGTGCGCGATGGCGGCGTGATCGCCGGCGGCTTCGATGCCGAGCTCGACGAGTTGCGCGCCATCCAGAACAACTGCGATGCCTTCCTGCTCGACCTGGAAACTCGTGAGCGCGCCCGCACCGGCATTCCGAATCTGCGTGTGCAGTACAACAAGGTGCACGGCTTCTACATCGAGGTGACGCAAGGCCAGGTCGACAAGGTGCCGTTGGACTACCAGCGTCGCCAAACCTTGAAGAACGCCGAGCGCTACATCACGCCCGAGCTCAAGACCTTCGAAGACAAGGCGCTGTCGGCCCAAGAACGTTCGCTGACCCGAGAAAAGCTGCTCTACGAGCTGGTGCTGGACCAGTTGGTCGAAGAGCTGAAGCCGCTGTCCGCCCTGGGCCGGGCCCTGGCCAGCCTCGATGCCCTGGCCGCCCTGGCCGAGCGAGCCTCGACCCTGAACTGGTGCCGCCCCGAGTTCGTCAACCAACCCTGCATCGACATCATCCAGGGCCGTCATCCGGTGGTGGAATCGCGGCTGCGCGAGACCGGCGCGGGCGAGTTCATGGCCAATGACTGCCGGCTCGATGCGCGCACCCGCATGGCCATCATCACCGGCCCGAATATGGGCGGTAAGAGCACCTTCATGCGCCAGGTGGCCCTGATCAGCCTGCTGGCCGCGATCGGCAGTTATGTGCCGGCCAGCGCCTGCCGGCTGGGGCCCATGGATGCCATCCACACCCGCATCGGCGCGGCCGACGACCTGGCCAATGCCCAGTCCACCTTCATGCTGGAGATGACCGAGGGCGCGGCGATTCTGCACAGCGCCACAGAACAGTCTCTGGTGTTGATGGACGAGATCGGCCGCGGCACCTCTACCTTCGATGGCCTGGCCCTGGCCGGCGCCATCGCCAGCCATCTGCACGACAAGAGCCGCGCCTTCACGCTGTTCGCCACCCATTATTTCGAGCTGACCGAGTTCCCGAGCAAGCACCCGCAAGCGATCAACTGCCATGTCGGCGCGGTCGAAAGCGGCGACAGCATCGTCTTCCTGCACGAGATCCAGCCCGGCCCGGCCAGCCGCAGCTATGGCGTGCAGGTGGCGCGTCTGGCCGGCATGCCGGCCTCCTTGGTGCGCCAGGCACGCGCCACGCTGGAAGCCTTGGAGGCCAAGGCCGGAGAAGGCCAGGCCCAGATCGATCTGTTCGCGCCGCCGCCGGCCGCGCCCGAGCCACTGCCTGTCTCGCAAGCGACAAGCGCTTTGAGCCTGGCCATCAATGATGTGGACCCCGACACGCTGACACCGCGCGAAGCGCTGGACCTGGTCTACCGGCTCAAGAAGCTGAGCCAGACCGAGTAGCCACGCAAGCCAAACGCCCACAGGAATGAACCGCACCCTCGTCTTCTCCCACGCCAACGGCTTCGGTGCCGCCTGCTACCGCCTGCACTTCGAGGCCTGGCGCCGCGCCGGCTGGACCGTGCACGCCCTGCCCCAGATCGGCCACAACCCGGCCTATCCGGTCAGCAGCAACTGGCCGCATCTGCGCGACGAGTTGATCGCCTTCATCACCGACGAGGTCAAACCCAGCGGGCCGGTCAGCCTGGTCGGCCATTCCTTGGGGGGCCTGATGAGCTTGATGGTGGCCTGCAAACGGCCGGACTTGGTGCAGAGCCTGGTGATGTTGGACTCGCCGGTGATCAGCGGCTGGCGCGCCCACAGCGTGCACATGGCCAAGGCGACCGGGCTGATCCAGCGGGTGTCGCCGGGCAAGGTGGCCCGCCAGCGCCGCCACGAGTGGCCCAACCGGGCGGCGGTGCAAGAGCACTTCTCGTCCAAGCACAAGTTCGCCCGCTGGGACCCACGCGTGCTAAAGGACTATATCGACGGCGGCTTCGAGGACCGTGAGGGCCTGACCCGTCTGCGTTTCCACCGCGAGATCGAGACCCGCATTTACAACACCCTGCCCCATCATTTGGGAAGCCTGCTGCGCAAACAAGCTCCGCGCTGCCCGATCGGCATCATTGCAGGCACCCAGTCGGATGAAATGCGCCAGGGCGGCGTGGCAGCCAGCAAGGCCTTGGCCCGCCAGCATTTTCGCTGGCTGGAAGGCAGCCATCTGTTCCCCTTCGAGCGGCCCGACGACACCGCCGCCCAGGTGCTTCAACTGCTGGATTCCATGCAGCCTGCCACGCCAGGCCAAGCCTGAATCGCAGGCCCGCGCTCGAGCGACTCGCCGGGCCTCGCTATAATCGCGCTTTACCACCACAGCGTTTTTCACGAGAACGCTGCACGACATGACCAAGTACGTCTACGTCACAGGCGGTGTGGTGTCCTCACTCGGCAAGGGCATCGCATCAGCCTCACTGGCTGCCATCCTCGAATCGCGCGGCCTCAAGGTCACCCTCATCAAACTGGATCCGTACATCAATGTTGATCCGGGCACGATGTCCCCGTTCCAGCATGGCGAAGTCTTTGTGACCGAAGACGGCGCCGAAACGGACTTGGATCTGGGTCACTACGAGCGCTTCATCACCACGCGCATGAAGCGCGCCAACAACTTCACCACCGGACAGATCTACATGTCCGTGCTGGAGAAGGAACGCCGCGGTGACTACCTCGGCAAGACGGTGCAGGTGATTCCGCACATCACCAACGAGATCCAGGACTTCGTCCGTCGCGGCGCCGGTGCCGGCACCCCAGATGCGGTTGATGTGGCGATTGTGGAAATCGGCGGCACGGTCGGCGACATTGAATCCCTGCCCTTCCTCGAAGCGGCGCGCCAGATGAGCTTGAAGGCCGGCCCGAACAATGTCGCCTTCGTGCACCTGACCTATGTGCCTTGGATTGCTGCGGCTGGCGAACTGAAGACCAAGCCGACCCAGCACACGGTGCAGAAGCTGCGCGAGATCGGCATTCAACCGGATGCCCTGCTGTGCCGCGCCGACCGCCGCATCCCCGATGACGAGCGCGAAAAGATCTCGCTCTTCACCAATGTGCCCGAGTACGGTGTGATCTCCATGTGGGACGTCAACACCATCTACAAAGTGCCGCGCATGCTGCACGAGCAGGGCCTGGACCAGCTGATCTGCACCAAGCTGCAACTGAACACCAAGTCGGCTGACCTGAAGCGTTGGGACACCCTGGTCAGCGAGGTCGAGAACCCCGCCAAGGACGTGACCATTGCCATGTGCGGCAAGTACACCGACTTGAGCGATTCCTACAAGTCGCTGAACGAGGCCCTGCGCCACGCTGGCATCCACAACCACTCGCGCGTCAACATCGAGTACGTGGACTCAGAAATGCTCAGCGCCGAGAACATCTCGCAGCTGAAGCAGTTCGACGCCATCTTGGTGCCCGGCGGCTTCGGCAAGCGCGGCGTGGAAGGCAAGATCCTGGCGGCCCAGTACGCCCGTGAACACAAGGTGCCATATCTAGGCATCTGCCTGGGCATGCAGGTTGCTACCATCGAGTACGCCCGCAATATGGCCGGCCTCAGCGGCGCCAACTCGACCGAGTTCGAACCCGAAACCCCGCACCCCGTGATCGCCCTGATCGACGAATGGCAGGACGCCGACGGTTCGATCCAGAAGCGCGACGAAAAGAGCGACCTCGGCGGCACCATGCGCCTGGGCGCTCAAAGCTCAGACGTGGCGCCCGGCACCTTGGCCTTTGACATCTACGGCCCCGTGGTCAGCGAACGTCACCGCCATCGCTTCGAAGCCAACACCCATTACCTGGACAAGCTGCAAAAGGCTGGCCTGGTGATCTCGGCCATCACCCAGCGTGAGAAGCTGACCGAGATGGTGGAGCTGCCGCGCGAGGTGCACCCCTGGTATGTCGGCGTGCAATTCCACCCCGAATTCAAGTCCACCCCCTGGGACGGCCACCCGCTGTTCATCGCCTTCATCAAGGCGGCACTGAACCACAAACAGGCCTGAAGGAAACCTGCCCATGAAGCTTTGCGGTTTTGAGGTCGGCATTGACCGACCTTTCTTCCTGATCGCCGGTACCTGCTCGATCGAGGGCCTGGAAATGTCTCTCGAAGTGGCGGGGCAACTCAAGGAAGCCTGCACGGCTCTGGGCATTCCGCTGATTTACAAAGGTTCCTTCGACAAGGCCAACCGCTCCTCGGGCTCGACCAAGCGCGGCGTCGGTATCGATGCTGGCCTGAAGATCCTCGATGAAGTGCGCCGCCAGCTGCAGCTACCCATCATCACGGACGTGCACGATGAGGCCCAGGTGGCGGAAGTCGCCAGCGTCGTGGACGTGCTGCAGACTCCGGCCTTCCTCTGCCGCCAAACGGATTTCATCCGTGCAGTCGCCAAGTCGGGCAAGCCGGTCAATATCAAGAAGGGCCAATTCCTGGCCCCTTGGGACATGAAGAATGTCATCGACAAGGCCCGCGACGCGGCACGCGAAGCCGGCCTGTCGGAAGACCGCTTCCTGGCCTGTGAGCGCGGCGTGAGCTTCGGCTACAACAATCTGGTGGCCGACATGAGCAGCCTGGCCGAGATGCGCAAGACCGGCGCGCCGGTGGTGTTCGATGTGACCCACTCGGTGCAGAAGCCCGGTGGCCAAGGCACCAGCAGCGGCGGCGCCCGCGAGATGGTGCCGGTGCTGGCCCGCGCCGGCGTGGCCGCAGGCGTGGCGGGCCTTTTCATGGAAACCCACCCGCGCCCGGCCGAGGCCTGGTCCGACGGCCCCAATGCCGTGCCGCTGCAGCGCATGCGCGCCCTGCTCGAACAGCTGGTGGCCTTGGACCGCGTGGTCAAGAGCCAGCCTTTGCTCGAGAACGACTTCTCGGCCTGAATTGGATCGCCCGCCTTGACGGGCGGACCCTGTGCAAGATTGTTCAGCGCCGGTAACTGCCAGCTGGCAA
This sequence comes from Kinneretia sp. DJ1R-11, assembly GCF_025717595.1. NCBI lineage: Bacteria > Pseudomonadati > Pseudomonadota > Betaproteobacteria > Burkholderiales > Sphaerotilaceae > Roseateles > Kinneretia sp. DJ1R-11. The sequence continues at coordinate 220,220 of NZ_JAJIRR010000007.1, forward strand.
GATGCGCGCCGAACCCGAATTTTTGACCTTTTGGAGAGCTTGAATGAGTGCCATTGTTGATATCGTCGGCCGCGAAATTCTGGACAGCCGCGGCAACCCGACCGTCGAATGCGATGTCTTGCTGGAATCCGGCGTGATGGGCCGTGCCGCCGTGCCCTCGGGCGCCTCGACCGGCTCGCGCGAAGCGATCGAACTGCGTGACGGTGACAAGAGCCGTTATCTGGGCAAGGGCGTGCTCAAAGCCGTCGAACACATCAACACCGAAATCTCCGAGGCCGTGCTGGGCCTGGATGCCTCCGAGCAAGCCTTCCTGGACCGCACCCTGATCGACCTGGACGGCACCGAGAACAAGAGCCGCCTGGGCGCCAACGCCATGCTGGCCGTGTCCATGGCCGTGGCCCGCGCTGCGGCCGAAGAGTCGGGTCTGCCCCTGTACCGTTACTTCGGCGGCATGAACGGCAACCAGCTGCCCGTGCCGATGATGAACGTCATCAACGGCGGCGCGCACGCCAACAACAGCCTCGATCTGCAAGAGCTGATGATCATCCCCGTGGGCGCACCGAGCTTCCGTGAAGCCCTGCGCTGGGGCGCCGAGGTCTTCCACGCGCTGAAGAAGATCCTGCACGACAAGGGCATCTCCACCGCCGTGGGTGACGAAGGTGGTTTCGCGCCCAGCGTGGAAAGCCATGAAGCCGCCATCCAGCTGATCCTGGACGCGATCGACAAGGCTGGCTACACCGCCGGCGAGCAGATCGCCATCGGCCTGGACTGCGCCGCCAGCGAGTTCTACAAGGACGGCAAGTACGTGCTCGAAGGCGAAGGTGGCATCCAGCTGACGGCCCAGGAATGGACCGATATGCTGGCGACCTGGGTCGACAAGTACCCCATCATCTCGATCGAAGACGGCATGGCCGAAGGCGACTGGGACGGCTGGAAGCTGCTGACCGATCGTCTGGGCAAGAATGTGCAGATCGTTGGCGACGACCTCTTCGTCACCAACACCAAGATCCTGAAAGAAGGCATCGAGAAGGGCATTGCCAACTCGATCCTGATCAAGATCAACCAGATCGGCACTCTGACCGAAACCTTCGCCGCCATTGAGATGGCCAAGCGCGCCGGCTACACCGCCGTGATCTCGCACCGCTCGGGCGAAACCGAAGACTCGACCATCTCTGACATCGCCGTCGGCTTGAACGCCGGCCAAATCAAGACCGGCTCGCTGTCGCGCTCGGACCGCATGGCCAAGTACAACCAGCTGCTGCGCATCGAAGAAGACCTGGGTGATGTGGCCGTGTACCCCGGTCGCGCTGCCTTCTACAACCTGAAGTGATCCTGCCCGCCACTCCGCAGCGAGTGGCTGTGTGCCGCGAACGCCGCCAGACCGCCCGGTCTCGCGGCGTTTTTTCATCTTCTCGCGCCTCGGCTAAACTGCGCGCGTGAAAACACTCGGCGTCATCCTCGCGGCCTTTCTCATGCTGATCCAGTACCAGCTTTGGATGGGCAAGGGCAGCCTGCCTCGCGGCGTGCAACTGCGCGCCGAGCTGGCGAGCGTCCAGGCCGCCAATGAACAGGCCCGCGTCCGCAATGCCCAGCTCGAAGCCGAGCTGCGCGATCTGCGTGAGGGCCTGGAGATGGTCGAAGAAAAAGCGCGCTTCGAGCTGGGCATGATCAAGCCCGACGAGATCTACGTGCAAGTGCGCCGCTGAGCCGACGCGCTCACACGCTGCGGCGCCGCCACACACCCCATTCGAGGAGACGCCGTTCCGCATGGACGCCTTGCTGCACCTGCTGCAACCCCTGTTCGCCCCTGCTTTCGAGCTGCTGGGCAGCCCCATCAGCTGGACCGAGTTGATCGCCTTTGTGCTGGCCCTGTGGATGGTGGTCTGCAATATGCGCGTCCACGCCCTGGCCTGGCCCTTGGCCATCATCAGCTCCCTGCTGTATTTCTTGCTGTTCTGGAGCGGCAAGCTCTACGGCGAAGCCAGCCTGCAGTTGGTCTTCGTCAGCGTGTCGCTCTGGGGCTGGTGGCAGTGGCTGCGCGGCAAGGGGGAGGACGGCCAGGCCTTGCGTGTACAGCGGCTGAGCCGACCAGGCCTGGCCCTGTCGGTGCTCGCCACCTTGCTGGCTTGGCCGCTGCTGGGCCTGTTTCTCCAGCACCAGACCGACTCCCAGCTGCCCTACTGGGACGCCTTCCCCACCGTCGCCAGCTTGCTGGGCCAATGGCTGCTGGCACGCAAGTACCAGGAGAACTGGGGCGTGTGGGTGCTGGTCAATGGCGTCAGCGTGGCCTTGTTTGCTTACAAAGGCTACTGGTTGACGGTGCTGCTGTACGCCGTCTTCATCCCCATGTCGGTGGCCGGCTGGCGCGCCTGGGCGCAGCAGCTGCAACAAGGCACGTCGCCGGCTTCGCGCCAGGCTCTGGCCTGAAACTCAGCAGACTGTGCCCGGCCTGCTGATCGCCATCGTCGGTGCGGAAAGCACCGGCAAGTCGAGCCTCGCTCAGGCCCTCCAAGCGGCGCTGAACGCGGCCACCGGCCTGCGCTGTGCGCTCGCACCCGAGGTCTTGCGTGAATGGTGCGAAGCGGCCGGCCGCACGCCGCGGCCCGAGGAACAGGCCGCTATTGCCGAGGCTCAGGCCGCACGCTGCGAGGCCCTGGCCCTGACGGCCGATCTGGTGCTCTGCGACACCACGCCCTTGATGACGGCCGTCTACAGCGAGCTGCTGTTTGCCGACCGATCCTTGCTCGACGCTGGCCTGGCCTTTCATCGCCGCTGCGCCCTGACCCTGCTGACCGCGCTAGACCTGCCTTGGGTGGCCGATGGCCTGCAGCGCGACGGTGCCCATGTGCGCGCGCCGGTGGACGCCGCCGTGCGTCGTGCCTTGATGAGCGCCGGCCTGGGCTGGTCGGTGGTGGCCGGCAGCGGCGAACGGCGTTTGGACGCCGCGCTCAATGCCATCACACCCTTGCTGCTGGCCAAGCGGGCTCCCCCCTTACCGGCCACGGGCTTGTTCAGCCGCCTGCAAGCACGCCAGGACGCCTTGCCCGAATGGCGCTGGGCCTGCGACAACTGCGATGTACCCGAATGCGAGCACCTTTTGAACCGGCGCCGCTGAAAGCAGCTCCGCCGCTTCACTGACCGAGACAGAGCCCCAGGCCTTGAGCCGCTTGCAGCAAGGGGTGATCCAGCGGCACCAGCCGGTTGCGCCCCGCCACATCGGTCAGGGGCACGCTGGTGAACTCGGCCCCCTGCAAGGCCACCATGCGGCCAAAGCGCCGCTCGCGCACCAGCTGGGCCGCAGCCCATCCGAACTGCGTGGCCAGCACGCGATCAAAAGCCGTGGGTGTGCCGCCACGCTGCACATGGCCCAGCAAGGTGGAGCGAACTTCGACCTCGCCGTCTTCCCCCAAGGCCTGCTGCAGTTGCTGCGCCAGCACCGCACCGATGCCGCCCAGGCGCACCGGGTCAGGGCTATCGCTCAACAGTGCCCGCACCACCTGGCTTTGCGCCTGGGCGTGCGCCCCTTCGGCCACGCAGATCAAGGCATGGCCGCCACCGGCCGTGCGGCGCCTGCAATGCTCGATCACCGCCTCCAGCCGGTAAGGCAGCTCGGGCAGCAGGATGGCGTCGGCCCCGCCCGCCAGACCGCCTTCCAGCGCAATCCAGCCAGCATTGCGCCCCATGGTCTCGGCAATCATGACCCGGCCGTGGCTGCGCGCTGTCGTCTCCAGCCGGTCCAGTGCTTCTGACACCACCGCCACGGCGCTGTCGAAACCGAAACTGCGCTCGGTCAGGAACAGGTCGTTGTCGATGGTCTTGGGCACGCCCACCACCGGCAGGCCCAAACGGCTGAATTGCTCGGCAATCGCCATGGTGCCATCGCCGCCAATGGCAACCAGGGCATCGATGCCCTGGGTCCGAACGAAGTCCAGCACGCGCGCCGAGACATCGGCGCCACCCTCGGCGAAGTGATGGAAAGGGTCGCAGCGATTGTGCGTACCGAGAATGGTGCCGCCTTGCGCCAGGATGTCTTGCACATCGGCCAAGGCCAGGGGCCGCAGGCGCTGCTCGATCAGGCCAAGAAAGCCGCGCTCGACGCCGCTGACGCGCGCGCCACACTGCTGGATCAGGGCCAGGCTGACGGCCCGGATCACGGCATTGAGACCGGGGCAATCGCCGCCGCCGGTGAGGATGGCTATGTGCATGCTGGGCCCGCTGTTGTTGTCGTTGCTGCAGTGGCAGCGGCGATTATGGGTCAGCGTGCCAGCAGGAAATACTCAAACAGCTGCGCCCCGCCGGCGCCTCCCAGGGGCACGAGCAAGGCCTTGACCAGGGGTTGCTCAAAGATCGGCGCCAGGGCGCCGCCGCGCTCCTCTTGCACCGAACTCATCAAGCGTTTGAAGGGCTCGATCAGCTTGCGTTGATCCTCATCGCCGCCCATCAGCCAGCGCAGATCGGCCTCCATGCGGCGCAGCGCCCGGCTGCGCGCCTGTTCGGCCGCCTGCTTGAGCAAGACCGCCAGAGCCAGCAGCCCCAGCAGATAGGCGCTCGCGGCCATGGCCACGGGCAGGGTCAAGGACCAGTTGTCGAACAAGCGGCTGCGCCCAACGATCAACAAGGTCAGCACCACAAAAGGCCCCATCACCAAAGGACCGATGCGGGCACTGCGGCGCACCACGACCTGCACATCGATCCAGTCATCGAGCAGGCTGTGGCGGCGCAGCGAGAGCGGCGCGTCGGCACGCAGCGCGGGGTCGGCGGCGATGGGGCGCAGCCACAGCTGCTCATGCGCGCTGCCCAGGCTGGCCGCGAAATACGCCAACGTGGAGCCGGGGTAGACCGTGCGAGCCGCGGTGAGCAGGCGGATGAAGCGGCAAGCCAGCATGGTCGCATCACCGACCGCCACCACCAGCAGCGGCAACAGCACCAGGATGGCATCGAGCGTGAAGCGGATCAGTGCCCGGTGGTCGTCGCCGCGCACCGGCACAGCCGGACCGGCCCCATCGCTGAAACCAAAAAACAGGCCCAGCACCACAGCCAGGGTCAGCACAAAGCCCAGCAGGATGCGCAAGGCCCGCGGCACGCGGCTGCCGCGCCGGCCGTACTGATGCCAGAGGATGCGGAAGTCCACGCTGCCGCCGGCCGGCGCATGCCAGCCTGCCACGCTCAGATGCCGCGACCAGATCCGGCGCATGAAACGCAGCCCGCCTTCACGCGCCGCCACCCCGGCGCGCTTGGGCGCTTGCTCGGGCAGGCGCAACCAAGCGCTTTCCTCGGCCATGCCATGCACGCTGCGCGACCAGGTGGCATCCAGGGTGTCGACGATGGCCAGCAAGGCCAGCAAATGGATCAGGTGCGAGGGCCAGGCGCTGATGCCCTCCAGCCAGGCCAAGGGCTCGCAGTTCTGGCAAGGCGTGGGGGCGGCTTGGCGCAGCATCAGCCCCCACAGCAGCAGCAGGCTCAACCAGCACAGACCCCGAAGAACCCGGTGTGCGCCCGGTGCCATCGCCAGCCCGGTGCGGAACCCGAAACGATGCTCGGGCGCCAGTGACAGCAGCAACAGCAAGGTACTTCCCAGGCTCAAGCCCAGCATGCCGGGCGCGAAACTCAGGCGGCCGGGCCAGAGCATCTCGCTCAAGCTGACCAAAGTGAAGAAGAACAGCCAGGCGTAGAGCGACACAAAGCCCAGCTCGGGCAGGGAAATGCTGGGCGCAAGCACGCCCCCAGCCGGATCCTGCGCAGCCTCCGCCCAACGTCGCTTGATGCAGCGCAGCACCGGCGTGCCGGGCCAGACCAGCAAGCCCAGCAGCATCAGCACCGGCAGGGCCACCGCCACCAAGCGCACGGCATAGGGCTTGCTCGCCGGCCGGCGCTCGAAGGCGTAACCGCTCAGGGCAACGGCAGCGCTTCGGCCCACCTCATAGAGCGAAGGGCGATCCAGCGCTTCCTCGGCCGCGCAGTCTTCGACCGCCCGGCAAGCCTTGCTTCGGCAGCCGGCATGCCGCGCTGCCAGGTAAGCCGAGGATTGGTAGACATCACGCCAGGGCGGGTTGCCGGCGGCCAGATCGGGCGCAGGCAAGCCGACCCGATTCGCCACCGCCTGACAGTGCGCTGAAGGCAGGCGCGGGAACTCCAAGGGCAGGCTGGAAGCGACCAGCAGATTGCGGGTGAAGGTCTGGGTGCGCGGATGCAGAAAACGCGCGTCCATATCGGTGGTGAAGAACACCTTGTCGGCAAAGCTCTCATGCAAGGCCTGCAAGAGGAGCAGCTTGTCATGCACATCGCTAGCCATCAGGCCGATGGCGCCAATAGGCACGGCGCCGACCTTGGCCTCGCTGCGCTGGAGCTGCTGGGCCAGGCGGCGAAGATAGTCGAGTTGATCGCGGGCCTCGGGCCACTCGATACGGGCCTGGGCATCGCTCTTGCCAGCGCCTGCGCCCGACCGCCCGTCGTCGCGGCCGGCGTCGCGTGTGGTGACCCCGTCCAGACCGCGGAAGAAATACAGCTCCTCCAGCTGCAAAGCCGGGTTCTGAGATAGCTTGGCGCGCAGCTGACCGACCAAGGCCTGGGCATAGAGCGAGTCGCGCTCGCCGATCAGCACCACGCGCTGGGGCGAGTCCTTGCTGGCCGCCAGGCGCAGGCTCAGCTCGCCCGTCAACTGGGCCAGCAATTCCTTGTCACTGCTGATCTTGCGAATCAGTCGCACCGGCGGGTCCTGGCGGCCGCCTTGCAAACGACAAAAACGCCAGGCGATGTAGTCTTCCAGGCTGCTGCCGCCCAGCTCGCTGAGCATGTCGTCACTGGCGGTCGAAAAGGGGCTCAGGAGCAAGGCACGGGAGAGATGCCAATAGCCGTCCAGGGAAGGGTCCTGCGTGGACGGCGCTTGGGCCAATGGTCGCTGGCCGGCCGGCAGGGCACAGCTCTCGCGTGAGGCGCGCCCCGGGCCATGGCGCCAAGCGCCGCTGCGCAAATCAGCCAGGGCCACACGCAAGGCGTCCGTGGTGGACGGGCCAATCACCGCCAATGGCGGAGGCGCTTGCCGGGCGGACACCCAGGGCTCGAACAAGGCGTGCAGCATCAAGGCCAGCGAGTCCAACTTGCGCGTAGGCAGGGCCGTCTCATCCACCCAGAGCAAGACCACCTGGCTGTAACGCGAAGCATCGGCGATGTCGGGCACGCCAGACGCCGCTTGCACGGGGCGCGCCGGCGAGGACGTGGCCACTGCCGCACTCAGGGCGCTGGCGGACAGCAACTCATAAGGCACCAGCAAACCGGGCCGCGCGCCGTCGCTGGCAGCCGGCTGGGCACTGAGCTTGGACTCATCGAGCTGCAGCAGGCCCAGACGCTCGGCATTGTCCGGCACATAACCCTTGGCCTGCAGGCCCGCCAACACGGCATAGCGCGTGCGCCGCCGCCCTTCTTCGGCGCCGACAAAGGCATTGCCAGGCACCAGGGCCACCAGCACCAGGGTTTCACTGGAATCCAGATCGTCGTCGCCCATCAGGCGCCGCGACAGCTCTTTGGGCGTGCGCAGCGCCGCCACCGACTTGAGCTTGCAATCGGTGGCCTTGGCCGCGTCTTTGTAGAGCTTGTCGCAGCGCTCCAGGCGCTCGGACTCGTGGCGGCGCACGGCAACAAAAGGGTCCTCCCAGAGCCGCGCCTCGACCTCCAGATCGGCCGCGGTGACCGCTTGCGCCCGCTCCTTCTCGGCCGGCCGCAGCTGATCGAAAGCATGAGGCACCAGCTGGGTGCTGGTGACAAAGGCGACCAGCACCGCCAAGCTGGTCCAGGGAAATCCGCCGCCCTTGTTGTCCATCGTCGCCCTTCCCGGCCCTCGGGCCTGTGCACGGCCCATCGCATGTGGGGCCGGCAGGCAAGGTCGGGGATCAGGGCGGGGACGTCAATCCCACAGTGCTTATTGCCAGAAAGTGAGGCGGCTTCAGGGCCTACTGGACGGTGCCGCTGCCGCCTGCTTGTGCCAGGTCTTGCGCGAACAGCTGGCCGACGTCGACCGCGTCGAAGTGGTACTGCAGGCCGCAGAACTCACAGCCGATCTCGACATTGCCGCGCTCGGCCAAAACCTCGTCCACCTCTTCGCGACCCAGGCCCTTGAGCATCTGGCTGACGCGCTCGCGCGAGCAATTGCAGGCGAAGCGCGGCGTCAGGGGCTCAAAGCGACGCACCGTCTCTTCCCAGAACAAGCGCCGCAAGATGGTCTCAGCATCCAGGCCGAGCAACTCATCGCGCGTCAGGGTGGCGGCCAACATGCTGATGCGGTTGAAGGCATCGGACAGGCCGATGTCATCCTCGTTCTTGGCACCGCCCAGATTACCCTCGCCCTGCACCGGCAGGCGCTGAATCAAGAGGCCGGCAGCGATTTCGTCATTGGCAAACAGCACCAGCTTCGTGTCGAGCTGCTCGGACTGCAGCATGTAATGCTCCAGCACTTCGGACAGCTTCTGCAGCGGCTCGCGCTGGTCGCCATGCAGAGGCACCACGCCTTGGTAGGGCTGCTGGCCGGGGAATTTGTCCTTGGGGTCCAGGGTGATGGCGCAGCGGCCCTGACCATGGACATTGAGCATGGCCTCGAGTTGCGCACCCGCCGGCACTTCGCCGACCAGCTTGGCGGTCGCACGGAAGCTCAGGTCCGGCTGCACCTCGGCCACAGCCAGCTTGACCGGGCCGTCGCCAAAGACCTGCAGCACCAGGGCGCCGTTGAACTTGATATTGGACTGCATCAACACCGCAGCCGCGGCCATCTCGCCGAGCAAAGCGCGCAGCTCGGGCGGGTGGGCGCCGACGGTCTCGCGGCGCTTGAGCACCTCTTGCCAGCTGTCGGTCAGGCGTACCAGCATGCCGCGCACGGGCAGGCCTTCGAACAAGAATTTATGCAGTTCACTCATGGTTTGGCTTGGGAATTCTGGGGGTAGTCGCTGCTGATGTTCTGGAGGCCGCTGGCGTAGCGCTTGCCGTTGGCGATGTAGTGACGGGCGCTGGCGCGCAGACCTTCGACCTGGGCTGACGTCAGCTCTCGAAGCACCTTGGCCGGGCTGCCGACGATCAGGCTGCCATCTGGAAACTCCTTGCCCTCGGTGACCAAGGCACCCGCGCCAACAATGCTGTTGCGGCCGATGCGGGCGCCGTTGAGCACCACGGCGCCGATGCCGATCAGTGAGTTTTCGCCCACGGTGCAGCCATGCAGCATCACTTGGTGACCGACCGTTACGCCCGCCTCCAGGCGCAGCGGGAAGCCGTGGTCGGCATGCAGCACCGAGCCGTCCTGGATATTGCAGCCAGGGCCGATGTGCAGGTGTTCGCTGTCACCGCGCAGCACGGCGTTGAACCAGATGCTGACGTCTTCGTCGAGATGCACCCGGCCGATCACCTGGGCACTGTCAGCCACCCAGGCGCTGGCGGCGACTTCGGGCCGGTGTTCGTCCAACTGGAAAATCGCCATCTCGCACTCCCGGACGGCCCCCGGCCGCAGCAAACCCGACATTTTAAGCGGCCAAGCACACCGAGCCGCCTGCCCGGGGCTTTTGCCGCGGGGCCGGGGATAATTTGCCCATGATGCCTCCGGACTGCCGCGCCCGTGCCCTGCAAACCCTTTGCCTGAACTCGCCTGCCGACAAGGCTGCCGCCGCGCAGGCGCTCTACGTCGACGCTCAGAACGGCCTGGCCCTGGACCCCGATGCGCAGTTGCAGCGTCCGGAGGGCGTGCCCGGCCGACCCGAGCGGCCACGCTTGCTGTCGGCTCTGCAAGTACCCAATCGCTCGCCCTTCACCCTGGAGGGACGGGCTGCGCTGATCCACGCCATCGCCCATATCGAGTTCAACGCCATCAATCTGGCACTCGACGCGGTCTGGCGCTTTGCCGGCATGCCACGCGAGTTCTACCTCGACTGGCTGCGCGTGGCGGCCGAGGAGGCCCAGCACTTCGGCTTGTTGCACGAGCACCTGAAAAACCTGGGCCACCAGTACGGCGACTTCGATGCCCACGACGGCCTCTGGACCATGGCCGAGCGCACGGCCGAGGATGTGCTGGCGCGCATGGCCCTGGTGCCGCGCACCCTGGAAGCGCGCGGGCTGGACGCCACACCGCCGCTGCAAGCGAAGCTGGCCCGCGCCGGCGACCACCGGGCGGTGGCCATCCTGGACATCATCCTGCGCGAAGAGATCGGGCATGTCGAGATCGGCAATCGCTGGTATCGGCACTGTTGCCGACTGCGCGGCTTGGATCCGGTCGCCATCTACCCGGGTCTGGTGCTGCAGTACCAGGCGCCGCGTCTGCGCCCGCCCTTCAACCTGGCAGCACGCGGCGCAGCGGGCTTCAGTGCCGAGGAATTGGCGTATCTGCAGGCCGACATTCGCCCCGACACGGCCGGCCGCGATGCCTGAAGGCGCGAGGGCGTTAAACTGAGCCCGTGACACCCCGCCTGATCGCTTTCCTCACTGCCCAGCTCTTCGTGCTGCTGACCCTGTTCGCGCAGAACATGGCGGTGGCACAGATCATGGCGAGCGCGACAGTGGCTGCCGCGGCTCTCAGCCCGGCCCAGTCCGTGGCCGATCCGTCCGCTGTCGACGCTGAATTTGCGCCCGCGGCCCATGATCTGCAGGCCCCCGTGGGTGAGCAAGAACACGCAGGCAACGGCCAAGATGCTGGCAGCCTGGAATGGCCTGAGCTGGCGCTGAACTCCACAGCAGCGCAAGCGCGGACTGAGCCTCTGGAACTCTGGCAGGCCCAGCCCTGCCGCTTGCCGGTTGCGCCGGCGCTGGAGGGGCCGCAACGGCCGCCTCAAGGACTGGCTTCGCGACTGCCGGGCTGAAGCCTGCAGCGCGTTCGCAGGCCCCGACGCCTGCCGCCCCGTCCGGCCAGTCCGGGCGCGAGCCTCCCCACACTGATTTTTTGGCACTCTGAGGCTTCCCGCCCTTTTGGCCTTACCTCTCGCTGACACGCCATGGACATCCTGCTCGACCCCAATCTTTGGATCGCCTTCGCGATGCTGACCGCTCTGGAAATCGTCCTGGGCATCGACAACATCATCTTCATCTCGATCCTAGTGGGTCGACTGCCCGCCGCCCAACGCGACCAGGCCCGGCGCCTGGGGCTGGGTTTTGCCATGGTGTCGCGTCTGCTGCTGCTGTTCTCGCTGAGCTGGGTCATGGGCCTGACCGCCAATCTGTTCCAGGTCTTCGGCCAGGGCATCAGCGGGCGTGATCTGGTGCTGCTGTTCGGTGGTCTTTTCCTGCTCTACAAAGCCTCACATGAGATCTTTGTCGAGGTGGAGGCGCAGGAGCAGGATGGCCCGCCGGCGGCCGACGCCGCAGCCTTGAAGGCCGCGGGGCAGAAGCTGTTTTGGATGACCATCGGGCAGATCGCCGTGATCGACATCGTGTTCTCGCTCGATTCGGTGATCACAGCGGTGGGCATGGTGGACCAGATCGGTGTGATGGTCGCGGCGGTGGTGACCTCGGTGGCGGTGATGCTGGTGGCGGCCAAGCCGATCGGCGAGTTCGTAGATCGCCACCCCTCCGTCAAGGTGCTGGCCCTGGCCTTCCTGGTCATGGTGGGCATGGCGCTGACCGCCGAAGCCTTCGACCAGCATGTACCCAAAGGCTATATCTACGCCGCCATGTGCTTCTCGCTGGCCGTGGAGGCGCTGAACATCCGCGCCCGGGGCAAGCGCCGCGCTGCGGCGGCCGAGGCCAGCGGCGCGGCTTGAACTTTTCGAAGAACTCTGTTTTCCCTTCACTCAACTCTCAGGAGCTGTCATGAACGCAAGCTTTAACAATGTCTCAACCGGCCTGGGCGACGGCGCTCTACGCCAGGAACGCAACCGTGTGCTGCGCAACACCTACTGGCTGCTCGCCTTGTCCATGGTGCCGACCGTGCTGGGCGCTTGGCTGGGCGTGGCCACGGGCATTTCCAAGGCCATGTCGCCCATGGTTGGCCTGATCGTCTTCATGGCCGGCGCCTTCGGCTTCATGTACGCCATCGAGAAGACCAAGAACTCGGCCGCCGGTGTTCCCATGCTGCTGGCCTTCACCTTCTTCATGGGCGTGATGCTCTCGCGTCTGGTGGGCACGGTGCTCGGCCTGGCCAATGGTGCCGAGCTGATCATGACGGCCTTTGCCGGCACGGGCGCCATCTTCCTGGGCATGGCCTCGCTGTCGAGCGTGATCAAGCGCGACTTGAGCTCGATGGGCAAGTTCCTCTTCATCGGCATGATCTTGATGCTGGTGGCGGGCATTGCCAACATCTTCCTGCAATCGAGCGCGCTGATGATCACGCTGTCGGTGCTGGCCATCGGCATCTTTTCGGCCTTTATCCTCTATGACCTCAAGCGGGTGCAGGACGGCGAGGAAACCAACTACATCACGGCGACGCTGGGCGTCTACCTGAGCCTGTACAACGTGTTCCAGTCGCTGCTGGCCCTGCTGGGCATCTTCGGCGGCCGCGAGGAGTGATTCGGGCCGCCCGCTCAAAATCACTCTGACCCCAATTTCGCGTGAGCGCCTTCCCGGGCTCAAGCGAGAAGCAAGAGGCGGCGCCGCGATAATCGGCGCCGCCTCTTTTTTTGCCGCCCTTCGCTCCCAAGAAAGCCCAGCCCCTTGAGCCGCATCCAAGCCAATCTCCTGCTGACCCTCATCGCCCTGATCTGGGGTTCGGCCTTTGTGGCGCAAAGCCATGGCATGCAGGAGCTGGGGCCGATGATGTTCACCGGCCTGCGCTTCTTGGTCGGCGCCCTGGTGGTGCTGCCCCTGGCCTGGCGCGAGTGGCAGCATCTGGCTGGGCGCCAGTTGGCCCTGAACCGCGATGACGGGCTGAAGATTCTCGGCCTGGGCACCTTGCTCACCCTGGGTGCGGCGATGCAGCAGATTGGCATCAAGTACACAACCGTCACCAATGCCGGATTTCTGACCGCGCTCTATGTGCCCCTGGTGCCGGTGCTGGGCTGGTTGCTGCTGCGCCAGCTGCCGCATTGGTCGGTCTGGCCGGGCGCCCTGGCCTGCTTGGTGGGCGCCTTCCTGCTCTCGGGTGCGCAGCACTTGGAGATTGGCCTCGGCGACCTCTGGGTGATTGCCTCGGCCCTGCCCTGGGGTCTGCATGTGCTCTTGATCGGCCGCGTGGCCGACCGCATGGCCGCGCCCTTTTTGGTCGCTTGTGGCCAGTTCTTTGTCTGCGGTCTGCTGGCCCTGGCCTGGGGTCTGCTGTTCGAGCCCTTCAGCGCCGCCGGCATCCAGTCAGCGGCCACGCCGATTCTCTACACCGGCATCCTGTCGGTTGGCGTTGCCTTCACTGCCCAGGTGGTGGCGCAGCGCTATGCCCACGCTGCCGATGCCGCCATCGTGCTGTCTTCGGAAACGCTGTTTGCCGCCCTATTTGGCTATTGGTTGATGGGCGACCGCCTGGCGCCTGCGGGTTTGGCTGGTTGCGCCCTGATCCTGGGCAGCTTGCTGCTGGTGCAGCTCCTTCCCCTGCTCCAGACGGCCCGAAGCTCAAGTGAAGCTTCACCAATTAAGTAAAAACCCTTGGTTTTGTCATAGGGTTTTCACGAATGGCATTGATAATTGCGCTCGAAGCCACCCAGAAGGGCGGCCCTTACGAGACAAAACAAAGCCATGACTGCAACACCTTTCTTCCTCGCCCAATCGCAACAGTACCTGCTGAGCGCCGACGCCCAGCCTTCCCTGGCCGGCACCTTCGGCCTCGGCAAGCAAGCCCATCTCGTGGCCGAGACCCTGGGTTTGGCTGCCGCCCTGGGCGGCTTCGGTCTGACCGCCCTGATGATGGGCCTGGCGATGTAAACCCAGACTGATCGCGCCCCGCGATCAGAAGGTCCGACCAACTCGGGTTCAGAGCTCAAACGCCGTGGTCTTCTTGACCGTGCGCAGCACCAGCATCGAATTGCTGCGCGCCACCCCCGGCAGGTGCATCAGCACATTGCTGTGCAGGCGCTCCAGGTCCTCGGCATCCTTGTAGGCGAAGCGCATCAGGTAGTCATTGGTGCCCGCCACATAGAAGCAATCGAGGATCTCCGGAATGTCTCGCACGGCCTGCTCGAAAGCTCCGAGCGCCTGCGGCGTCATGCGTTCCAGATTGATGATGGTGAAGCTGGTGCCCGGTTGGCCGATGGCCTTGGGGCTCAGCAAGGCCACATAGCCGGCAATCACACCCGCATCTTCCAGCTGTTTGACCCGACGCAAACAGGCCGAGGGCGAGAGATGGACCAACTTGGCCAGCTCCACATTGCTGATGCGGCCGTCGCGCTGCAGCTCGGCCAAGATGCTGCGATCGATCGCATCCAAAGTCACTTCTGAACTCATATTTCGAATTTTGTGCGAACCATTCAATGAATGATGGCACGAAAGTGCAGAACCTCGGGTAAGCACCGGGGCGATTGCGCTCGCACATTGCGCGCGAGGCTCTCTAGACTGGATCTCAATCACAGGTCTTGAGGAGAGTCCGTCATGAACCAGAGCACCGCACCCGATTCGGATCCCAAGCTGGACGCCTACTGGATGCCGTTCACGGCCAACCGGCAGTTCAAGAAGTCGCCGCGCCTGCTGACGCGCGCCGACGGCATGTACTTCACCGATGACAAGGGCCGCCAGGTGCTGGACGGCATTGCCGGCCTTTGGTGCGTCAACGCCGGCCACAACCGCCCACGCATCGTCGAGGCGATCCAGAAACAGGCCGCCGAACTCGATTTCGCGCCGCCCTTCCAGATGGCCCACCCCAAGGCCTTCGAGCTGGCCGAGCGCCTGGTCGAGCTGACGCCCGCCGGGCTCAGCAAGGCCTTTTTCACCAACTCGGGCTCCGAGGCAGTGGAGACCGCACTGAAGATGGCCCTGGCCTACCACCGCGTACGCGGCGAAGGCTCACGCACCCGTTTGATCGGCCGGGAGCGCGGTTACCACGGCGTGAATTTCGGCGGCATCTCGGTCGGCGGCATGGTGGCCAACCGCAAGATGTTCGGCACCCTGCTCAGCGGTGTGGACCATCTGCGCCACACCCACGACCCGGCGCGCAACGCCTACTCCATGGGCCAGCCTTTGCACGGCGCCGAGCTGGCCGACGACTTGGAGCGCATGGTCGCCCTGCATGACGCCAGCACCATCGCCGCCGTCATCGTTGAGCCCATTGCCGGCTCCACCGGCGTGCTGATCCCGCCCCAGGGCTATCTGCAGCGCCTGCGCGAGATCTGCGACAAGCACGGCATCTTGCTGATCTTCGACGAGGTCATCACCGGCTTCGGCCGCACCGGCCAACCTTTTGGCGCGCAGACCTTTGGCGTCACGCCGGACCTGATGACGGTGGCCAAGGGCCTGACCAATGGCGCCGTGCCCATGGGCGCGGTGTTCGCCAAGCAGTCCTTCTACGACACCTTCATGCAGGGCCCCGAGCACCTGATCGAGTTCTTCCACGGCTACACCTACTCCGCTCACCCTCTGGCCTGTGCGGCCGCCCTGGGTACCTTGGACACCTACGCCGAAGAAGGCCTGCTGACCCGCGCCGGCGAGATGCAGACCTACTTTGCCGAGGCCCTGCATTCGCTCAAGGGCGCGCCCCACGTGATCGACATCCGCAATATGGGCCTGGTCGGCGGCGTCGAGCTGGCGCCGCTGCCGGGCGAGCCGGCCAAGCGGGCGTTCTCGGTCTTCCTCGATTGCTGGGAGCAAGGCGTCTTGATCCGCACCACCGGCGACACCATTGCCTTCAGCCCGCCGCTGATCATTGAGAAGCAGCACATCGACCGCCTGATCGACACCGTGCGCGCCGCCTTGCATCGCGCCGCCTGAGCTTCCATCAACCCGACGCTTGCATGCCTTTGCTGCAGATCGATCGCCAACTCGCGCGTGACAGCTACTACGCGGCCACCGCGCCGCAAGGCCCAGCCTTTGCGCCGCTGCAAGGCACAGTGCAGGCCGATGTGGCCATCGTCGGCGGCGGCTTGGCCGGGCTCTCCGCCGCGCTGGAGCTGAGCGCGCGTGGCTTCAGCGTGGCATTGCTGGAGGCTGGCGAGATCGGCGGCGGCGCGTCCGGGCGCAATGGCGGCCAGGCCCTGGCCGGCTTGGCCTGCGAGCACGGCGAGATCGAACATCAGCTTGGGTTGGAGACAGCCCGCCGGATCTGGGCCATGAGCCTGGAAGCCGTCGATCTGATCCGTCAGCGTTGCAAAGACTACGCCATCGACTGTGATTGGCAGGACGGCTTTCTCAGCGTGGCCACCAGCGCGCGCAAGGCCGCAATCCTGCAGACCTGGCAACAGCGCATGACCGAGGTCTATGGCTATGAGCAGCGCTGGATTCCCAAGAACGAGCTGCCCGGCTGGATCGCCAGCCCGCGCTACCAGGCGGGCGTCCATGACCCGGCCTCGGGCCACTTGCATCCGCTCAAATACTGCCGCGCGCTCGCTCACTTGCTCAGCGACGCCACGCGTCGCCCGGGCACCGCGCCGGTGCAGCTCTTCGAGCACAGCCCGGCCCTGGCACTGGAACAGGGCACGGCCGCCCAAACAGGGATCATCTTGCGCAGCAGCCAGGGTCAGTTGCGCGCCCAGTACCTGCTGCTGGCCGGCAATGTGTATCTGCCCGAACTGGCGCCACAGATCGCCCCCCAGCTGGCCCATCGCATCATGCCGGTCGGCACCTACATCGGCTGCAGCCAAGCCATTGAGGCCGAGCGACTGAATGCCCTGATCCCCTCGCGCAGCGCCGTGTGCGACACCAATTTCGTGCTCGACTACTTCCGCCCCACGGCCGACCGACGCCTGCTCTACGGCGGCCGTGTCAGCTACAGCACGCGCACGCCGCCGGACCTCAAGGCCAGCATGGCGGCGCGCATGCACGCGACCTTCCCGCAGCTGGCCGACGTCGGCATGGAATATGCGTGGGGTGGCTTTGTGGACATCAGCATGAACCGTGCCCCCGATTTCGGCCGCCTGGGCACCGCTCAGAATATCTATTACTTGCAGGGCTTCTCCGGCCATGGCTTGGCCCTGACGGGGCTGGCGGGCAAGCTGGTGGCCGAGGCCATGGCGGGCGACGCCAGCCGCTTTGATTGTTTTGCCAGATTGCGCCACCGCCCCTTCCCCGGTGGCACACTGATGCGCATGCCAGCCTTGGTGCTGGGCATGGCGTACTACCGACTGAAGGATCTGCTGTGACACAGGTCAAGAAGCCCAACACGCTAGCACCACGAAAGCCGGTGGTGCTGGTGCCCGCCTGCCAGCGCATGGTGGGCGACTACCCCAACCATATCGCCGGCAAAAAGTACGTCGATGCGGTCCGACTGGCCGGCTGCCTGCCCCTGATCGTGCCCAATGTCGAAGAGCAAGACCTCGATGCCTTGCTGGACCTGGCCGATGGCGTGCTGCTGACCGGCTCACCATCCAATGTGCACCCCAGCCATTTCGACGAGGCGGTTCACAACCCGGCCTTGCCCCTGGACCCCGAACGCGATGCCTGGACCTTGCCGCTGATCCCCAAAGCCCTGGCGCGCGGCCTGCCCTTGTTCGCCATCTGCCGCGGCTTCCAGGAGGCCAATGTGGCCCTGGGTGGCAGCTTGCATCAGGCGGTGCAGGAGCAGACCGGGCTGCAGGATCACCGCGCGCCGGAAGGCCAACCGCCGGAGATCGCCTATGCCGATCAACACGAAATTCACATCCAGGCGGGCGGCCGTTTGCAGGCCTTGCTGGGCCAGGACCGCATCCGTGTGAATTCGCTGCACGGCCAGGGCGTCAAACGCCTGGCGCCGGGCCTGCGCGTCGAGGCGCTCGCGCCCGATGGTTTGATCGAAGCCTTCAGCATGGCCGAAGCGCCGGGTTTCTCGCTCTGCGTGCAATGGCATCCCGAATGGCAGGCCGAACGCAACCCGCATTCCATGGCCTTGCTGCAAGCCTTTGGCCGGGCCTGCCGCGACTACCGCGAGCAGATTCACCAACCCCGCCACGACTCCTTGCGCGACCCCGAGACCTAGAGTTCCTGTCGAACGTCCGTCCCCTCAAGACCCGCGCCCAATGCCCCGCTTGCTTTCGGCGGCGCGGGGTTCAAGAACCCACGGAGATTCAAGATGGTCGACAGAAACAATTTCACTTTCAGCGAACTGGAAGCCTGGCTCAAGGACCAGCGCGTCACCGAGATCGAATGCCTGGTGCCGGACCTGACCGGCGTGGCGCGCGGCAAAATCCTGCCGCGCGAGAAGTTCACCGAAGACCGCGGCATGCGCCTGCCCGAGGCGGTGGTGGCCATGGGTGTGACGGGCGAGTTTCCAGAAGAAGGCCCCTACTACGACGTCATCAGCCCCAACGACCGCGACATGCACTTGCGCGCCGACCCGACGACCGCGCGCCTGGTGCCCTGGGCCATCGACCCGACCGCACAAATCATCCACGACTGCTTCGACCGCAATGGCGAACTCGTGCCCTTCGCGCCGCGCTCGGTGCTGCGCCGGGTCTGCGGCCTGTTTGAGGCCGAGGGCTGGGACCCGGTGGTAGCACCCGAGCTGGAGTTCTACCTGGTGGCCCGCAACAGCGACCCGGACATGCCGCTGAAGCCGCCGATCGGCCGTTCAGGCCGCGCTGAGACCTCGCGCCAGGCCTACTCCATCGACGCGGTCAACGAGTTCGACCCGCTGTTCGAAGACGTCTACGACTACTGCGAAAAGATGGAGCTGAACGTGGACACCTTGATCCACGAAGTCGGCGCCGGGCAGATGGAAATCAACTTCTTCCATGCCCACCCCATGGGTCTGGCCGATGAAGTGTTCTTCTTCAAGCGCACGGTGCGGGAAGCCGCGCTGCGCCACGATATGTTTGCCACCTTCATGGCCAAGCCCATTGCCGGCGAGCCGGGCAGCGCCATGCACATCCACCAGAGCGTCATCAACAAGGCCACCGGCCGCAACCTCTTCAGCAATGAAGACGGTTCGCCCAGCGCCGAGTTCTTCTGGTACATCGGCGGCCTGCAGCGCTACATCCCGGCCGCCATGGCCTTGTTCGCGCCCTACGTGAACAGCTACCGCCGCCTGGCCCGCCACACGGCCGCGCCGATCAACATCCAGTGGGGCACGGACAACCGCACCGTGGGCATACGCTCACCGCTGGCCGACGCGGCCGCGCGCCGTATCGAGAACCGCGTGATCGGCGCCGACGCCAACCCTTACGTGGCCCTGGCCGCCACCTTGGCCTGCGGCTATCTGGGCATCAAGAACCGCATCGAACCCAGCCCCGAATGCAAGGGGGATGCCTATCTGGGCGACTTCCAGCTGCCGCGCAGCCTGGGTGAAGCGCTCAATCTGCTCCGAGCCGAGAAGGAACTGGCGGCGGTGCTGGGCGAATCCTTTGTGACTGTCTATGCCGAGGTCAAGGAGATCGAGTATGCGGAGTTCATGAAGGTGATTTCGCCTTGGGAGCGCGAGCATTTGCTCTTGCACGTCTGAACGCCCTCCACGCCACGATCCAAGGAACACACTCATGAACACCTTGCACACCCAGCCGCTTGCGGACACGGCAGGCCGCTCAACGAAAGACTGGCAGGCGGCCGACAGCCGCCACTTCCTCCATCCCTTCACCGACTTCAAAGGCCTGGCCGGAAAAGGCGCGCGCATCATCAGCCGCGCCGAGAACATCTACCTCTGGGACAGCGAGGGCCACAAAATCCTCGACGCCATGAGCGGCCTGTGGTGCGTCAATGTCGGCTACGGCCAGCAGAGCCTGATCGACGCGGCCGCGGCGCAGATGAAGGAGCTGCCCTTCTACAACGCCTTCTTCCAGACCGCCACCACGCCGGCGATCGAGCTGGCCGAGGTGCTGGCCGAGATCAGCCCGCCGCAGTTCCAGCATGTCTTCTTCACCAGCTCGGGCTCGGAAGGTAACGACACGATAGTGCGCATGGTGCGGCGCCACTGGGATGTGCTGGGTCAGCCCGAGCGCCAGATCATCATCGGCCGCAAGAACGGCTACCACGGCTCGACCATGGCCGGAGCCTCCTTGGGCGGCATGAGCGGCATGCATGCCCAGGGCGGTCTGCCGATTCCCAACATCAGCCACA
Source organism: Kinneretia sp. DJ1R-11 (assembly GCF_025717595.1). Classification (NCBI taxonomy): domain Bacteria; kingdom Pseudomonadati; phylum Pseudomonadota; class Betaproteobacteria; order Burkholderiales; family Sphaerotilaceae; genus Roseateles; species Kinneretia sp. DJ1R-11. The sequence continues at coordinate 240,275 of NZ_JAJIRR010000007.1, forward strand.
TCGATCAGCCGCATTGGTTCGAGCATGGTGCCGGCTTGCGCGGTGAGACGGCCGGCCTCAGCCGCGAGGCGTTTGGGCTCAAGGCCGCGGGCTGGCTGGAGGCCAAGATCCTGGAGCTCGGTGCCGACAAGGTGGCGGCCTTCATCGGCGAGCCAGTGCAGGGCGCGGGCGGCGTGATCGTGCCGCCGGCCAGCTACTGGCCCGAGATCCAGCGCATCTGCGACAAGTACGGCATCCTCTTGGTCAGCGACGAAGTGATCTGCGGTTTCGGCCGCACCGGCCAATGGTTCGGCTGCGAAACCATGGGCAGCAAGCCGGACCTGATGACCTTCGCCAAAGGCGTCAGCTCGGGCTATATCCCGCTCGGCGGGGTGATGGTGGGCGAGCGCGTGGCGCGCGTGCTGATCGAACAAGGCGGCGAGTTCAACCACGGCTTCACCTACTCAGGCCACCCAACCGCCTGCGCCGTGGCCCTGGCCAATATTCGCTTGCTGCGCGAGCAAGATGTGGTGCGCCATGTGCGCGAGGACATCGGCCCTTATCTGGCCCAGCGCATCGCCGAATTGGACACGCACCCGCTGGTCGGTGAAACGCAGAGCTGCGGAATGATGGCCGCGGTCCAGCTGGTCAAGGACAAAGCCACGGCCACGCCCTTCGACGGCGAGCTCGAGGTCGGCATGGTCTGCCGCGGCCACTGCTTCGGCAACGGCCTGATCATGCGCGCCGTCGGCGACCGCATGATCGTGGCGCCACCGCTGGTGATGACACGCGCCCAGATCGACGAAATGATGGTCTTGATCCGCCGCTGTCTGGACCTGACCTTGGAGGACCTGGGCAAGCGCGGCTGGCTGTGAACATGTACCGCCCCAACCGCAGCCCCGGGTTTTGGCCAATGGGCGAGGCCCGGCCAATGCCTAGACTGTGGCGCAGTCGATCCGGTTTTCATACCTCTCTTCATCCTTCCTTTCGTCCTGTCATTGACTGAACTTTTCGGGAACTCCACACCATGAAACTGTCGCCCGCCCTGCGTCGCCTCGTCTGTGCACTCTCCCCGGCTCTTGCCTTGCTGGCTGCGGCCGGCCCGGCACGGGCGCAAGAGGAAGAGAAGGTCCTGAACGTCTACAACTGGTCCGACTACATCGCAGAGGACACGATCCGGAACTTCGAGAAGGAAACCGGCATCAAGGTGCGTTATGACAATTTCGACAACAACGAAATCGTCCATGCCAAGCTGGTGGCAGGCAAGACCGGCTACGACATCGTCGTGCCCTCCAGCTACTGGGCCAAGATGCAGGCCGACGGAGGCTTGCTGCGCAAGATCGACAAGAGCCTGATCCCCAACTACAAAAACCTGGACCCCGAAGTGCAGGCCCAGCTGTCCAAGCTGGACCCAGGCAATGAGTTCTTCGTCAACTGGCTCTGGGGCTTCTCGACCGTGGGCATCAATGTCGACAAGGTCAAGGCCGCCCTGGGTGGCATGCCCATGCCCGAAAACGCCTGGGACCTGATCTTCAAGCCCGAGTACATGGCCAAGGTGAAGAGCTGCGGCGTCAGCTTTTTGGATTCCGCTACCGAGGTGGTGCCGGCCGCGCTGCACTACCTGGGCAAGCCGCCCTACACCAAGAATATCGGCGACTTTGCCGCCGTGCCCGCCTTGCTCAAAGCCGTGCGTCCCCATGTCAGCCTGTTCAGCTCCTCGGGCTATATCAACGATTTGGCCAATGGTTCCTTGTGCGTGGCCATGGGCTACTCCGGCGACATCAACATCGCCCGCCAGCGCGCCATCGACGGCAAGACCGGCCAGAAGATCGAGGCCCTGATCCCCAAGAGCGGCGGCATCATCTTCATGGACGTGATGGTGATCCCGGCCGACGCACCGCGCCCCGGCAATGCCCACAAATTCATCAACTACATCCTGCGCCCCGAGGTCCACGCCGGCCTGACCAACAAGGTCTTCTACGCCAACCCGAACAAGGAGGCCAAGAAATTCGTCAAGCCCGATGTGGCCAACAACCCCAGCGTCTTCCTCAGCGACAGCGACATGAAGAAGATGGCCGCGCCCGATGCCATCAACAACGATGTGCGGCGTCAGATGACGCGGATCTTTACGAGCTTCAAGACGGGGCTGTGAGTCGAGAGGAGTGAACAAGTGAATGGGTGAACAGGTGAACCACAACCTCGCGCAGCCGCCCCGGAACTCGCCATTCACGATTCACGATTCACGATTCACGATTCACCTGTTCACCTGTTCACCCATTCACCTCTTCCCCCCATGTCCACCAACTACCTGCAAATCGACAACGTGGTCAAGGACTTCGGCGGCGGCGCTGTCGCCGTGGACAGGGTGTCCATCGACATTGCCAAGGGTGAGATCTTCGCCCTGCTCGGCTCCTCGGGCTGCGGCAAGACCACCTTGCTGCGCATGTTGGCCGGTTTCGAGACGCCGAGCAGCGGCCGCATTATCTTGAATGGGCAGGACCTGGCGGGTCTGCCGCCCTACGCCCGGCCCATCAATATGATGTTCCAGAGCTATGCGCTGTTTCCCCACCTCAGCGTCTGGGACAACATCGCCTTCGGCCTGCGCCGAGACGGCCTGCCCAAGGACGAAATCGCCAGCCGCGTCGAAGCCATGCTCAAGCTGGTGCAGCTGGGCAAGTACGCCAAACGCAAACCCCACCAGCTCTCAGGCGGCCAGCAGCAGCGCGTGGCTCTGGCGCGCAGCCTGGCCAAGAAGCCACAGCTGCTGCTGCTCGACGAGCCGCTGGGCGCGCTCGACAAGAAACTGCGCGAGCAAACGCAGATCGAGCTGGTCAACATCATCGAAAGCGTGGGCGTGACCTGCGTGATGGTGACGCACGACCAGGAAGAGGCCATGACCATGGCCACCCGCATCGCCGTGATGAGCGAGGGCCGCATCCTGCAAGTGGGTGCACCGGCCGACATCTACGAGACCCCAGCCACCCGCTTCGTGGCCGACTTCATCGGCAACGTCAATTTGATGGAGGGCCAGCTCAGCGTCGACGAGCCCGACCATGTGGTGATCGATTGCGCGGACTGCCAGCACTATGTCGGCCATGGCATCACCGGCACGGCCGGCATGGCAGTCAGCGTGGCCCTGCGGCCCGAGAAGATCCGCCTCAGCAGTGAGAAGCCCGAAGGCGAGTTCAATCAGGTGCGAGCCACGGTACGCGACCTGTCCTACTTCGGCGCCTTCACTGTCTATCACCTGCAACTGCCCAGCGGCCAGGTGATCAAGGTCAGCGAAAGCAATCTGGAGCGCCACCGCGCCGACCCGCTGAGCTGGGACCAGCAGGTCTGGGCCCACTGGTCGCCCACGGCCCAGGTGGTGCTGACCCAATGAGGGCCAAGCTGCTTTCCGGCCGCAGCGCCGTCATCGCCCTGCCCTACGCCTGGCTGCTGGCTTTCTTTGCCCTGCCCTTCCTGATCGTCCTGAAAATCAGTGTCTCCGAGATGGAGACCGTGCACTTCAAAGACCTGCTCAGTTATGCCGACGGCATGCTGCGCATCGCCATCAAGACCAGCAACTACATTTTCATCACCCAGGATGAGCTCTACTTCAAGGCCTATCTGGCCAGCCTCAAGTACGCAGCCATTACCACGGCGGGCTGCTTGCTGATCGGCTACCCCTTTGCCTACTTCATGGCACGCGCCCGGGCCAGCCTGCAGCCGGCCCTGCTGATGCTGGTGATGCTGCCCTTCTGGACCAGCTTCCTGCTGCGCGTATACGCCTGGAAAGGCCTGCTGGGCGAACATGGCTGGGTGGCCGAAGCGATCACCGGCCTGGGGCTGGATCAGCTGCTTTACTCGGCCGGCATGATTCCAGCGCTGGGCAAGCTGCTGAACACGCCCTTCTCCCTGGTGGTGGGCATGGTCTACACCTACCTGCCCTTCATGGTGTTGCCGCTCTACGCCAACCTGGCCAAGCTGGACCTGCGCCTGCTGGAGGCGGCCAGCGACCTCGGCGCCACACCCTGGCAGGCCTTCTGGCGCATCACCGTGCCCTTGTCCAAGGCGGGCATCATTGCCGGCGCGATGTTGGTCTTCATCCCCTGCGTGGGTGAGTTCGTCATCCCCGAGCTGCTGGGCGGGCCGCAGACCTTGATGATAGGCCGCGTGCTCTGGGACGAGTTTTTCTCTAACAACGACTGGCCCATGGCCTCCAGCGTGGCCGTAGTAATGATTCTGCTGATCATCGTGCCTCTGGCTTTGTTCAACCGCTACCAGGCCGAAAGCCAGGCCGGACCGGCCGCCGGCCGCGGCAAAGGAGGCCAGCCATGAACCGCGCCCTGCTCGGCCCCAAGGCCACTCGGTGGTTCGCGCGCAGCTGGCTGGGCCTGGTGTTCGCCTTCCTCTACCTGCCCATCTTCACCCTGATCCTCTACTCCTTCAACGACTCCAAGCTGCCCTCGGTCTGGGGCGGTTTCACCTTCAAGTGGTATGTCGAGTTGATGCAGGACAGCGAATTGCTCAGCGGCCTCAAGCTCTCGCTGGAGATCGCCTTTGCCACTGCCTGCGCCTCGGTGCTGCTGGGCACGTTTGCGGCCTTCGCCCTGGTCAAATACAAGCGCTTCAAGGGGCGCACCTTGTTTGCCGGCATGGTCAATGCGCCCTTGGTGATGCCCGAAGTCATCGTGGGCCTGTCCCTGCTGCTGATGCTGGTGTCGCTGCAGCGCGCCCTGGGCTTCCCGGAACGCGGCGCCCTGACGATCTGGCTGGGTCATCTGCTGCTCGGCATGGCCTATGCCACGGTGGTGATCCAAGCCCGCCTGTCCGAGCTGAACCCGCAGCTGGAAGAAGCCGCCATGGACCTGGGCGCTCGACCGCTACAGGTGTTTGCGCTGGTCACCCTGCCCATGATCACGCAGTCCATGCTCTCGGCCTGGCTGCTGACCTTCACCCTGTCGTTGGACGATGTGGTGCTCTCGGCTTTCCTGAGCGGGCCGGGCTCCACCACCCTGCCCCTGGTGATCTTCTCGCGCGCCCGGCTGGGTGTCAGCCCCAGCATCAATGCCGTCGCCACCGTCATCATCGTGCTGGTGGCCCTGGGCGTGGTGCTGGCCAGTTACCTGATTGCACGCGCCGAACGCCGGCGCAGTCTCGATATGGCGGCCGCCCAGCGCGGCGGCTGAAACCGACCCACAAAACCAAGGAGCCGATGCCATGAAACCCCACTCGCATGCAAAGACTGTCGCCCCCCTGCTGGCCGCACTGAGCCTGGCTCTCCTGGCTGCCTACCCTGGCGCCGCGCGGGCCCAGAGCAATGAAGAACTGCTCAAAGAGCTGCGCGAGCTTAAGGAGCGCGTAGGACAGTTGGAAGACAAGCTGAAGGCCGCGGAGCAGAAAGCCGCCGCGCCGGCGCCCGCGACGGCACAGTGGGGCATGACACCGCAGCAGGTCCAGGAGTTCAACCGCATCGCCGTCAAAACCGAAGCCCTGGAAGACAACGCCGAGGCCATGGGCACCAAGGGCCTGAAGATCAGCGGCTATATGGAGCCGACTTACATCTACAACCGGGCGCAGAACCGGGCCAGCTTCCAGTTTCTGAACAATGTCGCCAACGACGGATTCAACTACGACAACTCCTATATGGGCACCTTGGCCCTGGACTTTCAAAAGGAAACCGACAACGGCACGCGCTGGCGCCTGACCCTCTCGCCCAACCGCGGTACCGATGCCGTCATCGGCAATGGCGGCATCGTTCAGGAAGCCTCGGTGTCGGTGCCCCTCGGTGACCTGCAGACCCGCATGATCGCCGGCCACATCCCGGACTGGTCAGGCTACGAGTACTTGCCGCCGACTCAGAACAAGCTGATCACCCACAACCTGCTGTTCGACTTCACCCTGCCCACCGCCTACACCGGCGCCGGTGTCGAGCTGACCCGTGGCAAATGGATCACGAAGGCCGTGCTCGCCAATATGAATGCCTCCAAGTTGCCGTCCGGCGAAAAGGCGCCGGTGCTGGCTTACCGGGTCGACTATGCGCGCGGCGAGTTCCAAGGCTTCGGCTTTGCCGGCGTGCACGGCAAGGCAGCCAATGGGGTCGGCGGCACCAAAAACACCGAGCTGCACCTGTTTGAGGTAGACGGCTATTTCATCCGGGGCGATTGGACCGTGCAGGGCCAGCTGAGCCTGGGCCAGCAAAAACGTGCCGCCATCACGCCGGACCCGGAAACCGGCGCTTTGCGCACCGCCCAATGGCTGGGCCTCTCGGGCCTGGCGGCCTACAAATTCTCGCCGCGCGTCGAGGGCATTGCGCGGCTGGACTGGCTGAAGAACGACAAGCATGGCGGTGGCCTGCTCGGTTATGGCGCTGACCCGCGCAACGGCATCGGCCCGGCCATCGTCGGCCGCGACGCGGACAGTGGCGAGCTGATCTTCGGCGATGCCGAGAAAGGCGCCACACGCACGGCGCTGTCGCTGGGCCTGAACTACCTCTACGACCTGAACACCAGCTTCAAGCTCGAATACCGGCTGGACCGCGCCAATGTCAGCGTGTTCGAGCAGGTCAAGGACGGCAGCTTCCGCAAGAGCAACAGCTTGCTGGGCGCGGCCATGGTGGTCAAATTCTGATTCCTCTGAACTCCGCACCGAAAGCCTCCCGACCATGAACCGCCCCAGCCCTGCCGCCATCAACTGGCATGAACGCGCCGCCGCCCTCAAGATCGACGGCCGACCGGTGATCGAAGGGCAACGCCGGGACACGCTGGCCGGCTTGCAGTTCGACTGCATCTCTCCACTCGACGGCAAAAGCTTGGGGCTGGTTTCGCGCGGACAGGCGGCCGACATCGACGCCGCCGTGGCTTCGGCTCGGGCGGCCTTTGAGGACGGCCGCTGGTCGCGCCGCGCGCCTGCGGCACGCAAGCGCGTGCTACAGGCCTTTGCAGAGAAGATCCTTGCCGCCAAGGAAGAACTGGCCCTGCTCGAGACCCTGGATATGGGCAAACCCATCCAGTACGCGCTGGCGGTGGACGTGCCTTCGACGGCGCGCTGCATCGCCTGGTATGCCGAGGCCGTGGACAAGATCTACGACGAAATTGCCCCCACCGGCCCCAATGCTCTGGCCCTGATCCAGCGTGAGCCCATGGGTGTGATCGGAGCCATCGTGCCCTGGAACTACCCCATGATCATGGCCGCCTGGAAGCTGGGGCCGGCCCTGGCCGCGGGCAACTCGGTGGTGCTTAAGCCCAGCGAGAAGTCGCCGCTGACGGCACTGCGCCTGGCCGAACTGGCGCTGGAAGCCGGCCTGCCCGCGGGCGTCTTCAATGTCGTTCCCGGCTACGGCCATGAGGCCGGCGAGGCCCTGGCCTTGCACATGGACGTGGACGCCATCGGCTTCACCGGCTCCACCCGAGTCGGCCGCAAGATGCTGGAGTACGCGGGCCGCAGCAACCTCAAGCGGGTCTACAACGAGCTGGGCGGCAAATCAGCCTTCCTGGTCTTTCCCGATTTCGACGACCTGCCACGCGCGGCCAAGACCGTGGCCGGCAGCATGTTCTTCAACCAGGGCGAGAGCTGCAATGCGCCTTCACGCGTGTTGGTGCATGACAGCATCGCCGACGAGTTCTTGGCCCTCTTGGCCGCAGAAGCCCCCAAATACCAGGCCGGCGACCCGCTGGACCCGAAGACCGTGATGGGCGCCCTGGTGGACGCCGGGCAGCTCGGTACGGTGATGGGCTATATCGAATCGGGTCGCAGCGAGGGCGCCCGCGCTGTCGTCGGCGGCGAGCAGCAGCGCATCGAGACTGGCGGTTATTTCGTCGCGCCAACCATCTTTGACGGCGTGACGCCGGCCATGAAGATCGCTCGCGAAGAGATCTTCGGTCCGGTGATGAGCGTGCTGCGCTTCAAGGACGAAGCCGAGGCCGTTCGTCTCGCCAATGACAGCCCTTACGGCCTGCAGGCCAGTGTCTGGAGCAGCCATATCGACCGCGCCCACCGCGTCGCCCGCGCCCTGCGCGCCGGCACCGTGCACGTCAACCAGTACGACGAGGACGACCTGACCGTGCCCTTCGGCGGCTACAAGCAAAGCGGCAATGGGCGGGACAAGTCACTGCATGCGTTTGACAAGTACACGGAGTTGAAGACCACCTGGCTCCGCATCAACGCCTGAACACCGAGATCAGACCAGCACTTCCACGCAGCGCGGGTGGCCGAGGAAATGCTCGGGACTGGCACTGGCACCGTAGGCGCCCGACTGGAACACCACGGCCAAATCGCCGATTTCGGCCACGGGCAGGTCCATGCGGTCGGCCAGCAGGTCCAGCGGTGTGCACAGCGGGCCGACCACCGAGGCCGTCTCGCGCTCGCTGACCGGCGCGCCGCCGAGTTGGCGCACGATGGTGACCGGGTAGTTCTTGCGGATCACCTGGCCGAAATTGCCCGAGGCCGACAAATGGTGGTTCAAACCGCCATCGGTGACCAGATAGGTCTGGCCGCGCGAGACCTTGCGGTCGACGATGCGAGTCACGTAAATGCCGGCCTCGCCCACCAGATAACGGCCCAACTCGATGACCAGATGCGCCTGCGGCATCTCCACTGCAGCGCGCTCGACCAGCTGCTGCAGATTGGCGCCAATCGGGGCCAGGTCCAGCACTTGTTCACCTGGGAAGTAGGTGATGCCGAAGCCTCCACCCAGATTCAGGAATTTGACCGGCGAAGGGGCCAGAGTCGCCAGGCGCAGGGCCAGCTCGTATGACTTCTGCTGCGCTTCGCAAATCGACTCAGGCTTCAGATTCTGCGAACCGGCAAACAAATGGAAGCCTTCGAAAGCCAGGCCCAGACGGCCGATCTCGGCCAGCAACTCGGGCATCTGCTCGGTGTCGATGCCGAATTGCTTGGGGCCGCCACCCATCTTCATGCCCGAACCCTTGAGCTCGAAGTCGGGGTTGACGCGCACGGCCACGCGGGCCGGGAGACCATAACGCTTGGACGCAGCGGCCAGCACAGGCAGCTCACGGGCTGACTCCACATTGACAAGCACGCCCGCGGCCACGGCCTGATGGAGCTCGATGTCACGCTTGCCCGGGCCGGCAAAGCTGATTTCGACCGGATCAGCGCCGGCATTGAGTGCCACCTGCAGCTCACCGGCCGAAGCCACATCGATGCCATCGACCAGACCGGCCATCCAGCCCACCACGGCAGGCAGAGGATTGGCCTTCATGGCGTAGTGCAGCTTGACCTGCTTGGGCAGGGCCGCGCGCAGCTGGGCCACGCGCTCGCGCAACAGGCCGCGGTCGTAAGCATAGAACGGCGTCTGGCCCACGCGCTCGGCCAGCAGGCTGAGGCTCTGACCGCCGATCTGCAGCGAACCATCGGCCGCTTGCGGGAACTGGGTCATGGGGGCGTGCAGCGGGGCGCGCTTGGGGGTGGGCGTGGCGTCAGACATGGTGGGTTCGGGAACGTCTTCTTTGAATGGGTGGCGACTCAGCGATCAATCAGGCCGAAGTCTGCTGGCGCTCGACCCAGGCGGTGGACAACAGCTTGCGGTCTATCTTGCCATTGGGGTTGCGCGGCAGTGGGCCGGGCTGGGCTTCGATGCCAGCCGGCACCATATAGGCTGGCATGTGCAGGCGGCACTGCGTTTGCAGCGCGGCCAGGTCCAGCGTTTCCGCGCCCGCCGGCGGCGTGGCAATGACTTGGATGGCCTGGCCCAAGGTCGGATGGTCCACGCCGAAGGCCACGCACTCACCGACCAGCTTGGTGGCATAGAGGATTTCCTCGACCTCGGTCGGACTGACCCTGTAGCCCGAGGTCTTCATCATCTCGTCACGGCGGCCAATGAAGTAGAGGAAACCTTCGGCATCACGGCGCACGTTGTCGCCCGAAAACACGGCGTACTCGGGCAGTTGCAGGCCGCCTTCGCGCCCAGCCACGCCAACCTGCAGCAGCTTGTAGCGTTCGGCCGTCTTCTCGGCGTCGTTCCAATAGCCCAGGCCCACCAGGGCGCCGCGGTGCACCAGCTCGCCTGGCTCCTCGGGCGCGCATTCGCTGCCGTCCTCGCGGAGCACCAGGATCTCAGCATTGGGGATGGCTTTGCCGATGGAATCCGGCCGGCGGTCCACCTCTTCGGGCGGCAGATAGGTCGAGCGGAAGGCCTCGGTCAGGCCGTACATCAGGAAAGGCTTGGCGGCCGGCACGCGCTGGCGCAGCAGGTCCAAGGTTTCGCGCGGCATGCGCCCGCCGGTGTTGGCGAAGTAACGCAGGTTCTCGTTGATCGCGGCGGGCCACTCGAGCTGCGAGAGCTGAATGTAGAGCGGCGGCACAGCGGTCAGGCCGGTGACCTTCTCGCGCTCCATGGCCTTGAGCACATCACGCGGCATCAGGTAGTTGAGCAGCACCACGCGCGCGCCAGCATGGAAGGCCGTGGTCAACTGGCTGAAGCCGGCATCGAATGACAGCGGCAGCGCAGCCAACAAGGTGTCCTGCGCCCGGTTTTCCAGATAGCTGGCCACGCTCTTGGCGCCGGCCACCATATTGCGATGCGAGAGCACCACGCCTTTGGGGCGACCTGTGGAGCCCGAGGTGTAGAGGATGGCGACCACATCGGTGTCGATGACGCGGTGGCCGGCGCAGGCCGGGGCGGCCATGAACTCGGCCCAGCTGTGCAGGCGCACACCCTCGGGTGGCGGCGGCAGCGTGGCGGCCGCGCCTTCGGTGAGCACGATGTGCTTCAGGCTGCTGCCTTGCGCGAGGGTGGGTTGCAGCAAGGCGTAGCGCTCGGGCGAGGTCAGCAGCACGCTGACGGCGCAGTCGGCCATGATGAAACCGACCTGCTCGGGCTTGAGCAAGGGGTTCATGGGCACGAACACCATGCCAGCAGCCGGCGCGCCAAAACTGCCAACCACGGTCTCGATGCGCTTGTCCAGATAGATACCCACGCGGCTGGCACGCGCCAGGCCCGTGGCCATCAGGCCGGCGCTAAAGGCAATCACCTGATCAGCCAGTTCCGCGTAGCGCAAATGGCTTGAGCCAGCCGTCACGGCCAGGGCATCGGGCGTGCGCGCGGCGCTCACCAGAATCAACTCATGCAGCAAATGGGCTTCCCGAACAGACGCGGAACAAGATTCAGTCATGCTTCACCAAGCAAAAAGGCAGGCCAGAAAACAGGAGCTCAAAATGTAGCGCATGGCCTGGAGCCAAAGCCTGTTTCACCCATGCGTCACAAGCGAGCAGGCGGGAGTGTGCACGCGAATGGCCGCCCCGTTTTCACGCCGCGCGTGAAAACTACCTCCGCCCCCCAAGAGCAGGGGGGCCGACACAGGGAAATGGCGCCATTTCGGCCTGATAAGATCGCGCGCCGCAACGCCGCTGGCGATGCCCGCAGGCGCAATCCCCGCGCCCTACAACCGAAGCAGCCGAATGAGCACAGAAAAGCATGTCCTGAGGATTCTGGACGAGGTCCTGAGTCTGGATGGCCGCAGCGCCACCTTCACCCGCGATACCCCCCTGCTGGGCGCAGTGCCGGAGCTGGATTCGATGGCCGTGGTCAGCCTCATCACTGGACTGGAAGAACAATTGGGCATCGTCACCGACGACGATGAAATTGACGGCGCGACCTTCGCCACCGTTGGCTCGCTGGTGGACTTTGTCGACGCCAAGCTGGCCGGCTGAACCACGCCTGCATGAGCGCGCCGCACGCCGTATTCCTGGATGCCCCTCATAGCGCTGACCAGCGCTATGCCCTGCTTCACCGGCCTGTGGGTCCGCTTCGCGGTCGCGTGCTTTACCTGCCGCCTTTCGCCGAGGAAATGAACAAAAGCCGGCGCATGGCAGCCCTGCAAGCGCGGGCGCTGGCCGTAGCCGGCTATGCCGTGCTGCAACTGGATCTGCAAGGCTGCGGCGACAGCGACGGCGACTTTGCCGATGCGTCCTGGCAGGGCTGGATCCAGGACTGCCTGCTCGGCCTCGACTACCTGAATGCCCAGGTCGGCTCTGAAGCGCCCCTGACCCTCTGGGGCCTGCGCGCCGGCTGCCTTCTCGCCCCTGCGGTGGCCGAAGCACTGAGTGAACCTTGCCATTACTTGTTCTGGCAACCCAGCACCCAGGGCAAGCTGGTGCTTCAGCAGTTCATTCGCTTGAAAACCGCTGCCGCCATGATGGACGGTCAGCAAAAAGGCATGGCCGAGCAAGTGCGCCAAGCCTTGGCTCACGGTGAATGCGTAGAAATCGCCGGTTATCGCTTGCCTCCCGCACTGGCCCAGGGCCTGGAGGCCGCCAGCCTCAAACCGCCGCAGCGCAAAGGCAATGACGAAGCGCATCTGGCCTGGATCGAAATCTCACGTACGGCGCCAGAGTTGAGCCCCGCTTCGCAAACCATGAGCCAACAATGGGCGAACGCGGGCTACCGCCTGCAAAGCGCTGTGGTGGCAGGCCCCGCGTTCTGGCAGACGACGGAAATCGAAGACGCGCCGGATCTGCCGCCCATCACGCTGGAGCTGATGGCATGAATGCGGTGACGACAAGCGCTTACCGCCAGCAGTCCTTGAACTTTAGCTGCGAGGGTCAGACCCTCCAGGCCGTGCTGACGCTGCCGAGCGCCCCCGCAACATCGCCGGGCGATCTGGGTGTGCTGGTGGTGGTGGGTGGCCCGCAGTACCGCGCCGGCAGCCACCGCCAGTTCACCTTGCTGGCTCGTGAGTTGGCGCGCCAGGGCTTTCCGGTGCTGCGTTTTGACCACCGTGGCATGGGCGACAGCAGCGGACCCTTGCACGATTTCAAGCAGATCACACCCGACATCGGCACCGCCATTGAAGCCTTCCAAAGCGCCCACCCCGGCCTCCGCCGCGTGGTCATCTGGGGCTTGTGCGATGCGGCTTCAGCGGCGCTGATGTACTGGCAGCGCAGCCGCGACCCACGCATCGCGGGCCTGTGTCTGCTCAACCCCTGGGTTCGTTCCGAAGCCAGCCTCGCCAAGGCCACCGTCAAGCATTACTACCTGGACCGCCTCAAGCAGCCGGAGTTCTGGAAAAAGCTGCTCAGCGGCCGGGTGGCCGGCGCAGCGCTGCGCGACCTGATCGGCAATCTGCGCCGCGCGCGCGGGGCTGGCGCCGGCACGCGCGCCGCAGCCTCCATGAACTTCCAGCAAGAAATGGCGCTGGCCTGGACGGAGCTGAAGTCCCCGCTGCTACTGATCCTGAGCGGACGGGACCTGACCGCCAAGGAATTTCTGGAGCATGCGCAGGCCGACGCGGCATGGCAGGGCTTGCTGCAGGCCCCACATGTGACACGAACCGACTTCCCCGAGGCCGACCACACGTTTTCGAACGCGCAGGCACGCGATCAAGTGGCCCAAGCGACCGCCGCCTGGCTGTGCGTGAAGGTCAACTCGTCGGCAGCACAAGTTTCAGCTCGGTCATGAACCAAGCGCCCACCCCCGGTTTGCGTCGCCTGCGCTTTGACGCAAGCCCTTGCAACTTCCCGCGTGCGGCGGTGCCAATGCTGGCGCAACCAGAGCTTGCTTGCCTGCAATGGCAAGTGAATCCGCGCCTCGCGATGTCGCCCTGGGGAACTGAGTCATTCAAGCGTGGACGCTACGCTTTACACGAGGCAATGCGCCGTTCAGGCCTGGGACCAGGAACTGCTCTGTTAGCCCCCTCTTACCACTGCCTGACGATGCTGGATCCCGCTCTGCGGTTAGGTGCGGCGATCAAACTTTTTCCAGTCAATGCAAATTTGACGCCCGATATAGGTGCACTAAAAAATATCGTGCATCACCAACATGGCGATCAGCGCATTCAGGCATTGCTAATTCCACATTACTTTGGAATTGCACAATCGCTTGAGAATATGCTGGAATTAAAGCAGATATGCCTCGATGCAAAAATCAGCCTCATCGAAGATTGCGCCCACATACTGACACTTGGTCCGCAGCATCCCGCGCCCGATGCAGGCATTCATGGGGACTGGATTGTTTCAAGCCCATACAAGTTTTTTCCAATTACAGAAGGCGGCCTACTTTGGTCTTCACAGCACGATCATGCTAACGCCTCATCCGAGACACACACTCCAAGCACTGGACCTAGGTGGCGCGAAATCCTAGTGCTTTGGCAACATATCTTCGGAATTAAGACGCTTAGAACCAGATCAACAAACCGCGCCGATTTTTTACCAAACTTTAGCCAAGCGCATGAATGGGAAGAAGCTTGCGACTCGGCATCGCCATACTACAAGCCAAATGATGAACTCACACAGGAATCAATTCTAGCCAGCCGATTGATTCGTCACACCAACATCCAAGCTTTGCAAGCGCGCCGACGAGAGAATTTCATAAATTGGTTGGAGGTATGCAAAACCTTGCGCCAGGCCACTCCATTGCATACTGAACTACCGGCGGGCACTATTCCTTATATGTTCCCCCTGCTACTGAAAGATTTCAAGACACATTTCGACACCCTCAAGCGCGCGGGCCTACCATTGGGCAGATGGGACAATATGGTTGATTCAAATTGCCCGACTGCGAAGCACTACCGCATGAGCCTTGTTCACCTGCCTTGCCACCAAAGCATTAGCAAATCGCAGTGGACCTGGATGGCCTCTACTTTACGTCAGATTCTAGAGAAATGAACGAGGACATGGACGGCTGGCAAATACACAGAATTCATAGAGAACTTGGCCAGTTCGCCGAAGCCTGGGATGCGCTCAATTGCCGCTCATTCCATGATCATCCGATGCTGAGCAGCAAGTTCGTGAACTCATTACTTCAGCATTTCTCCAGAGGTGATGAGCTGATCTGCATCCACAAAGACCAAGCCGAAGTTAATGCCATGTGCATAGTCCATAGGCACATGGCTGGCTTGTGGGCCACATTTCTCCCCAGTCAAGCGCAGATCGCCCCATCGCTACTGCCCGACATTTCGATGGTGCACGACTTACTTCGTCGCCTACCGGCCCCTGCGTGGTCTATCGACTTGCTCTGCATAGACTCAGCATTCACAAAGCTATCAGGATCACCGAACCCTAAGATTCGCCGCATCGAACATGCGAGAACGATATCCATACCAATGACTGGCGGGTTCGAAGATTACTGGAACCATCGCCCCAAAAAGTTAGCAAGCAATATGCGTCGATACCTGCGGCGCAGCCAAGAAGAAACAACGAAGACGGATTTCAGAGTTATAACTGCACCCGAAGAAATTGAGGCGGCGGTGCTTCGCTACGCCGAGCTTGAAGCAAGCGGATGGAAAGGTGAAGAAGGGACTGCACTAGCGCCAGACAATCAACAATTCCACTTCTATCGAGAAGTGATGTACAAACATGCTGTGCGTCAGAAAGCGTTGATTTTCGAGCTTTGGTTTGAGTCGACGCTGGTAGCGTCTCGCCTTGTGATCTTACGTAGTGAATCGGTGGTATTTCTCAAGACAACCTACAAGGAAACGCACGCAAGGCTAGCACCTGGACGCATACTTCTCCAGCTGGTAATTCAGACATTATTTGAACGCTATCCTGGTCGAAAAATTGAGTTCTACACCAACGCCGACAATGACTTGTTGGCGTGGGGAGTCACCTCACGCCACATTGTTCACCTCAGCTTGGTACGTCATGCAATGATCGCGAAATCATTCGCCGCAGCCCGTCAGCTGCGCCAGTTTTTCAATCCGCAGGCCCGACAGTTGAGCACTCAAACTCCAGAAGGTCGGCTTGAGCACTATCTCAAGCCGTCTGATTTCCCTGCAGATGTGCTAGCTTTGATGCGGGCAGCAGAAATCGAATCGACTCAGTTTGGAGCTGACTGGTACGAAGGCCTGCTCGCTACCGTCATGACGGCCAAGGACGAGGCTGGTTTTTTTGTTTACCGGAAAGGTGAACATGCGCTAATTGTCTTGCCGGTTCGAATTGAATTTGACCCTAAGCGTGGCCGACGTCATATGGCCCCCTTAGGCAATTACTACACGGCCTTGTATGCCCCTGCATTGGCGCCAGAAGCAAATGCCGAAGACATGGGCCATATGTTTAGGCTGATGCTCGCCCAATTGCCAAAATTACACGGCCTTCGCTTCTCGCCAATGGCCCAAGAATCAGCAGCATTTCACCTAATTGGCGAGGGTTTGCGACAAGCCGGATTGAAGACTCATGAGTATTTTTGCTTTGGAAACTGGTTTGAGAACATAGCTGAAGGCGCCAATTACGACCAGGACTTGCAAAGTAGCAACTCCCGAAGCACTATTCGACGGCGACTGAAAAAACTTCTACAAGAAAAAGGTCGTCTCGAAATCATTAGTCAACCCGAAGATCTTGATCGCGGACTGAAGGCCTACACCCAAGTCTACTCTCGCAGTTGGAAGCAACCCGAACCCTATATTGAGTTCATTCCATCACTGATGCGTACTTGCGCCGCAAACGGCTGGCTTAGACTGGGTTTGGTTTGGCTTGAAGACGTCCCAATTGCTGCACAACTGTGGATTGTTGCCCACGGACGAGCAGACATTTACAAGCTAGCCTACGACGAAGACTATAAGCATCTAGCTCCTGGCAGCATACTTTCTGCAGAACTCATGAAGCACGTAATTGACGTAGACCGTGTTCGAGAAGTCGACTACCTGATCGGAGATGACCCATACAAGAAACGATGGGTCAGCCAGCGTCGTGAACGGTGGGGCTGGATGGCGTACAACACCTCAACACCGCAAGGCATGTGGGATCATGCGCGTGAATGTTTGATCCGCTTCCTTCGCCCATTGCTGGCATCTTTGAAGAAGAAGCTTCAGCCAAACCAGGATTCCAAAGGCAGCGAGCTCCTTGAGCCTGTTGATCGATAAGCAGCACTCCTTGTGAGGCCTCCCTATGACTCGCGCAATCATGAAACACCGACAAGTAAGTGGGCTTACTCAAAGCGCGGCCATATGCTTGTCAATTCTTATCATGTGCCAGGCGGCACATGCTCAGCCGGCAAAACTCAGCAAAGGCGAAATATCCTTACTTCCGGATTTCTGCCAGGACAGACTGAACTATCCAGTCTATAGCTGGACGAACCCTAGGTGGGCATACTGGCGCAGTCGTATGGGCGACTCATTTCAACACGTTCATCACTATTGCTGGGCTCTCGTCAGCATCAGAAGAGCTACATCGACCAGCAATCCAACTCAACGTGAGCATTTGTACGCATCTGCGATCAGAGATCTCGAATATGTTTTGACAAACGCTGCCGACGACTTCCGGCTTTTGCCGGAGATATACGTGCGCATCGGCGAGGCCGCCGTTCGCACAGGAGACTTCGGCAAGGCCTATGATGGGTTCGCGACGGCGCGCCAGATCAAGCCTGGCTACGCACCTGCGTACATTGGTTGGGCTGAAGTGTTGCTCAAAGCAGGACAAAAAGGCGCAGCGCTGGAGATCCTGACAGAGGGGCTACGCGTGGCGCCGGAATCTACGGAAATGCGCTCCTTCCTCAAGCGGCTTGGTGCTACACCTCCCGAGTTGCCCACCGACGGCAGCGACGCGAACAACGCATCCCCCCCTGCTGATCGTTCGCGCTTGCCTTCGCCACCGGCATCGACCCCTGCCTCCGTTTCGATCGCACCATCAAGCTCAAGCACCGCCAGCGCGGCAGGCAATTGACGCCTAGCACAGCACTGCAAAACTGTTCCATCTATGACCACTGTCCGCCGCTCACTGGCCTATTCCCTGGCCGACAACTATCTGGGCGTGGTGCTGCAATTACTGAGCACTCTGGTCATTTCCCGCCTGCTGAACCCCACCGAAATCGGCATCTTTGCCGTGGCGGCCGTGCTCTCCAGCCTGGCCTCGACCTTCCGGGACTTCGGCGTGGCCGAGTACCTGATTCAGGAGAAAGAACTGAGCGAGGCCAAGATCCGGGCCTCGCTCGCGGCCAATATTGGTGTGTCTTGGCTGATGGCCGCCCTGCTCTTCTTTGGCAGCAGCTGGGTGGGCGATTTCTACCGCCAGGACGGCGTGACCGATGTGCTGCGCGTGCTGTCATTGAACTTTCTGCTGGTGCCTTTTGGTGCGGTCACCATGGCCTGCTTTCGCCGGGACATGAACTACCGGCCCATCTTCCTGATCAATATCAGCGCCAACATCGTCGGCTTTGTGGTCGTGATGGCCTGTGCCCTGGCCGGCCTGGGCTATATGAGCATGGCCTGGTCTTCGCTGGCTTCCATTGTCTGGACCGTGGGCCTGGCCAACTTCATGCGGCCTGCCAGCATGCCGCGCTGGCCCGGACTCAAGGGCATTGGCGAGGTCATCCGTTTTGGCAAGCAAGCGACTGGCATCTACCTGTTCTCACAGGCCGGCCGCAGCGCGCCTGAGGCCGTGATCGGTCGTGTGCTCGATATGGCGGCAGTCGCCTTCTACAGCCGGGCCAACGGCCTGATGGAGATCTTCAACCGCACGGTCTTGCGCGCCGTCATGCCGATCTGCCTGCCGTATTTCGCCCGCGCTGCGCGAGCCGGTGAAGACAGCAAGACGGGCTATATCAAAGCATTGGCCTTGTTGACCGGCATCGGCTGGCCCTTCTTTTTGTTCATCGGACTGCTGGCCTATTCCGCCATCCGTATTCTTTACGGCTCGCAATGGTTGGACAGCGTGCCGCTGGCACAGGTTCTCTGCTTGGTCGCTGCAGCAGAACTACCCTATTACCTGGCCGGAGAAATGCTGATCGCTCAGGGTCGAATTGACCTGGCGACCAAGCTGCAGTTCGCCACCCAGTGTTTCCGCCTGCTGGCTTTGGCGCTGGTGTTTCCCTTCGGCCTGATCGGTGCGTGCTGGGGCCTGCTGCTGGCGGCTCTGGGGACCGCAGCCCTCTCCCATGCGCTGCTGCACAAGGTGGTGGGCTTCCGACTGCAGCACCTGCTTGCGGCCTGCCGAAGCAGCGCGCTGGTCGCGGTGCTGAGTTTCATACCGGCATGGCTGCTGCTTCAATTCGCGCCGCTCAACGCAGACAATTTCGTTCGCATGCTGATTGCAGCGGCAGCGCTGTCCATCCCGGTATGGCTCTTGGCCATCAGGGCCTTCAAGCACCCCTTGTGGCTGGAGTTCAGCACCCTGGGCACTGCACTAGTTCAGAAAATCAATCAGCGAAAGCGTACGGCATGAGTTCCACGCCCCCATCCACGGCACCCGCGTCCTCGGTGCGCCTGGACCAGGTCGACGCATTGCGGGGCCTGGCGGCACTGGCCGTCGTGCTGTTCCACTACACCGCCCAGCATCAAAAGCTGTTTGCCCCAGTCACCAGCGCCAGTTTCTCGGTGCCCTGGGGCTATCTCGGGGTCAATCTGTTTTTCATCATCAGCGGCTTCGTCATCTTCATGACCCTGGACCGCTGCCGGCAGCCCATGGATTTCGTGGTCTCGCGCTTCAGCCGCCTGTTTCCGTCCTACTGGCTGGCGATTGCACTGACTTTTGCTGTGGTCAGCAGCTTTGGTCTGCCCGGCAAGGAAGTCAGCGCCTGGCAGGCCGCGGCCAATCTACTGATGCTCCATGGCTTTGCCCATGTCCCACATGTGGACGGGGTCTATTGGACGCTTGAAGTGGAGATGTTGTTCTACATCGCCATGTTCACGTTGTACCGAGTCGGGCGCTTGTCGGCTGTGCATCGCGCCATCGCCATGTTTCTCTCGCTCAGGCTCATTTACCTCGCCTGCGCGCAATTTCTTTCCATTGACCTCCCTTGGATTTTTCATCGAACCTTGTTTCTGAGCACCGCGCCCTGGTTCGCCCTTGGCATCTGTGTTCGTCAACTCACCCAGTTGGCCGCAAATTCACATGCGCCGGCAACGAGCCTCAAGCGCAGCATCACGGGCTCCGTGCTGCTGGCACTGCTCTGCATCGGCTGGGGTGAGGGCTGGCCGATGGCCTTGCTGGCTACGGTCTTTGCCGTCCTGGTCCACGCTGCGGCCCTGGGACGTTTGCCGCTGCTGAGATGGTCACTGCTGGGCTGGCTCGGAGCGATCTCCTACCCCTTGTATCTGCTGCATGAGAACATCGGCTGGGTCTTGATGAACCAGATGCTGGCCCGGGGGATGCCCACCGATCTCACAATTGCATTGGCACTGGCCTTCAGCCTTGCCTTGGCACATGCAGTCACCCATATGGTCGAACGTCCGGCCATGGCTGCCATCCGGCGCCGCTGGACGCTGCGGCAAAGCTCGCCAGGCCGCTCGGCTCATTCCGTTTGACGCCAAAATTGGATCACACGCACGACCCTGAGCGAACTGCTTCGCGCTGGCGCCTTGGCAAGCGAAGGTCGGCATGGCTGCTGCTCCTTACGGCAATTGGCACGCTGGCCACTTGGTACGCTCTGCAACTGCGGCAGCAAGGTCGGCGCGATTCCTGGCTGGTCAATGAGCTGGCACATCGAGTCGGTGTCGCCCCGACCAACACCATATGCGCCGGCGATGAAGCCGTACCGCTCAAGCTGTTGATCCTGGGGCAGTCCAATGCGGGCAATCACGGTCCCCGTGTGGAGCTCGGTGCGAAACAAGCCACGGTCCAAATGAGGATCGGCGGCGACTGCATCAATGCCCAAGACCCTTTGCCGGGCGCCAGCGGCGACGGTGCCAGCATCTGGAGTCGTTTGCCGACCGCCTTGAGCTTACAAGGCTTGGCTCGCCCCCCCGAGATCGCACTATTGGCGATCCAGTCCACCACGATCGACGACTGGGCTCGACCAAGCAGCCCATTGAACCAGGCATTGCGGCAAGAACTTCAAGCGCTGAGCAAGGCAGGCTGGACACCCGATCTGGTGCTCTGGCAACAGGGTGAAGCTGATGTGCTGGCAGGCACCTCGACCAACGCTTACCAGCGAAGCTGGGGCGATCTGTTGCGTCAGATGCAGGGAGATGGCTTGCGGGCCCCTGTTTTGCTCGCCCACTCAACCCACTGTCGTTTCGAGCAAACGAACGGCATTGAAAACAAGCTTGGGACTTTGGCGGCCAAGGCGAACAATATCCGTCTGGCAATGCAGACCTTGACGCAAGAGCACAGCCAGTTGCTCCTCGGTCCGGACACCGATGAGCTTGCCGGCCCGACATTGCGCCGGGACGGTTGTCATTTCTCCAGCAAGGGCTTGGACGAAGCCGCCCGGCTGTGGAGTCAGGCCATCGCTTTCGCGCTGAACCGAAGTGCCCCGTAGCTTGCACAACCACAGCGTTCTGTCCCGACTTGCTTGGAATCAACAGCTATGAGCCGCAACCTGCAGCGACGGGAATTTCTTCAATCCGCAATCGGCCTTGGAGGCGCCTCCGCTTTGGCAGCCAATCTGGCGGCCTGTGGTGGCGGGGCTGCCAGCCCAGCACCAGCACCAGCACCAGCACCAGCACCAGCACCAGCNCAGCACCAGCACCAGCACCAGCACCAGTCCCGACGCCGGCGCCGGCGCTTCAACTGGAGGGCAGCATCTGGACGCCCAACCGCGATGAGGCTGGACAAGTTCTGATCAGTGACTGGGGCCAATTGCCCGCGATGCGCTGGCTATTTGTCGCCGACGCCGTCCTTGACTCGGTGATCGAGACACCGCGCTATCCCAAGCCCAAGGCCAGCAGCGGAGATGGCAGCCCCAACATCATTGGCGCCTGGGGCGGCGCGGCCTGGGATCACCAGAACCAGGTGATGTACATCAGCGGAGGCGGGCATGGCGACGCTCACGAGTGCGAAACCGGTATCTATGCTTTGTACGCTGCGCAACTGCGGTTCAAGCGGGTCGTCAACCGATCACCGCTGGATACGGTGCAGAGCTGGGACTTCAGCCAGGGCAAGATCGTTCCCCAGTCCTCAGGCAATTCGACCAATATGCCCCTGCGCCACGGCGTACCCGCGTCCATCCACACCTATGACGGTCTGGTCTGGATCCCACCCGGCCTGCCAGGCGCAGGGGCAACTGCAGGCGGACTCTTCTACCCCGGCAGTGCCCGTGCGATCGTGAACCTGGATCTGGCTCAGTATTCCAGTGCCCATTGGTTCAACCCATTGAACGCCACCGGCAGCTGGTCCTACAGTGCGGCTTTTCTAGATGGCAGCGCCATCTACGGTCCGCACGACAGCTTTGCACATTTCAAATTTGATCTGAATGCCTATGAAGCCACCGATTGGAGCGCGCAAAGCCTGGGTCAGCTGAAGTTCAATGCCTACAGCTCCAGCACGGCGCTGCCCTATGCAAATCGGGCCTGGACCCTGATGCGCGAGCGTCGCGAGCAAGTTTCCATTTTCGGAGATGCCATGGGCGTGAGGCTGCGTCACGGTCAAGCTCTGGATGCCAAGGCCAGCAACTGGACGAGCTATCACGAGCGCCTGAGCCTGAGCTCCACGGACGGCTCCCACCTGGATTTCAACAGCATCAGCTTGGCCGACGACGGCCCACTGGCGAACGCGGGCCTGCAGTACGACCACGCACGTGCCTGCTTATGGGTACAAAGCAATGCCAAGGACGGCGGCCTTTACCGGATTGACGGCTTGGACGGCACAAATTGGCGGGTCAGCAGACAAGCCGGGCCTGCCGCATTGGCCGGCGCCGGACATGGCAGTTGGGGCCGCTTCCGGCTCGCTCGACTGGGAGAAAAAGATATCGCCTTGCGCGTGAGCAGCACCACGGAGCGGCTTCAGGTATTGCGCTTGGGCTGACGCTTCCAGCCGCTCAATCCCCGGGCCCTGGCCTAGCTGCGCGGACCGATGTACTCACGCGCAATCACGACAGAATTCATGCGGAAGTGCATATCGGCCGCTGCAGCTAGGGTGCCACCGTGGTACCAATCCAGCCAGAAACCCTGGATGCCCATTTCCGGATGACGACGCCAGCGCAAATCTTTGCGCTCCCAGGCCAATACGCCGTCGACCCAGACCCGGTACTGCCCGTCCCGGTTGGCCACGCCATTTCCCAAAGCATCGAACGGACCGCTGATGGTATTCATGACGATCTCATGCTCGATCGAGAACCAGCGCTCCTTGCTCAGCATCACGCCTGGCCAATAGAACACCTCGCCATAATTGGTCGGCTGATCCAAGTGGTACATATAGTTGGCGACGGTAAAGAGCGAGTCATAGGGATTCCCGTCGTTGCTCGACGATCCACCAAGCCCACGCATGGAGCTTCCCTCGTAAACCCATCCGGTCGAACTCGAATTCGCAGTTTTCTTTCCTGAACCTGGGGAGCCGCCATTTCCCGTTGTAGATTGCCAATAACCGGCAGAATTCCACCACCCGAAGCGGCCATCCCAGCCCGGCATTTTGTTTGCGTCAACCGCCGAGCCCCAGTCTTTTTCGAGGTACACCATGTACCGAGCGAAAAGCCGAGTTTCCACAGCAGCCGGCACGCCCTTGGCATCCCCGGCGACCACATTGCGCTCCAGATCGCCTCCGATCAGGGCCCCCTTGGCGATCACGCCGCGGACGTAGGTGCCATTGGCAGCAGACTCAATCTCTTGGCTGTAGCCCTGAGCCATGCTTCCTGACTGCCAATGCGTCCGATCAATGGTTGTGAAATCGGTGGCAAAAAGGACTTTTGCATGCTTGTCGATTCCACGGTCGCCCGGGTAACTGCTGGCAATACCTGTCTGGACCAAGCCGCTGCCGGCGCCAATCCTAAAAGTCGGTGGATCCAACTCAAAGACATAGAGACTGCCGGGGTACTTCAATTCCAGGCAATGCAGTTTGAAACTGGCGGTCCTGACTTGGCCCGACACTTTACTTAAATCGAACTGCACGACCGCGCACCAATTGCCCTTGGAAACCTCAAATTTGCCGCGAGTGTTTTTACTCGCGGTGGAGGTCGGAGACCATGCCGCATTGCACATACTTGGCAACACAAAGGTACCCGTGTCGGTCACAACTTCGAGCAGTGGCTGTAAGCTGGCATCGGAATACTCCCGCCCGGCAAACATGAAAGACCAATCCTGATTGCTGCGCAGGTAAAAACCGCGATTCACACCCTGTGCGAGCCAACGTTTGACCAGTGCCCCCACCTCCAGATTGACCCAACCAAGTGCCACGTTGCCAACTGCATACGGGTCTGGACCTTGTGCCACTCGATTGGCGTCCAGCCAGTCGCCGACCCGAGGATTCACCCAGCCGAGCTTGAGACGTTCGCTCCAGTACACGCTGTTGGGGCCACTCCCGCCGTCGAAGCTGAGGAATTGGGGCAATTGCCCACGAACAGGAGAAGGGGTCGGTGCGGGTACCGGGGCAGGCGCTGGTACCGGAGCAGGTTTCGGAGCCGGTGTCGGCGAGGGTGCTGGACTTGGATCCGGTATCGGAGTTGGGGCCGGCGTCGGAACAGGTATTGAAACGGCATCACCCCCAGTGCCACCACCACCGCCGCAAGCTGTCAAGGACATGCCACCCAATGCAGCCAATGAGGAACGCAAAAAAGCTCGGCGCTCGTCCCATGCGCGCTCACGATCAGCGTCCGCAGCGGTCTCTTCACCTGGACCCATGAAATCATTCTCTGGTTTCAAAACTTTGCTTCCCATAGACCGTGCGCGTGCACATTTTTCCCAGGACGCCCTGCTTGAGTTGCCAAGTACCCGGGCCCGACCACTATAGTCACGCCTTTCGGCCAAAACCAAGCCGCGCTCACACTTTCTTATTGTCACCAATGGAAACAACCGCCCTTTCGCCTCAAGCCATTGTGCTCGGCCAGCCCCGTTTCAAGTCCACCGGCATCCAAACGATCCAGGCTTCGGCGGGCTTGGAGCACGCATGGTTGGAGGCCCTGAAGCAAGGGCCGGCGGCGGCTGCGCAGAGTGCCGAAGGAGACTTTGCCGTGGCCCTGAACACCGAGCAAGGCCAGGTGTTCATGGCGCAGGACCGCTTTGCCACCTATGGCCTTTGCTACCGCGTGATCGAGGGCCAGCTGCTTTTTGCCGAGCGGGCCGATACCCTGGCCGACGAGGCCACCGAGCTCGACCCTCAGGCCCTGTTCGACTACCTGTACTTTCATTGCATTCCTTCGCCTCGCACCATTTACAAAGGCATCCATCGCCTGCCGCCTGGGCATTACGCCTGGTTCGACCAAGGCCGGCTGGAGGTCCAACCGTTCTGGCAGCCCGAGTTCCGCGAAAACGCTTCTCTCAGTTTTGAAACCGGCAAACAGGAATTTCTGCGCCTGCTGGAGCAATCGGTACAGCGTCAGTTTGATGGCAGCAAGGCCGCTTGTTTTCTCAGCGGCGGTACCGACAGTTCGACGGTGGCCGGCATGCTGATGCGCGCAAGCCCTTCGGGCGTGGCGAGCTACTCGATCGGCTTCGATGCAGAGGGCTATGACGAAATGGAATACGCGCGCCTGGCAGCGCGCCATTTCGGCACTGAACACCACGAGTACTACGTCACCCCCGACGACCTGGTGCGCAGTATTCCGGCCATGGCGGGACATCTCGACCAGCCCTTCGGCAACTCTTCGGTGCTGCCCGCCTTCTACTGCGCCAAGATGGCCAAGGAGGATGGTGTCAGCCGCCTGCTCGCGGGCGACGGCGGCGACGAGCTGTACGGGGGCAATTCGCGTTATGCCACACAGCGCCTGTTCGGCTTTTACGACCAGGTGCCGGGCGTGTTGCGCGCCGGCCTGATTGAGCCCATCGTTGGCAACAGCACCTTGAGCCGCATCCCTCTGGTGCGCAAGGCGGGCAGCTATGTCCGCCAGGCCAAGCAGCCCATGCCCGACCGCCTGCGCAACTACAACCTGATCACCCGGGTGGGCCCGGAGCAGGTGCTCAGCCCCGCCCTGCTGCAGCAGCTCGATCTGGATGCTCCGCTGGAACACCAACGCCAAACTTGGCGCGCCACCCCACAGCCCTGCAGTGAACTCAACCGCGAACTGGCCTATGACTGGCGCTACACCCTGGGCGAGAGCGATTTACCCAAGGTGCGGGCCGCCACCAGCTTGGCCGGTGTGTCGGTGGGCTTCCCAATGCTGGACCAAGGCTTGCTGGATTTCTCTTTGCAACTGCCCAGCAACTTCAAGCTGCGCGGCCAAAAGCTGCGTTGGTTTTTCAAGGAGGCGCTGAGAGGCTTCCTGCCCGACGAGATCATCACCAAGCGCAAACAAGGCTTCGGCCTGCCCTTCGGCGTGTGGACGGTCAAGAATCCGGGCCTTCAGAAACTGGCACGGCGCTCACTCGATTCCCTGGTCGAACGCGGCCTGGTGCGCGCCGACTACATCCACACCTTGCTCAACGAGCAGTTGCCTGCCTACCCCGGTTACTACGGCGAAATGGTCTGGATCTTGATGATGCTGGAGCAATGGTTGGAGCAGCACAAGCCCAACTACCGCCTCCAAGGAAACTGAGTTCGCGGGCCCGCCCCCCCCCCGACCGTGAACCCCACACGCGCACGCTGCAGCCGGCCGAAGCCATGAGAGACATCATCATCACCATGATCATCCTGGGCCTGCTGCCCATGGTGATCAAACGCCCCTGGACCGGCACTGTGGTCTGGGTCTGGCTGGCCATGATGATTCCCTATCGCCTGGCTTATGGCTTTGCGCGGGGCTTGCCCTTCGCCATGATCGTGGCGATCTGCACCTTGATCGGCATCGTCGCCATGCGGCCCAAGATGGCCTGGCCGAAGAGCAGTGTGAAGACGGTCTACCTGCTCTTCATCGGATGGATGTTCGTCACCTCGATCTTTGCCTTGAACAGCTCAGACAAAGTCATCGCTCAATTGGTGACGGTGCTGAAAATCCACTTCATGGTGATGTTGGCGGTTGCATTGATTCACGAACGCAAACAATTGGAGGTCTTGGTCTGGACACTGGTCGGTTCACTTGCGTTTTACGGCGTGAAAGGTGGCCTGTTCACCATAGCCAGTGGAGGTAGCGGTCGCGTTTGGGGTCCATCGGGCGGAGTTATCGAGGGAAACAATGAGCTTGGCGTTGCCCTGGTGGTCATCTTGCCCTTGCTCTTTTACCTTTATCAAATCACTGAAAAGAAGTGGCTGAGGCGTGGCTTGCTGTTCTCGGGTCTCGTCACCATGCTATGCGTGTTAGGGACGCAATCACGCGGGGCCTTGCTCGCGATTGTCAGCATGGCATGTATGCTTGGGTTGAAGAGCCGCCGCCCCGTGCTGACATTGGTGGCAATCGTTATGGTGTTGGGCGTGGCCATCGTGTTTATGCCAGACAGCTGGAACAAACGAATGAACACGATCCAGGATTTTCAAGCCGACGGCTCGGCCATGTCGCGGCTGTATACCTGGACCACCTTGTGGAACTGTGCGGTCGATCGACCCTTGGTGGGCGCCGGCTTTGGAACTGACAACCCACTGGTGTTTCGCCTCTATGGCCCCGCGATTGAAGTGGGTGGATATGACTTCGCGGGCGGCCAAGTGCTCGTAGCACACAGCATCTATTTCCAAGCCTTGGGTGAGCATGGCTTTCCTGGCTTGGCCCTGTTTCTTCTGCTCGGAGTAGTGACCTGGACACGAGCAAGCGCAGTTTCGAGCGCTGCGGCCAAAGCCCCTGACTTGGCGCCTTGGTTACCACTGCTGATGCGAATGGCACAAGCGAGCCTACTCGGCTTCGCAGTCGGCGGCGCCTTCCTGACCCTGGTCCACTTTGACCTTCCCTACTACCTGTGCGCCATCGTAATGATCGCCGATCACATGATGAAGAAGGTCCAAGCGCAATCAAGCTCGCCCTCCGCAGCAGCCACGGGCAGCGCACTACCTGCGCATTGAATGAATGCCTCAGGGCCGGGCGGACGGTGCAACTTGCTGCATCGGGCCGATGTAGCTGCGTGCGATCACGACGTTGTCGATGAAGAGATGCATGTCCTGAGGAGCAGGTGAGACGCCTCCATGGAAAACATCGAACCAGACCTCCTCGATAGCCAGGCGTTTGGTATCGCGCAAGCGGACACCGCTGCGTTTCATGACCTGCTGGCCGTCGATCCAAGCCTCGACCAGCCCGTCGGACTTACCGATCTGATTGAGCTTCACATGCTGCTCGATGCAGTACCAGCGCTCATTGCGCACCAGACCCGTAGGCCCCAGCGACCAGTCCCAAGGGTCGCCAGTCTCGTCCTTCATGTCGGCGTGGTAAACGTAAAAATTCAAGGCATTGAGTTCGGCCATCAAACGGTCCCCTGCCGGACGCCTTGCAAAGCCGCCGCGTACCGACCAACCATTGCTGCCGTCGGCCTTTCGCCGACCCCAGCCAGCCTTTCCATAGGTGCCGGCGATGCCGGGCAGCTTTCCGCCGTCAACCACGGGTTGCCAGTCGCGACCTAGGCGTAGGTAGTAGCGGAAGTAGAGCTCTTCCGGCTCGGACTGCCCGTGAGCGCTGAACTTGTAGCGCAAATCCAGGCCCAGGTTCTGGCCTTTGGGGATGCGGACCTTGAGCGCACGGCCAGACAAAGCTTGAAAGCCTGGGGCCACATCGTTCGCGGCGATTGCAGCACCATCGCCGTGCAGGACCCGTTCGCCGAACTGGCGTAGCCAGTCCGAGGCTTCAAAGTCAGCGCTGAACATGACCTCAGGGTGGGCCGCAATGCCTCGGTCCCCTGGGTACCTGGCAGCCAGTCCCAATTGCAGCTGAGCGGGCCTGACGAAAGAGGGATACAGCGCGAAACTGCCGATGTCAATAAAGGCGCTGCCGTACTGCTGGTCTGAAGTTAGCATCAGCACCGCCTTCTTGACCTTGGCCGACTCGGGGATGTCGAATCGCAACAGCACATGCCGGCCACCGCCCAACTTGAGTTCCGGCCGCTGGCCCAGGCTGCTCAAGCTGCTGCAATCGGTGAAGGTGTCGGCCGCAGGGCTCAGGCGCAGGCGGCTTCCGTCGTCCAACTCCAGCTTGAGCATGGGACGGGCGGCTCGGTCGGGTGACTCCTTGCTGTGGAAGTCGACGATGTCACCGGCCCCGGCCGCACCCAGGGCGCGCAGCAAGACCACGCGTGGCAGGCTGGGCGTCGACTGCCAACGCTGCACCAGGCTGCTGAGGTCCATCTCCACAAAGGGCCGGCCCATACCGCGCTGCAGCTTGATCTGCGAGAAGGCACGATCGCCCTGCGGCTTGCCCTGGGTATCGATCCAGTCCCCGCCCGGGTGCTGCCATCGGATCTCGCCCATGCCGGTGAGAAAGGCGCAACTCGGGCCCGCCTCGCCATCACCGACCACCAAGCCAGGCCCTACGCTGGCCGGCACCTGCGCCACGGCCTGACTCGGCCATGCCAGTGCCTGCAGCAGCACGGCACCACACAGGCCCACGCGCGACCCGAGGCGACAGGACGATGCGCGTCCAAAAGGCGCAAGCGCGGCACGCGCCGCGGTAGAAAGCTGGCTGCGGCGCAAGTCGGTCATGCGGGCCTCAGTGGCGGATCAGGTTTTCGACGATGCGGCTGCGGTAGCGGAAACGGCTCGTGTCCCAGGGCGTGAAACGGGGCAGCTCGAACATCGAGTCGCCCTGGCGGGCCGCGCCCCAGACCGTGCTCACCGCGGCCAGGAAACCCAGATCCTTGACCTGGGCCACGCTGTCGGCGTTGTAGTCCTGGCCCGGCTTGCCATTGGGGTAAGCAAACAAACGCACCGGCTCACGCAGCACGGCTTCAAGATAGTCCTTGCTGTCACCGATCTCGCGGCGCATGCCGGCCGTATCGAGCGTGGCCAGGATGGGGTGATTGACCGTATGCGCACCGATCTGCATGCCGGCGGCATGCAGCTGGCGGATGCCAGCATCGCCCATCATCAAAGCCTGATCGTGGGCACCGCCGCACAGGGTTTCAATGGCAGCGACGCGCTGAAGGCGCTCGTCCGGCGCACGGTACTTGATGGCGCCGAGCAGCGCCTCGATGGCCTGGCGTCGGCTGCCGGCTTCGCCAATTTGAAAGCGTGAGCGCTCATCGCCGGTGACGCCGCTCAGGTCCAGCGTGCCCACCGGTGCATGCCGGATGGCTTCGATGATGCGGTCGTTCCACATGCGCCCTTGGCCGAGAAAGCCGGTGGCGATGAAGAAGGCGGCCGGCATACGGAACTCTTGCAAGATGGGGAGGGCCACCGAAACATTGTCCTCATAGCCATCGTCAAAAGTCAGCACGCAGGCTCTCGCTGGCAGGCTTCCGCTGGCCAGGCGTTCGGCCGCCTCGTCCAGGGGCATGATATGGGCCCAGTCCTTCAGCCAGCCGAGGATCTCGCGGAAGCGCGCAGCGTCCACCTCGCCGGGGAAAATGGCATCGGGTTCAGGCAGAACGCGGTGAAACATGAGGGCAGTCAAACGCCCGCGGGCGCCGGCGGGCGAGAGCAGGTTGTAGGCAAGTTTCGTGAGCATGTCAGTGTGTCGTTCCAATGGCCGGGGTTTTGTGGCATGCCCGAGCTCAAGATGAAAAAGCCTTGACGCGGCTGATCACGTAGCGGAATTTGCCGGAGGCTTCGGCGGGGATGTCATCCACCAGCAGCACCTCGATGCGCACCGCCGCACCCAGCCGGCGCCGGAAGTCGTCCTCGATGCGTTGCACGCCAGCCGAATCAAATTCAGCGTTACGCACCACCTGCACCTGGGTGTGATCCAGGCTCAGCTGTTCGATGCGGAACTTCTCGACGCCGGGCAGATCGCGCACCGTGTAGATCAAGGCCAGGCCGTGCATGATGGTGCCGTTCTGCGCCACCACGAAATCGGTGCTGCGGCCATGCACCTCTTTCAACACCGGCAGGCCGCGGCCGCAGCTGCAGGGCTGGCTGCCCAGCACGCCCATATCGCCGGTTCGGTAGCGGATGAAGGGGAAATCGCGCGTCGCCAGATGGGTGACGACGATCTCGCCGATCTCGCCCTCGGCCACCGGCTGGCCCTGCGGGTCCAGGGTTTCGACAATCATGTCCTCGGCGCTGATGTGCAGGCTGCCGGCCGGGCATTGATGGGCGATGAAACCCGCATCGCGCGCGCCATAGCCATTGGCCACCGGGCAGGCGAAAGCCTCCGAGATCAAACGGCGCTGCTCTTCGTAGAGCCGCTCCGAGGTGACAAAGGCCACGCGGATGCCGAGATCGCGCATGCTCACGCCGCGCTTCATGGCATGGGCCGCGATCAGGGACAGGCTGGACGGGTAGCCAAACAGCATGGCCGGTCGGATGCGGCGGATGTCGGCGACAAAGGCGTCCAGCTTGTCCTCGCTCATCTCGAAAGCGGGCAGCAGATGGCTGCGCATCAGCCCGTCACGTAGGCGGCGCACACGGTCCTGCGCGCCCAGCTCGATCGGGCTGCCCCAGACCACGATCTCGGGGTCACCGATGTCAACATTCCACCAGCGCGTGGCGCGCCATTTGGCCGCCACATCATGGCTCTTGCGAGCCTTGCCCATGTAAAAGATCAGGGGCTCGCCCGAGGACCCGCCGGTGTTGTAGCGGCTGAGAACGCCGTGGTCTTCGGCCTTGAGCGCATCCTGATGGGCTCGGATCAAGGGCTTGTCCAGGCGCGGCAGCTTTTCCAGATCGGCCAAGCTTTGCAGGGCTGCCGGGTCGAAGCCGAGCTCCTTGAAAAGCTGGCGATAGTAAGGCACATGGCGCCCCACATCGCCCAGGAAGTCGCGCAGACGGGCCAGTTGCAAGGCCTGCAACTCGGCCGGCGCCAACCACTGGCTGTGCTCCAGAAGGCGCAGCCGGGCCACACTGTCATGACCTTTCAAGGCCTCGTGCAGCGGGAACAGAAGCTGTGCGCAAAGATCGGTGTAGAGATTCACGATTCAAAGATCTCAAACAGTGGCAGACGGCACCGGCGCCGCTGGTGCACCAAAGGGCTGACCCGCCTTGGCATAAGCCGCCAGCCACAAAGGCTTGACCGCGGCCCAGGCATAGCGCTGGGCTTCGACCTGCCCGGCCGCACTGAACCGCTGAGCCAGCGGCAGATCGTTCAGCACCGCCAAGGCCGCGGCCGCCATGGCATCGGCATCGCCGACGGGCACCAGCAGGCCAGTGCGGCCCGACTCCAGCAAGTCGGGAATACCACCGGCATCGGTGCTCACCACCGGCACCCCGCTGGCGAAGGCCTCCAAGATGGAGATGGGCATGTTGTCCACGGTGCTGGCATTGAGGACCAAGTCGGCGCGCTGGTAGAGCGCAGGCATGTCGGAATTGTTGACACGCCCGGCAAACTCGACCGCAGCGGCGATCTGCAGTTGTTCGCACAGCTGCTGCAGGGCGGCGCGCTCCGGCCCCTCCCCGGCCACGATCAGCCGCGCCGCCGGGAACTGTTCGAGCACGCGAGCAAACGCACGGATTGCCGTGGCGTTGTCGTAGATCGGCTCCAGATTGCGCGCCACCAGCAGCAGCGGCGCGCTCGCAGCGACCGCAGGGGTCTTGGCCTTGAAGCGAGAAAGGTCGATGATGTTGGGAATAATCTCAGCGCTCAAGCCATGCTTGGCAAACACACGCTGCAAAAAGACCGAGGGCACAGCCAAAACCTGAACTCTACGCAGCAAGGCTCGTACATGACGCGGCCCGCTCGATAGAAACTCGTCTGCCAAACCGCCGTGGTAATTGATGATGACGGGCACTTGACGCAACAAAGCCAATCCTGCGACTGGTAGAACGAACAGATGCCAAGCCCATCCTGAATTGGCCATGATGTGCACAAGCCGGGCACGCCGAACTTCGCGACTGGCGGTACACGAATACTGAAGCAAACGCCAAACCGCTCTAAGCACCAGCACCCGGCTCACCCACTGCGGGCGATGCGGTGGGTTGGTTCTCAGCATGCGAACCGACTGCCCATCCTCCCGTAGCAAACGCAAAAGCTGCTCGCATTGCGTTGACATTCCGCCTGAGGGTGGCGGCAAGGGACCGACCAGCAGCACAGGGCCATACGCCCCCGACCAGGCCCTCAAGGCCGGGCTCAATACCCGCAAGCGCCAGGTGCTGATCACCCAAACACCTAGACCCAAGGTCAAAGTCAGTCCCAGCACCGGCAGCAAATTCTTGAGTCGGTGCAGGTGTTCGAGGGCGTCACGGCTCTCAGCCATGGGCCAAATTGCCATGCCCGGATAGACGCCAATGGCGATGGCTGCAAACTGTTCCAGGCTGCGCGACAGCGCCCCCGACCACCGCACGGCCGGCTCGCGGTCGTAGCTCTCGAGGTTGTCGCCTAACCACTGGAACCACTGAGTCTCGCCACGGTGGTAGTACTCCCAGGCCTTGACCTCCTCGACATAACCCGGGCGGGCCTTGGGCGCGATAGGCAACATGCGCAGCTCTGCATTACGGGCCAGCAAGGCAGTGCGCACCTCGTGCGCCGACAGTGGCCCCTGACCCCGGCTGAAATACACGTTATTGAAGACATCGAGCAGTTGCCAGCGACCCAGCGGCTCGTTCCATATCTCTACCCAAATGTGGCCGTGACCGCCGAAGCCGTCAAAGGCAAAACCCCAGCTGCGCGTCGGAATCTGGGCCGCATGGGCCAGGGCCATGAAGCTGCGCACGAAATCGCCGCAATACCCTTCGCCGTCCTGAATGATGCGTTGGTAGGTGCTCTGCAGATCGCTCTGGATCGGCCCACCGGTGAGCACCGGCGCCGAGCTCAGCAGATGGGAAGCGATCGCCAGCGAGCGCTCCCAAGGGCCGGGCAATTCGGCCAAGCCGAGTTTGCGCACTTGTTCGACAAACACAGGTGACGCCGGCGCCTGCTCACGCTTGAAGCTGGGCGGTGGCGCACTCGCCGGCCAGTCGATGGCCGGATTGACCGACTCATCCAGCACCAGAGCATTGCGCAGGCGAACCCGGTCGGTGCTGCCCAGCACCTGCGGAAGCAGGATGAGCAGCGGCAGCAAGACCAGCAGCCAGCCGAGGCGCTGGCCCCAGCGCCAACGACCTTCGCTCAACCAGGGCGACTCGCCTGAATTCACCAGCACAGCCCCTGCACCCGGGCCTTGAAGTCCGCCTTGTTGGGCAGGTTCACCAGGTCCAG